>NZ_JBIAJQ010000001.1:0-654249 GCF_042872045.1 Streptomyces sp. NPDC005496
TCGCGCACCATCTCCAGGTTCTCCTCCAGGGTGGTGCGCAGCGCCAGCTCGACATGCCGGTCGTGGGACTTCGCGACGAGGGTGATCACCGGGGCACCCGAGTCGAGCAGCGCCTGCACCTGCCGGTCGAGTGCCGCCTCGGCTCCGGGGCGGCGGGTGCAGCCGAAGGCCACGAGCCGGGCGTGCCGGAAGTCGATCTCCTGCCGGGCACGGGCGAAGAACTCCGTGTCCCGGGGACTCGCGCCGGGCCAGCCGCCCTCGATGAAGCCCACGCCGAAGTCGTCCAGGTGCCGCGCGATGGCCAGCTTGTCCGCGACCGTGAGGTTGATGCCCTTACGCTGCGCGCCGTCGCGCAGCGTCGTGTCGAAGACGTGGAACGAATCGTCGAGTCCGCGGTCGCGTCCGCTCGGGCTGCTGCTCATGATCGGGCTCCTGTAGGGGATCTCGGTCCACCGGTACGACCCGGCCCGGCATCCATCTATGCGCCCTCGCGCTCGCTTCCCGGTCGAGGATGAGCCGCGTGGCAGGCCGGGGCGCGGAGGCATGTGCTCGTGCGCCACGGGGGCGGGCGGGTGCCCGCGCGGCTCCGGTGCGCGCCGAGCCGCCGCGGATGGCGTGCGCCTGTGTCCCTAGCCACTCCCTCGCGTCCGGTCAACTGACGTATGACATACGTCCACTGACGCTCCGTCATTGTTCGAGTGCTTCTCGTTCGCGGGCGTCCAGGGTGGCTGGCGACACCGGTGTCCTCGCTCCCGCCTCTGGCGCCCTCGGCCGCAACCGTCTGGAGAGCCATGTCTCCTCGTCCGTCCGTCTCGGAGTCCGTCGTCGAGGGACGTTCCGGAGAGTCCGGCGACCGGTTCGGTGGTCCCGTCCTCGACGCGCTCCCGCGCGAGGCCCGTTCACCGCGCGCGGCCGACGAGTTCACCGCACGCCCCTGCGTGCCGATCGCCCAGCTCGTGCGCCGCAGGTCCCGGCATCGGCTGCGGCTCCTGCGCCGGGACCTGCGGCGGCGCTTCCTGCACCCCTCGGCCGTGGAGAAGTGACGAAGGCGGCCGACCAGGCGTGACCGATCAGGCGTGCGTGAGACGAACTCCCCCGCCGTGACCTCGGCATGCGTGCGGGGTCAATGGCCGTTTCCCGTGGGCCTGGTGACGGTCGTACGCCCGGATGCGGCAGGATGAGCGGTCGTCCCGGACGGCGATCCACCGTCCGGCGTGACCGTGCATTCCCCGGATTCGAGCAGGTGGCAAGTGACGACACATCACACCGGGCCCGCGAGCCCTTCCCTCGGCCGCACGGGAGGCGACCGGTGAACCGAGCCCTCACCGTGGACGATCTGGTCGTCGCCGGAATCGCCCTGGCCGCGGGCCTCGCGACGGCCGTCCTGCTGCGGATGCTGCTGCGCTGGCTGGGCAAGCACGCCCTGCGCACCCGCTGGAGCGGCGACGACGTCATCGTCGACGCGCTGCGCACCCTGGTGCCGTGGGCGGCGGTGTCCGCGGGCGTCGCCGCCGCGGCCACGGCGCTGCCCCTGACCACGTCGGTCGGGCGGAACGTCAACCGTGTCCTGACCGTGGTGCTCATCCTGGTCGCGACGATCACCGCGGCCCGCGTCATCACGGGTCTGGTCCGCAGTGTCGCGCAGTCCCGGTCGGGAGTCGCGGGCTCCGCGACGATCTTCGTCAACATCACGCGGGTCGTGGTGCTGGCGATGGGCTTCCTGGTCATGCTGCAGACCCTGGGCATCTCCATAGCCCCGCTGCTCACGGCCCTCGGCGTGGGGGGTCTCGCGGTCGCGCTGGCACTTCAGGACACCCTGGCCAACCTCTTCGCGGGCGTCCACATCCTCGCCTCGAAGACGATCCAGCCCGGCGACTACATCCGCCTCAGCAGCGGCGAGGAGGGCTACGTCGTCGACATCAACTGGCGCAACACGACCGTGCGCCAGCTCTCCAACAATCTGGTCATCATCCCGAACGCCCAGCTCGCGGGCACGAACATGACCAACTTCACGCGTCCCGAGCAGGAGATGACGCTCCTCGTGCAGGTCGGCGTGGGCTACGACAGCGACCTGGAGCACGTCGAGCGGGTGACCACCGAGGTGGTGGCCGAGGTGATGACGGAGATCACCGGCGCCGTCCCGGAGCACGAACCCGCCGTCCGCTTCCACACCTTCGGCGACTCGCGCATCGGCTTCACCGTGATCCTCGGCGTGGGCGAGTTCAGCGACCAGTACCGGATCAAGCACGAGTTCATCAAGCGGCTGCACCGGCGGTACCGGGACGAGGGCATCAGGATTCCGGCGCCCACCAGGACGGTCGCGCTCCAGCAGGGCGCGTCGGCGCTGCCCGACTCGGTCGGCCCCGACACGGTGCTGCCCGAGTCCGGCCCCGGCATCCCGCACCAGCGCGAGGCGCGCACGCGGCTGCCGTAGAGCCCCGGCCGGGGGTGTCCCGCCGGGGTCCGGCGTCCGGCGGCGGGCCGCCGCCGTCCCGGGTCCCGGTGGGCGGACGGGCGGCAGGGTCCTGTCGAGTGGGGGCCGGTCACGAGGTATCTTGATGTCGAGCAATGTTGCAGACGTGGAGCGGAGCACCGGTGACTGACTCGACCATCATCTATACGCACACTGACGAGGCCCCGGCCCTGGCGACCCATTCGTTCTTGCCGGTGGTCCAGGCATACGCGTCGCAGGCCGGTGTCACTGTGGAAACCCGTGACATCTCGCTTGCCGGGCGCATCATCGCCCTCTTCCCCGAGTACCTGGAGGAGGGGCAGCGCATCCCGGACGCCCTGGCGGAGCTCGGTGAGCTGGCCAAGACGCCCGAGGCCAACATCATCAAGCTGCCGAACATCTCGGCCTCGATCCCGCAGCTGAAGGCCGCGGTCGCCGAGCTGCAGGAGCAGGGCTACGCGCTGCCGGCCTACCCGGACGACCCGAAGAGCGACGAGGAGCGGGAGATCCGCGCCCGTTACGACAAGGTCAAGGGCTCCGCCGTGAACCCGGTCCTGCGCGAGGGCAACTCCGACCGCCGCGCCCCCGCCTCGGTGAAGAACTACGCCAAGGCCCACCCGCACCGCATGGGCGCCTGGACCTCCGAGTCGAAGACGAACGTCGCCACCATGGGCGTGGACGACTTCCGCTCCACCGAGAAGTCCGCCGTGATCTCCGAGCCGACGGCGCTGCGCATCGAGCTGGTGGGCGACGACGGCTCCACCACCGTGCTGCGCGAGTCCGTACCCGTCCTGGCGGGCGAGGTCGTGGACGCCTCCGTGATGCACGTCGCGCCGCTGCGGGAGTTCCTCACCGCGCAGATCGCCCGCGCCAAGGCCGAGGGCGTGCTCTTCTCGGTGCACCTCAAGGCCACGATGATGAAGGTCTCCGACCCGATCATCTTCGGCCACGTCGTACGCGCCTTCTTCCCGAAGACGTTCGCGAAGTACGGCGAGACCCTCGCCGCCGCCGGACTGTCCCCGAACGACGGCCTGGGCGGCCTCTACAAGGGCCTGGAGGCGCTGCCCGAGGGCGCCGAGATCAAGGCGTCCTTCGACGCGGAGCTCGCCGAGGGCCCGGAGCTCGCGATGGTCGACTCCGACAAGGGCATCACCAACCTGCACGTCCCGTCGGACGTCATCGTCGACGCCTCCATGCCGGCGATGATCCGCACCTCCGGCCACATGTGGGGCCCGGACGGCCAGGAGGCCGACACCCTCGCGGTCCTCCCCGACAGCAGCTACTCCGGCGTGTACCAGGTCGTCATCGACGACTGCCGCGCCAACGGCGCCTTCGACCCGGCGACGATGGGCTCGGTCCCGAACGTCGGTCTGATGGCGCAGAAGGCCGAGGAGTACGGCAGCCACGACAAGACCTTCGAGATCCCGGCCACCGGCACGGTCCGCCTCGTCGACCAGGCCGGGAACGTCGTCCTGGAGCAGACCGTCTCGGCCGGCGACATCTTCCGCGCCTGCCAGACCAAGGACGCCCCGATCAAGGACTGGGTCAAGCTCGCGGTCACCCGCGCCCGCGCCACCGGCGACACGGCCGTCTTCTGGCTGGACGAGACCCGCGCGCACGACGCCCAGCTGATCGAGAAGGTCAAGCGGTACCTGCCCGAGCACGACACCGAGGGCCTGGACATCAAGATCCTGTCCCCGGTCGAGGCGACCGCGTTCTCCCTGGAGCGCATCCGCCGCGGCGAGAACACGATCTCGGTCACCGGCAACGTCCTGCGTGACTACCTGACCGACCTGTTCCCGATCCTGGAGCTCGGCACCAGCGCCAAGATGCTCTCGATCGTGCCCCTCATGAACGGCGGCGGCCTCTTCGAGACGGGCGCCGGTGGTTCCGCCCCGAAGCACGTGCAGCAGCTGGTCAAGGAGAACTACCTGCGCTGGGACAGCCTGGGCGAGTTCCTGGCTCTGGCGTCCAGCTTCGAGCACCTCGCGACGACCACGGGCAACGCGCGCGCCCAGGTGCTCGCCGACACCCTGGACCGCGCGACGGCCTCGTTCCTGGAGAACGACAAGTCGCCGACCCGTCGCGTCGGCGGCATCGACAACCGCGGCAGCCACTTCTACCTGTCCCTGTACTGGGCCCAGGAGCTGGCCGCGCAGACCGAGGACGCCGACCTGGCCAAGGCCTTCGGCCCGCTCGCCGAGACGCTCGCCGACAAGGAGCAGACGATCGTCGACGAGCTGATCGCCGCGCAGGGCAAGCCGGCCGACATCGGCGGCTACTACCAGCCCGACGTCTCCAAGGCCTCGGCCGTCATGCGTCCGTCGAAGACGTGGAACGAGGCGCTGGCGATCCTCGCCTGACGCACCTTCGCGGACCCGCGGGTCCGCAGCGCCGCCCCGGCCGGGTCCTCCCGGCCGGGGCGGTGGCGTTCCGGGGGCCGGGTGCCGACGCGGGGCGCGCGGCGCTGGGCGGGGCTCGGCGGCGCGGGCCCGGTGGTGGCGGGGCGCAGGTCCGGCGCCGGCCGGTCGGGGTCGGCGGGCCGCTCCCGGCGTACAGGGCGCCTACGCGTACGGCCTGCGGACGGGGCGTCCACGCGTACGCGTTCGACCGGGCCGGGCAGGGTAGCGATCACGTGGGCTTCGGCCCGACGACCGGGGCGCACCTGTGCCCGGGGACACGACGGAGCGGAGACGGACGTGACGACGGACGCCGGTATCGAGGTGCGGCCGGCCTCGGGCCACACGGGGGCGGAGATCGGCGGCGTCGACCTCGCCGGGCCCTTGGACGACGCGGTCGTCGCCGCGATCCGGGCGGCCCTGCTGCGCTGGAAGGTGCTCTTCTTCCGGGACCAGCGCCTCGACCACGCCGCCCATGTGGCGCTCGCCCGGCGCTTCGGCGAGCCGGTCACCCTGCGCTCCCGCGGCAAGGCGTCGCCCCCGGACTTCCCGCAGGTGGAGACGACGGCCGACCGGCTGGAGCTGGCCGGCCGCTACGGCATGGACCGCGACGAGTGGCTGGAGCGGCGCCGGCACACCCTGCTGCGGGGGTGGCACTGCGACCACGGCGCCCGGATCGACCCGCCGGCGGCGACCGTCCTGCGCGCGGAGACCGTCCCGCCGTACGGCGGCGACACCACCTGGTCCAACCTGGCCGCCGCGTACGCGGGCCTGTCCGAGCCGGTGCGGCGGTTCGCCGACGGGCTGCGGGCGGAGCACCGGCTCGGCGTCGGATACCGGCCGCGAGCGGACCAGGACGCCTACGTCCGGCACCTCCAGGACCATCAGGTCGCCTCGGTGCACCCGCTGGTGCGCGTGCACCCGGAGACGGGCGAGCGGCTGCTCTTCGTCAACGGTTACTACGTCGACCAGATCCTGGACGTGTCCCGCGCGGAGAGCCTGCGCCTGCTGGAGATGTTCGTCGAGCAGGCGACCCGCCCCGAGTACACGGTCCGCTTCCGCTGGGAGCCCGGCAGCGTGGCGTTCTGGGACAACCGGGCGACGGTGCACCTCGCTCCCGCCGACACCGGGCACCTGGATTTCCCGCGCGTCCTGCACCGGGTGATGCTGGCGGGCGACGTCCCGTACGGCGTCGACGGCAGGCCCTCCGAGGCGTTGACCGGCTCCCCGCTGCACAGGTCCTGACACCTGCTCCGTATGCCCTGAACGGGGCATATTTTCCTTATTGTGCGCTTACCGGGTGATCGTTCTATTCTGTGCGAGTAGGGCTCGGACAGAACGACGGCCGGCCCCGTGCCGGTGGGAAGCGGGCTTTCCATGGCTGAGCGATTCAAAAGGCTGGGGCTGGCCGGTGAGATGTCGGCCGAGTTCCTCGGCACCATGGTTCTCATCCTCTTCGGGTGCGGCGTGGTGGCCCAGGTGGTCGCCGGCGGCGCACTCACGACGCCTCCGGGCGGTCTCGGCAACCACGACAGCATCGCCTGGGCATGGGGCCTCGGCGTCACCCTCGGTGTCTACGTCGCCGCACGGCTGAGCGGCGCCCACCTCAACCCGGCGGTCACCGTCGCGCTGGCCACGTTCAAGGGCTTCCCGTGGCGGAAGGTCGCGCCGTACGCGCTGGCGCAGACGGCCGGAGCGTTCGTGGCCGCCCTCATCGTGCGCTGGAACTACACCGAGGCGCTGGCGAAGGCGGACCCCGGACACACCATCAAGACACAGGGCGTCTTCTCGACCCTTCCGGCGAACGGCAACCCGAACCTGCCGGTCCACGAGTGGGGCGCCTTCCGCGACCAGATCATCGGCACCGCCATCCTGCTGCTGCTGATCCTGGCCATCACCGACCTGCTCAACACACCGCCCGGCGCGAACCTGGCCCCGTTCATCATCGGTCTGGTCGTGGTGGCGATCGGTATGGCCTGGGGCACCAACGCGGGGTACGCGATCAACCCGGCGCGTGACTTCGGGCCGAGGCTGGCGAGCTTCTTCACGGGCTACGGCGGAGCATGGCGAGATCAGTACGGGAATATCTACTTCTGGGTCCCGATCATCGGTCCGCTCATCGGCGGCCTGCTCGGCGCGGGCATCTACAAGTTCCTGATCGGCCGGTTCCTGCCGACGGCCGAGCCGGAGCCGCCCGGACGCGTCCCCTCCCCCGACGAGTCCTGACCCCCAAGAAGGAGGCGAATCCCCATGGCGGACTTCGTCGGCGCGGTGGACCAGGGGACCACCAGCACCCGATTCATGATCTTCGACCACGCCGGGAACGAGGTGGCGAAGCACCAACTGGAGCACGCGCAGATCATGCCCCGGTCGGGCTGGGTCGAGCACGATCCGGTGGAGATCTGGGAACGCACCAACTCGGTGATGCAGAACGCCCTGCGGCACGGGAACCTGTCCCCCGACGACCTGGCCGCGATCGGCATCACCAACCAGCGGGAGACCACGGTCGTCTGGGACCCGCGCAACGGCCGCCCCTACTACAACGCCATCGTCTGGCAGGACACCCGCACCGACTCCATCGCCGCGGCCCTGGAGCGCTCGGGCAAGGGCGATGTCATCCGCCGCAAGGCGGGGCTGCCCCCGGCGACCTACTTCTCCGGTGGCAAGATCCAGTGGATCCTGGAGAACGTCGACGGGGTCCGCGAGGCGGCCGAACAGGGCCACGCCCTCTTCGGCAACACCGACGCCTGGGTCCTGTGGAACCTGACGGGCGGTCCCGACGGCGGCATCCACGCCACCGACGTGACCAACGCCAGCCGCACCATGCTGATGGACCTGGAGACCCTCGACTGGGACGACGAGCTGCTGGGATTCTTCGGCATCCCGCGGGCCATGCTGCCCACCATCAGCCCCTCGTCCCACCGGGAGGCGTACGGCGTCACCCGTACGTCCCGGCCGCTGCGTGCCGCCATCCCCATCACCGGGGTGCTCGGCGACCAGCAGGCGGCCACGGTCGGGCAGGTCTGCTACGCGCCGGGCGAGGCGAAGAACACCTACGGCACCGGCAACTTCCTGGTGCTCAACACCGGTACCGAGCTGGTCCGTTCACAGCACGGGCTGCTCACCACCGTGGCGTACCAGTTCGGCGACAGCCCGGCGGTGTACGCCCTGGAGGGCTCCATCGCGGTGACCGGCTCCGCGGTGCAGTGGCTGCGCGACCAGCTGAAGATCATCAGCGACGCCGCGGAGAGTGAGACCCTCGCCAGGACGGTCGAGGACAACGGCGGCATCTACTTCGTGCCGGCGTTCTCGGGACTGTTCGCCCCGTACTGGCGCTCCGACGCGCGCGGCGCGATCGTCGGTCTCGCCCGGTACAACGACAACGGGCATCTGGCCAGGGCGACGCTGGAGGCCATCTGCTACCAGAGCCGTGACGTCGTCGAGGCGATGGAGCAGGACTCCGGAGTCCACCTGGACGTGCTCAAGGTCGACGGCGGCGTGACCGCCAACGACCTGTGCATGCAGATCCAGGCCGACGTCCTCGGCGTTCCGGTCAGCCGCCCCGTCGTCGCGGAGACCACCGCGCTCGGCGCCGCCTACGCGGCTGGGCTGGCCACCGGCTTCTGGCGTGACACCGACGAACTGCGCACCCACTGGCAGGAGTCGAAGCGCTGGGAGCCCCAGTGGTCCGACGACCGGCGCGCGGAGGGCTACGCGGGCTGGAAGCGGGCGGTGGAGCGCACGCTCGACTGGGCCAAGGTCGAGTAGCGGGACCACGCCCGGCGGGCACGACGGCGGAGGCCGTACCGGAATCTTCCGGTACGGCCTCCGAACTGCGACTTCTCAGAAGTCGGGACGACAGGATTTGAACCTGCGACCCCTTGACCCCCAGTCAAGTGCGCTACCAAGCTGCGCCACGTCCCGCCGCGGTTCCCGTGGTCTCCCACGTGATCGCGCAGGTGAACCCTACCGCACACGGGCGACCGGTCCCGGCCACGGCCCGCCCGTCAGGCGTTGGGGTCGAACGCGATGCCCGCGGGTTTGGCCTTCTCGAGGTGGTAGTTGAAGTTGCCGTCCTTGAGGCCGAAGACGGCGCTGCCCCAGTTGGCCTGGCTGATCCTGTCGCGCAGGCCCGCGGGGTAGCCGTTCCAGCCGACGAGGCTCGGGAACCGCCAGGTGTGGTAGTGGTTCTCCGGCGGTTCGTCGTTGGAGTTGGCCGGGCGGAAGCAGTGCGTGCTCAGGCCGTCCTTGTGGTAGACGACCTTGGGATGGGTCCCGTCCCAGCGGATCTGGTCGCGGCCGTAGACGCTGAAACCGCCGTGCGCCGAGGTGGAGACGTACTGCGCCTGGTTGTTCTGCACCCAGACGACGACGTGCTCCCAGTCATGGCGGTGTCCGCCGAGGCTGCTGCCGGCCACGGCCTGGTCCTTCTCGAAGTAGAGGCCGTACATGATCGCGCACCAGCCGTTGTTGCACTTCTCGCGCGAGTAGCCGTTGGTGTTGTCGAGGTCCCAGGAGTCGCGGCACTGCCCGTTGAGGGCGCCGGAGGGGTTGAGGCCGGGGTTCAGGGTCCCGTCGGGGCCGATGGCGGGCGTCGGGTAGCAGCCGTCGGTGTCGTAGTCGAAGGCCGGCTGGAACGTCTGCTCCAGACCGTCCGCGTTGGCCGGCAGGGCCCTGGGCGGGTCGGCGAGGGCGCTTCCCGGGAACGCCACGACCAGCGCCAGCGCGCTGCCGAGGATCACCGAGACTCTGCGGGTGCGCGAGCTTTTCTTCACTGCGTCCTCCTGGTCGACCGCGGCGTGGGGGTGGTGCGGGCGGTCGTATTGGCATGCCCAGGACAGCTTTCCGGGGCGTCACCGAAAACACCAGTGTCGACAGGTGTCGGAGTGATGAAGGATCAACCAATGCCGGAAGCACGCGCGTTGGCGAGCCGGACGAACCAGCCGAAGCCGTCCGGCCGACCCCGGCGGGGTCGGCCGGACGGCGGCTGCACGACGCACCGGCGGCCAGGGAGGCATACGGACCGCTCCGCCGTCCCACAGGGCCACCCGTACAGAGCCCACGGCGTCCACGGCGAGGGCCGACCGGAACCGGACGGGCGACCCCGCCGAGGACGGCGGACGGTGCGGGGGCGACGGACGAACCGCCCGGCGCGGGCAGACGAGTCGGCTGGGACCGGACGGGCCGGCCGCACAGTTGCGAGAGACGAAAGGACCGGGGAGTCGGGACAGGGCGGCGGAACCAGGCGCACTCCCCGCCGAGTTCAACCCGACGACCAGGGGGCGACCAACAACATGTCTCAGCGGGCGGCCAGTTCGTCCGTCGCCTCGCCGCCCGCCGCCGCGGTGCGGCTCAGGAAGTCGGCGAGCAGCCGCAGTTGGCTCTCGTCGTAGTCGGCGCAGATCTCCTCGACCGCCGAGGTCATCCCGGAGTAGAGGCCGATGATCTCCGCGTTCCGCTCGCGCAGGGGCCGCAGTCGGGTGGCACGGCGGTCGTTCGGATCGCGCTCGCGGGCGATCCAGCCGCCGCGCTCCAGGCGGTCGAGGATGCCCGTCAGGGTGGCGGGATGCAGACCGGCGAGCCTGGCGAGCGCGCTGGGGCCGATCGGACCGTGCCGGTTGATCAGGTCGAGACAGTCGACGTCGACCGCCTTGAGCTCCAGCCGCGCCCCGACCTGCTGGTTGAGCAGGGAGAGCTGTACCCCCAGCGCCCGGAGCGACTCCCTGATCTCCCCGCTCAGCCGCCGGTGCTCGCGGGCGCCCTCGGGTCCTACGGAACTCATATGTTACGCTCCTCGTAATATCGGGTCCGCGAAGGACACGGTACTCCGACGGGAGTGTGCACCATGATCACGGCTGCGGGCACGACCGGACACGAACGCACGACACGGGCACTGCGCCTCGCGAGCCTGCTCTTCTCGGGTGTGTTCGCCGGATTCCTGGTGGCGGTCCTCGTCCTCGAACTCTCCCTGCGGCGCTTCGACGGGGCCGTCTACACCCAGGTACGGCAGGTCGAGCTGGTCCGCCTGGACGACCTCGCGTCCGGCACCCTCCTGCCGGCGCTGCTGATCACGGCGACCCTGACCGCGATGGCGCTACGGCCCCGGGGTCCCGCCCTGTGGCCGACGGCGACGGCACTCGTCCTGCTGCTGAGCGTGCTGGTCACGACGCTCGTCCTCAATCTCCCCGTCAACGCCGACCAGCTCGACTGGCAGGTGCAGGCCCCGCCCGCGGACTGGGCCGACGTGCGCGACCGCTGGCAGCTCGCCCACGCCGTCCGCACGGGCGCCGCCCTGGCCGCCTTCGGCCTGCTCTCCTGGGCGGCGATGAGCAGCGCCAGCACCGGTCACCGGCCCTCCGCGCCCCCGTCGCCGGCGCAGGTGCCGGGAAAGGCGGGCCCCAAGCGGGTCATGGAGGAGAGCGCGTGACCGAGATCGAGCTGTCCTGCGGGACGATCGCCTACGAGGACACCGGTGGCGACGGGCCTGTCGTGGTGCTGCTGCACGGGCTGCTCATGGACGCCTCCCTGTGGGACGGGCCGCTCGCCGACCTGTCGGCCGACCACCGGTGTGTGGCGCCGACACTCCCCCTCGGCGCGCACCGTCACCCGATGCGGCCCGAGGCCGACCTGTCGCTGCCGGGGGTGGCGCACCTGGTGTCCGAACTCCTGGACCGCCTCGATCTGCGCGATGTCGTCCTGGTGGGCAACGACACGGGAGGGGCACTCGTCCAGTTGCTCCTGGCCGACGGGGCGCCCCGGGTGCGGCGGGCCGTCCTCGTCTCCTGCGACGCCTTCGACAACTTCCCGCCGGGGCTCACCGGCAGAACGCTGCTGCTCGCCGGCCGGCTCCCGCCGCGGATGTTCGGGCTGTTCATGCGGCAGCTGCGGCTGAGGGCTGTGCGGCGGCTCCCGGTCGCGTTCGGGTGGCTGACCAGGCGCGGGGACGCCGCCACGGCGCCGTGGGTGCGTCCGGTGACGGAGCTGTCCGGGATCCGCCGCGACGCCGTCCGGCTGCTGCGCGCGGCGGCGGCGGACACCGGCTTCCTGCTCGCCGCGGCCGAGCGGCTGGCCGGTTTCGAGCGACCGGTGCTGGTGGTCTGGGCGGCCGAGGACCGGGTGATGCCTCCCGAGCACGGGCGGCGCCTGGCCGAACTCCTGCCGCGGGCACGGCTGGTGGAAGTGACGGACAGCTACACGCTCGTCCCGCTGGACCAACCGGAACGGCTCGCGCGGCTGATCCGGGAATTCAGCCGGTCACCCGGCACACCGCCGAGCCCGTGACACCGCCCGGCCGTTCGATCCGGCCGGGCGGCGATGCCGGTACCGGTCCTCTAGCTCGGGGGGAGCGGACGGGCGTAGACGTTCTTCGGGGTCACGATCTCGGTGATCGCGCGGGCGACGAGGGTGGACGGCTCCTGCCCGCCGACCGTGATGTCGGTGTTGATCATGACCACGAGGGTGGCCTTCTTCGACGGCAGGTAGACGGTCACCGTCTCGTAGCCCGGGATGGAGCCGTTGTGCCCGATCCAGCCGTCGGACTTGAAGATGCCGAGGCCGTAGGTGGTGCCGGGGTGGCCGGTCGGCAGCGTCTTGAGCCGCTCCGCCTGGAGCCGCGGGCTGATCAGCTCACCGGTCGCGACGATCTTGGCCCAGCGGTGCAGGTCGTGCAGGTTCGAGATCATCGCGCCCGCCGCCCAGGCCCAACTCGGGTCCCAGTCCGTGGAGTCGGCGACCTCGCCGCTCAGGGTCTGGTTCGTGTACCCCCGCGGGTGCGGCTCGGGGAACTCGGAGCCCTCCGGGAACAGCGTGTGGCGCAGGTGGGCCGGGCGCAGCACGCGGCGCTCGATGACGTCGGCGAGGCGGTGGCCGGTGACCTTCTCGATCACCAGGCCGAGCAGGATCAGGTTGCTGTTGTTGTACTCGAACTTCTTCCCGGGCGCGAAGGTGTTCTTGTGCCGGTAGCCGTACTCGAGCAGCTCCTCCGGGGAGAAGTAGCGGTTGGGGTCGCTCATCAGGTCGTGGTCGAAGTCCGGGTCGTCGCTGTACGGGTACAGGCCGCTGCGCATCTCGGCCAGGTGCCGCAGGGTGATGCGGTCGCCGTTCGGTACGCCGTCGACGTAGGCGGAGATGGGGTCGTCGAGGCCGATCCGGCCGTCGTCGACGAGCTTGAGCAGCGCGGTGACCGTGAAGGTCTTGGTCTCGCTGCCGATCCGGACGAACTCACGGGTGGTCATCGGCTCACCGGTGTCGATGTTGGCGAGGCCGGTCGCGCGGACGTAGCTGCCCTTGCCCGGCATCCACAGGCCGACGACGACGCCGGGGATCTCGGCCGCCCGGCGGACCTTCTCGACGGCCTTGTCCAGCCGGGCGGTCAGTTTCCGGCCGAGTCCGTCCGGTGGGGTCCTGTCCTTGTCGAAGCGGTCGGCGACCACGGCGTGGTCGGCCGTGGCGGGGATCGCGGTCATGGGCGCCAGGATGGACGCCACCAGCAGCGATGCGGCGAACAGGCGGCGGGAGGGGGTACGTCGCACAGGGGACCTCTTCCAGGTCGGGGGTTCGAGGGCAACGTCCCATCCGGACCCGGGGGCGGAGGTCCCGGCCTGGTACGCGTCCCTTCGAGTCCACCCGTTCGGCGCCACCGGATTCCGGCGCGGCTCCGGGCCAGGTCAGGCGCCCGGGGTAAGTGCTCAGGCGGTTGCCGGGGTTCTGTGCAGGCGGGGGTGTGCCTACCGCTTCGCCCGGCCCGTACGTGCGCGGGCCCGTAGGCCGATTCCGCGAACTTCCCGGGGCCGGGGTGCGTCGGAGCACGGTGACGGGGCAGAACGCGTCGTGGCGCGTGCGGTGGACCACCACGGTCGCCGCGTGCCGTGAGTGCGGTGCGACCCGAGGAGTTGTGGCATGGCGACCTTCCTGCGTGACGGCACGGACCGGCCGGGCGCGGCCCGGGCCCGGCGTACGCCCGCCCGCTTCCGGGTGCCGGCGGCGCTCGCGGGCCTCGCGTTGCTCGGGCTGCTGACCGGCTGCGGCGGTGACGACGGCTCGAGCGGTACGCCGACGAAGGCGTCCGGCACGGCCGGAACGGCTTCCGGCACACCCACCTCGGCCGCCGGTTCGAGCGGCCCGACGAGTCCGGGCGGGGACGCGACGCCGACGGGGGCGGGCCGTACCTCATCGTCCGCTCCGAGCCCGGTCGGGAGCGGCACTCCGGGCGGCCGGTGCCACACCTCCGAGCTGCGCGCCTCGGTCGGGGACAACGACCCCGGCGCCGGGCAGGAGAACTTCCGCGTCGTCCTGACCAACGGCTCCTCGCGCACCTGCACCGTGCGCGGCTTCCCCGGCGCGGCCTTCGTCGACGCGTCCGGCAGGCAGCTCGGCCCCGACCCGAAGCGGTCGTCGGAGAAGCCGAGGACGGTCACCCTGGCGCCGGGGCAGAGCGCCCTGGCCGGTCTGACCTTCTCCAACCCCGGGATCAGCGGCGCGAAGACCGCCGAACCGGACGCGCTCCTGGTCACGCCGCCCGACGAGAAGGCCTCACTGCGGGTGCGGTGGACGCACGGCGAGGTGCCCGTGTCCGGCAACGCCTCCACGGTCTCCCTGACGCCCCTGCGCACCGGCCCCTGACGTACACCCCGGGTCCGGCTCGGGTCAGCGGTTCTCGCGCAGCCGCCAGCCGTGGTCGACCGGGCCCAGACCCGCGCCCAGCGGGAAGCCCGCGGCTATCGCGCCCGTGACGTAGTCCTTCGCGCGCCGCACCGCCTCCGGCACGGGCAGCCCCTGCGCCAGGCCCACGGCCACCGCGGAGGCCAGGGTGCAACCGGTTCCGTGGGTATGGCGGTTGTCGTGGCGGGGCGCGCGCAGCCAGTGCTCCTCGGCGCCGTCGGTGAGCAGGTCCACGGCCTCGCCGGGCAGGTGCCCGCCCTTCACCAGGACCCAGCGCGGCCCGAACGCCAGCAGCCGTTCGGCCGCCTCGGACATGCCCCGTTCGTCCGTGGCGCGGACACCCGTGAGCTGCGCGGTCTCGTCCAGGTTCGGGGTGGCCACCGTCGCCACCGGCAGCAGCGCGGTACGTACGGCGTCCAGGGCCTCGTCCGCCAGCAGGCGGTCGCCGTGCTTGGAGACGCTCACCGGGTCCACGACCACCGGCGCGGCGGTCCCCGCCAGCAACTCGGCGACCAGGCGCACCAGTTCGGCCGAGGCGAGCATGCCGGTCTTCACGGCCTGCACGCCGATGTCGTTTACGACGCTGCGGTACTGCGCGCGCACGGCATCGGCCGGGAGCTCCCAGGCGCCCTGGACGCCGACGGAGTTCTGCGCGGTGACCGCGGTCAGCACGCTCATGCCGTGCGCGCCCAGCGCGAGCATCGTCTTCAGGTCGGCCTGGATGCCCGCGCCGCCGCCGGAGTCCGAGCCGGCGACGGTCAGGACGCGGGGCGGCGCGAGGGACGGTGCGGCGGGGCCGGTGGAGGGAGTCATACCTGGTTCTCCGTACGGGGAAGGGGCGTGCGGCGGCGGGGACGCCGGGGTCAGCGGCGGGCGCGCAGGCGCAGTGGGGCGTACACCACGAGGGCCGCGGCGAAGGCCACGGGGTAGGCGAGGTCGGCGCCGTGCAGGGCCTTGGCCACCGGGCCGACGTACAGGCTGGTGCTCATGAACGGGACCGCGGCGGCGAAGGCGGCGGCGAACGCGACGAGCGCCGGCCACCACGGCCGCGGGCGGGCCTCCTCGGCGGCGAGGTCGACCGGTGCGCCGCTGCGGGCCCTGCGGCGCACGCTCCAGTCGACGGCCACGACGGCGACGAACCCGGGGATCCAGTAGCCGACGAGGAGGAGCACGTTCTGGAAGCGGGCGGTGGTGTCCGCGGCGTGCATCCAGAGCACGAGCGGGAACCCGAGCGCCGCGGCCAGGGCGGCTGCGACGGGACGCGGCAGCCGTACCCCCATGGTCTGCAGTGCCAGGGAGCCGCTGTAGTCGTTCATGGCGTTGCTGCACAGGGCGGCGAGCGCCACGGCGAGCAGTCCGAGGGCGCCCGGTACCCCGCCGCCGAGCAGCGCGTCGACGCCGTGGGCGGTCTGGTCGGTGAAGACGGACGCGCCCCACAGGCCGAGCGCCTGGACGGCGACGAAGGAGACGGCGAGACCGAGCAGCGTGCACCGGAACATCCGGGGCCGGGACGCGGAGCGCGGCAGGTAGCGGCTGAAGTCGCTGGCGTAGGGGGCCCAGGACAGGGCGAGGCTCAGTGCGACGGCGCAGGTCAGGACGAAGGCGCCGGCGCGGTCGGCGCCGTGCGCGGTGGCCGTGGCGAGGCGTGGGTCACCGGTCGCCAGTCTGGCCGTGAGGGCGAGGAAGGCGGCGCCGAGCGCGAAGGTCATCACGGTCTGGAGGCGGTGGATCGCCTCGTACCCGAGGACGCCGAGCGCTCCCTGTGCGGCCATCACGACCAGGACGCCGAGCCAGAACGGCCGGCCGCAGAGCTGGGCCAGCGCGTCTCCGCCGAACAGGCCGATCAGCGCGTCCCAGGCGATCGACGACAGCCACTGCAAAGCGCCGGGCAGTACGACGGCGGGGCCGAACGCGAGCCGGGAGAGCGGGAGTTGGGCCGCGCCGGTCTGGCTGCCCCAGGTGCCGAGGAAGGCGGTCGGTACGGCACCGAGGAGGGTGCCGAGGACGACGGCCGCGAGCGCGGTGGCGAAGTCGAGGCCGAGTGCGGCGCCGACGGTGCCGGTGAACACCCCCGTCATGGTCAGGTTGGGCGCGAACCACACGGTGAACAGCCGCCCGGGGCCGCCGTAGCGGGCGTCCTCGGGAACGGGCGCTATGCCCCGCGCCTCGACCCGCAGGTCACCGGGGGCCGCGGGCATCCGCCCGTCGAAGGCGCCCTGCGGGCCTGCGACGGCCACCTCGCCACGGGCATGCGGCAACGACATGAGACATCCCTCCGCCAGTCCTAACTGGTTCAGGTTCGACGGGTGTGATCTCAGCCCTCGTGCGGGGCACCCCGTGTCCGGTTGTGCGGGACAGGATAGCCACAGGGGTGGGGGGGGGGGGGGGGCCGGGGGGGGGGGGGCGGGGGGGGCCCCCCCCCCCCGCGCCCCCCCCACCCCTGTGTCACGTGCGGCGGAGCGGCCGGACGGGCCTGGCTGCCGGGTCCGGTGGGTCGGGGGTCAGGCGATCTCGACGAGCAGGTCGCCGCCCTCCACCTGCTGGATGCGGTTGATCGCGAGCCGCGACACCTTCCCGGACTTCGAGGCGGTGACCGAGGCCTCCATCTTCATCGCCTCGATGGTGGCGACCGTGGCGCCCGCCTCCACCTCGTCGCCCTCGGCGACCGCGAGGGTCACCACTCCGGCGAACGGCGCGGCGACGTGACCGGGGTTGGCCCGGTCAGCCTTCTCCGTCGCCGGGATGTCGGAGGACACAGCGGTGTCGCGTACCTGGATCGGCCGCAGTTGGCCGTTGAGCGCGGACATCACGGTCCGCATACCGCGCTCGTCGGCCTCGCCGACCGCCTCCAGCTCGATGAGCAGCCGCACGCCCGGTTCGAGGTCGACCGCGTACTCCTTCCCCGGGCGGAGTCCGTAGAAGAAGTCCTTGCTGTCCAGCAGGCTGGTGTCGCCGTAGGTCTGGCGGTGCGTCTCGAACTCCCGTGTCGGGCCCGGGAACAGCAGCCGGTTCAGGGTCGCGCGCCGGTCCTTGGCGAGGCCCTCGCGGTCGTCCGCGGAAAGCTCCTCCTGCGGCTTGGGGGCAGCGCGCCCCTCCAGCGCCCTGGTACGGAACGGCTCGGGCCAGCCGCCGGGCGGGTTGCCCAACTCGCCCCGCAGGAAACCGATGACGGAGTCGGGGATGTCGAACCGGTTCGGGTTGGCCTCGAAGTCCTCCGGCGAGACACCGGCGCCGACCAGGTGGAGCGCGAGGTCGCCGACCACCTTCGAGGACGGCGTGACCTTCACCAGGTGACCGAGGATGCGGTCGGCGGCGGCGTACATCGCCTCGATGTCCTCGAAGCGGTCGCCGAGACCCAGCGCGACCGCCTGCGTGCGCAGGTTGGACAGCTGCCCGCCGGGGATCTCGTGGTGGTAGACCCGCCCGGTCGGCGAGGCCAGGCCCGCCTCGAAGGGCGCGTAGATCCTGCGGACGCTCTCCCAGTACGGCTCCAGGTCGCCCACGGCCTTCAGGCTCAGCCCGGTGGGCCGCTCGGAGTAGTCGGTCGCGGCGACGATGCCCGACAGCGACGGCTGCGAGGTGGTGCCCGCCATCGACGCGACCGCTCCGTCGACCGCGTCGGCGCCGGCCTGGATCGCGGCGAGGTAGGTGGCGAGCTGGCCGCCCGCCGTGTCGTGGGTGTGGATGTGCACCGGCAGCTCGAACTCCCGGCGCAGCGCCGAGACGAGGGTCGCCGCGGCCGGGGCCCGCAGCAGGCCCGCCATGTCCTTCACGGCCAGGACGTGCGCGCCGGCCTCGACGATCTGCTCGGCCAGGCGGAGGTAGTAGTCGAGGGTGTAGAGCCGCTCGGAGGGGTCGGACAGGTCGGAGGTGTAGCAGAGGGCGACCTCGGCGACGGCCGTCCCGGTCTCCCGTACGGCGTCGATGGCGGGCCGCATCTGCCCGACGTCGTTCAGCGCGTCGAAGATGCGGAAGATGTCGATGCCGGTGGCCGCGGCCTCCTGCACGAAGGCGTCGGTGACCTCTGTCGGGTACGGGGTGTAGCCCACGGTGTTGCGGCCGCGCAGCAGCATCTGCAGGCAGATGTTCGGCACCGCCTCGCGCAGCGCCGCCAGCCGCTCCCACGGGTCCTCGGCGAGGAAGCGCAGCGCCACGTCGTAGGTGGCGCCGCCCCAGCACTCCAGGGACAGCAGTTCGGGCAGGGTCCGGGCGACCACGGGCGCGATGGCGAGCATGTCCTTGGTGCGGACCCGGGTGGCGAGGAGCGACTGGTGGGCGTCGCGGAACGTGGTGTCGGTGACGCCGATGGTCGGCGATTCGCGCAGCCGGCGGGCGAAGCCCTCGGGGCCGAGCTCGACCAGGAGCTGCCGGGAGCCCGCGGGCGGTTCCGTGGCGGGCACCACCGGGATCTTCGTGCCGGGGTCGACGGACTCGGGGCGCTCGCCGTGCGGCTTGTTGACGGTGACGTCGGCGAGGTAGGTGAGCAGCTTCGTGCCGCGGTCGGCGGAGTGGCGTGCCGTCAGCAGGTGCGGGCGCCGTTCGATGAACGACGTGGTGACGCGGCCGGCGCGGAAGTCCGGGTCGTCGAGGACGGCCTGGAGGAACGGGATGTTCGTGGCGACGCCGCGGATGCGGAACTCGGCCACGGCACGCCGGGCCCGGCCGATCGCGGTGTCGAAGTCGCGGCCCCGGCAGGTGAGCTTGACCAGCATGGAGTCGAAGTGCGCGCTGATCTCCGTGCCGGCGTGGGTGGTGCCGCCGTCCAGCCGGATGCCGGAGCCGCCGGGCGAGCGGTAGGCGCTGATCCTGCCGGTGTCCGGGCGGAAGCCGTTGGCCGGGTCCTCGGTGGTGATACGGCACTGGAGGGCGGCGCCGTGCAGGGTGACCGTCTCCTGGGAGAGACCGAGGTCGGCCAGCGTCTCACCGGCGGCGATGCGCAGCTGGGCCTGGACGAGGTCGACGTCGGTGACCTCCTCGGTCACCGTGTGCTCGACCTGGATGCGCGGGTTCATCTCGATGAAGACGTGGTTGCCGTCCCGGTCGAGGAGGAACTCCACGGTGCCCGCGTTGCGGTAGCCGATCTCGCGGGCGAACCGGACGGCGTCGGCGCAGATCCGCTCGCGCAGCGCCGGGTCGAGGTTCGGCGCGGGCGCCATCTCGATGACCTTCTGGTGGCGGCGCTGCACCGAGCAGTCACGCTCGAACAGGTGGATGACGTTGCCCTGTCCGTCGGCGAGGATCTGCACCTCGATGTGCCGGGGCTCCACGACGGCCTTCTCCAGGAAGACCGTGGGGTCACCGAACGCGGACGCGGCCTCCCGCGAGGCGGCCTCGATGGACTCCCGCAGCTGGGCCGGGTCCTCGACACGGCGCATCCCGCGCCCGCCGCCGCCCGCGACCGCCTTGACGAACACGGGGAACCCGACGTCCTCGGCGGCGCGGACGAGTTCGTCGACGTCGGTGGAGGGCGCAGAGGAACCGAGGACCGGCACACCGGCCGCGCGGGCCGCCGCGACGGCACGCGCCTTGTTCCCGGTCAGCTCCAGCGTCTGGGTGCTCGGCCCGACGAAGGTGATGCCCGCCTCCTCGCAGGCACGGGCCAGGTCCGGGTTCTCCGACAGGAACCCGTAGCCGGGGTAGACCGCGTCGGCTCCCGCCCGGCGCGCGGCGCGGACGACCTCCTCCACGGAGAGGTAGGCCCGCACCGGGTGTCCCGGCTCGCCGATCTCGTAGGCCTCGTCGGCCTTCAACCGGTGCAGTGAATTGCGGTCCTCGTGGGGGAAGACGGCGACCGTCCGGGCGCCCAGCTCGAAGCCGGCGCGGAACGCTCGAATCGCGATTTCACCTCGGTTGGCGACCAGCACCTTGCGGAACATTCGGGATCCCTTCAGCCTGCTCGGTGACGCGCACCATGGTGTCGGCCCTGCCCGCTCGGCGCCATGTGAAGCGGCCCACTCCGCTTCTGTGAGGCAGGCCACTCCCCCGCTCCGGGGCGCCGGGATCGGCGGTTCAGAGCAGACCGGCGCGGGCGGGGTCGTCGTCGAGGAAGCCGCCCGACTGGTGCTGCCAGAGCTTGGCGTAGGTGCCCTGCGAGGCGAGCAGCTCCTGGTGGGTGCCCTGCTCGACGATCCGCCCGCGGTCGAGGACGACGAGCCGGTCCATGGTGGCGACGGTGCTGAGCCGGTGGGCCACCACGAGCGCGGTCCGCCCCTCCATGAGCCGCCACAGCGCCTCCTGGACGAGCAGCTCGCTCTCGGAGTCGAGGGCGCTGGTCGCCTCGTCGAGGAGCAGGATCGGCGCGTCGCGCAGGATCGCCCGGGCCAGGGCGACGCGCTGGCGCTGGCCGCCGGACAGCTTGACGCCGCGCTCGCCGACCATGGTGTCGAAGCCGTCCGGCAGCGCGTCGGCGAACTCGGTGACGTGCGCCGCCTCGGCCGCGCGCCTCACCTCGGCGTCGGTGGCGTCCGGCCGGGCGAAGGCGATGTTGTCCCGCAGGGTGCGGTGGAACATGGCCGGGTCCTGCGGCACGTAGGCGAGCATGCTCCGCAGGTCGGCCTGACGCAGTCCGGCGATGTCCTGGCCGCCGATCAGGATGCGTCCGCCGTCGATGTCCGTCATCCGCAGCAGCAGGCGCGTGAGGGTGGTCTTGCCGCCGCCCGACCGGCCGACGAGGCCGACCTTCGCCCCGGCGGGTACGGCCAGGTCGAGGCCCTCGAAGAGGGGCGGGGCGCCGGCGTGGGCGAACGTGACGCGCTCGAAGCGGACGTCGGCGGCACGGGAGCGCAGCGGCTCCGGGCGCGGCGGGTCGAGCACGGTCGGCGGAGTCAGCAGCAGCTCGGTGAACTGCGCGGCCTCCGTCATCGAGCTCTCCAGCCGCCGGTAGATCTGGTTGAACTCGAACATGATCCGTGTCGCGTTGCTGTAGTACGTGAAGACGACCACGACCGCCTCCACACCGAGCCTGCCCCCGCCGAGCGCCACCGCCAGCAGCAGGCCGAGCGCGTTGGTCAGCACGGACATCGGGGCGACGAGCGTGTCGATGCGCAGGTTGCCGTAGTCCCACGACCGCAGTGTGAGGCGTCGTGACTCCGCGACCCGGGACCGGTGCTCGGCGGCCTCGCCCTCCTCGGCGGCGAAGGCGCGGACCGTGTCCATGTTCATGAGGCTGTCGGCGACGTGTCCCGACACCCGGGCGATGGCCTCCTCACGTCGGCCGACGAGGGCCTGGCGGCGCCGGATGAGGGGGGCCACGCACAGCGCCGTCACGGTGATCATGACCAGGAGGCCCACCACGAGCAGCGGTTCGTAGCCCCACAGCACCACCGAGCCGAAGATCAGCGGCACGAGACTGCCCACGACCGAGAAGGTCAGCGTGTCGACGCCCTCCTCGAAGCGCGAGGCGAAGCTCAGCACCCGCTTGGTCAGCGACCCGGCGAAGTTGTCGTGGAAGAACGCGGCGTCCTTGGCGAACAGTTCGTCCATGCCGACGACGTACAGATGCTCGATGCCGAGGGCGTCGAGGCGGTTCAGGCAGTGCAGGCCCAGCCGCCGCAGCAACTCGGCGAAGAGCAGGACGCCGGCGAAGCCGAGCACGTACGGCAGGGCCGAGCCGAGGCTGGTGCCGGCGTCACCGGCGAGGCGGCCGACGAGCTTGGCGACGACCAGCGGCGCGATGTAGTTCGTACCGATGTTCGCCAGCGCGGGCAGCAGCATCCCGGGCACCGCAAGCCATCGCAGCCGCGCCAGTTCCCGCCCGTAGAACCGCAGCGCGAGGGCGACCGCGCCCTTTTCCGGCGGATTCCCGCGCGACGAAGTCGGTCCCATTGCACCCCCGTGCTGTCGGACGGCTCGCCCGGGCCGGCCCGGCGGGGGCGGGGTGCGGTCGCGGCGTCCCCGCACACCTCGCGCCGCGCCGGTGCGGCATGCGCGTTCGGGCCGATCAGGAACGGCAGTGTCCCGCGGCGGCGGAGGAGGAGTCCAAGGGGTTTTCCGGCCGGGAGGGCGCCGCCCGCGGTTTCAGGCCACGCTCCGGCCCCGGGGGCGGACCGGTCACCGGTGTCACACACGCCCCGGACAAAACAGACCAGCGGGCCCGCCATATCGGCAGGCCCGCTGGTCGACACCGTCGGGACGACAGGATTTGAACCTGCGACCCCTTGACCCCCAGTCAAGTGCGCTACCAAGCTGCGCCACGTCCCGGTGTGTCCTCCGCGGTGGCCCGCGGAACGACGCGAACAGAACTTTACCGCACGTCGGCGGCTGGTCCGAAGGGGGCGCGGGGGCGGCGGCCGGCCCCGGGCGGGACAATCGGAGGATGACCGGGACTTCTGAGGGGCGGACGGACGACGGGCGCGACCGGGACCCGGAGGGTAGGGCGCGCAACGCCCGGCCCCGGGACGGGCTGGGCCGCCCGCTGCCGTACGGCGCGGACGGCGTGGAACGGCAGCCGGAAGGCGTCGTGCGCAGCCCCGCGGAGTCGGTCGGCGAGGCGCAGGCACTGCTGGACGCGGGCAAGCCGTTCCACGCGCACGAGGTCTTCGAGGACGCCTGGAAGTCGGGCCCCGACGACGAGCGCGCGCTGTGGCGGGCGCTGGCCCAGCTCGCGGTGGGCCTCACTCACGCGGCGCGCGGGAACACGACGGGCGGTGCCCGGCTGCTGCGGCGGGGCGCCGGGGGCATCGAGCAGTGGGGCGCCGACACCGGCCGGGCCCGGCCGCACGGAATGGATCTGGCGCATCTCGCCGCGTGGGCTCGGGAGTTGGCGGGTGTCGTGGAACGGGACGGGCGGCCCGTCGACGCCGGGGAGTGGGCGCCGAGGCTGACCGGGGCCGCGTCCCGGTAGACCGTCCGCGGCCGCCCGCGGACGCCTCCGCCGCTGGAGGCGGGCCCGCGGGCCGGACGCGGTGCGGGGGCCGCCGGAGGCGTGCGGCAGACTCGGGGCCGTGCGAAAGATTCATGTCATCGGAATCGGGGCGGGCGATCCCGAGCAGCTGACCCTGCAGGCGGTCAGAGCACTGAGGAGCACGGACGTGTTCTTCATCCTGGACAAGGGCGAGGTGAAGTCCGACCTCGTCCGGCTGCGCCGTGACATCCTCGACGCGCACGTGCCGCCGGGGACGTACCGGCTGGCCGAGGCGACCGATCCGGACCGCGACCGGGCGGCCGGGGGCGCCGCGTACTCCCCCGCCGTCGGGGACTGGCGCAGCGCCCGCGCCCGGATCTACGAGCGGCTGATCGCCGAGGAGCTGGGCGAGGACGAGACCGGCGCCTTCCTGGTGTGGGGCGATCCCGCGCTCTACGACAGCACGCTCGGCATCCTGGAGGAGATCCTCGACCGGGGCGCGGTGACGTTCACGTACGACGTGGTGCCCGGCATCAGCAGCGTCTCGGCGCTCGTCGCCAAGCACCGCACGGGACTCAACCGGGTCGCGCGGCCGGTGCAGATCACCACGGGGCGGCGGCTCGCGGAGGGCTTCCCCGAGGGCGTCGACGACGTCGTGGTGATGCTCGACGCGCACCAGACGTTCCGCGAGTACGCCGACGAGGACATCGACATCTACTGGGGCGCCTACATCGGCACCCCGGACGAGATCCTCGCCTCCGGTCCCCTGGCCGAGACGGCTCCGCGCATCGAGCGGCTGCGCGCGGAGGCCCGGGAGCGCAAGGGCTGGATCATGGACACGTACCTGCTGCGCAGGCGCCCTCGGGAGTAGACACCCGGGCGGATCTCCCCGCATGCACGGGCCGTACCCCGGTGTGAGGGTGGCCCTGTGACGACCACGACGGAATCCGCACCGCCCACCGCTCCGGAGCCCGCTCCCCCGGTCCTGGACAAGCGGCGCCGCAACGTCGTCTTCGTGACGATCATGCTGGGTGTGCTGCTGGCGGCGCTCGACCAGACCATCGTGGGGACGGCCCTGCCGACGATCGTGTCGGACCTGGGCGGCGCGGAGCACATGTCGTGGGTCGTCACCGCGTATCTGCTGGCCGAGACCGTCTCCACGGTCCTGGTCGGCAAGTTCGGCGATCTCTTCGGCCGCAAGGTGGTCTTCCAGGCGTCGGCGGTCGTCTTCATCACCGGCTCGTTCCTGTGCGGCCTGGCCGCCAACATGACGATGCTGATCCTGTGGCGGGGGATGCAGGGGATCGGCGCCGGCGGGCTCATGGTCACGGCGATGGCGCTGATCGCCGATGTGATCCCGCTGCGGGAGCGGGGCAAGTACCAGGGCGCGATCGGCGCGGTGTTCGGGGTGGCCACCGTCGTCGGGCCGCTGCTGGGCGGGCTGTTCACCGATCACCTGTCGTGGCGCTGGGCCTTCTACGTCAACGTGCCCATCGCGATCGCCGTGGTCGTCGCGGCCGCTCGGACGATCCCCGCCGTGAAGTCGGCGCTGCGCCCGGTGATCGACTACCTGGGCATCGCCCTCGTCGCGGCCGGCGCGAGTGCCCTGATCCTGGCGACGAGTTGGGGCGGCAACCAGTACGCGTGGGGCTCGGGCGTCATCATCGGCCTGTTCGTGGGCGGGTTGATCGCGCTCGGCCTGTTCTGCGTGGTCGAGACCCGCGCCGCCGAACCGATGCTGCCGATGCGGCTGTTCGGCAATCCCGTGTTCACGGTCTGCTCCGTCCTCAGCTTCGTCGTGGGCTTCGCGATGCTCGGCGCGCTGACCTATCTGCCGACCTATCTCCAGTACGTCGACGGCGACTCGGCGACCGTCTCCGGGGTGCGCACGCTGCCCCTGGTGATCGGATTGCTCATCGCGTCGGTGTTCAGCGGCAACGTGGTCAGCAAGACCGGGCACTACCGGGTGTTCCCGATCGTCGGCTCGCTGGTGATGGCCCTCGGGCTGTATCTGCTCTCGCTGATGGGGTCGGACACCGGCGCCTGGCTCGCGTCGCTCTACATGTTCGTCCTGGGCACCGGGATCGGCCTGAGCATGCAGGTGCTGACGATCGCCGTGCAGAACACCGTGGAGTACTCCGACCTCGGCACGGCGACCTCGGGGGTGACGTTCTTCCGCACGCTCGGCAGCTCCTTCGGCACCGCCGTGTTCGGCACCGTCTACACGAACGCGCTCACACCGAACCTGCGGGAGGGCGTGAAGGCCGCGAGCAGTTCCGCGGGCGCCGACCCGGCCGTCGTGGCGCGGGCCGCCCAGAGCCCCCAGGGTCTGCACGGGCTGCCGCCGCCGGTGGCCGAGCCGGTCGTCCAGGCGTACGCCGACACCCTCCACACCGTCTTCCTGTGGGCGGTGCCGGTCGCGCTGCTCGGGTTCGTCGTCGCCCTGTTCCTCAAGCAGGTGGAGCTGCGGGACAGCGCCCGCAGGGGTTCGACGGACATGGGCGAGGGCTTCGCGTCGCCGTCCACCGCGGATTCGCAGCTGCTCCTGGAGGCCACCGTCGGGAAGATCATCGGCGGTACGGAGCTGGACACCGCGCGCCGCGTCGTGCTGGAGTCCGACACCCGTCTCGACGTCGCGGGGGCGTGGGCCGTGATGCAGGTCGAGCTGTTCACACGGATGGTCGGCCACGCCGGGCTCGGGCTGATCGCCGCCCGGCGCCATCTGCCGCCGGAAGTCCTCGTGCCGGTCTTCGACCGGATGGTCGAGGAGGGTTATCTCACCCGGCACGGTTCGCTGTTCTCCCACACCGAGGCGGGCCGGCGCGAGGCGGCCGTCATCAGCCGGGCGTGGGGCGACTGGCTGGCGGAGCGGGTGGAGCGGGACCACGGCCGTCCCTCGGGCGCGGATCTGCGGGCCGCTGTCGACACCATCGCCAAGCGGCTTCTCGCCGAGGACCTGGCCACCGGCCTGCCGGGACCGAACCGGGCCCTGGCCGCCACCGGTGCGCCGGACGCGGCGAAGGCGCCCGTTCCCTAGGGCGGCCCCGTGGTCCCGCCGGGTCTACGGGGCGAGGCCGAGGCGGTCGAGCGCGGCGGCCACGTCGGGCACCGCGAGGACGCCCTCCGGCAGCGGCGGACGGCGTACGACGACGACCGGCACGCCGAGTTCGCGGGCGGCGGTGAGCTTGGCCGCGGTCGCCTCTCCCCCGCTGTCCTTCGTCACCAGGACGTCGATGCGGTGCTCGCGCAGCAGCGCGGTCTCGCCGGCCACGGTGAACGGGCCGCGGGCCAGCAGTACCCGCGTCCGCGGCGGCATCGGCGGCCCGGGCGCCTCGACGGACCGGACGAGGAAGTGCAGCGCGGACAGCTCCGCGAAGGCCGCGAGGCCCAGCCGGCCCGTGGTGAGGAAGACGCGGCGGCCGAGGCGGGGAAGCGCCTCGGCGGCCTCGGCCAGGGTCGCGACCGGGTGCCAGACGTCGCCGGGGCCCGGAGTCCAGCCCGGACGGCGCAGGACCACGGCCGGGACGCCGGTGGCCGCCGCGGCCCGCGCCGCGTTCGCGGTGATGCCCGCGGCGAAGGGGTGCGTGGCGTCGGCCACGGCGGCCACGTGGTGCTCGCGCAGCCAGGCCGCGAGTCCGTCCGCGCCCCCGAACCCGCCGACACGCACGTCTCCGTCGAGGGCCCCCGGCCGGGACACGCGCCCGGCGAGGGAGGTCGTCACCCGAACTCCGGGCCTGTCGGCCAGGCGGGCGGCGAGCTCGCGCGCCTCGGTCGTGCCGCCGAGGACCAGGATGTGCCGGGACATGCCGACGAGCGTACGGGGGCGAGGGGTCCGCTTCCGCGCCCGGTGCCGTCCGGCACGGGTCAGCGCAGCAGGAGCTGGACGCCGCCGACGATCGTCGCGGCGATCACGAGCTGCTCGAACAGCCGCTGGTTGATGCGGTGCACGGCCCACTTGCCGAGCAGGGCCCCCGGCACCACGAAGGCCGCGAGCGCCGCGTCGAGGAGCAGCGAGTGCCCGTCGATCAGGCCGAGCCCGACGCTGAAGGGCACCTTGGAGACGTTGACGATGAGGAAGAAGAACGCCGAGGTGCCGAGGAAGCCGAGCTTGCGGAAGCCCGCGGAGAGCAGGTACAGCGACATCACGGGACCGCCCGCGTTGGCGACCATCGTGGTGAAGCCGCCGAGGACCCCGTACGAACGGGCCTTGATCCGGCCGGTGCGCGTGGCCACGGAGTCCGGGTCCTGGTCCGGGCCGTCCGCGCGGCGGCGCCACAGGGTGACCGCCGCCATGAACAGCAGGATGGCGCCGATGGACGTCCGGACCACCCCGTCGTCAGCCCACACCAGGAACAGCGTGCCGAGGACGACGCCCGCGGCGACCGCGGGGAACAGCCGCCACAGCGTGGGCCAGTGGGCGTGCCGCCGGTAGGTCAGGACGGCGAGGACGTCGCCGACGATCAGGATGGGCAGGAGCACGCCGGTGGAGGCGCGGGCCGGCAGGACGGCGGCGAAGATCGCGAGGCTGACCGTGTTGGCCCCGCTCACCGCGGTCTTCGAGAAGCCGACGAGCAGGGCCGCCGCGGCGAGGGCGGCGAACTCCCAGAGGGATATGTGCCAGAGCGTCATCGTGTTCATGCGGGGACCGATGCTATGCCCACCTATCCCGCCGGACGGGGGCGGGCCGCCGGGGGACCCCGGAACCGGGGGCGGCGGGCCGCGGGCCCCCTCTGCGCGAGGGCGGGCGAAGAGGTCCTCGCCGGGACGGCGGACGGCGCCTGGCCGGGGCGGCGGGACGGCTCCTCGCCCGGGAACCAGTGGATCTCCCCGCGTGGGAAGCCCCGCGGGTGGCCCGTCGCCGGGGCGGTGGACCGCTCCTCGCCCGGGGCTCGGCGGACGCTCCGCGTGGGTGGCCGGCGGACGAACCTCCGCCGGGAGGCGGCAGGCGCTCAGCGCGGCGGACGCCGGGCAGCCCCCGCGGACGCCCCGCGCGGGGAGTCGCGCGGACGCTTCCTCGCCGGGGCTGCGGACGCTCCCGGCGTGCGGCGTCCCGCCCGACAATCCCCTGCCGGAACACCGCACAGCCCCTTGCCCGAGGCTCGGCGGACAACTCCTGGGAATCCGGCGGACGATCCCCCGCCGGGAGGCGATAGACGCTCACCGCGCCGGACGCCGGACGGCTCCTCGCCGGAGGTCCGGCGGACGCCCCGCGCGGGGAGTCGCGCGGACCGCTCCCTCGCCGGGGCGGCGGACGGCCCCTCGCCCCGGGGGTGCGGACGCTCCCGGCGTGCGGTGTCCCGCCGGACGATCTCCCCGCCGGGAGGCGGCAGACGCTCACCGCGCCCCGCGAGGGAGTCGCACGGACGCTTCCTCGCCGGGGCGGCGGACCGGTCCTCGCCCCGGGGCCGGCATCCACCCCTGTGTACGGGACCTGGCGGCCATCGCTCGCCGAGGGGGCGCCGGACGTTCGCCGTGCCGGGTGGGTCAGCTCGCGTAGCGGGACCGTAGCTCCCGCTTCAGGATCTTCATGCTCGGGCCCAGTGGCAGTTCGTCGGTGAACTCCACCCGGCGCGGGTACTTGTGCCGGCCCAGGTGCTCCTTGGACCACTCGGTGATCCCGGCGGCGTCCGGCGTGGCCCCCGGCTGGGGGACGACGACCGCGCAGACCTCCTCGCCGTGCAGTTCGTCGGGCAGGCCGATCACCGCGACCTGGGCCACCCCGGGATGGCGCATGAGGACCTCCTCGACCTCCCGCGGGTAGACGTTGAAGCCGCCGCGGATGACGACGTCCTTCTTGCGGTCGACGATCCGCAGGAACCCGTCGTCGTCCTTGGTGCCCAGGTCGCCGGTGCGGAACCAGCCGTCGACCACGGCCTCCGCGGTGGCCTCGGGCCGGCCCAGGTACCCGGAGAAGACGTTGTGCCCGCGGATGACGACCTCGCCGAGCTCCCCCGGCGGCAGCAGTTCGACGCGGCCCTCGACCTCGGCGCGCGCGATCTCCACGTCCACACCCCACAGCGGGTGCCCGATGGTGCCGGCCCGGGTGCCGAACAGGGGCTGGTTCACGGTCGCGGTCGGCGAGGTCTCGGACAGTCCGTACCCCTCGTAGATCTTCGCGCCGAAGGCCTCCTCGAAGCGTTCCAGGACGGCGACCGGCAGCGAGGCGCCGCCGGAGATGCACACCCTGAGGTCGGGGAGCGCGTCCATGGAGCCGGCGACGGCGGCCAGCGCGACGAACATCGTGGGGACGCCGTGGAAGGTGTTGACGCCCTCCTTCACCATCAGCTCGACGGCGCGCGCCGCGTCGAAGCGGGGCAGCAGGACGAGGGTCGCGCCCGCCCGCCAGGTGGAGTTCATGGAGACCGTCTGGCCGAAGGCGTGGAACAACGGGAGCGCGCCGAGGGCGATGTCGTCGGGCCGGATGTCGTTGGCGTCGAAGGCGTTGACGGTCGCGTTCATCACCAGGTTGAAGTGGCTGAGCACGGCGCCCTTGGGGACGCCGGTGGTGCCGCTGGTGTAGAAGACGACGGCGGGGTCGTCGGCCTGGCGGGTGACGTACGACGGCAGCGGCTCGGCCCGTGCGGCGAGGTCCTCGAACTCGCCGCCGAGGGTCACGGCGGGCACGCCTGTCGCGCGGGCCGCCGCCGTCCCGGTCTCGGCCTGAGCCGGGTGGCACAGCAGCAGGGTCGCGCCGCTGTCCTTCAGGACGTGCTCGACCTCGTCGGCGGACAGCAGCAGGTGGACGGGGACGACCACGCCGCCCGCCGCCGCGATCGCGTAGTAGGCCTGCGGGAACTCGGCGGTGTTGGGCGCCATGAGCGCCACCCGGTCCCCCGGCCGTACGCCGAGCCCGGCGAGGGCGCCGGCCTGGGCCAGTGCGCGCCGCCACACCTCGGCGAAGGTGAGACGCAGGTCGCCTTCGACGAGCGCCGTCCGGTCGGGGCGGCGGCGGGCGTTCTCGGCGAGGATCGCGGCGAGGGACAGGGTTGCCATGGAGGAGTGCTCCGTTTCCGTGCTGGTGCGGCTCTGGACCAGGTCGTTCGGTGCGCGGTGCGGTCGCTCAGGCGCGCTCGACGAGCACCGCGCTGCCCTGCCCGACACCGACGCACATCGTGGCGAGGCCGCGGCCCGCGCCGGAGCGCCGCATGCGGTGCAGCAGGGTCGTGAGGATGCGGGCGCCCGAGCAGCCCAGGGGGTGGCCGAGGGCGATCGCGCCGCCCGTCGGGTTGACGAGCTCCGGGTCGATGCCGAGCCGGTCCACGCAGGCCAGGGCCTGGGCGGCGAACGCCTCGTTGAACTCGGCCTCCTCGATGTCGCCGACCGTCCAGCCGACGCGTCCGAGCGCCTTCTCGGTCGCGGGCACCGGCCCGATGCCCATGACGTCGGGGTGGACGCCGGCGGAGGCGCCGGCGACGTACCGGCCGAGGGACTCCAGGCCCAGCTCGTGCAGCGCGTCCTCGCTGACGAGGAGGAGTCCCGCGGCGCCGTCGTTCATCGGCGAGGCGTTGCCCGCGGTGACCGTGCCGCCGGGGCGGAACACGGGCTTGAGCCGGGACAGCTTCTCGTACGAGGTGTCCTCGCGGACGCACTCGTCGGTGTCCACCACGACTCCGTCGGGCCGGGTGACGGGCAGCAGCTCGGCGTCGAAGTACCCGTTCTTGCGGGCGTCGGCGGCGCGCTGGTGGCTGCGCAGCGCGAACTCGTCCTGGCGCTCGCGCGGGACGCCGTACCGCTCGGCGACCTCCTCTGCGGTCTCGCCCATGGAGAGCACGCCGTGCAGGTCCTTCATCGCCGGGTTGACCAGGCGCCAGCCGAGCCGGGTGTCGACGGTCTCGATGCGGTGCGGCAGCGCCTCGTCGGGGCGGGGCAGCACGAAGGGGGCCCGGCTCATGGACTCGGAACCGCCGGCGAGCACGACGTCCGCCTCGCCCGCGGCGATCGTGCGGGCCGCCGTGGTGACGGCCTCCAGGCCGGAGGCGCACAGCCGGTTGACGGTGGCGCCGGGCACGGTCTCGGGCAGCCCGGCCAGCAGGGCGGCCATGCGGGCGACGTTGCGGTTGTCCTCGCCCGCCTGGTTGGCGGCGCCCCAGTAGACGTCGTCGATCCGGGCCGGGTCGAGGGCGGGCGCGTCGGCGATGAGGGCGCGCAGGACGGCCGCGGCGAGATCGTCGGGGCGGACGGCAGAGAGGGCTCCGCGCAGCTTGCCGATGGGGGTGCGGCGGGCGGCCGCGAAGTGGACGGGACGCACGACAGGACTCCTGACGGACACCGGACTATGACGAGGACCACATTAATTAGCACTGCTAGTTTTGGACTATAGACCGCGGCCCCGGCACCTGGGAAGACCTCCCGGGAACCGGCCCCGACGGTACAGGCCGGATTCGATCAGGTCCGGTTTCCGCCCATCCGTCCTGGGCACCCGCGCGGGAAAGCGGCACCGGATGTCCCCGGCCGGGGACCGGCAGCGCGGCAACCGGAACCGCGCGCACGGGAACACCGGCCCGCCCGGAAGGAGCGCACGATGACCGACGCCCTCGAACTCGACGCCCTGTGGGAGGAGTTCCACCGCGTGGTGAACATGACCTCGCAGGAACTCGCCGCGTGGCTGCGGGTCCGCGACGCCGACGAGAACGCCGAACCGCTCCCGGAGCACGCGGGCACACCGACCGGTCAGCACGTGCTCGCCATCCTGCAGAAGCGGCGCACGGATCTCACGGACGACGACGTCCGCGTCATGTACGAGGTCGTGGACACCGTCACCGCCGAGACCGAGGCGGAGAAGGAGCCCCTGGCCGACGACGAGCGACGGCGCCACCGGCTGATGACCCTGGGGCACGACGCGCTCAGGTCGCCGCAGTGAGGTGAGCCGTGGACGACAGGCAGCGCCGCGTGACCGAGGCACTCGTCGCCTCCTGCGGCCGCACGTACGCCGAGGAGGCGGGCATCACGCTGCGCGACACCCCGCGGCCGCTGTACCGCACCCTCGTCCTGGCCTCGCTGCTGAGCGCGCGCATCCGCGCCTCCGTCGCCGTCGCGACCGCCCGCGCCCTGTACGACGCGGGACTGCGCGACCCCCGCGGCATGGCGGAGTCGCCCCGGCGGCGACGGATCGACGCGCTCGGCGCCGGCGGCTACCGGCGCTACGACGAACGCACCGCGACACAACTCGCGGACGGCGCACGTCTGCTGACGGAGCGTTGGGGCGGTGACCTGCGGCGCATGCGGGACGAGGCCGACGGCGACCTGGCGAGACTGCGCACGCTCCTGCGGGAGTTGCCCGGGATCGGGCCCGCGGGCGCGGACATCTTCCTGCGCGAGGTCCAGCGCGTCTGGCCCGGGACGGCGCCCTACGTCGACGCGAAGGCACTGTCCGGCGCCCGGCGGCTCGGCCTTCCGGAGGACGCCGACCGCCTCACCGAGCTCGCCGGGGACACCGAACCCGCCGTCCTGGCCGCCGCGTTGGTCCGCGCGGCACTGGACCGACGGGTGGCCGAGGACGTGCTGGAGGCCGCGGAGTGACGTAAGGGCGAGAGCGTCGTGGACGCCCTCGTCGAAGGCGACGGAGGCCGGGAGAACTATGTGGCGCGGGCGCGGCCGGGCAGCCGCGTCACCGCCGCGAACACCGCGAGGGCGACCAGGGACGCCGCGGCGAAGACGGGGTAGGCGGCCCACGGCGAGTCCTCAGAGCCGAGACCGGCCTCCCGCGCGAGAGGGAGGACGGACGTGCCTGCCGCCACGCCGGCGGCGAGGGCCCACCAGCCGTGCCGCACCTTCTCGTCGATGGCGTCGGCCATCCCGAGCATCGCGATGACGACCATGAAGTCCACCGCGTCGCGCCAGCCGGCGGCCGCCACGCAGGCTCCGTACACCAGGTCGAACAGCCAGACCCGGGCCAGCGGGACGAGGGGCGCGGCGCTGCGCGGGGTCACGTCATGACGTCCTCGGCTCATGTTGGGTGGACGCCCGACCGGGGCACAGGGTTGTACGGTGCCGGGCGATCCGCGCGCGCCGACCGGCGGGCGTCAGCCCCGTTGTGCCGTGATGTGGCCGATGACCTCGTGGAACTCCGTGGTGGGCGAGAAGTCGACGTACTCGCAGTCCTCCAGGGCCTCCGGAGCGTGGCCGGGCGCCCAGTAGAACGCCTGTCCGGCCTCGTAGGTCTCCTCGCCGTCCGCGGTGCGCATTCTCAGGCGTCCCTTGAGCAGGACCCCCCAGTGCGGGCACTGGCACAGATCGCCGGGCAGGCCCTTGAGGGCGGGCGCCATGTCCGTGCCCTTCGGGAACCGCGCGTACGCCACCGACATGTCGCCACCGATCTCCCGCGTGCGCAGTTCCACTCCCCCGCCCTCGATCGCGACGGGCGTCTCGCTGCGTGTCGTGGCCGTCATGGCTCCTCCTCCGCCGGCCGGGTCGTCGGCCGGACCTGGGAAAACTCCGCCTCTCCTCCAGCCTGCGCCCGGGGCGTGCGGGGCGCGACACAGGAACGCCGGACCTCCGGGTCGTACCGCGTGACCCGGGTACTCGGCGCGCATGACCACCGACACTCCCCCCTCGCCCGCCGTCCGCACCCGCGGCCGGAACACCCGCACCGAGCTGCTCGGCATCTACCTCAACGACCACCTGAGCGCCGCCACCGCGGGCGCCGAACGCGCCCGGTACATGGCCGGGTCCCTGCACGGCTCGGTGCTCGGCGCCGCCGTGGAGCCGGTCGCCGCGGAGATCGCCGAGGACCGGGCGGCCCTGCTCGACGTCATGCGGCGGCTCGACGTGCCCGTCCGGCGGTACAAGGTCCTGGCGGGCCGGCTCGGCGAACGGCTGGGCCGCCTCAAGGCCAACGGCCACCTCGTACGGCGTTCCCCGCTCAGTTCCGTGCTGGAACTGGAGGCGCTGCGGCTCGGGGTGGAGGCCAAGGCTTCGGCGTGGCGGCTGCTGCGTCTGCTCGCCGAGAGCGACGAGCGCCTGGAGGCGCGGCGGTTCGACGAACTCCTGGAGCGCGCGACCCGCCAGCTGAGCACTCTGGAGGCGCTGCGCGTCCAGCAGAGCAGGACGACGTTCCGGTCCGCCTGACCGGGCCCCGTTTTCCGGCCGCCTGACCGGGGCGCGGTTCTCCGGTCCGTCTGACGGGGTCGCGGTGTTCCGGTCCGTCTGACGGGGTCGCGGTGTTCCGGTCCGCCGGAAGGGGGCGAGGCCACGGGACCGGCTGTCGCCGACGCGCGGGTCAGCGCCGCGTCGACGCCCTCGCCGGGCGGGGGACGGAGGCCGGCGTCCGCGGGCTCACGACGCCCGGTGACGCCGGCCTCACCCGCCCGTGGGCGGACCTCCCGGCCACCGGCCACCGGCCACCGGCCACCGGCAGGACGGTCCCGCCCCTCTGCGGGGCGGGACCGTCCGCGCGTCACCGGGCCGGTGTCGCGCGAGGCGCCGGAAGCGGGGCCGGGGCGTATCCGGCGGGCCGGGTGGTGAAGACTCCCCGGCCCTGGGTACGGCTCCGCAGCCGCGTCGCGTAGCCGAACAGCTCGGCCAGCGGCACCGTGGCCGCGATCACCGCCGCTCCCCCACGTGTGGTGGAGCCGCCCACCCGGCCCCGGCGCGTGGCCAGGTCACCCAGCACCCCGCCCACGGCGTCGCCCGGGACGGTGACCGTGACGTCGGCCACCGGCTCCAGCAGCCCCATCGTGCTCGCCCGCAGAGCCTCCCGGAGCGCGAACCGGCCCGCGGCACGGAACGCCGTCTCCGAGGAGTCCTTCACGTGCGTCGCCCCGTCGGTCAGCACCACCCGCAGCCCCGTCACCGGGTGACCCGCGAGCGGCCCCTCCGCCAGCGCGTCACGGCAGCCCGCCTCCACCGCGCGCACGTACTCCTGCGGCACCCGTCCGCCGACGACGGCCGACCGGAACGCGAAGCCCGTCGCGCCGGCGTCGTCGCCGTCGAGCGGTTCCACGTCGAGGACGACATGGGCGAACTGGCCCGCGCCGCCGTCCTGTTTGACGTGCCGGTACACCAGCCCGCTCACCCCGCGTACGACGGTCTCCCGGTACGCCACCCTCGGCCGACCGACACGGACGTCCAGACCGTGGGCGCGGCGGACCTTCTCCACCGCCACCTCCAGGTGCAGCTCGCCCAGGCCGGACAGCGTCGTCTGGCCGGTCTCGGGGTCGGTCCGGACGACCAGCGAGGGGTCCTCCTCCACCAGGCGGGCCAGAGCCGACGCCAGACGGTCCGTGTCCGTGCCGGTGCGCGCCTCGACGGCCGCGGAGACCACCGGGTCGGCCACGGTCGGCGGTTCGAGCACCAGGGGCGCCTCGGCCGCGCACAGGGTCGATCCGGCGCGGGTCGTCTTCAGGCCGATCACGGCGACGATGTCACCCGCCACCGCGCGGTCCAGCCGCACGTGCCGGTCGGCCTGCACACGCAGGACCCTGCCGACGCGTTCACTCTGCCGCGTGCTCGCGTTCCACACCGTCTCTCCCTTCCGGATCGTTCCCGAGTACAGACGCAGGAACGTCAGGCGGCCCATGTCGGTCGCGTTGACCTTGAACGCCAGCGCCGCGAGCGGTGCCGCCGGATCGGCGGCCCGTTCCTGCTCCGTGCCGTCCCAGGTGCCCCGCGCCGCGGGCACGTCCAGCGGCGAGGGCAGGTAGGCCACCACGGCGTCCAGCAGCGGCTCGATCCCGCGGTTGCGGTAGGCCGAGCCGCACAGCACGACCACGCCGTCACCGCTGCGGGTCAGGTCGCGCAGCGCGGACGCCAGCGTGGCGGCGGACAGGGCCGACGTCGCGCAGAACTCCTCCAGCGCGAGCGGATGCAGTTCCGCCACCGCCTCCTCCAGCAGCCTGCGCCGCCGCCGCGCCTCGTCGAGCAGGTCCTCCGGCACGGGCCCCTCCGCGGCCGTGTCCTCGCCGTCGGCCCAGACCAGGGACCGCATGCGCAGCAGGTCCACGACACCGGTGAAGGCGCCCTCCGCGCCGATCGGCAACTGGACGGCCAGCGGGGCGGGATGGAGCAGTTCGCGGATCGACTCGACCGCCGCGTCGAGGTCGGCGCCCACGCGGTCCAGCTTGTTGACGAAGGCGATGCGGGGAACGCCGTACCGGTCGGCCTGCCGCCACACCGCCTCGCTCTGCGGCTCGACGCCCGCGACGGCGTCGAACACGGCGACCGCGCCGTCGAGCACCCGCAGCGAACGCGCCACCTCGTCGGCGAAGTCGACGTGGCCCGGGGTGTCGATCAGGTTGATGCGGTGTCCGTCCCAGTCGCAGCTCACGGCCGCGGCGAAGATGGTGATGCCCCGGTCGCGTTCCTGGGAGTCGAAGTCCGTGACGGTCGTGCCGTCGTGGACCTCGCCGCGCCTGTGCGTGGCGCCGGTGAGGTAGAGGACCCGCTCGGTGACGGTGGTCTTCCCGGCGTCGACGTGGGCGAGGATGCCCAGATTGCGGACGGCGGTCAGCGGGTCGGTGAGGTGACGGTGCAGGTCGGTACGCACGGCGCGTGCCTTTCGGAGCGTTGCCGGAAGAAGGGCGGCGCGATTCCCGGACGAAGTCGCCCACGGGCGGCCCGCGTCGGGCCCCGGGACAGCGTGCGGGGGCCCGACGTGCGGGTGCGACAGGGGTGTTGACGTTCCGTCAGATCAGCGGACGTCAGGGGTTCGTCACGGGCGTCCGGTGCCGGCCGCGCAGCGGGCACCGGCCGGACGAGGACACGAGGATCACGTCGTAGCGCGACCGGGGAACGGCGGCAGTCGTGTGGCAACGCACGGCCGGGCTCCCCTCGTTCGTCACGGAGTGCGCGGCGACGGTCGGACGCGCACGGTGTGGGGCGAGTGTAGGGAGCCGGACGGTCGCGGGGCACGTGGTTTTCCGCCGCGCGGACCCCGGGTGCGGCGCGGCGCCCCCCGGCCCACCATGGACAGGGAGGGACAGGGGGTGCAGCTCGGGCCGCGCGTACAGGAGGCGTCCATGCCGCTCATCGACCACACCACCGACGTCCTGGTCGTCGGAGCGGGTCCGGTCGGGCTCACGGCGGCCGGGGAACTGCGGCGGCGCGGGGTCCGGGCCCGTGTCGTGGACCGGCTCCCGGCCCGGCTCCCGTACGCCAAGGCCGTGGGCGTCCAGCCGCGCACGCTGGAGGTCTGGGACCGGATGGGCCTCGTACGGGACGCCCTGGAGGCGGCCGTCCCCATGCGCGGACAGCTGGTGTACGTCGACGGCGCCGAGCAGGGCGCGTACGACCTCGTACTGCCTCCCGAGGTGCCGTACGGCTTCGCCGCGCTCCCGCAGTACGAGACCGAGCGGGTCCTCGAAGGGTTCCTGGCCCGCTTCGGCACACCGGTCGAGCGCGGCACGGAGCTCGTGGGGTTCCGCCAGGACGAGGACGGGGTGACCGCCCGGCTCGTCACCACCTCCGGTCCGGGCGGCGCCGAGGCTCCGGTACGGCGCGAGGAGGAGGTCAGGTGCCGGTACCTGGTCGGCTGCGACGGCGCGCACAGCGTCGTGCGCAAGGGGCTCGGTCTCGGCTTCGAGGGGGGCGCCTTCCCGGACGAGTACATGCTGGCCGACGTCGAGGTCGACTGGGACCTGCCCGCGGGCTACGGCGTGCGCTCCATGCACCGCGGACCGGACGGTGACGTCGACGACATCCTGGTGTGCATCCCGCTGCCGGGGCGCGGCCGGTACCGCGTGTCGACCATGGTGCCGCCCGCGCTCTCCACGGCCGGACGGGCCCGGGACGCGGAGACGCGCGGGGACACGGTGGCGCACGGGCTCGACGGCGGTCCGGCGCCGGGGCTCGCCGACATCCAGAAGGTGCTCGACCGCCTGTCGCCGCGACCGGTGACGGCGTCGGCCCTCCGCTGGTCCTCGGTGTTCCGCATCAGCCACCGGATCGTGGACCGGTACGGCGAGGGCCGGGTCTTCGTCGCCGGCGACGCCGCGCACATCCATCCGCCGACCGGCGCGCAGGGCATGAACACCGGCATCCAGGACGCGTTCAACCTGGCCTGGAAGCTCGCCCTCACGGTCGAGGGGGCGGCGCATCCGGCCCTGCTCGCCAGTTACGACGCCGAGCGGCGCCCGGTGGGCGAGGAGGTCGTCGGGCGTACCGTGCGGCACGCCGCCGAGGGCGTCCAGGCCGACCCGGAGGACCCGGCGACGCTGATGCTGCGCGAGGCGCAGCTCCTCGTCGGTTACCGGGGCAGCCCGATCGTGGGCTCGCCGGACCCGGCGGCGGACGGCGCGGGACCGAGGCCCGGTGACCGGGTCCCGGACTGCCGCGGCCTCACCGGCCCGATCGCGAGCAACGCGCTGCGGCTGTACGACGTGCTCCGGGAGCGTGACCACGTACTGCTGCTGTACGGGACGGGCGCCCCGGACGAGGGCTTCGACGAACTGGCCCGCGCGGCGGCCGAGTCGGCGCCGGGACGCGTGGAGAGGATCGCCGTCGTCCCGTCTGGGGACGCGGCGGCCGAGGCGGGGCGGCTTCCCGTGTACCGCGACTCCGAGGGGGAGTTCGCGCGCGGCTTCGCGGTCCGGACCCCGACCGCCTTCCTCGTACGGCCCGACGGCTACCTGGCGGCGCGGTTGCACCCGCCGACACCGCGGGCGCTGACAGCGTGCCTCGCACGGGTCTTCCGCGCGTAGGGGCCGCCGCGGTACCCGGGCCGCGCCGCCCGCCCGTCACATCGGCGCGCCTACGGCCGGCGCCAGATGTACCACCCCACGACCAGCGCGATCAGGATCGCGACGAGGACGAACGCCCAGACGGTCGGAGCGCCTTGGTAGGTGCCGTGGTACGGGTAGGCCGACATGCCCGTACGGGTACCCGCTCGCGCGCCGGACGTGCCCACCGGCCGCGGCGACCCGGCCACCCTTCGGACCGGGTCCGCGCCGCTCGCGGGGACGCCTGCCCGAAAGAATGAATCGCCTCCCGAAAGCCGCGTGTCCCGGTGCCGGAGCAAGCACTGTGCGGAGCGGATCTGCCGGCGGCGCACTGCCCGTCGGTGCGGCGTCGCGTCCGTGCCGACGGGCCGGGTGACGTGGCGAGTGCGGTACGAGGCGAGGGGTGCGCGTGGGCGGAGACCGGCCGGAGGAGCGGCGACGGGTGTCGTTACAGGACCGGGCGCGCTACCGGTTCGACCGTACGCTGGCCCGCAGCACCGGTTCCCTGATGGGCTGGCTGGTCGTCAGCTGCCTGGCCGTCGTCGTCCCGGTGAGCGCGCTGCTGGTGTGGACGGATCCCGGCGCGCCGCGTTCGCTCTCGGGCCGGCTGACGGCGGTGTGGCGGTCCAGTGCGGAGACCCTGCGGCTGGGCGCGGTGGACGGTACGCCGCCGCGCATGCTGCTCGCGGCCCTGCTCGGGCTGGTCGCCCTGCTCTGCGTGTCGACCCTCGTCGGGGTCATCACGACCGGTCTGGCCGAGCGGCTCGCGGAGCTGAGCCGGGGCCGCTCGACGGTCCTGGAGGAGGGCCACGCCGTCGTGCTCGGCTGGTCGGACCAGGTGTTCACGGTCGTGGCGGAGCTGGTCGCCGCGCAGGTCCCGCGCCGGCCCCGGGCGGTGGTCCTGCTCGCCGACCGGGACAAGACCGAGATGGAGCGGGCGCTGGCCGCTCACGTCGGCCCGCCCGGCCGGACGCGGCTGATCTGCCGCAGCGGCCCCGCGAGCGATCCGGCCGTACTCGCGCTGGTCAGCCCCCGGACGGCGCGCACCGTGCTGGTGCTGCCGTCAGGCGAGCCGACGGCCGACGCCGAGGTGCTGCGGACGCTGCTGGCGATGCGGGCCGTGCTCGGGGAGGGCGCGGAGGGGCCGCCGGTCCTCGCGGCGGTGCGGGACGACCGGTACCGGGCGGCGGCCCGGCTGGCCGCCGGGCCGCGGGGCACGGTCCTGGACACCGACACGGTCACCGCCCGGCTGATCGCGCAGTGCGTGGGCCGTCCCGGCCTCTCCCTCGTCCTGCGCGACCTGCTCGACTTCGCCGGTGACGAGTTCCACCTCGCCGACGCCGACGCGTTCCACGGACGCCCCTTCGGCGCGGCCCTGCTGGGCCATGCCGATGCCTGCGTGGTGGGGCTGCTCACCCCGCGGGGCCGCGCGCTCCTCAATCCGCCCGCGGACACCGTGGTCGCGCCCGGGAGCCGGCTGATCGTCCTCACCCGCGACGCGGAGGCGGCACGCCCGGAGGACTGCCGGCACCTGGTCGAGAGGCCGGTGATCGCGACCGTACCGCCGCCGCCGGAGGACGCCGCGCACCTGCTGCTGCTCGGCTGGAACCGGCGGGCGCCCCACGTCGTGGACCAGCTGCGGCGCACGGCACGGCCGGGTTCCGTGCTCGACGTGGTGACGGACCGGGCGGTGCCCGCGCCGGCCCGGGAGCCGGAGCCGGAGCCGTCGGGCGCCTCCCGGCTGTCCGTACGGTTCCAGTCCGCCGCCCTGTCGCGGCCCGAGACCCTGCTCGGACTCGACCTCACCCCGTACGACGGGACGGTCGTCCTCGGACCCGACCCGGGCGACGGACCGGACCGCCCGGACGACCGGACGCTGGTGACGCTGCTGGCCCTGCGGCTCCTGGAGGAACGCACCGGACGGCCGCTGCGGGTGGTCACCGAGCTGACCGACGACCGCAACCGGCCGCTGGCGCCCCTCGATCCCGGCTCCGACGTCATCGTCAGCGGTGAGCTGACCGGCCTGCTCATGGCGCAGATCGCGCAGAACCGGCATCTGGCGGCCGTGTTCAATGAGTTGTTCTCCGCCGACGGCAGCACGATCTGTCTGCGGCCGGCGGGGCACTACGTCCGCCCGGGGAGCGTGACCACGTTCGCGACCGTCGTCGCCGCCGCGCGCGACCGGGGCGAGTGCGCGATCGGCTACCGCCGCCACGACCGGAGGGCGACGCCCCCCGACCACGGGGTCCGCCTCAACCCGCCCAAGGCGGAGCGACGCGAGTGGACCCCGGACGACCAGGTCATCCTGGTCGCCACGGACCCACCGACCCCGCCGCCCCCGGACGCCCAGCTCCCGACCCCGACCCAGGAGGACGCCCACGGCTCACCGCCGCGAACGCGGCAGTGACCGGCCTCGGGGGCCGGACCGACCTGCCCGGCGGCGTCTGCGCGCGCGTGCCTGCGGTCAGTCCCAGTCGGCGTCCACGTAACCGAGGCGCCGGTTCATCTCGATGGCGGCCGTGTTCTCCGGGTGGTGGACGGTCCGGACCCGGTCCACCCCGCACAGACCGGCGAAGCGCATGCCGTACGTCTTCATGGCGATCGAGAGTCCCCGGCCTCGGTAGGGCCGCGTGACACCGGTCATCTCGTTGAAGACGCAGCCGGCGCCACGGCGGTCCGAGGTAGCGGCTAGCCCGCACCAGGTGTCGCCGTCGAGCGAGATCACGACGCCCCTGGGGTCGTAGGAGGGAACCTCGATCCGGTGCCGCAGGTACGCGTCGAAGGTGTGGAACTCGCCGCGGCCCGGGATGTCGGCGGAGCACTCCTTGTCGAGCTCGTAGAGCGCGCGCCGGTGGGCCGGGGTGTCGCCCAGCTCGGCCAGCGTCGTCAGCCGGAGTCCGGCGCTTCGGCAGCGCTCCACGTACGGCGCGAAGCGTGCCGCGTCGAAAGCACGCGTGTCGAGTTCCAGCTTGACCCAGTCGACTGGCACCGCGGGTCCCCTTCGGTAGAGAAAAGAGTCCGGACGTGACGTCCATTGAAGGTGCTCGCCGACTCGGCAGGCCGGGTGGGGGCAACTCGCCGGTTTGCGCGCTCCCTTGGAGGCGAGGGACGCGGAGGCCGGCCGCGGGTACGCCGGCCGATCGTCCGGGCGAGCGCGGGCCGACGTGTCTCCGGTCGTCGCGGCCTTCGGCGTCCCCGTCGAGCGGGGCGACCCATCGGGCCTCGGCGTGCGCGTCCGCGTCGGGGACAGAAGTGGCTTGTCAGGTTAGGGTCTGCCGCATGCGCCTGGCCCTTTTCGACCTGGATGGAACCCTGGTCGACCGTCGTTCCGCGTTCGCCGATGCCGTCGCGGACCTCACCCGCACGCACGGCTACGGGCCCGACGTCGAGCACTGGATGCTCACGCACCTCGCCGACCGGGCCTGCCCGGAGGACTTCGCCCGGCTCCGGGAGGTCTTCAACCTGGACGAGTCCGCCGCCGGACTGTGGCGCGCGTACATCGACCGGATGACGGCCGCCGTCACCTGCCGTCCCGCCGTGCTGGACAGCCTGGCCCGTCTCCGGGACGCCTCCTGGACAGTCGGGGTCGTGACGAACGGGCCGTCCGACATCCAGCGCGCCAAGATCCACGCCACCGGTCTCGCCGACCTGGTCGACGGGATCGCGGCCAGCGGCGACATCGACGTCCGCAAACCGGACCCCCGTCTCTTCGAGCTCGCGGCGGCCCGCTGCGGCACCCAGCTCTCCCGGGACGACTGGATGATCGGCGACGACCCGGAGAACGACATCGCGGGCGGATACAAGGCGGGCCTCCAGCCCATCTGGGTCCGCGGCATGACCTGGCCCGACGATCTCGCCGTCCCCCACCACAGCGTGGACGACGTCACCCAGGCGATCGACTACCTGCTCACGCACTCCGCCGGCTGACGGGACGCGACGGGCCGGAGCGAGAGGGGCGACCGGTCGGGTCGTACGCCCCCACGGGCGCCACCCCCCGGGACCTGGCCCTACGCCCCGTCGGAGGAACGCCGGCGGTGTTCGGGCTCGCGCATCTCGCGCGTACGGCGGCCGATGTCGCCGACCCGGTCGGCGAGGTCGGGATGCGCCCCGCGCAGATGCGGTCCCGTCGCCGTGAGGGGGCCCAGCAGACGGGCCGGATCACTGTGCCCCAGGGCCGCGTGGAGGTCGGACAGCGCGCCCTTCGCCGCCGCGGGCAGGTCGGGCAGCGCGGTGATGGTCCCGGCGAGCTGGCGCAGGGCGGCCGCGTGGTCGTGGGCCCAGGACGCCACGGAGCGGTCCGCCGCGCGCCGGTCACGGGTGGCCCGTACGCGCTGCTCCTTCGTCGTACCGGCCTCCCCGGGACGCACCCGCAGGTAGCGCCGCTCGGCCGCCTGGCGGCTGGAGACACCGAGCGGGTGGGCGAGGTCCGCCCAGCTGGCACCGGCCTCCCGGGCCGTCTCGATGAGACCCGGTTCCCAGCCGGCGAGCTGCTCGCGCACCTCGCGCAGGAGCAGCAGCGCCGCCATGGCCTGCTCGGGGTCGTCGGTCGAGGAGGCGTCGGCGTCCCGGGCCGTCCGCATGGCCTGCGCGATGGCCTCCAGCGCGGCGGCCGCCGCCAGGAAGGAGGCCGGGGCCGGCGTTCCGTCGTCGTTCATCGCCTCTCCTTCGTCTCGGTCAGGCCCTCGTCAGGCGCCGTCATCGACTGGATGACATCTCGCTTGTCGTCGGATGGATGACATGCTACAACGGAGTCAGGTGAAGCGCATTGGCAGCAACTGCCTGAACCTCTGGAGGTGTTTCCCGTGTTGATGCGCACCGACCCGTTCCGTGAACTCGACCGGCTGGCCCAGCATCTGATGGGTCCGGGAACGTGGTCCCGCCCCTCCGCGATGCCGATGGACGCCTATCGCGACGGCGACGAGTACGTGATCGCCTTCGACCTGCCGGGCATCGACCCCGACGCGCTGGACATCGACGTCGAGCGGAACATGCTGACCGTGCGGGCCGAGCGCCGCCCCATCGCGCGCTCCGAGAACGCGCAGACGGAGCTGTCCGAGCGCCCGCTGGGCGTCTTCTCCCGCCAGCTGGTCCTGGCCGACACCCTGGACACCGAGCACATCACGGCCGACTACGAGGCCGGCGTCCTCACCCTGCGCATCCCGATCACCGAGCGGGCCAAGCCCCGGAAGATCAGTGTCCGCAGCGCCGGGCAGCGCAAGGAGATCGACGGCTGAACCGCCGGCCGGACGCCCACCGCCCCGGGGCGGTGCCCCAGCGCCCCGCCCCGGCCCCGGCCGCACGGGTCACCTACACGTGCGGACAACCGGCCCACGTCGGCCATCTCTCCACGTCAGGCATCGGCTCACGTCAGACATCGGCTCACGCAAGGAAAGACGTCGCACCTCACATGACCCTCCTCTCTCCCGCACCCGCCGCCCCGGCCGCCTCCGCGGCAGGCGTCACCTTCGAGCAGATGCTGGAAAAGGTGCGCTACGAGGGCGCCTACCCCACCCGCCGCCGGGCCGAGGACGTCGCCCGCCGCGTCCTCGAGGCCCTCGGCCGGCAGCTGACGGGTGACGAGCGCGTCGAACTCGCCGCCCGGCTGCCCCGCGAGGCCGCCGCCTTCCTCGCCTCGCAGATCCCCTCCGGCAAGCCGCTCACCGGCTGGGGCTTCGTGAAGGACCTCGCCGAACGGACCGGCGGCTCCCCGGCGACCACCCGCTGGGACACCGGCTCGGTCCTCGGGGTCGTCGCCCGCCTCGCCGGCGACGACCTGACCTCCCGGATCATCCGGCAACTCCCGGACGGGTACGCCCTGTTGTTCGGGCGGGCCCAGCTCGTCCAGGCGGCCTGACGGACCTCCCGGCACGGACGCCCGGCATCCGCCGGGCGCGCATCCCGCCCATGACAGCCGTACGCGGCGCCCCTCCCCCGACCGGGAAGGACGCCGCGTACGGTTGTCGCCGTCTGCCGCCGCCGTGCCGGCCGGCACGGCGGCGGAGTCGGCCGGCCTCGGCTCAGCTCACGGTGACCGGGTACGTGGGGTACTCCACGCCGGACACGTGCTGGACGACGCGGATGACCTGGCAGGAGTAGCCGAACTCGTTGTCGTACCAGAGGTAGAGGATCGCGTCGTCGCCCTCGACCTTCGTGGCACCGGCGTCCACGATCGAGGCGTGCCGCGAGCCGATGAAGTCGCTGGAGACCGCGTCGGGAGCGCTGATGAAGTCGATCTGGCGCTTGAGCGGCGAGGTCAGCGACACGTTGCGCAGGTAGTCGAGGACCTCCTCGCGCGTGGTCTCGCGGGCGAGGCGCAGGTTCAGGATCGCGATCGAGACGTCCGGCACCGGCACCCGGATCGAGCTGCCGGTGATCCTCGCCTTGAGGTCGGGCAGCGCCTTCGCGACGGCGGAGGCGGCCCCGGTCTCGGTGAGGACCATGTTGAGCGGCGCGGAGCGACCCCGGCGGTCCGAGTTGTGGTAATTGTCCAGCAGGTTCTGGTCGTTGGTGAACGAGTGGACGGTCTCCACGTGGCCGCGCAGGACGCCGTACTCGTCCGCCATCGCCTTCAGCGGCGGGACGATCGCGTTGGTGGTGCAGGACGCGCAGGACAGGATCTGCTCGTCGGGCTTGATCGTGTCGTGGTTGACGCCGTGCACGATGTTGGGGACGTCACCCTTGCCCGGCGCCGTCAGGACGACCTTGTCGATACCGGGCCGCAGGTGCTTGGACAGGCCCTCGCGGTCCCGCCACTTGCCGGTGTTGTCGATGAGGATGGCGTCCTTGATGCCGTACGCCGTGTAGTCGACCTCGGACGGGTCGCTCGCGTAGATGACCTTGATCTCGTTGCCGTTGGCGATGATCGTGCTGTTCGCCTCGTCGACGGTGATCGTGCCCTGGAACTGGCCGTGGATGGAGTCGCGGCGCAGCAGCGAGGCGCGCTTGACGATGTCCTGAGCGCCGCCCTGGCGGACGACGACGGCGCGCAGCCGCAGGCCGTTGCCCGAGCCGGCCTTCTCGATGAGCAGTCGGGCCACGAGGCGGCCGATGCGGCCGAACCCGTAGAGGACGACGTCGCGTCCCTCGCGGCGCTCGATCTTGTTCTCGCCCGTGGCGCCGGCGACGGCCTCGGCGGTGAAGTCCGCGACCGAGAGCCCGCGGTCGTCGGACTTGTAGGTCGCGGCGAGCATCCCGATGTCGATCTGGGACGGGCCGAGGTCCAGCGTGGTGAGGGTCTGCAGGAACGGCAGCGTCTCGGTGACCGAGAGCTCCTCACCCGCCATCTGCCGGGCGAATCGGTGGGTCTTGAGGATGCTGACCACCGACTTGTTCACCAAGGAGCGGCTGTGCAGCAGGACGGTCACGTCCCGCTCCCGGTGCAGCTTCCCGATGATCGGGATCATCGACTCCGCGATCTCCTCGCGGTTCTTCCAGTTGGTGAACGAGTCGTCGTTGACAGTCACAGGTTTATCTTTCGAGCTAGGCGGTGCTCAGATGTTAACGCTCCCGTCGTTTTGATCATGCAGGGGGTGCCCCTTGGCGGGACCGTCGTCGCCGTGCCCGGAAAACCGCAGCTCAGCCGCCCGGGGAGGTGGCGTTCCGGTCACCGGTACGGGCCCTGCCCTCGAAGGTCGGCGAGACTCAGCACCGGGCAGCCGAGCAGTTCGGTCAGCACCCGGCGCTGCTGCGGCGAGAGGGGCGAGAGGAAGACCGCCGCGTCGGCACCGGTCCGCTCGCGGAGGGCGGCGGCTTCCCGGGCCTTGCCTCCGCCGAGGAGGGTCCGCGGCGACAGCGGCAGGCCCATCTTCCGGGCCCCGCCGCGCGAGACGCCGCGCCGCTGCGCGATCCGCCCCACGACGCGTGCACCCAGCGCGCTCAACTCCCTTGCGGCGGCGTCCATTTGGGCGGCGTGATCCTTCTCCCTGCCCGAGAAGTAGCCGACGATCACGACCTCTGCGCCTTCGGTCGCGAAGTCCGCCGGCACGACCCGCACTTGGGCCTGCCGGGTGCGGGGTGCCGGGCGGCGTCCGGTACGGCGGTGTCGGTACATGCCTGGAGGCTAGAGGTGAACGCCCGCGTCTCGACAACCGATTTCTCTACGGGAGACGCACGGGCCCCGCCTTCGGACAACGGCGGTCGGCGACGGCCTACTTGGGGGCCTTGTGCTTGCCAGGCGGCGTCTTCTGCTTCTTCGGGGCCTTGTGCTGCGGGGCGGCCTTGCCCTGCCGCTCGGAGTGGGCCGGCCCGGCGGCCCGGTGGCCGGGGCCGGGAGCCTTCCGGGCGGCCGGAACGGCCGCGGCGGACGTGCCGGACCGCTTCCCGTCCCGCGCGGACGGGCTCCCGGACCGCTTCCCGTCCCGCGCGGACGGGCTCTCCGAAGCGGGCTCGGTCCGCGGGCCGGGCGAGGCGGCGGAGCTGTCCGAGGGGCTGGCACCCGGCGCCGCCGAGACGTGGTTCTCCGGGCCCGCCGCGGCGTCGGGACCGTCGGCCAGGCCGACCATCCCGGTGAGCGTGACGCCGAGAAGCGCCGCCAGCACCGCACCCGCCGTCGCCAGCGTGCGCCCGCTCACCCGGCGGCCCGGCGAGGCACCTTCGTCGGCGACGTACGCCCCAGGGCCGGCGGAGAAGGTCCGAGCCGTGTCATGGCCGTCCGGCACCTGCCCGACGGGTCCTGCTTGAGCGGGGACTCCGACGGGGGCCTCCCCCTTGCCCAGGGCCGCGAACGCGTCCGCGCAGGTGCGGGCGTCGGGGCGGTCGTGCTCGTCCAGCGCGGTCATGGCGCTCAGGAGAGCGGCCAGACCGTCGTCGAGGAAGGAGGGGAAGGCCGGGGCCCGGTGCAGGCGCGCTATCGCGGCCTCCAGCGGGGTCCCGTCGTATTCCAGTTCCCCCTTGAGGCATTCCAGGAGGGTCAGGCCGAGCGCGTACACGTCCGCGGCGGGACCGACCGTTTGGCCCAGGACCTGTTCGGGGGCCAGGTAGGCGGCGGTGCCCACGAGGGCTCCGGTGGCCGTGCGCGCGGTGCTGTCCATCAGCCGCGAGATGCCGAAGTCGGTGAGGTGGGGGGCGCCCGTCTCGTCCAGGAGGATGTTGGACGGCTTCACGTCACGGTGCACGACCCCGGCCGCGTGGACGTGGTCGAGGGCGTCCGCCAAGGCTGCCCCGAGCGCGCACACCTCGGCGGGCCCCAGCACTCCCTCGGCGGCGCGTGCGCGCAGCGTCGACCCCGCGATGAGCTGCATGACGAGATACGGGCTGCCCGCCTCCCGGCCGGAGTCGAAGACGGTGACGAGTCCGGGATGCTGGAGGCCGGCCAGCGTCACGGCCTCCTCGGTGAAGCGTTCCTCCGTCTGCGCGTCGGTGCCGGGCCGGAACACCTTGACAGCCACCGGCCTCCTGAGCCGCAGGTCGAACCCGCCGAACACGTCGGCGGCGCCGCCCTGGCCGAGGAACGAGTCCAGCCGGTAGCGGCCCGCCAGCACGTCGTTGCTCCCCAAGCGGGCGTCCGTCCGCAACGGCCATAGCTGTACCGGCATGTGCCCTCCTACGACGGACGATGTGGGACCCGGCGCGTGATCGTCGGCGATCCCGCGGCAGCCGTCCGCGTTCCCACAATGAGCCGCGCTATCCCTTTTCGGGCCGATGCCGGTGCCGGCCACCGCTCGCGCGGAGGCCGGCACCGCAGGTGCCGCACCGCGTTCCACGCTCGACGGGAGCCGGAAGGAAACTCGCGTGGATGGCGCGGACCGGGGTGGGTACCGCACAAGACCGGACCGTACGTTCGTGATCATAAAGGGAGCGAGCCGTGACCCGTCACCCGAACGCCGCACCCCCGCGCGGCCGGAGCGTGTCGAGCGGGCGGGCAGGTGCGCGCACTGCCACCGTGGGCCCAGTTCCCCGGGCCGAGGAGGATCTTGTGGATTCCGACATGACGAAGACCGCACTGGTCGTCATCGACATGATCAACACCTATGAGCACGAGGATGCCGAGGTGCTGGTCGACTCCGTCCGCGAGACCCTGCCGGCGATGCGGCGGCTGATCGGCCGGGCCCGCGAGCAGGGGGCGGACGTCATCTACGTCAACGACAACTTCGGGCGGTGGCGCTCGCACCACGACGAGCTGCTCGACGCCGCGCTGCGGGGGCCGCACGCGGACCTCGTCGAGCCGATCAGGCCGGACGAGGAGTCCCTCTTCGTCGTCAAGGCCCGCCACTCGATCTTCTACCAGACGCCCCTGGAGTACCTGCTCAAGCAACAGGACGTCGGGCACATCGTGATGTGCGGGCAGGTCACCGAGCAGTGCGTGCTGTACTCGGCGCTCGACGCCCACATCCGGCACTTCCGGGTGACCGTGCCGAGCGACGGGGTCGCGCACATCCACGCCGATCTGGCGGAGGCGTCGTTCCGCATGATGCAGCGCAACATGAACGCGGACGTCGTCCCGACCGACGAGATCGACTTCTCCAAGGGGTGACCCGGCGGGCTGGCCGCGCCTCGCCTGGCGTTCAGCCCGGGGGCACCCAGCCGTGGCGTACGGCGTGGCCGCCCAGCTGCATCCGCGTCCTGACCCCTGCCAGGTCCATGAGACGGCGCAGGTGCCGGTGGAGGGTACGGGGCGACAGCCCGAGCTGCGTGGCGACCGTCAGATCGGTCAGTCCGGCCAGCAGCAGCGCGAGGATGCGCCGGTCGAGGTCGGTCGGGCCGTCCGCGCCGACCTCGACGGAGACGTCGGCGGCGTCTCCGGGGCCTGGGAGCCGGAGCGGGTGGGCGGCGCGCCACACGGACTCGAACAGCGCGTCCAGCGCGTCCAGCAGGCCGCTGCGGTGCAGCAGTACGGCGCCGGGCTCCCCGGCCGGCGTGACGGCGAGCGGGACGAGCCCGAGGTCGGCGTCGGCCAGTACGAGCTTCATGGGCAACTCGTCGGCGACACGCAGCTGTACGCCGTTGCGCAGCGAGTCGATCGCGTCGTGGACGATGCCCGGCTCCGCCAGCACGGCCCGGTCCAGGACCGCCCGGAAGCGCACTCCCCTGCCGAGGGCCATGGGTTCGGCCGTGTTCTGGTCGGGGGGCAGGGCGACGAACGGGGCGGTGATGAAGGAGCGGACCTCCGTGCGGGCCGCCTGCTGCACCTGGAGGAAGCGATGGCGGATGGCGTCGACTCCGGTGACGACCTCGATCAGGTCGCTGATGCTGCTGCCGGTCATCGCCGCGCGGTGTTCCTCCGCGAACGTCACCAGGGCCTGCTCGGCCAGGCGCAGCCCGTCCCGGCGCTGGCCGATGAGGGCACCGAGCGCCATCGCGGGCGGTGCGGCGGTGAACCGCTCGTCCGCCGATCTGGTCGCCAGTCCCCAGTCCGCCAGCCGCGACAGGGCGTTGCCGACGTCGGCTCGCGGCAGGGCGACCACCTCGGCGAGGAGGGGGGCGGTGGAGTCCGGCCTGCCGAGGAGCGCCCGGTAGACGCGCTCCTCGTCGGGCGCGAGGCCCAGTACATCCAGCATCAGCGACCGACTCTCCTCCGCTTGCCGCAGCGGGGAGAGTATGGGCCACGGCGGCAGATCTTGAAAAGTCCCTGCTGGGAGGGCTTGTGCGGGGAAGGGCCCCGGGGAGTCGGCTCCCCGGGGCCCGACGGTGCGGCTCATCGCAGGCCGTACGCCCGGATGATCTCGTTCTCGACGCCGAAGCCGCGGTCGGTCTCGGCGCTCGCGCGGACCGAGAGGAAGCCGCCGGGCTTGCCGGCCGTCCTGAACGAACCGGTCCAGGAGCCGTGGGCGCCCCTGATCAGGGTCACCTTCTGCCAGGTCCTGCCGTCGTCGTGGGAGACGTCCAGCCGCACCCTGGTGACGGTGCCCGGGACCTTGCCCAGGTCGGACGACACCGGCTTGAGCGTGATCCGCTGCGTCGCCCGGGCCCGCACGTCGCCGTGCAGGTCCGACTCCAGCCCGTAGTCCAGGTTCAGCACCGAGAACGGCTTGAAGAAGTCCGTGTCGGTGGTGTCGGACACGAAGGTCCACTCGGTGTGGGTGCGCGTCGACAGCCGGAAGGCCTCGCCCGGCCGTTCCACGTCGAGGACGGCACGGTAGGGAAGGTTGCCCGCGGGCACCTCCTGCCACTGCATGTCCCCGCTCATCGGGTTGTCGTGGATCAGCGTGTCGCCCTGGAAGACGCGCAGGTGTGACGGGGTCTCACCCCACGGGAGGTAGCCGCCGAGCCGCTGGGTGCCGCTGGCCGAGGCCCACGCCTGGACGTTCCACGTCATGTAGTTCTGCCAGCGCGAGTTGTAGACGCCGAAGGACTCGCTCTGGCCCGGCCGGGTCAGCGGGGCGAACCAGTCCTGCCGGGTGGTGCTGCCCCGGGTGTAGGTGTTGTCGCCGGAGACCATCGTCCACGGCAGGGCCGTGTCGACGCCCTGCGTGTGGAACTCCCGCCAGACCTGACCCGGGGTCACGTACTCGGTGCGGGTGCCCGGGTGCCGCTCCCGCTCGGGGATGTTGAACGACGGGCTGAGCGTGAAGTCGGAGCGGTAGCCCTCGGCCGCACGGTCGCCCGCGGCCGCGTAGTAGCGGGCGTCGATCCGGGCCAGGTCGGCCTTGGCAGGCTCGTAGACCAGGGGCCGGTCGGGCACCCGGCCGGGGTAGTCCCGGGTCAGGTCGTAGACGTACGGCGAGTACTCGGTCTGCTTCACGGTCAGCTTCAGCTTGCCGGACCTGGCCATCGCGGCGAGGGTCCTGCCGGCGTCCCGGTGCACGGCGGCGACGGGGATGGCCGACTCTCCGACGTACTCCATGAGGGACCCGGCACCGTCGTTGACCACGATCAGCGCCTTCGCACCGGCCGCGGCCGCGGCCTCGGCGCGCTCCTGCGGCGAGACCTCGTCGCTGCGTTCGACGACGACGACTTTGCCCCTGGCCCGGATCTTTCCGTAGGCGGTCGCGGCGCCGGCGCCCGCGTGGACGACCTCCAACCGGTCCTCGCCGGTGTGCAGGGTGCTGCCGGACTGGACGAGCGTGTCGAAGCGGAGGCGACCGCCGGGCGTGCTCAGTCCGAGCTGCGGCTCGCCCTTGCGCCAGCGGGTGGTCAGGATGAACTCGCCGTGCTTCATGGGCTTCGTGGGCGCCACGTAGACGTCGTCGTACATGGGCGGCAGCACGTACGCGCTGCGATAGTCCGTGAACGGGTCCTGACCGTCGTAGTGGACGTTGAAGTCGACCTTGCGCTGCCGGTCCTCGGTGCGCTGCGGCGCCTCGGTCCGCAGCAGGCGCGCCTTGCTCGCGTCCAGCACCACCTCGGCGGAGCCGTCCTCCAGCACGGTCTCCGGGTCGACCAGCACGGCCAGCCCGGAGCGGTCCGCCTTCTCGCCGGAGACGTCGAGGTAGCCCGCGACGGTGTAGACGCCGGGCGCGGTGCGCAGGGTCGTCGAGCCCTCGACGTAGAGCGAGTACGGCCAGACGTCGCCGCCCAGGTTGACACCGACCCAGCCGGCGGCGGGCTTGCCGTCGCGGCCGACGAGCTTGATGGTCAGGTCGTAGCGCTCCTCCTCCTTGAGCAGCGCCACGGACGTGCGGGTCACCGGCTTGCCGGTGGCCGCGTCGGTGGCGGTCACCCAGCCGACGTGCCGGCCCGGCGGGACGGTGCGCGGGTCACCGGTCACCGGGACGACGGCTGTGCCGCCCGCGGAGACCGTCACCTCGGCGGCTCCCAGGGTGAAGGGGCCGCCGTCGTCGCTCAGCGCCAGGTCGAGCGTGGCGTCGTGGGAACCGGTGTTGGTGAACGTGAGTTCCTTCGTGACGGCACCGTCGCTCGGCCGGTGCGGCCACGTGTAGTTGCCGAAGAAGAGCGAGCCGGTGCCGCGGACGGGGGTGCGCACAGCCGCGGCCACGTCGAGCCGGCCGGTCCCCACCTCGTACGGCGAGTAGCCGTCGTCGAGGCCCTTCGCCGTACTCATCAGATGTTCCTTGAGCTGCGCGCCGGTCCAGTCCGGGTGCTGCTGCGCCAGGATCGCCGCCGCGCCGGCCACGTGCGGGGTGGCCATCGAGGTGCCGCTGAGGGTGCGGTAGAAGCCCTCGCCGCCGTCGGTCATCGCCTGGGAACGGGGGGCGGTGATGTCCACGCCCGGCGCCGCGATGTCCGGCTTCATGGCGCCGGAGGAGGCGAGCGGTCCAGTGCTGGAGAAGGACGCGAGACGGTCCTCCTTGTCCGTGGCGGCCACCGTCAGCGCGGCGGCCGCCGCGCCGGGGGCGGAGATGGTCTCCGGGCCGGCGTTGCCAGCGGCGATGACGAACAAGGTGCCGTATCGCTCGGACAGGGAGTCGACCAGCTGCGACATCGGGTCGCTGCCGTCCGTGGGGTAGGAGTCGCCGAGGCTCATGTTGACGACGTCCGCACCGGACTCGGCGGCCCACTGCATGCCCGCCATGACCCAGGAGTCCTGGCCGTAGCCCTCCGCTCCGCCGAGCACCTTGCCGACGAGCAGGTCGGCGTCGGGTGCGACACCCTTGTGGTCGCCCCCGGAGGCGGCGCCCGAACCGACTATGGTGCCCGCCACGTGCGTACCGTGCCCGTTGACGTCGGTGACACCCTCGTCCGGCACGAAGCTGGCGGTCGCGTCGACCAGGCCCGCGAGGTCGGGGTGTCCGGCGTCGACACCGGTGTCGAGGACCGCGACCTTGCTGCCCTTGCCGGTGTAGCCGGCCGCCCAGGCCTCGGGTGCGCCGATCAGCGGCACGCTCTCCTTCAGGTCGGGCTCGACCCGGCCGTCGAGCCACAGCTTGGCGACACCCGCGCCCAGCCGGGTGGCACCGGGCGGAGCCACGGAGGTCCAGAAAGTGCGGGCCTGCCGCTTCTTCGTGCTGAGCACGGCGGCACGGATCCCCTTGAGCTCGCGCGTCATTCTGCTGCCGCGGGGCGCCGTCGGTTCGACGGCCTCGCGCGCCTTCGTCCCGGCGTACGTCGCGATCAACGGCACCGTGGCCGACTTCGCGTCGTCGTAGCCCATCTCGATCAAATCGGTGACGTTGAAGAGCCGCCGGTCGATCCTGCCCTTGCCGAGCAGTGCCGCCGCCTCGTCCGGGACGACGTACAGATCCCCCTTGATCTGCTGGAGTTTCACGCCGCCGACGGCGCTGTCGGGCCGGTCGACATCGGCGGTCTGCCTGCCGTCGGCCGATGTTGTGACAGTGACGACGTCGCCGGTGACCAGGGTGACCCGATGGGTCGCCGAGGACTCGGCCGGCACGGCGGGCTTGCTCGGAGCTGCCTGGGCGGGAGTGTGCAGGACGACGAGGACGGATGCCAGCAGCGGTACGGCGGTCGCGGCGGCGGTCAGCCGCCGGCGTCTGAACCGGGAGGCGGAAGCCTTGGAGGGGGAGGACATGCCATGGGTCTACCGACCCGCTCACACCGTCGTGAAGGCCTGTCGGCGGCAAGTCACCGCCATGGCAAGGACTTGCCGGCCCCAAAGCACGCGAAGCCGTACGAGACCAGGCCGGCCGCGCCGACGGGAGCGGGCCGTACGGCCGCCACCGGGGCGCCCGGTGCTGCCCTGCGCGGTCCCCCGAATCACCTTGCTGTGAGATCACGGAGATCCCGTCGGGGAATTCCCGCCGTCCCGTATACCCGAAAGCAGCCGACTCCCCCGGTCGAAGGGGACGCGACGCGGGTGTCCCGACATCCTGGGCAGCCCGGTCCGGGGCGCGGCAGTACGTCGAGGCCAGTCTGTGGATCATGCCGACGGCGGGCTCGTCCCAGGCCGTCTCCGCACAGTCCCCCCGCTCCGCCGGGCCCCTCGGACTGGAGCACCACCATGAGCACACCTCGGTTCGGCGGCTCGCGCGGCGTCCTGCCCGCAGTTCCCGATCGTCACGCCCTGAGAGCTCCGCTCCTCTCCCGGCGGTCCGCGAGCCCCGGAGGCGTCCGCCGTGCCACCGCGTCCGAGCCGGACGTGGCGTGACGGCACGTCCGGGAACACACGAAAGGCCGCCCTCTCACGGATGAGAGAACGGCCTCCGACTTGCGTTACGGCAAAGTCGGGACGACAGGATTTGAACCTGCGACCCCTTGACCCCCAGTCAAGTGCGCTACCAAGCTGCGCCACGTCCCGATGCCCGTCTGACCTGGGGTTTCCCCTGGCCGAACGCGCACGGAAACAATACCGCACTCGGACCGGTGATCGCGCACCGCTTTTACGGCGCGACACACAGCGGCGGCCCGCACCCGGAGGGTGTTGACCTCAAGCTCGCTTGAGGTTGCACGATCGTCGGCATGACGATCACGACGGAGCGCGGTCACGCGCGATACCGGTACCAGGACCTGCCCGGGCTCATGGGGCTGATGACGGGCGACGAGAAGCACGGACCCGCGGCGACGTCCACCCTGGACGCGCTGTGGGTGCTCTACGACCGGGTCCTGCGCGTGGGACCGGAGCGGGCGGACGCCCCCGAGCGGGACCGGTTCCTGCTGTCCAAGGGGCACGGTCCCATGGCGTACTACGCGGTGCTCGCCGCCAAGGGTTTCGTCCCCGTCGACTGGCTCGCGGGCTTCGGCTCGTACGACTCGCCGCTGGGGCACCACCCGGACCGCGTACTGGTCCCGGGCGCCGAGATCGGCAGCGGGTCCCTCGGACACGGGCTGCCGATCGCGGTCGGCACGGCGCTCGGCCTGCGCGCCCAGGGGCTGGACGACCCGGCGGTGTGGGTGCTGGTCGGGGACGCCGAGCTGGACGAGGGCAGCAACCACGAGGCCATCGCGTACGCGGGTCCGGCCGGCCTTGACCGGCTGCACACCGTCGTCATCGACAACGCCTCGGCCAGTCATGCCCGGCCCGGCGGGATCGCTGCGCGGTTCGCGGCCGCCGGCTGGTCCACCCGGACCGTGGACGGCCGCGACCACGCGGAGCTGTACGCCGCCTTCACCGCGCCGCACCCGGGACGGCCGCACGTCGTCGTCGCCCGGGTCGAGCCCAAGAACGCCTGAGCCGACCGGTCCGGTCACCGCTCCCCCGCCCTCCTCCGCCCGGCGCGGATCGAGCGGACCGGCCACCCCCTGCCTGCCCCATGCCTACCCCTTGCCTGCCCCTGCCTGGAAGGACACATCCCATGGACACCATGCGTGACCGCTTCGCCCCCGTGGTGGGGCGGCTGCTCGACGAGGATCCGCGCGTCGCGGTCGTGCTCGCCGAGATCGGCACGGACGGCTTCGCGGAGGCCCGGCGCAGGCACCCGGACCGGGTGATCAACGTGGGCATCCGCGAGCAGCTCCTCGTCGGAGCGGCCTCGGGACTCGCGCTCACGGGGCTGCGGCCGGTGGTGCACACCTTCGCCAGCTTCCTGGTGGAGCGGCCCTTCGAGCAGGTCAAGCTCGACCTCGGGCACCAGGACGTCGGTGCGGTGCTGGTCAGCGCGGCCGCCTCCTTCGACTGGCCGGCCGGCGGTTTCACCCACATGTCACCGGGTGACGTGGCGCTGCTGGACACCCTGGACGGCTGGACCGTGCACGTGCCGGGCCATCCGGACGAGGCGGAGACGCTGCTGCGGCACGCGGTGGCCGCCGGGGACGACAAGGTCTACGTACGCCTGTCCGTGCAGTCGAACGCGCACGGCCGGCCGGTCGACGGGGCCCACTTCCACACCGTCCGGGAGGGCCGCTCCGGCGTGGTCGTCGCCGTGGGCCCGATGCTCGACGCCGTCCTCGACGCGACGGAGGGGCTCGACGTGACGGTGCTGTACGCGGCCACCGTCCGTCCCTTCGACGCGGCGGGCCTGCGCCGGGCCACGGACGCGGCGGGCGCCGACGTCGTCCTGGTCGAGCCGTACCTGGCGGGTACGTCGACAGCTGAGGCCAACGACGCGCTGGCCGATGTGCCGCACCGGGTCCTCGGCCTGGGCGTGGGCCGCCGGGAACTGCGCCGGTACGGCGGCGTCGACGAGCACGTGGCCGCCCACGGACTCGACGCGCGGGCGCTGCGGGAGCGGATCGGCGACTTCCTGGGCGTGGGCGGCGGAGTCAGCGGGTGACGGTGAGCGGGCCACGCCGCTCCCGGGCCCTGGCGTCGCGTCAGCCGGTCGCCGGGGGTCCCAACTCCGGGTAGGAGTCGAGGAGCCGGGTCGGTGCCGCCTGACGCCAGGAGTCGGCCAGGATGTCGCGCAGTTCGTCCTCGTCCTCCAGGGCGGCGAGGCGGACGCGGACCCAGGCGAAGTTGGCCTCGTGGTCGGCGATCCAGAACTTGCCCGGCTCCGCCAGGGCCAGTTCGTCGCGCTCCTCCTTCGGGCAGCGCACGGCGATGGAGGTCTCGTTCTCGGGCAGCGTGGCGAACATCTTGCCCGCGACCCGGAAGGTGGGCATGCTCCAGGCGGTCTTCTCCGTCGTGTCCGGCAGAGAGAGGGCGATACGGCGTACGTCATCGGCATCCGGCATGGACCGCACCGTAGCCAATGCCACTGACATCCACCCGTCGGAGCCGTCGGCGGCGGGCGGACCGTCGTGGCTGGTGAGCGACTCGGCCGCGGGCGGGGCCGGCCGACGGTGCGGGCGGCGGGCGCGGACGCGGTGCCGTCGCGGGCGCTGCATAGGATCACCGGCATGGCACTGCGACCCGTTCAGGTGAACATCAAGGCCGTCGATCCCTCGGCGGTCGGCGGGTTCTGGGCGGAGGCGCTCGGCTGGAGTCTGCATGAGCCCGGCGTGACCGCCTACGTCGGACCCGGCGGTGACTTCGTCTGGCCGCACCCGGACTTCCTGGGCATCGACGTCGTGCCCGTCCCGGAACCCAAGTCGGCGGCGAAGAACCGCGTGCACCTCGATCTCGCCACCACGTCCGCCGCCCATCAGGCCGAATTGGTCGCCCGCCTGGAGGCCCTGGGTGCGACGCGCGCCCAGGTTGGCCAGAGCGACGACGTCCCGTGGACGGTGCTCGCCGATCCGGAGGGCAACGAGTTCTGCGTGCTGGAGCCGCGCGAGGTCCACCGGGACACCGGCCCGGTCGCCACGGTGCTGGTCGACTGCGTGGACCCGCGGGCGATGGCCCGGTTCTGGGGCGAGGCCGTGGACTGGACGCTGCACGAGGTGACCGACGAGCACGCGGTGCTGCGCTCCGCCGCGGGCGTCGGCCCGTATCTGGAGTTCCTCCGCACGCCCGGCGCGAAGGCCGTGCCGGACCGCGTCCACCTCGATCTGCTGCCCTACCCCGGTGACGACAAGGAGGCGGACGTGGACCGGCTGCGGGCCCTCGGCGCCACCGACCTGGACCTCGGCCAGGGCGACGTCCCCTGGACGGTGCTCGCCGATCCGGAGGGCCACGAGTTCTGCGTTCTCGCCCTGTCCTGACGCCTGTTCCGGGGCCGGGTCAGTGGTCCTTCGGCTCGCGCAGCACCCGGTGGTGGAGGAAGACGACTCTCGGACCGACGACGCGGGACTCGACGAGTTCGAGGTCCACCCGGCGCTCGTCACGGGGGAAGAACGGGATGCCGCCTCCGAGCAGCAGGGGGCAGACCCTGGCCCGGTACTCGTCGATCAGTCCCGCCGCGGCCGCCTCGGCGGCGAGCGTCGCGCCGCCGATCCCGATGGGGCTCTCTCCCGGCTCGGCCCGCAACCGCTCGATCTCCTCCACGACGCCACCGGAGGCCAGGCGCGCGTTGCCCTCCACCTCCGACAGCGTGGTGGAGAACACCACCTTCGGGAGGGCCTTCCAGAGCGCGGCGAACTCCAGCGTCGGGGCGTCGAGCGACGGGTCCTGGTCGGCGGTCTCCCAGTACAGCATCGTCTCGTACAGCCGCCGCCCCATCAGGTGGACGCCGAGCGCGCGCACCTCGTCGGTGGCGAAACGGAAGAGCTCCTCGTCGGGCGCCCCCCAGTCGAGGCCGCCGTCCGGCCCCACGATGTAGCCGTCGAGCGAGACGTTCATCGAAAAGGTCACGCTGCGCATCAGAAGTCCTCCTCGGTGCCGGGTTCGACACTATGACCGCGCGCGGCGGCGGAACTCATCGCGACGCGGGCAATCTCCCGCCCGACCGGCCGAATGGCGCCTGACGCGGCCCGCGGGCTCAGGTGGCGGGGCCCACGTGCTTGTAGAAGATCGTCGTGGGGTGCAGCGTGCCGCCGGGTGTCGCGGCGTAGTCCGGGATCGCGCCGACGCGGGTCCATCCGGCGGAGCGGTAGAGGGACTCGGCGGGGCTGCCCGTCTCCGTGTCGAGGTGCAGCAGGGTGACACCCGCCGCGGCGGCCGCCCGCTCGGCGGTGGCGAGTAGCGTACGTCCGAGGCCCTGCCCGCGGCCGTCCCGGTGCACCATCAGCTTCACCAGTTCGGCGCGGTGGCGGCTGTTGGGCTTGCCGGGGAAGGCGAGGCCGACGGTGCCGGTGACCCGGTCGCCGGTGCGCGCCACCCAGACGGTGAGCTCCCCGGCGGCGACCGCGTCCGCGCGCTCCCGCCACCAGGCGAGGGCCGCCGCGCGGTCGAGCGGGGCGAGGAACCCGACGGAGGCTCCGCCGTCCACGGTGTCGGCCAGCAGGTCCGCCAACGCGTCGGCGTGGTGCAGCAGTTGGTCCGAGGTCAGCTGGGACACGGCGGTCACGGCAGCACCACCGCCAGCGCGTACCGGACGTCCTCGGGGCCGGGGCATCGGAAGCGGGTCGGTCCCCACACCCGCATCCGCAGGCAGTCACCGGCGGCGAGGTGGTGCTCGACGTCCCGCGCGGTGACGCCGAGGCTCCCGGACAGGACCCAGATGTGCTGTTCGAGGCCGGGGACGGGCGGACGGTCGTACGCGATGTCGGCACCCGCCGTGAGCCGGCCCTCGACCAGTTCACCGCGCAGGCCCGCGTGCGGCGGGGAGACCGAGCGTCGTACGAAACCGGACGCGGCGTCCTTCCAGACGGCCTGGTCGGCGGCGCGCACGAGCAGGTCCGGGGCCGCCTCGACCTCGCTGAGCAACTGCGACATGGTGCGCCCGTAGACACCGCACAGCCGGTTCAGCAGTGCGGCCGTGGGGCTGATCTCGGCCCGCTCGGCGCGCGAGAGCGTCGAGCGGCTCACTCCGCTGCGGTCCGCCAACTCGCCCAGGGACCAGCCACGTTCGGCGCGCAGCTCGGCCAGGCGGGCGGCGAGCCGGGCGTCGACGGCGTCCTCCACATCGTTTCCCATATTCGGGATGCTATCCCAGATGTGGGACGCGAAACGAAGGCCGCGTCGGATCACGCCGTCGCGGCCTCCGCCAGGGCCTCCAGCACGGGCCTGATCAGGGGATGGCCCTCCGCCCCGCGGCGTACGGCGGCGAAGACGCGCCGGGTCGGCGCGGTGCCGTCGACGGGGCGGACCACCACACCCGTGAGGTCCATGCCGCGCAGGGCCGAGCGGGGCACCAGGGCGACCCCGGCGTCGGCCGAGGCGAGGGCGACGACGGCCCGGAAGTCGTCCGAGGAGTGTTCGAGGCGGGGCTGGAACCCGGCGTTCTCGCAGGCCAGGACGACCACGTCGTGGCAGGGGTTGCCCGGGTAGGGGCCGATCCAGGGGTCCTTGGCGAGCTCGGCGAGCGGCACCTCGCCGGCGCCGGCCAGTCGGTGCGTCACGGGGACGACCGCGTCGAAGGGCTCGGCGTAGAGCGGTACGTGGGTCAGGCGCGGGTCGTCCGCGGCCGGGGCGCCCCGGTACTCGACGGCGACCGCGACGTCGACCTGCCGGTCCAGGACCATGGGCAGGCTGGCGTCCCCCTCGGCGTCCTGCACGCGCAGGCGGATGCCGGGCGCCGTCAGCGCGAGGCGGGCCAGTGCGGGTGCCACGACCAGGCCGATGCCGGTGGCGAACGCGGCGACGGTGACCGTGCCGGCCGCGCCCGAGCTGTACGCCGCCAGTTCGGCCTCGGCGCGTTCCAGCTGGGCGAGGACCTCGTTCGTGTGACCGAGCAGGATCTCGCCCGCCGGGGTCAGCCGTACGCCCCGGGCGCCGCGCTCGACGAGCCGGTGGCCGGTCTCCTGCTCCAGCGCGGCCAGTTGCTGGGAGACGGCCGAGGGCGTGAGGTACAGCGCGGCGGCAGCCGCCGTCACCGTGCGGTGGTCCGCCACCGCACGGAGGATGTGGAGCCGCCGCGCCTCGATCATGCGACCGATTCTCTCAGGTCACAGGGCCTTCGGATCCCGCTCAGACGTCGAGCTCCGCGCGGGCCGCCACGAACGCGTCCACGGCCCGGTTCACGTCCTCGGTCGAGTGGGCGGCGGACAGCTGCACACGGATACGCGCCTGCCCCTGCGGGACCACCGGGTACGAGAAGCCGATCACGTACACACCGCGCTCCAGGAGCAGCTCGGCGAGGCGTCCGGCGACGGCCGCATCCCCGATCATGACGGGGGCGATCGCGTGGTCGCCGGGGAGCACGTCGAAGCCCTCCTCCGCCATCCGGGAGCGGAACAGCGCCGTGTTGGCGGCCAGCCTCTCTCGCAGGTCGCCGGCCGACTCCAGCAGGTCGAGGACCTTCAGGGAGGCGGCCGCGATCACCGGGGCGAGCGTGTTGGAGAACAGGTACGGGCGCGAGCGCTGGCGCAGCAGGGCGACGATCTCGGCGCGGGCGGCCACGTAGCCGCCGGACGCGCCGCCGAGGGCCTTGCCGAGGGTGCCGGTGATGATGTCGACGCGGTCCATGACGCCGTGCAGCTCGGGGGTGCCCCGGCCGCCGGGGCCGACGAAGCCGACGGCGTGCGAGTCGTCGACCATGACCATGGCGTCGTAGCGGTCGGCGAGGTCGCAGATCTCGCGCAGCGGGGCCACGTAACCGTCCATGGAGAACACGCCGTCGGTGACGATCAGGCGGCGGCGGGCGCCGGACGCCTCCTTGAGCTGCTGCTCCAGGTCGGCCATGTCACGGTTGGCGTAGCGGAAGCGGCGCGCCTTGGACAGCCGGATGCCGTCGATGATGGAGGCGTGGTTGAGGGCGTCGGAGATCACCGCGTCCTCGGCGCCGAGCAGCGTCTCGAAGACACCGCCGTTGGCGTCGAAGCAGGAGGAGTAGAGGATCGTGTCCTCCTGTCCGAGGAACGCGGACAGGCGCTGCTCCAGCTCCTTGTGCACCTCTTGCGTGCCGCAGATGAAGCGCACGGAGGCCATGCCGTAGCCCCAGCGGTCGAGTGCCTCGTGCGCGGCGGCGACGACCTCGGGGTGGTCGGCGAGGCCGAGGTAGTTGTTCGCGCAGAAGTTGAGGACCTCGCCGGGGCGGCCGCCGGAGGTGACGGCGACGGTCGCGGACTGCGGGGTGCCGATGACGCGCTCGGGCTTGTGCAGGCCGGCGGCGCGGATCTCGTCGAGGGTGGCGCGGAGGTCGTCGCGTACGGAGTCGAACATGGAAAAGGCTCCTGAAGTGCTAGCGCGGGAGGGGGTTACGCGGTCCAGTCGAGGATGACCTTGCCGCCGCGGCCGCTCGCCGCGTCCGCGAAGGCCGCCTCGAAGTCGCGGTAGCCGTACCGGCCGGTGATGACGGGGGCGAGGTCGAGTCCGCCTTCGAGCAGGACCGACATCGCGTACCAGGTCTCGAACATCTCCCGGCCGTAGATGCCCTTGATGGTGATCATGGACGTCACGATCCGGGACCAGTCGACCGGGAACTCCTCGGCGGGCAGCCCCAGCATGGCGATCCGCCCGCCGTGCGTCATGTTGGCGATCATGTCGCGCATCGCCTCGGGGCGGCCGGACATCTCCAGGCCGATGTCGAAGCCCTCACGCAGTCCCAGCGCGCGCTGGCCGTCGGCGATGGTCCCCTCCCGGACGTTCAGGGCGAGGCTCACACCGATCTTGCGGGCGAGTTCCAGCCGCTCCTCGCTGACGTCGGTGATGACGACGTTGCGGGCGCCGGCGTGCCGGGCGACGGCCGCGGCCATCAGGCCGATGGGTCCGGCACCGGTGACCAGGACGTCCTCGCCGACCAGCGGGAAGGAGAGCGCCGTGTGCACCGCGTTGCCGAACGGGTCGAAGATCGCGGCGATGTCGAGGTCCACCGGCACGCGGTGCACCCACACGTTGGCGGCGGGCAGGGCCACGTACTCGGCGAACGCGCCGTCGCGGCCGACACCGAGACCGACGGTGGCCCGGCACAGGTGACGGCGGCCGGCCAGGCAGTTCCGGCACTTGCCGCAGACCAGGTGCCCCTCGCCGCTGACCCGGTCGCCCACCGCGATGTCGGCGACGTCACGGCCGGTCTCGACGACCTCGCCGACGAACTCGTGGCCGAGGACGAGCGGGGTGCGGATCGCCTGCTGCGCCCAGCCGTCCCAGTTGCGGATGTGCAGGTCGGTGCCGCAGATGCCCGTCCTGAGGACCTTGATCAGTACATCGCCGGGACCGATGGACGGCTCGGGTACGTCCGCGAGCCAGAGGCCCGGTTCCGCCTTCTCCTTGACCAGCGCCTTCAACGCTACGGCTCCTGTGGGTGAGGTCCCGGAGCGGGGCACGCCGGAGCGGCCCGTACCGGGGAGAGAGGTGTGATCCCCCCGAAATCTGCCGTACGACGCGTGCCCCGGTCCATCGAGGTTTTCTTAAGCGCCGTCGCAGCTTTCCTTCACGCCCCCGCGCCCCGCCGACCGGAGGGCGCGCTCACGGCCCGTGGGCCTCCCGGCGTTCGAGCTGCGCGACGAGTTCCGACGCCATCGACTTGATCGTCTCCAGGCCGGCTCTCCCCCACGGACGCGGTTCGACGTCCACGACGCAGACCGTGCCGAGGGCGATGCCGGTGCGGTCGATGAGCGGGGCGCCCAGGTAGGAGCGGATGCCGATCTCGTCGACGACCGGGTTCCCGGCGAACCGCGGATAGTCGCAGACGTCCTCCAGGACCAGCGCCTTGCGGCGGACCACCACATGCGGGCAGAAGCCGTAGTCGCGGGTCAGGTGGCGACCGAAGCCGCGCGTGCCGCCGTCCGCGGTCGCCGCGGTGATCAGCCGGGCGCCCGAGCCCGCACCGCCCGGTGTGTGCAGACCGGCGAAGAACTGCCGTTTCTCGTCGATGAAGTTGACCATCGAGTAGGGCACCGCGGCGACCTCCGCGAGCCGGTCCGCGAAGGCGTCGAAGGCCGGCTCGGCGCGCTCGCCCAGGCCCAGCCGGCGCAATCGCCGCACCCTGGTCGGCGCGTCCTTGTCCTCCGGGGTCAGCAGCAGGCGGCCTGCCGGACGCGGAGGGTCGTAAGTCATGGGCGGGCTCCTCGATTCGGGACGGGGCTCATGTGTGGGCCCCGTGACTGGGGACGTGGGTCGGCGCGTGGGCGAGGAGATGGCGTACCAGCGTGAGCAGGGTCTGCACCCCGGAGCTGGAGATCCGGGCGTCGCAGCGCACCACGGGGACCTCCGGATCGAGGTCGATGGCCGCGCGCACCTCGTCGGGGTCGTAGCGGTACGAGCCGTCGAACTCGTTGATCGCGACGATGAACCCGAGGCCGCGCTGCTCGAAGAAGTCGACGGCGGCGAAGCACTCCTCCAGGCGGCGCGTGTCGGCGAGGATCACCGCGCCGAGCGCGCCCTCGGACAGCTCGTCCCACATGAACCAGAACCGCTCCTGCCCGGGGGTGCCGAACAGGTAGAGCACGTGTTCCGGGTCCAGGGTGATGCGCCCGAAGTCCATCGCCACGGTCGTCTCGACCTTGTTCTCGATCCCGTCGAGGTTGTCGGTCGCCGCGCTGACCGTGGTGAGCAGCTCCTCCGTACTGAGCGGCGCGATCTCGCTCACCGCGCCGACGAAGGTCGTCTTGCCGACCCCGAACCCGCCCGCCACCAAGATCTTCAGTGCGGTGGGGAAGGGATCAGAGCTGTCGTCGTAGTCCATCGAGCACTGCCTCCAGAAGAGACCGGTCAGTGGGGTTGTGGTGGAACTCGGGAGGCTTGGTGGTCAGCGCCCCGCAGTCGACGAGGTCCGACAGCAACACCTTGGTGACCGCCGCCGGCAGCTTCAGGTGCGCGGCGATCTCCGCGACCGACAGCGGCCCCCGGCACAGTTCGAGTGCCTGGGTGTGCTCCGGGCCGAGGTAACCGAGCGGGGTCGCCCCGGTGGTCATCACCTGCGAGAGCAGGTCGAGCGCGGTCGTGGGCCTGGTCCGGCCGTTGCTCACCGTGTACGGGCGCACCAGCCGGCCGGCCGCGTCGTCGAGCCAGGGCCCGTCGCCGGCCGCGGCCACCCTCAAGGCCTCATCGCCGACGGTTCGACGGCGACCTGCCGGGGCGCGGTCACTAGATACGGCCGCACGCTCTTGACCAGCATCGCCATCTCGTAGCCGAGCACCGCCGCGTCGGCCTCGCGCCCGGCGAGCACGGCGAGGCAGGTGCCCGAGCCGGCGGTGGAGACGAACAGCAGCATCGAGTCGAGCTCGACGACGACCTGGCGTACGTCGCCGCCGTCGCCGAAGCGGTGTCCGGCGCTGCGCCCGAGGGAGTACAGGCCGGAGGCCAGGGCCGCCATGTGGTCGGCGCTGTCGGTGTCGAGGCCGTGGACCGACTTCACGAGCCCGTCGCAGGACAGGAGCACCGCGCTCGTGGTGTGCGGTACGCGCTGGACGAGGCCGCTCATCAGCCAGTCCAGGTCGGATACATGGCCGGTCGGCGCATCGCTCGCCATGATGGATCGACTCCTTGGAATACGAAGGTCTGCGGGAGCGGTGGGGGTGGGGGTGCTGGTCATCCGGCCGGTGCGCTCCCGTCGTGCCGGGTGGTGAAGTCGTGTCCTGGCGCGGGCGCGATCTCGCGCACTCCGTGCGCTTCGTGCCGCGCGGACGCGTGGGTCGGTTGCTCCTCGGTTATGTGCGGCGCCTCCATGGACGTCTCGGCCTCCACAGGCAGGTGCTCCATGGGCGGGCCCTCCATGTGGCGTCCGTCCGGGGCCGCCTGTCCCGCGGGGGCGTACGACGGGGGCTCCCCCGGGAAAGCGGGGTGGGGCGCGGACGGCAGGGGCGACGCGCCGAAGTGGGCCGCGGGGGACGGAGCGGACAGGTCGGTGTGCGGCAGGCCCGACTGCGGCGGCTCTCCGTGCGGGCCATCGGGCGGGAGCCCGTCCCTGTGGCGCACGCCCATGTGCAGGGCCTCCACCATGGCCGGCGCGTCCATGTGGTCCGGCGCCGGCTGGTCCCGCTCCGTGTAGGCCGTCTCCCGCTGGGCGGCCTCCGCGAGGCCGATGCCGCGCTGGAAGGCCGCCATCAGACCGGGATCGTGGCCGACGTGCTGGTCGGCGTCCGGCCGGGGCAGGGTCGTCGGACCGTCGCGGAGCTGGGGCGCGATGTGCTCCTGGGCGCGGCGCCGGGGCAGCTGCGGCGGCCTGCCCATGGTGCCGCGCACGGCGCCGTTGCGCGGCACGGGCGGGGTGCCGGCGTTCTCCGCCACGGTCCGCCGGTCCTCGGGCCGGACGCCGGGCACGGCCTCCGCCGGGGTGGGCCGCTCCTGGCGGGCGCCGCGCAGGGGCAGCGGCGCGGGGCCGCCGTCGACGCCGGACGCGGTGGCCGGTGCCCGCCGCGGCTGACGCGTCTGCCGGGGCAGGGCGGGCGCCGCGGCGTGCCGGGGCGCCGACGGCTCGGGCGCGGCTCCGGCGGCCTGGAGCTGCGGCGGGCCGGGCGCCGGACGCGGAGGCTGCGCCGCCTCCCGCGCCGGTGCCCGCGGCACCGCCCCGGGCTCCTCCGGGTCCGTGCCGAGCAGCGCCTGCGGTACGACGAGTACGGCCTGGACGCCGCCGTAGATGTTCGCCTGGAGCCGTACGTGGATGCCGTGCCGCCGGGCCAGCTGCGAGACCACGAACAGTCCGATGCGGCCGTCCTGGAGCAGGCTGGCGACGTTGACCTGGTCGGGGTCGGCGAGCAGGGCGTTCATCTTGTCCTGCTCGCCGACGGGCATGCCGAGGCCCCGGTCCTCGACCTCGACGGCCAGTCCCGAGGTGACGAGGCTGGCCCGGAGCAGCACCTGGGTGTGCGGGGCCGAGAACACGGTGGCGTTCTCGACGAGCTCCGCGAGCAGGTGGATGACGTCGGCGACCGCGTGCCCGCGCAGGGTGCCGTCGATCGGCGGCACCAGCTTGACCCGTGAGTACTGCTCGACCTCGGCGATCGCGGACCGCAGCACCTCGGTCGTGGAGACGGGGTTGCTCCACTGGCGGCGTGAGACGGCCCCGCCGAGGACGGCGAGGTTCTCGGCGTGGCGGCGGATGCGGGTGGCGAGGTGGTCGACGTGGAAGAGGCCCTTGAGCAGGTCCGGGTCCTCGATCTCGTTCTCCAGCTCGTCCAGGATGGAGATCTCCCGGTGCACGAGGGACTGGAGCCGCCGGGCCAGGTTGACGAAGACCTCGACCTTCTGTTCGCTGCCCGCGTGGCTGGAGAGCTGCGCGGCCTGCACGACCGCGATCACCGCGCCGTCCTGGGCGCGGACCAGGTCGGCGGCGAGCAGCTCGAAGTCGTCGGCGTCCCCGGGCGGCCCCTTGCGCGGCTTGCGCTGGGGGGCGGCCTCGCCGCGGCGCAGGGTGTCGACAAGGGCGCGCAGGTCCGCCTCGCCGCGGGCGGTGGTGCGGCGCAGGGCGGCGACGCGGTCGCGGACGGACCTGGCCGCGCGGTCGGCGGCGATCGCGGCGATCACGATCCCCGCGCACGCCACGCCGGCGGCTCCGGCGAGCACGGCCCACAGCGTCGGGCTGGGCCGGGCCCCGGCCGTGCGCAGGATGAACAGGACGGCGGCGCAGGCGCTCAGGGCCACCGCGATCGGCGGCAGGACGGCCAGCCGCAGCAGCTGAGACCGTATGTGGGTCTCGGGCAGCGGCGGAGCGGCGCGGGCGACCGGCCGCCCGTGCCGGCCGCCCTCACGGCGGTCTGCGCGTGCGGCCGGTGCGCGGAGGTGAGACATCGGCGTCCTCGTACTGGTGCGTCGGGGGCACGGGACCCCCGCGGGTCTGCGACTCGGGCATGCGCCATCGCGGAGTCGGCCGACGGAGCCGAGGAGATCGACCCCGCGTCGCCCGACGGCCACTCACAGTAGTCGGCAACACATCATGTGCGACGGGCAGTTGACAAACTCCCGCGGAGACCGTCCCGCTCTGGTATGAGGCTTCGTACGACAGACCGACAAGCGCCTCGGACATCCGCTCACCTTCGGAAACGAATCGATCGGAGCTGGTCAGAAGCGGTCAGTGGCAAACGGCGAGGGCCGAGGAGCGGTGCGCTCCTCGGCCCTCGCCGTACGGTTCCTCGTCCCGGTCGGTCACCCGGCGGGGACGGTCTCCGGCTCTCCCGTGCCCTCCGCGGACCTGGCCTCGGGGTCACTCGCCGTGGCCTCCGGGGCCGCGGCGGCCGTCTTCGCCGGGGCGTCCCAGCCGCCCTCGGGCTCCCGGGCGACACCACGCCACCAGGGCTCGGACGGGACGGTCTCGGCCGTGGGCTCGAACGGCTCCCCCGGGTGCGGCAGGGCGATACGGGCGCCCGCCGCGCGGGCGGCCTCGATCGTGCCCTCGCCGGGCTCCACCCACGGGTGCGTCGCGAGGTTGAACGTCGCCCAGTGGATCGGCATCATCACGCCGGCGGGCCGGCCGCCCTGGAGGTCCAGGTGCGTCCGCATGCCCTCCTCGGGCGTCATGTGGATGTCCGGCCAGAACTCGCTGTACGCGCCGACCTGGATCATCGTCAGGTCGAACGGGCCGTGCTCGGCGCCGATGTCCTTGAAGCCCTCGAAGTAGCCCGTGTCACCGCTGTGGTAGATCCGGTGCTCGTCGCCCGCGACGGCCCAGGAGGCCCAGAGCGTGTGCTGCGCGTTGCGCAGGCCGCGGCCGCAGAAGTGGCGCGCCGGGGTGGCGGTCAGGGTGAGGCCGCCGACCTTCGTCGACTCGTTCCAGTCCAGCTCGCGCAGGCGGTCGGCGGAGACGCCCCAGCGCTCCAGGTGCGCGCCGACCCCGAGCGGCACCGCGAAGACCGTGTCCGTGCCGGCCAGGGCCTTGATGCTCGGCATGTCCAGGTGGTCGTAGTGGTCGTGCGAGATGACGACGACGTCGACCGGGCCGAGGGCGGCCAGCGGCAGGGGCACGGGGTGCAGCCGCTTGGGTCCGGCGAAGGCGAACGGGGAGCAGCGGTCGCCCCACACCGGGTCGAAGAGCACCCGGTGCCCGTCGATCTCGGCCAGCACGCTGGAGTGTCCCATCCAGGTGATCCGCAGTCCGCTCGCAGGGGGCGCCGCGAGGTCAGCGAGGGTCGTGGGGTGCACCGGCACCGTGCCGACCGGGGACCGGTGGGGCCGCTCGTCCCGGCGGAAGAAGACCTTCGCGAGCTCGATCATGGAACCGTCGGGGCGGATCCGGGCACTCTCCGGGTTCTTGAAGACACCGTCGGCGAAATTGGGCGACCTGCGGATGCGCTCCAGGCGCTCGCCGCTCGGATCCGCGCCGAAGGCGGCGGGCCGCAACGAGCGGAGCCCGGAGCTCAGGGGACGGGAACCGGTCACGGCAACCTCCTGGTGGAGTCGGTCTGACATTCCATTATGGTCCGCCCCTCCGACAACGCCGGGTCATTCGGGTGACGGCACGGTGTCCCGGACCCCACCGGCCGGTTGCCCGCCCCGCGTCCGCAACTGATCCGCCGTTCAGTAAGCGAGGTCGCCCGGCTATCATCCCTGCGGATCCCGACCGCGGGTTCACCAAGGGCCCCGCCGCCCACGACCCCTCCGGCCCACCCACCCCAGGAGCCCCCATGACCGCCCCCGGCGACGCCCCGCTCATCACGCTGACCTGGACCGACCACGTCACCGGACGGCAGGGGCACCTGGTCGTCGACCGGCTGGTGCGCGGGGTCTCCAGCGGCGGGCTGCGCATGCGCGAGGGCTGCACGGTCGAGGAGGTCGCCGGGCTCGCCCGCGGCATGACGATGAAGGAGGCCCTGCACTACGACCCCCAGGGCCGCTACATCCCGCTGGGCGGCGCCAAGGGCGGCATCGACTGCGACCCCCGGGACCCGGAGGCGTACGGCGTGCTCGTGCGGTACCTGCGCGCGGTGCGCCCCTATGTCGAGAGCGTCTGGGCGACCGGGGAGGACCTCGGTCTCACGCAGGACGTCGTGGACCGGGCGATGGCCGAGGCGGGGCTCGTCTCCTCGATCCAGGCCGTGTACCCGCTGCTCGACGACGAGGCGGCGGCCCGGCGGCGGCTGGCGGACGCGTTCGCGGTCGAGGTGGACGGCATCGGGCTCGACGAGCTGGCCGGCGGCTGCGGGGTCGCCGAGTCCGTGCTCGCGGCCCTGGACCGGGCGGGCGTGCCGTACGCGGGGACCCGCGTCGCCGTGCAGGGTCTCGGCACCATGGGCGGGGCGACGGCGCGTTTCCTGGCCCGCGCCGGGCTCACCGTGGTGGCGGTCGCCGACGTCAAGGGCACGATCGCCGATCCGCGCGGACTCGACGTCGACGCGCTGCTGGCCGCGCGGGACGCTTACGGCACCGTCGACCGCGGCGCGCTGCGTCCCACGGACCGTGAACTGGACGCGGACGCCTGGCTGTCCACCGACGCGGAGGTGCTGGTACCGGCCGCCGTCTCGTATGCGATCGACACGGACAACCAGGCGGGTGTCAGGGCCCGTTGGATCGTGGAGGCCGCCAACATGCCGGTGCTGCCCGAGGCGGAGGAACTGCTCGCCGCGCGCGGGGTCACCGTCCTGCCGGACGTGGTGGTGAACTCCGGCACCAACGCATGGTGGTGGTGGACGCTGTTCGGCGACATCGGCCCCGACCCGGACGAGGCGTTCACGCACATCCGGCGCTCGATGCGCACCCTGATCGACCGGACGCTGGCCCGCGCCGAGGCCGACGGCAGCACCCCCAGGGAGGCCGCGCACGCCATCGTCGCCGACCGGCTGCCGGTGATCGCCGAACGGTACGGCCGCTACCGGTGAGGTCCCGGCACCCCTCGGCGCGGGACCGGCCCCGAGCCCCCGTCGGGCCGTCCCGCGCGACGGATTAGGGTTGCCGCGTGGCGAGAGTGCGGTTGAGTGTGGGCCGGCGGCGCGAGGAGATGCTGCGGGCCGCCATCGGGCAGATCGAGGCGCGGGGTGTCGCGGCGGTACGGATCGCCGACGTGGCCGCGGCGCTGGGAGTGAGCAACGCGCTGGTCCTCTACCACTTCTCGACCAAGGAGAAGCTGGTCGCGGAGGCGTTCACGTTCGCCGCCGAGGACGACCTGACCCGGCTGCGCAAGCTGCTGGGCCGGCGTACGTCGGCGCTGCGCCGGCTGCGGGCCGCCGTGCGCTGGTACGCGCCGACCGGACAGGCCAAGGGCTGGCGGCTGTGGATCGAGGGCTGGGCGGTGGCCCTGCGCGAGCCGGGGCTGCGCGAGGTCACCCAGGGCCTCGACCGGCAGTGGAAGGCGGCGATCGCCGAGGTCATCGCGGAGGGCGTCGCCGCGGGCGAGTTCACGTGTCCGGACCCCAAGGACGCGGCCCTGCGGCTGACGGCCCTGCTGGACGGTCTCGCCGTGCAGATGACCGCGTACCCCGGCTCGGTGTCCCGCGCGCGCACCCAGGCGTGGGTGGACGAGGCGCTCGCCCGTGAACTGGGCCTGGAGCGCGAGGCCCTGACCGCACCGCCCGGCACCTGACACACCGGGGCCGGACACGGGCGCTCACGAACTCCCTTTACGGCGAGTCCAGTTGCCCGTCGGTCCGCCCACTCCCCCGCGGAAGCCGGCCCTCCCCGGCACCGACGGGACGGCGGGCCGCAACGATTCCGTGCAGCAGAGCCGTTGAGCCCGCCCGCGCACCCGCCCGGCGCTCCGCCCGGCCCCTCGTACCGCTCAGACGGCCGGTGCGATCCGCGTCTTGATGTCGTCGGGCGACAGGCTGCCCTTCGCCGCCACGTGGTCCCCGGAGGACTCGCCGCGCAGCCGCCGTCCGATCCACGGCACGAGGTACTCGCGCGCCCACTGGATGTTGTCGCGGCGCACCTCGAAGGTGCCGCGCGGCGGGAGCGGGGGCCAGGCCTGGTCCGGGTCCGCCGGGACCTCCAGGCCGAGGACCTGCCCGGCCCGCAGGGCGACGCGAGTGTGCCCCTCGGGAGAGAGGTGGAGCCGGTCGCCGTCCCAGGCGCGCCGGTCCTGCACGGTCTTGAGGGACCACAGGTCGAGCACCGGGCAGCCGTAGCGGTCGGCGATGGCCCGTACGTGTCCGTTGTACGTGGCGATCTTGCCGCGCAGGTGCTTGAGCACGGGTACGCCGCGGGTGTCGAAGCCGGTGGTCACCATGACGGTGCCGACGACCGAGGTGAGGTCGGCGACGGCCCGCTCGAAGCGCTCTGCGACCTCGTCGGGGTCGGTGCCGGGCCGGATGATGTCGTTGCCGCCCGCGCAGAAGGAGACGAGGTCGGGTTCCAGCGCCTTGGCCTGCGGGAGCTGGTCCGCCACGATCTGGTCGAGCAGTTTGCCGCGTACGGCGAGGTTGGTGTAGCCGAAGTCGCCCTCGGGCCGTCGGTCCGCGAGCAGGACCGCGAACCGGTCGGCCCAGCCGACGAAGGCCCCGTCCGGACCGGGATCGCCGACGCCCTCGGTGAAGCTGTCCCCCACCGCCACGTACGACCCGATCACTGATCTGTTGTCACTCTTCGAATCGTCTGCCACATCGGCCCATGATTCACCTTTTGATGTGAGCTACGCGACCGTAGGAAGGGGTTGACGTGCGGTGAGATAAGCCACTCGTCAAGTGTTGGTCAATCCCGGAATAAGGCGGTGTTCAAGGGCGGTTGACGAGCCTCAACGCCTGCGTCCACCCACGCGGTACGCGTGCGGCGGTCACCGCCGCAAAGGGAGTGTCGCCCCCGGCACGGCGGAGGCCGGACCCCGGTGATCGGGGTCCGGCCTCCGGTGTGCGGGTGCGGGCGTCAGCCGACGGAGACGCCGTGCGCGCGCAGGTACGCGAGCGGGTCCACGTCCGAGCCGTAGTCCGGCGTGGTGCGGATCTCGAAGTGCAGGTGCGGTCCGGTGACGTTGCCGGTCGCGCCGGACAGGCCGATCTGCTGACCGCCGGTCACGGTCTGCCCGGCCGAGACCGAGAGCGAGGACAGGTGGGCGTACTGGGAGTACTGGCCGTCGGTGTGCCGGATGACGACCTGGTTGCCGTACGCGCCGCCCCAGCCGGCCGAGACGACGGTGCCCGGTCCGACGGCCTTGAGGGTGGTGCCGGTCGGGACCACGAAGTCGACGCCGGTGTGGTAACCGCTGGACCACATGCTGCCCGCGGTCTTGTAGGACGTGCCGACGGTCGCGCCCTCGACCGGCAGGGTGTAGCCGGAGCTGCTGGTGGCGGCGGCCGGGGCGGCCTGCGTCTTGGCCGTCTGGGTGGTCTTGCCGGACGGCTTGGCGGCGGTGGAGGGCTTGGCGGGGGCGGACGCGGCCTTGCCGCCGAGCGTCAGCTTCAGGCCCGGGTGGATCAGCGCGGGGTCGCCGCCGATGGCCTTGCGGTTGTCCTGGTAGAGCTTCTTCCAGCCGCCGCTGACGTCCTGGTCGTCGGCGATCTTCGCGAGGGAGTCGCCCGCCTTGACCGCGTAGGTCTTGGTCACGGCCTTCTGGGCGGCGACGGGGGCGGCGGCGACGGTCTTCGCCGTGGCGGAGGAGGCGGCGGCCGCCGGAGTGGCGGCGTGGGCGCCGGCGGCTCCCATCAGGGGCAGCGCGAGTGCGGCGCCACCGGTGCCGGCGACGGCTATCGAGCGGGTGATGCGCAGGGACTTGGGACGGCGGTGCTTACCCTTCGCGGGCATGGTGCATTCCTCTCCGGCGCCTGCGAGGTGAGCTGTCGGGTGCGGGCTGGAGATGCCCGGCCGCGTTGCGCGCGGCTTGACCCCTAGCCCGTTCCGGAGACCGGAACAGGCGTCGTACCTGTGGGTCCCCCGCTCCTGCCGTGGACGGGTGAGTGTGCGGGATCCGGGCGGCGGCAGGATTGGGCGTCCGTCCGGAGTGAGGCAGAACGTAAGCGACATGAGAGGGCCTGGACAAGCTTGTGGGGTTTCTGTGCACACCCATTTCTTGATCGATGTCCCTATTGCCGGTGACTGTCCGTCGACGAGCGATCTTCCCGGGGCCGCAATCCCCTGGCGCACCCGAGGATTTGACGGACGGCGGCCGCGACGCACCGTCACCGGTATGACCCTGCTCACGCACCAGGACGCCAGCGAGCCCTAAATCATTGCCAGTTGGACCTTAAGCACCAAACAGGACAGAACGGCCACTTGCGACGAGATGGAACAACCGTCACAAGTGGCCGCTCCGTCCCCTCCGTGACGGGGTTCGCGGCGTCCGGGTCAGTCGAGGGCCCTGAACCCGCGCAGGCGCAGGGAGTTGCCGACGACGAAGACCGAGGAGAAGGCCATGGCGGCTCCGGCGATCATCGGGTTGAGCAGGCCCGCCGCGGCGAGCGGCAGGGCGGCCACGTTGTAGGCGAAGGCCCAGAACAGGTTCGACCTGATGGTGCCCAGCGTTCTGCGGGACAGCCGGATCGCGTCGGCGGCGACGCGCAGGTCGCCGCGTACGAGGGTCAGGTCGCCGGCCTCGATGGCCGCGTCGGTGCCGGTGCCCATGGCCAGGCCCAGGTCGGCCCGGGCCAGCGCGGCGGCGTCGTTGACACCGTCGCCGACCATCGCGACGCTGCGCCCTTCGGCCTGGAGCCTCTCCACGACGGCGACCTTGTCCTCCGGCATGACCTCGGCGATCACCTCGTCGATGCCGACCTCGGCCGCGACGGACTCGGCGACGGCCCGGTTGTCGCCGGTGAGCAGGACCGGGGTGAGGCCGAGGGCCCGCAGCCGCCGTACGGCCTCGGCGCTGGTGTCCTTGACGGCGTCGGCGACTTCGAGGACCGCCCGCGCCTCGCCGTCCCAGGCGACCGCGACGGCGGTGCGGCCGGCCGCCTCGGCGACGGCCCGAGCGCGCTCCAGTTGCGCCGGCAGGCTCATGGACCACTCCCGGAGGAGCCTTTCGCGGCCGACGAGGACCGCGTGACCGTCCACGACGCCCTGCACGCCCAGCCCGGCGACGTTGGCGAAGTCCTCGGGGACCGGCAGGGTGACGCCCCGCTCGGTCGCCCCGGTGACGACGGCCCGGGCGACGGGGTGTTCGGAGGCGTGCTCCAGGGCGCCCGCCAGCCGCAGCACCTCGGCCTCGCTCGTCGCGGGGGTGGTGTGGACGGCGAGGAGGGTCATCCTGCCGGTGGTGACGGTGCCGGTCTTGTCCAGGAGGATCGTGTCGACCCTGCGCGTGCTCTCCAGGACCTCGGGGCCCTTGATCAGGATGCCGAGCTGCGCGCCCCGGCCCGTGCCCACCATGAGCGCGGTCGGGGTCGCCAGGCCCAGCGCGCAGGGGCAGGCGATGATCAGCACCGCCACCGCGGCGGTGAACGCGGCGGTCAGCCCGGCGCCGTTGCCCAGCCAGAAGCCGAGGGTGCCGAGCGCGAGGGCGATGACGACGGGCACGAACACGGCGGAGATCCGGTCGGCCAGCCGCTGGGCCGCCGCCTTGCCGTTCTGCGCGTCCTCCACCAGTCGTGCCATCCGGGCGAGTTGGGTGTCCGCGCCGACCCGTGTGGCCTCGACGACGAGCCGGCCGCCGGCGTTCAGCGTGGCGCCCGTGACGGTGTCCCCGGGGCCGACCTCCACCGGCACGGACTCCCCGGTCAGCATGGAGGCGTCGACGGCCGAGGTGCCCTCGACGACGGTTCCGTCGGTGGCGATCTTCTCGCCGGGCCGGACCAGGAAGCGGTCCCCTGCTCGCAGCTCGCCCACCGGGATCAGCCGCTCACGGCCCTGCCGCAGCACGGTGACCTCCTTGGCCCCGAGCTCCAGCAGCGCCCTCAGCGCGGCACCGGCCCGGCGCTTGGAGCGGGCCTCGAAGTACCGTCCGGCCAGGATGAAGGCGGTGACACCGGCGGCGGCCTCCAGGTAGATGTTCCCGGCGCCGTCGGAGCGGCCGACGGTGAACTCGAAGGGGTGCGTCATGCCCGGGGTGCCGGCGGAGCCGAGGAACAGCGCCCACAGGGACCACAGGAAGGCGGCCGAGGTGCCCACCGAGATGAGCGTGTCCATCGTGGCCGCGCCGTGGCGGGCGTTGGTGATCGCGGCCCGGTGGAACGGCCAGGCCGCGTAGGTGACCACGGGAGCGGCGAGGGTGAGGCTGAGCCACTGCCAGTACTCGAACTGGAGGGCGGGGATCATCGCCATCGCGACGACCGGGACCGCCAGGACCACGGCGGTGACCAGCCGTTGCCGCAGGGGGCGCAGCTCGTCGGCCTCGCCCGGGGCGGCGCCGTCCCGCCCCGGCCCGGTGTGCGGTGGAGCCGGTTCGGCGGCGGTGTAGCCCGTGGCCTCCACGGTGGCGATCAGGTCCGCCACCGACACGTCCTGGCCGCGGTAGCTGACCTTCGCCTTCTCCGTGGCGTAGTTGACGGTGGCCTCGACCCCGTCCATGCGGTTGAGCTTCTTCTCGATCCTGGCGGCGCACGAGGCGCAGGTCATGCCGCCGATGGCGAGTTCGACCTCGGCGGTGTCGGGGACCGTGGTAGTCATCACTGCTCCTCGGACTGGTGCGGAAACGGGCTCGGGACGAGCACGGGGAAGCGGGGTGCCGGGCCCGGCGTGCGTCGGGCCCGGCGGCGGACGGCGGGGCTCAGGCCGCCCGGCCGGTGAGCGCGTAGCCCGCCTCGTCCACCACGGCGGCGAGCACCGCGTCGTCGGGCTCGGCCTCGGTGGTCACCCGGACCTGTCCGGCGTCGATGTCGACGTCCACCGAGAGCACGCCGTCGAGGGCGCCGATCTCCTTGGTGAGCGTGGCCTTGCAGTGCCCGCAGGTCATGCCGGACACGTCGTAGACGGTCGTGCGGGCGTCGGTGAGCGCGACGTCGGCGGTGGCGGCAGCGGTGGTGGAGCAGGTGCCGTCTGGGGTGCAGCAGGACATGGGATCTCCTCGTCAGTGGGACGGCCGCCTGGTTAGATACCCCATGGGGGTACCGTCGGCCGACCTCAGGTATACCCCTCCCCGGTATTGTTGGCAAGCGTCGACCGCCCCTCTTGAAAATACCCCTGGGGGGTATACGCTGCCGGTGAGAGCACCGCTCAGGACACGCTTCAAGGGGAGAACCGCATGAACACCGCAGTGAAGATCACCGCGTTCGGCGCCGCACTCGCGGCCTCCTTCGCCGCCGCGTACGGCGTCGGCGACGCCGTGGGTCCCGTGACCGCGGGCCCCGAGCCAACCTCGCACTCCGGTCACGACGGGGGCGCCTCACCCGGCCCGGCGGGCAGCGGCGGCGACGCGGTCGCCTCAGGGCTCCAGGTCTCCGAGGGCGGCTACACCCTCGACCTCGCGACACCGGCCGTGCGCGCCGGGAAGGAGAGCCGGCTGAGTTTCGTCATCCGCGACCGGACCGGCCGTCGCGTCACCGCCTACCAGCGCGAACACGACAAGGAACTGCACCTGATCCTCGCCTCGCGCGATCTGGTCACCTACCGGCACCTGCACCCCGTCCGGGCCGCCGACGGCACCTGGTCCACGCCGGTCGACCTGCCCGCCGCCGGCAGCTACCGGGTCTTCGCCGACTTCACCCCGGCCGCCGAGGGGGCCGCGAACCTCACCCTCGGCGCCGACCTCGCGGTCTCCGGCACGTACAAGCCGGCGGAGCCGCCCAAGCCGTCCCGCACCGCGTCCGTGGACGGCTACACGGTGACGCTCAACGGCGAGCTGCGCCCGGGCACGCCGGGACGACTGAGGCTGAGCGTCAGCAAGGACGGCCGCCCCGTCACCGACCTCCAGCCCTACCTCGGCGCGTACGGCCACCTCGTCGCCCTGCGTTCCGGGGACCTCGCCTACCTGCACGTCCACCCGCACGGCGAGCCCGGCGACGGCACGACGAAGCCCGGGCCGGACGTCACCTTCACCGCCACCGCCCCGAGCGCCGGCACCTACCGCCTCTTCCTGGACTTCCGGCACCACGGCACCGTCCGCACGGCCGCCTTCACCGTCTCGGCGGGAGCGGGCACCGACGCCGGGCGGCACGAGGAGAGCACCGCGCCCGCCGAGAACACGGACGGCCACGGGCACTGACGACCCGCGGGACGACGGCGGCCGGGGCGGTCCCACGCGGTCAGCGCAGCAGGCGCAGCGCCAGACGGGGAGCCTGGTGCACAAGGGCGGCCGCGGCCAGACCGACCGCCGCCCCCGCGGCGACGTCGGACGGGTAGTGCGCGCCGGTGTGCACCCGCTCGGCGGCCACCATCAGGGCCGGGACCGCGCACACGGCGCCCGCCAGCGGCCACACCACCGCCACCGCCGCACTGAAGCCCACGCCCGCGGCGGTGTGCCCGGACGGGAAGGAGGAGGAGTCGGGCCGCTCGTGGACGTCCTCGTGCGAGATCCACTCCTTCGGCGGCCGTTCCCGCTCGCAGACCTGCTTGAGCACGCCGTTCGACACCAGCTCGGCCACGGCCATGCTCGCCAGCCCGGCGGCCGCGGCCCGGCGGGCTCTCCAGCCCACCGTGCACATGACGGCCGCCGCCCCCCACCACAGCTTGGTGTGCTGAGCAGCGTCCTCCACGGCGGGCAGCAGGCGCCGCGCGCAGTCCGACTGCCACGCGGCCACCCGCCGCGTCAACCGGTGGTCACTCTCTCGAAGATCCGCCCATGCGTTCATGACCTGCGGCTTCCCGCCCGACGCCAGTCGTAACGGGGCCGGCCCAGGATGCATGTGGCAGCCGTCGGCCAGGTCCGCCCGCACGCGGGCAGGGGGCACCGCACGCCCCGGGACCTCGTCCCGAGGGGCGGCCGGTCCCGCCGGTGGCCGGTCGCCGGTCACCGGTCCTGACGTGCCGGTACGGTCCCCTCCGACGTCTGAGCGGTCGCCTGCGCGGGCAGGGCCGGCAGCGGACTCGTGCAGGAGGCGCAGCGGCGGGCCTCGGTGGGCACCGGGCTGAGGCACTCCGGGCACTCCCGCTTGGGCGCCTGCACGTCGTGGCTCGGCGCGAAGCGCTGGTGCAGCTTGTTCACCGGCAGCACCACGAGGAAGTACAGGGCCGTGGCGACCAGCAGGAAGCTGATCGCGGCGTTGATGAACGCGCCGTAGGGGAAGTCGGTCCCGCCCGCCGTGAAGGTCTTGCGGCTGAGATCACCGGTGGCCCCGGACGCCAGCCCGACCAGCGGGGTCAGAAACGCCCGGACGAACCCGTTCACCACCGCCGTGAAGGCCGCGCCGATCACGATGCCGACCGCCAGGTCGACCACATTGCCGCGCAGGATGAATCCGCGGAACCCCTTCACCTGTCACTCCTCCATCTGACTGCGTCACCGCCCGTCGGCGCGGGCGGCCTCCTGCGCGGCCCGGCGCCCCCTACGAGCGACGTCTTACCGGCTTGGCGCCGGGCAACCGCCGACCGCGCCACTCCGCTTCCCGTCCGCTCCCGGGCGCCTGTGGACAACTCATTGCCCTGGGAACCCATGTCGTATCGTCGAGAGCGCATCCCGTCGGCGAGCGATGCCGAGCAGCGCCGGCGGACGAATGGGAGGAGCCACCGTGACGCAGCAGGTCCCGTCGACCGAGCCCGAGCTGGCCGGAGTGCGTAACTTCCGTGACGTGGGCGGCCTGCCCACCACGGACGGTCGGCGAGTGCGGTACGGACGCCTGTTCCGCAGCGGCCACCTCGCGCACGCGACGGACGAGGACGCCGCGTTCCTCGCCTCGCTCGGCCTGCACACGATCTTCGACTTCCGCAACGCGGCCGACCAGAAGCTGGAGGGCCCGGACGTCTCGCTGCCCGGCGTGCGGAACGTGAATCTGCCGCTGACGGACCCGGCGGACGGGGCCGAGTTCTGGAAGATGGTCCGCGACGGCGACCTGGACCAGCTCCGGGCGATCCTCTCCGACGGCAAGGCCGCAAACCGGATGATCGGCTCCTACCGGATCATCATCAAGGACCGCACCGCAGAGCACTCCCGGGTGCTGCACGCGCTGGCCGAGGACAGCGTGCCCGCCCTGATGCACTGCGCGGCGGGCAAGGACCGCGCGGGCCTGTCGATAGCCGTGACCCTCCTGGCGCTGGGCGTGGAGCGCGACGCGATCCTCGCCGACTACCTGGAGTCGAACGCCACGCACCGCCGCTACAAGGTCCACCGCAGCAGCTCCGCCGCCTCCGCCTACTCCCCCGAGGTCATGGAGCTGCTGAGCCCCCTCTTCGACGCGCGCGCCGAGTACCTGACGGCCGCCTTCGAGACGATCGAGGAGACGTGGGGCGGTGTCGACGCCTATCTGGAGAAGGGCCTGCGGGTCACCCCCGAGGTGCGGCAGCGGCTGCGGGACCGGCTCCTCGACTGAGGGGCCCGGCCCGGCGACGGGCCGGACTCGGTCGGCTACTGGTTCTGCGCGCCCAGGGTGAACAGCAGGTAGATGAAGGCCGCGAAGAGGTGGCCCACGGCGACGTAGATGATGAGCCGCACCCACAGCGCGCGCGGGAACTTCTCCTCCATCGACCGCCGGGTGCCGGGCTCGGTGGGCTCGGTCATGAGGTCTCTCCTGGTGTCGGGTGGCCCGTGACCGGACCGAGGCAGAGCGCGGTGGCCGGGCTCTGCAGCAGTGTGTGGACGAAGAGCAGCTCGGCCCCGTCGTGATCGGCGGCGGCGAGACGGTGCGGGGTCAGCGAGTCGAAGTGCGCGCTGTCGCCCGGCGCGAGGATGTGCGCGGTGTCCCCGAGGCGCAGTCGCAGCCTCCCGGTGAGGACGTACAGCCACTCCTCGCCGGGGTGGACGCGCACGATGTCGCCCTGCGCCCCGTGCGGGACGTGGACCCGCAGCGCCTGCATCCCGCGGCCGGGGGCGCCCGCCTGCCAGTAGGTCCAGCCGCCCGCCGTGCTGGGTTCCACGTCGGCGGCGCGCGTCACGGCGTCCCGTTCGGCGACCGTCTCGCCGAGCAGTTCGGAGACCGTCGTACCGTAGACACGGGCGAGTGCGAGCAGCATCGGCAGCGAGGGCTGGCGCTGCCCGGTCTCCAGCCGGGAGAGATGGGCGGGCGAGAGTCCGGCGGCGCGGGAGGCGGCCTCCAGGGTGAGGGAGGCGCGACGGCGCAGCGCGCGGAGCTGCGGTGCGACGGCGGGCAGCTCGTCGGCCGGACGTTCCGGGTTCGTGTCCGCGGCGGGGCTCATAGCGTCCATTGAGCCGCACAGTTGCCTCTGAGGCAACTTTGTTGCCCCAGAGGCAAAAGGCGTCAGCGGTTCGCGACCGCCTGCTTCACCAGGGTCTTGCCGAAGTCCCACATCAGGCCGCCACCGCTGTGCGCGTCGTCCATGACGGCGGTGAAGGCCTCCACGAACCGGTCCACGTCTTGCTCCCCGATGGTCAGCGGCGGGATCAGCTTGATCACTTCCAGGTGGTCGCCGGAGACCTGGGTCAGGATGCGGTGCCGCTGGAGCAGCGGTACGACGACCATCTGCGCGAAGAGTCCCTTGCGTGCCGCCTGGAGCATCGCCCACCGGCTGCGCAGCTTGAGCGACTGGGGCCGCCCGAACTCGATGCCGATCATCAGGCCCCGCCCGCGTACGTCACTCAGCAGCTCGTACTTGTCGACGAGCGCGGTGAGCCGGGACTTCAGCTGTTCACCGGTCGCCCGGGCGTTGGCGACGACCTGCTCGTTCTCCAGCACGGACAGCACGGCCAGTCCGGCGGCCATCGCCTGGGCGTTGGACCCGAAGCTCGCCGAGTGGACGAGGACGCGGTCCATCGACGAGTAGACCTTCTTGAAGATCCAGTCCTTGCCGAGCGTGGCGCCGACCGGCACGTACCCGCCCGACAGCGCCTTGGCCACGCACACCAGGTCCGGCTCGACGCCGTCCTCGTGCTGGTAGGCGTAGAAGTCGCCGGTCCGGCCGAGCCCGGTCTGCACCTCGTCGGCGATGAGCAGCGCCTTGTGCCGGCGCAGCAGCTCCTGGGCTCCGCGCAGGTATCCGGGCGGCGCCTCCAGCACGCCCTTGCCCTGGATGGGTTCGACGATCAGGGCGGCCACGTCGCCCTTCTTGAGCTCCCGCGCGAGTGCGTCGAGGTCCCCGAGCGGGACAGCCGTGTCGGGCAGCAGTGGTGCGAAGCCGTCGCGGAAGCCGTCCTCGCCGTTCACGGACAGCGAGCCGGTGGTCAGCCCGTGGAAGGCGTGCGAGCAGTAGAGGACACGCGGTCGCCCGGTCGCGTACCGGGCGAACTTGAGCGCGGTCTCGACGGCCTCGGTCCCGCTGTTTCCGAAGAACACCCGGTCCAGGTGCGGGCTGTGGGTGAGCAGCTTCTCCGCGAGCAGTCCCGGCAGCGGCTGGCAGTCGAAGCGGGTGAGGTCGGCGAGCTGGGCGTCGAGGACGTCGTGCAGCGCCTTGCGGACGACGGGGTGGTGGCGGCCGAGGCCCATCACCCCGAACCCGGCGAGCATGTCCAGGTAGTCGTTGCCGTCCGCGTCCCAGAAGTGGGCGCCCTCGGCCCGCTCGTAGACCTTGTCGAAGCCGATGGTGTGCAGCATGCGCGGGAGCTGGTGGTTCAGGTGCTTGCTGTGCAGGTCGTAGCGCTCGGCGCCGCGCTCGGCCAGCAGCGCCGCGAGGTCGAACTCCGGGCGTCCGCCGCCGGACGGCCCGGAGGAGGGCTCCGCGGACGGGGAGTGCCCGGCGAGCGGACCGCCGGCTACGGGCTCCTCCGAGGGAGCCGTCCCTGAGGGGATGGTCATTCCTGTTTCTCCTTGGCGAACTGGTCCTTCGCCGCCAGGCCGGCGCTGATCCGTCCGGCGATCTCGACGGGCGTGAGGCCGATGTCCGCGAGCACCTCGCCGCGCTTGGCGTGCGCGAGGAACTGCTCCGGAATGCCGAACCTCCGTACGGGTACGTCGACTTCGGCGTCGCCGAGCGCGAGGGCGACGGCGCCGCCCACCCCGGACGCCCTGCTGTTGTCCTCGACGACGGCGACGAGGCGGTGCCCGGCGGCGAGACCGGGCAGCGCGGGGTCGACCGGCTTGACCCAGCGCGGGTCGACGACGGTGCAGCCGATCCCGCGGCCTTCCAGCAGCTCGGCGGCCTTGAGGCACACGGGCGCCATGACACCGACGGCGACGAGGAGCACCTCGGGCCGTTCGGCGCGGTGCAGGACGTCCATGCCGCCGACGCGGCCGGTCGCGGGGACGGCGGGGCCGACCGACTCCTTCGGGAAGCGGACCAGCGTCGGGGCGTCGTCGACGGCGACGGCCTCGCGCAGCTGGGCCCGCAGCTGGTCGGCGTCGCGCGGCGCGGCGATCCTGAGGCCGGGCACGACCTGGAGGATCGACATGTCCCACATGCCGTTGTGCGACGCGCCGTCCACGCCGGTGACGCCGGCCCGGTCGAGCACGAACGTCACACCGCACCGGTGCAGGGCCACATCCATCAGCAGCTGGTCGAACGCCCGGTTGAGGAAGGTCGCGTAGACCGCGACGACGGGGTGCAGACCGCCGGTGGCCAGCCCGGCCGCGGACACCGCGGCGTGCTGCTCGGCGATACCGACGTCCCACACCCGGTCGGGGAACCGCTCGGCGAACTCCCCGAGTCCCACCGGGTGCAGCATGGCCGCCGTGATCGCCACGACGTCCTCGCGCTCCTCCCCGATGCGGACGATCTCGTCACCGAACACCGAGGTCCAGGAAGGGCCGTTGGAGGGCGCCAGGGACTCACAGGTCAGCGGGTCCATCACCCCGACCGTGTGGAAACGGTCCTCCTCGTGCGCGAGCGCGGGTTCGAAGCCGCGGCCCTTCTCCGTGAGGCAGTGGACGAGGACCGGCCCGTGGAAGCCCTTCGCGCGCCGCAGCGCCGACTCCACGGCCGCCGTGTCGTGCCCGTCGATCGGCCCCACGTACTTGAGCCCGAGGTCCTCGAACATGCCCTGCGGCGCGAACGCGTCCTTGAACCCCTTCTTCGCGCCGTGCAGCGACTCGTAGAGGGTGCTCCCGACGACCGGCGTGCGCAGCAGTACGTCCTTGCCCCAGGCCAGCGCCTTCTCGTAGCCGTCCGTCGTACGCAGCGTCGCGAGGTGGTTGGCGAGTCCGCCGATGGTCGGGGCGTACGAGCGCTCGTTGTCGTTGACGACGATGATCAGCGGCCGGTCCCGGGCGGCGGCGATGTTGTTCAGTGCCTCCCACGCCATGCCGCCGGTCAGGGCGCCGTCCCCGATGACCGCGACGACGTGCCCCTCCTCGCCCCGCACCTGCCGTGCCTTGGCTAGCCCGTCGGCCCAGCCGAGCACCGTCGAGGCGTGGCTGTTCTCGATGACGTCGTGCTCGGACTCCTCGCGTGAGGGGTAGCCGGACAGGCCGCCCTTGCCGCGCAGCTTGGAGAAGTCCTGGCGGCCGGTGAGCAGTTTGTGCACGTAGCTCTGGTGGCCGGTGTCCCACAGGATGCGGTCGACTGGCGAGTCGAAGACCCGGTGGAGGGCGACGGTCAGTTCGACCACCCCCAGGTTGGGCCCGAGGTGACCACCGGTCCTCGCGACCGCGTGCACCAGGAACTCGCGTATCTCCGTGGCCAGTTCGCCGGTCTGCGCCTCGGACAGCGCCTTCAGGTCGCGTGGTCCCCGGATGCTCTCCAGAATCGTCACGCTCGGGCCCCCTCTCGGTCCATGCGTTTGTTCAGATCACCGTCACCGCGGGTGTTCCGGTGACGGCGGGGGCGCCTGACGCGACGCCGTCCTGCTGCTCCATCTGTGCCGCGAGCTTCATCGCCTCTTCGATGAGGGTCTCGACGATCTTCGACTCGGGCACGGTCTTGATGACCTCGCCCTTGACGAAGATCTGGCCCTTCCCGTTGCCGGAGGCGACGCCGAGGTCCGCCTCCCGCGCTTCACCGGGACCGTTGACGACGCAGCCCATGACGGCGACGCGCAGCGGGACCTCCATCCCCTCCAGACCGGCCGTGACCTCCTCGGCCAGCTTGTAGACGTCGACCTGGGCGCGGCCGCAGGACGGGCAGGAGACGATCTCCAGCCCGCGCTCCCGCAGCCCCAGGGACTCCAGGATCTGGAGGCCGACCTTGACCTCCTCGGCCGGCGGGGCGCTCAGGGACACCCGGATGGTGTCGCCGATGCCCTCGGACAGCAGCGCCCCGAAGGCGACCGCCGACTTGATGGTGCCCTGGAACGCCGGCCCGGCCTCGGTCACGCCGAGGTGCAGCGGGTAGTCGCACTGCGCCGCCAGCTGCCGGTAGGCGTTGACCATGACCACCGGGTCGTTGTGCTTGACCGAGATCTTGATGTCCCGGAAACCGTGCTCCTCGAAGAGGGACGCCTCCCACAGCGCCGACTCCACCAGCGCCTCTGGCGTCGCCTTGCCGTACTTCTGCAGCAGACGCTTGTCGAGCGAGCCCGCGTTCACGCCGATCCGGATCGGGGTGCCCGTGTCCTTCGCGGCCCGCGCGATCTCCTTCACCTGGTCGTCGAACTGCTTGATGTTGCCCGGGTTCACCCGCACCGCCGCACAGCCGGCATTGATCGCCGCGAACACGTACTTCGGCTGGAAGTGGATGTCCGCGATAACCGGGATCTGCGACTTGCGGGCGATCGTCGCCAGCGCGTCCGCGTCGTCCTGCGTCGGACACGCGACCCGCACGATCTGGCAGCCCGACGCGGTCAGCTCCGCGATCTGCTGCAGCGTGGCACCGATGTCCGACGTACGCGTCGTCGTCATCGACTGCACCGACACGGGCGCACCGCCGCCGACCGCCACCGGTCCGACCTGGATCCGCCGTGACACACGGCGTTCCGCGATCGGCCGGACCGGCACCTCGGGCAGGCCCAGGGAAACGGCGGTCATGACCTCACCCGCGGCTTTCCGTGAAGGTCTCGCGGGCCGCCCGGATGGACTCCTTGAGCGACCCCATGGTCGCCAGGACGGCGGTGGGCTCGTAGCCGCAGTGCGCCATGCAGTTGGCGCAGCGGTCGTCCTTGCCGCGGCCGTAGGAGTCCCAGTCGGTCTCCTCCAGCAGCTGCTTGTACGTCGGCACGTACCCGTCGCTCATCAGGTAGCAGGGCCGCTGCCAGCCGAAGAGCGAGTAGCTCGGGATCGCCCACGCGGTGCACGGGAAGTCGACCTTGCCCTCCAGGAAGTCCAGGAAGAGCGGGCTCTGGTTCAGCCGCCAGCGGCGCCGGTTGCCACCCGCGAAGGCCTTCTTGAACAGCTCCCGGGTCTGCTGGACGCCAAGGAAGTGCTCCTGGTCGGGGGCCTTCTCGTAGGCGTAGGCGGGCGAGAGCATCATCTCGTCCACCTTCAGGTCGTCGTTGAGGAAGTTCAGCACCTCGACGATCGTCTGCGGGGTGTCCGTGTTGAAGAAGGTGGAGTTGGTGGTGACGCGGAAGCCGCGGCGCTTGGCCTCCTTGATCGCCTCGACCGCCTCGTCGAAGACACCCTCCTTCGCCACCGACGCGTCGTGCCGCTCGCGCAGCCCGTCGATGTGCACCGCCCACGCGAAATAGGGCGAGGGCGTGAACTTGTCCATCTTCTTGCGCAGCAGCATCGCGTTGGTGCAGAGGAAGACGAACTTCTTCTTGGCGACCAGCTGCCGCACGATCTCGTCGATCTGCGGGTGCATCAGCGGCTCGCCGCCGGCGATCGACACCATCGGCGCACCTGATTCGAGCACCGCGCCCACGGCCTGGGCCACGGGCATGCGCTGCTTCAGCACACCGGCCGGATGCTGGATCTTGCCGCAGCCCTCGCAGGCGAGGTTGCAGGCAAAGAGCGGCTCCAACTCGACAAGAAGCGCGAATTTGTCCCGCTTCCTGAGCTTCTGTTCAAAGAGATATGCGGCGACCTTCATGGACTGACGAAGCGGCATGGCCATCTGGCTCTACCTCCGAGGGAGCAGCAAAGAACGGTGCCATTCGAAAAAAGCGGGAAGTACCGAACGAAGAACGCGGAATGCCGATATTCCACCGCGCACCGTGCCGATACGGACCAGTTCATGTTCTGGAGCGTCCACGACCACCCGGACGGCCGCAACCGGGCGCACGCCCGCCAGGACGGCGCTGTGGAGCGTGGCCGCGGATTCCATGTCGACCGCGATCGCGCCGGTCTCCAGCAGCGCCGACCGTTCGGGACCTCGGACGACGTGGTCGGAGCCGGTGAGCGGACCCCGGTGCACGGTGCGGCCCGGCAGGGCGCGCGCCAGTTCCCGGACGAGCAGGTCGGTGCCCACGCACGGCGTGCTGCCGCGCGGGTCCCGGGTCTCCTCGGCGACGACCAGGTCACCGGGGTGCATACCGGGGGCGAGACCGGCGCAGAACCCGGTGGCCAGGACGGCCGCGTCACGCAGGGCCGGGTCGGCGAGCACCCTGGTGACCGCGCGCTCGGCGGCCCGCGGTCCCATGCCGGTACGCAGCACGGTGACGGATTCGTCGGCGCCGCCCCGCTCACCGCTGCGCAGCGCGAGGTGCTCGATGCCGAGCGCGCAGGCGATCAGCAGCGGGGCGGGAAGGGGGGCGGCGCTCATCCACCCCCCTTGATCTTGGCGAACGGCTCGCCGTGCACGTACCGGCCGAGCGCGGTCAGCGGGAAGACCTGCCGGTAGAGGTGGTAGTTGATCGAGAAGTCCCAGGGGAAGCCGGTGCCGGTGAAGTACGGCTCGTCCCAGGAGCCGTCCTCCCGCTGGGTCCGCGCGAGCCACTCGACCGCGCGCTCGACGGCCTTGGACTCCCGCTCCCCCGCCGCGAGCAGCGCGAGCAGCGCCCACCCGGTCTGGGAGGCGGTCGAGGCGCCGCGTCCGCTCCACTCGGCGGCGTCGTGGTAGGAGCGCAGGTCCTCGCCCCAGCCGCCGTCGTCGTTCTGGACGGTCTCCAGCCAGGCCACGGCGCGGCGGATCGCCGGGTGCGAGGCGGGCAGTCCGGCGGCGACGAGTGCCGGCACCACCGAGCCCGTTCCGTAGATGTAGTTGACGCCCCAGCGGCCGAACCAGGCGCCGTTCGCCTCCTGTTCGGCGAGCAGCCACTCGATGCCGCGGCGGGTGCGCGGATCGTGCGAGAGCCCCTCGACGGCGAGCATCTCCACGACGTGCGCGGTGACGTCCGCGGACGGCGGGTCGATCACCTCGCCGAAGTCGCAGAAAGGCAGCCGGTTGGGGAAGGGGCTGGTGTTGTCGACGTCGAAGGCTCCCCAGGCGCCGTTCCTCGACTGCATGCCGAGGTTCCAGCGCACCCCGCGTCCGATCGCCTTCTCGATCCGCTCCGGGTCGTGGTGCCTGACCCGGCGCAGGGCGAGGACGACCTCCGCGGTGTCGTCGATGTCGGGGTAGTTGTCGTTGTGGAACTCGAACGCCCAGCCGCCCGGCGGCAGTTGGGGCCGCTTCACGGACCAGTCGCCGGGCCGGACGATCTCCTCGCCGAGCATCCAGTCCGCGGCCTTGACGAGCTGGGGGTGGTCGGCGGGCAGACCCGCGTCGGCGAGCGCGATGGTCGCCAGACAGGTGTCCCACACCGGCGACTGGCAGGCCTCGACCATCCGGGCCCCGTCCTCGCGCCAGACGGTGAAGCGGTCCAGCGACTCCAGCCCCGCGCGCGTGACCGGGTGTTCGAGGTCGTAGCCGAGGAGGTGGAGGGCGATGATCGAGTACACGGCGGGCGGCTGGATGCCTCCCCAGCAGCCGTCGTTCTCCTGCCGCTCGATGATCCAGCGCGCGGCCGTGTTCATCGCGGCCTTGCGCAGCCGGCGCGGGGCGACCTTGCGGTAGAGGTGCAGGGCCCGGTCGAGGCGCTGGAACAGGCCGTCCCAACTCGCCACCGGGGCGAAGGGGTTGACCGGGTTGGGGTTCTCGGGGTCGACGTGCAGTTCGTCGAGCGGGAACGGTGCGGGGCGCACCGGACGCTTCGCCGAGACGATGGTGAGCGGCACGATGGTCTGCCGTGCCCAGCACCCGAAGTCGTAGATGTTGAGCGGCATCCACTTCGGGAAGTAGATGAGCTCCGGCGGGAGTTCGGGCAGGTCCTCCCACTTCCACCAGCCGAAGAGGGCCAGCCAGATGCGGGTGAAGACGCGGGCCGCGGCGATCCCGCCCTGCTCGCGGATCCACGCGGAGGCCCGCGCCATGTGCGGCGCGTCGGGGCTGTCCCCGGCCAGCCGCAGGGCGACGTACGCCTCGATGGTGGTGGAGAGTTCGCCCGGACCGCCGTGGAACGTGGCCCAGGTGCCGTCCTCGCGCTGTTCACCGCGGATGAACAGGCCGGCGGCCTGCGTGGTCCGCTCGTCGCGGATCCCGAGGAACTGGCGGAGCAGCAGGTCCTCGGCGTCCATCGTGACGTTCGTCTCGAGGTCGCCCTTCCACCAGCCCTCGGCGTCCTGCAACGAGAGCAGATGGTCGGTGGCGCGTTGCATCGCACGCGCGGCGGCATCCTGGACCCCTGCCGCCACCGGGGCTTCGAGCTGAGTTTCGCTGGCCGAGGCAGCGCGGGGCGGCAGGGCCCCGGTGCTTCCGTCGGTCGTCGCTGTCATGGCTTCCCCTTCGTGCAGTGGTACGTCTCTGCTGTGGGTCCGCCGTCGGCCGGTGCGCCTTCTCCCGCGGCACCGGCCGGCGACTACGCGAGGTTTATTCGACCGATAGTGATCATCTCTTCCGTACGACGACGAAGTCGGCGAGCGCCACGAGCTGGGCCCGCACCTGGTCCGGCATCTGGACGGTGTCCAGGGCCTCGATGGCGATGGTGTGCTGGCGACGCGCCTCCTGGGCGGTCCACTCCCGGCCGCCGGCCTGCTCGATGAGCGCGGCGCGGGCGGCGAACTCCTCCTCGGAGAAACTCTCGAAGTCGCTGCTCTTGGCGTCGGCCGCGAGCAGTTCCCCGAGCTGCTCGGAGGCGGGGCCGCCCGCGGCGAGCGCGGCCACCACCGGCAGCGACTTCTTGCGCTGGCGCAGGTCGCTCCAGGTCTGCTTGCCGGTGGCCTCCGGGTCGCCCCAGATGCCGAGCAGGTCGTCGACGGCCTGGAAGGCGAGCCCGAGGTGGTAGCCGTACTTCTCCAGGGTGTCGGCGGTGCGGTCGTCCGCGCCGCCGAGCACCGCGCCGATGGAGCAGGCGCAGGCGAGCAGGGCGCCGGTCTTGTTGCCCTCCATCTCCAGGCACTCCTCGACGGTGACCCGCTCGCGGTGCTCGTAGGAGATGTCCTGGGCCTGACCGTCGATCAGGGCGCGGGTCGCCGAGGTCAGCCGGCGGGTGGCCCGGCCGGCCTCGACGGTGCCGAGCTCCAGCAGGATCTCGTTGGCCAGGGCGAACAGCGCGTCACCGACGAGGATGGCCTGGGCGGGGCCGTGCACCTTCCAGACGGTGTCGCGGTGCCGGCGCTGCTCGTCGCCGTCCATCAGGTCGTCGTGCAGCAGCGAGAAGTTGTGCACCAGCTCGACGGCCACCGCGCCCGGCACGCCGACCTCGGGCTCGGCTCCGGCGGCCTGGGCGGAGAGTACGGCGAGGGCGGGCCGCACGGCCTTGCCGCCGTCGCCGTCGGCCGGGTTGCCCTCTGCGTCGATCCAGCCGAAGTGGTAGGCGGCGACGGTGTCCATGGGCGGCGCCAGGCGGTCGACGGCCGCGCGCAGCACGGGGGTGGCCAGGGTCCGGCCGCGCTCCAGGAGCGCGGTCACGTCCACCGGCTCAACAGCCGCTTCGGCCGGGGGCACAGTGGGCACAGTCTCTCCTCTTGTTGCGGTACCGGCGGGGGTGCGGGGGCCGGTCCCGTGCAGATCGAACATCACGCCGCCTCCTCGAAGACTTCGAGGAGGTGGTCGCGGGGCCGGCCCAGGGCGCCCAGCGCGGCGCCCGCCGCGCCGACGCCGCTGCGGACCGCGCTCTCCATGGTCGCGGGCCACCCGGTGGCGGTCCACGCTCCGGCCAGGTAGAGGCCGGGGGCCTTGGTACGGGCGCCGGGCCGCAGCCGCCCGACCCCGGGGGTGGGGGCGAACGTCGCGGTGCGCTCCCGGGTCACGAAGAAGTCCTTCACCTCGGCGCCCCGCGTGGCGGGCAGCAGCCGCTCCAGCTCCGGCAGGTAGCGCTCGCGCAGCGCGGCGACGGGCTGGTCGATCTCGTCCTGGGCGGCCGACTGCGAGAGGGCCAGGTACTGCCCGTCGACGAGCCCGGAGGCGTCGGTGCGGTCGAAGACCCACTGCACCGGGGAGCCGATCGCCGCGAAGAACGGCTGCCGCAGCACCGTACGGTCGTAGACGACGTGGATGTTGAGGATGGGCGCGGTGCCGATCCGCAGCAGTCGCTCGGGGTCGTCGAGCGCGCCGTCGGGCAGTAGGTCGTGGGCCTCGCGCTGCGGTACGGCGAGGACGACCGCGTCGGCGTCGAGGCTCTCGCCGGGCACCTGGACGCTCCACCGCCCGTCCGCTCGCCGGGAGAGGGACGTGACGCGGGTACGGACCTCGGTGCGCACGCCGGCGGACTCCAGGGCCTTGCGGGCGAGCCGGTCGTGCAGGTCGCCGAGCGGGACGCGCGCCCAGCCGATGTCGGCGGCGCCCGGGTCGGACAGCAGACCGGTCTTGAACACCATCGCGGCGAGCCCGAGCGAGGCGTCGCCCGCCACGGCGTTGAGGGTGGCGACTCCGACCAGGTCCCAGAGGGCCTCGACGGCGCGCGGCGACTGCCCGTGCCGGGCCAGCCAGGTACCGAAGTCCTGCGCGTCCAGGGCGGGGTCGGCCGGGTCGAGTCGCTTGAGCGCCAGCGCGGCCCGCCCGACCCTGGCCCGCTCGGCGAGGGAGAGGTGGGGGTAGGTGGCGAGGCTTCTGGCGAGGTGCAGCGGCACGGGCAGCGCCGTGCGCCCGATACGGCCGAGCCGCCGTCCCGGTACGCCCTCGGCGTCGAGAACGGGCACGTCGAGACGATCCTGCAGCGGAGCGAGGGCGGCCGCGTCGATGCGGTCGAGGAACCAGCGGTAGGCGGTGCAGCAGCGCAGGTACACGTGCTGGCCGTTGTCGACGGTCAGTCCACCGCGCTGGAAGGAGAAGGCGAGCCCGCCCAGACGCGGCCGCCCTTCGAGCAGGGTGACGCGTACTCCGGCGTCGGCGAGGGCGAGCGCGGCCGTGATGCCCGCGAGGCCGCCGCCTACCACGACGGCGGTCGCGCCCCCGGGGCGCCCCGAGGTGTCCGCGTCGGGCCCTCCGGGCTGGGTCCCTTCGGTCATCGTGCTCCCTCCCCCGCGACCGGGGCGCGGTGCTTGAACGCTGCACGGCCGGTCGTCGCAGACAGGGACGCCACGCACCCCCGGAGGGTTGCGTGCCGCTTTTCGACTGAGGAATCACCTTGGCCCAGAATGTCCATCAGGGGCGTCTCCCGACGGCGCGACGGGACACATGACGGGCGTCCAGACCCGACAGACCGCGTACGGCGACGTACGCCTTCTCGCGTCCCGGCAGCGAGACGCGCCCGCGCAGCACCGCCTCGGGCTCCCGCTCGATGCGGTCCAGCAAACGGCGGTAGATGCCGGCCATGGCGGCCACGCAGGCGCCGCTGCGCCGGTCCAGCATCGGCAGCAGCCGGTAGCCCTCGGCGAAAAGGGCGCGGGCCCGACGCACTTCGAAGTGCACGAGGCCCGCGAAGTCGGAACCCGGCGGTGGCGTGGCCCCGCTGAAGCCGGCCGAGCAGCCGAACTTCGCCAGGTCGTCCGACGGCAGGTAGGTACGCCCGCCCTCGGCGTCCTCGCGGACGTCCCGCAGGATGTTGGTGAGCTGGAGCGCGAGCCCCAGCGTGTCGGCGTACTCGGAGGCACGCTCGGCGCCGCGCGCCCCCGGTTCGGTGCCGAAGACGCCGAGCGACAGCCGGCCGATCGCCCCGGCCACGCAGCGGCAGTAGACCTTCAGGTCGTCCCAGGTCTCGTACGTCTCGCCGCGTACGTCCATCAGGACGCCGTCGATGAGTTCGTCCAGGCCGCCGAGCGGTACCGGGAAGTGCCGGGCGGTGTGGCTGAGCGCGACGGCCACCGGGTCGGTGTCGTCCTCGTCCACCGCTCCCTCGCGCACCCGGGTGAGCAGCGCCCTGGTGTCCTCGAGCCGGGCCGCCTTGACGTCCGGCGGCAGCCCGCCGTCCCCGATGTCGTCGACCCGCCGCGAGAACGCGTAGAGCGCCGACATCGCACGGCGCTTCGGCGTCGGCAGCAGCCTGATGCCGTACGCGAAATTGCGGGCCTGCTGTCCGGTCACTGTCTCGCAGTAGCTGTAAGCGGCGAGTACCGGTGCGGACGCGTGTTGTTCCGACTCCACGCTCCGGATCACCCCTCTCCTCGCAGAGTCACTCCCACCTCGCGCAGCAACTGGAGCTTGCCGGGCTTGGGCGGGCCGGGAAGTACGTCGTATTCGGCGGCGGCGATCGCTCGGATCGCCGCCCTTCCCCCCGCAACGAACCCCGCGAGCAGCAGCCTCAGCCTGCCGTGGACGCTACCCACGAGGGGGGTGCCTTCATTCAGGAGGTGCAGGGCGCGTTCTGCTTCGTATGCAACCAGTGCGCGCACCGATGCGCCTGCTGTGGGCGAGGCGAGATCCGCCTCCTGGACATGGAAACGCTTCATGTCCTCGGCGGGCAGGTAGACGCGGTCGCGGCTCAGGTCCTCGGCGACGTCCTGGAGGTGCTCGACGATCTGCAGCGCCGTGCACACGGCGTCGGAGCGGCGGACGCGCTCGGGGGTCGAGGTACCGGTGACGGAGAGGACGAGGCGGCCGACCGGGTTGGCGGACAGCTCGCAGTAGGCGAGGAGGTCGTCGTAGGTCTCGTACCGCTTGACCTGCTGGTCCTGGCGGTTGGCGGCGATGAGGTCGAGAAAGGGTTCCGGGGTGAGACCGGTACGCCGGACGGTGGGCTGCAGGCGGCGCAGCAGGGGGTGGCGGGGGGTTCCGTCGAAGACGCGGTGGAGGTCGGCCTCGAAGGCGTCCAGCAGGAGCAGCCGGTCCCCGGCCTCCTCCGCGCCGACGCCGAGCAGGCGGGCGTCGGCCCCGCCGGGGGCGAGGTCACCGTCTCCGATGTCGTCCACCAGACGGGCGAATCCGTACACGGCCATAAGGTCGTCGCGCCAGACCCTGGGCAGGAAGAAAGGGGCGACGGGGAAGTTCTCGTCGGCGGCCTTGTCGAGCGTGCCGCGCTCCGGACGGCCGGCGTGCGCCGTCCCGGCTTCGGTCACCGCTCGCCACCCGGCACACGGACGGCACATGCCTCGCGGAGCCGGAGCGTTTCCGTAGCCATTGCCGTCACATCTCCCGTTCTACACTGCCGACCCAATACATCCCATTTCGGACACGCCGCCCGGCGGGCGCGCTGTCCTCCGGTGTCGGGTGTCGCGGGGTATCGCCCTACTTGCCGCGAATCGGCACCGGTACAGCTTACGTTGTACAACGCGGTGTGCCTCGCCGGGGTGTCCTGCACATCACAACAACACACCGATTGGCGTCAAGATTCCTTGGAACAACCAGAGTTGGTCCGCTCTTTGCACGGCGGATCCCCTCCGGCGCGCCCTTCTGCCCGTCAGGACACCGTCCGCGCCGTTCCGGTTGCACGGCAGAACCCCGCCGGAGACGCTCCGACGGGGTTCGGTCGTGTGCGGGTGAGAAGAGGAAGGGCTACTTCCCGGTGAACTTCTCGTACTCCTTCAGGACCTCTTCGGTGGGCCCGTCCATGCGCAGCTCGCCGCGCTCCAGCCACAGCACGCGGTCGCAGGTGTCGCGGATCGACTTGTTGTTGTGGCTGACCAGGAACACCGTGCCGGCGTGCTTGCGCAGCTCGCGGATGCGCGCCTCGGAGCGCTTCTGGAACTTGCGGTCACCGGTGGCCAGCGCCTCGTCGATCATCAGGACGTCGTGGTCCTTGGCGGCCGCGATGGAGAACCTCAGCCGCGCCGCCATGCCGGAGGAGTACGTGCGCATCGGCAGCGTGATGAAGTCGCCCTTCTCGTTGATGCCCGAGAAGTCGACGATCTCCTGGTAGCGCTCACGGATCTGCTCGCGGGACATGCCCATCGCCAGACCGCCCAGGATCACGTTGCGCTCGCCGGTGAGGTCGTTCATCAGAGCCGCGTTCACCCCGAGCAGCGAGGGCTGGCCGTCCGTGTAGACCTTGCCCTTCTCGGCGGGCAGCAGGCCGGCGATGGCGCGCAGCAGGGTCGACTTGCCCGAGCCGTTGGAGCCGATCAGGCCGATGGCCTCGCCGCGGTACGCCGTGAAGGAGACGCCGCGCACGGCGTGCACCTTGCGCACCCCGCGCTCCTCGCCGCGCTTGATGATGCGGCTGAGCGCGGCCGTGGCGCTGCCCTTGCCGGTCTTGGCGCCGTTCACCCGGTAGACGATGTGCAGCTCGTCCGCGATGACGGTGGGGATGTGGGAGTCGGTGCGCTGCTCAGCCACGGCCGTACCTCTCTTCCGCCTTCCAGAAGTACACGAACCCGCCGAGGGCCGCGAGGACCGCCCAGCCGGCGGCGACCGCCCAGACGTGCGGAGGCAGGTTCTCGGAGCCGTAGCCGTCGATCAGCGCGAAGCGCATCAGGTCCATGTAGATGGCGGCCGGGTTCCACTGGAGGACGTCCGCGATCCACGTCGGCTTGTCCTCCAGCATCACCGGGATGGAGAACATGACGCCGGACGCGTACATCCACGTCCGCATCACGAAGGGCATCAGCTGCGCGAGGTCCGGGGTCTTGGCGCCCATCCTCGCCATGATCATGGCGAGCCCGGTGTTGAAGAGGAACTGCAGCGCGAGCACCGGGACGATCAGCACCCACGACAGCTGCGGGTAGCTGCCGAACCCGACCGCGACCAGGAACAGCACGATCATCGAGAACAGCAGCTGCTGGAGCTGCTGGAGCGAGAACGAGACGGGCAGCGCGGCGCGCGGGAAGTGCAGCGCCCGCACCAGGCCGAGGTTGCCGGAGATGGCCCGGACACCGGCCATCACCGAGCTCTGCGTGAAGGTGAAGACGAAGACGCCGGTCACCAGGAACGGGATGTACACCTCGCGGGAGAACCCGCGGTCGGCCTCCAGGATCAGACCGAAGATCAGGAAGTACACGAGCGCGTTCAGCAGCGGGGTCGCCACCTGCCACAGCTGGCCGAGCTTGGCCTGGCTGTACTGGGCGGTGAGCTTCGCCTGCGAGAAGGCGAGGATGAAGTGACGGCGTCCCCAGAGCTGGCGGACGTACTCGACCAGTCCGGGCCGGGCACCGCTCACCGCGAGCCCGTACTTGGAGGCCAGCTCGCCCGCGGTCAGCCCGTCGTCGGGCGACGGCCGGTCGCTCACCGCGACTGGGCCGTCATGCGTTGTCTCACTCACAAGTGGAAACTTTCGTCCTCAAAAGTTCGCAGCTGGTCGGGCCCGGTCGGAAGCCAGGGACCGGGGTACGGCCGAATGCTCTCAGATATCGAGCGTGTCAGATGACCGGAGGGCGGCCCAGTCGGGTCAGCCGCCACACCGTACGCCACTTCATCGGGCGGCGGGGCCCGCACGGGCTGGTCCAGCCCTCCTTGAAACCGCCGAACCACGCCTTGAGCGCGGGTCCCGAGGGACGCCGGGCGAGGGTCAGGAGCATCCACACCCCGAGGTAGACCGGGACGAGGAGCGCCGGGAGGTTGCGGCGGGCCAGCCAGACGCGGTTGCGGGCCACCATGCGGTGGTAGACCGCGTGCCGGGAGGGCGCGGTCGTGGGGTGGTACAGCACCATGTCGGACCGGTAGTCGATCATCCAGCCCGCGTCGAGGGCCCGCCATGCCAGGTCGGTTTCCTCGTGGGCGTAGAAGAATTCCTCCGGCAGCCCGCCGACTTCCGCGAGCACCTTCGTACGGACGGCGTTGGCGCCGCCGAGGAAGGTGGTGACCCGGGAGCTGCGCATCGGGTCGGCGGCCCGCAGCCGGGGCACGTGCCGGCGCTGGGTCTCGCCGGTCTCCGGGTCGGCGATGCGGAAGCTGATGATGCCGAGCCGCGGGTCGGCCTCGAAGGCCCGGCGGCACAGCTCGGCCGTGTCGTGCCGGGCGAGCAGGCCGTCGTCGTCCAGGAAGAGCAGGACGTCGACGTCGGTGCCGCCGGGGCCGAAGGCCTCGATGCCGACGTTGCGCCCGCCGGGGATGCCGAGGTTCTCGGGCAGCTCGACGGTGCGGACGCCTTCGGGGACGTCGGGGACGGGCGAGCCGTTGCCGACCACGACGACCTCGACCGGGTCGCCGTCCTGCTTGGCGACCGAGTCGAGGAGGGCGCGGAGCTCGTCCGGGCGGTTGCCCATCGTGATGACGACCGCCCCGACCTTCGCGGTGCTCACTTCAGCCTGCTGGAGGCGAGGATGGACACCAGGTGCAGCAGCGTCTGCAGGATCGCGATGCCGGCCAGGACGGCGACGCCGAGCCGCGAGAAGAACAGGTCGCCGCGGACGGTGTCGAGGACGGCCAGCAGGAGGATCAGCAGGGACGCCTCGACCCCGAGGACGAGCCGGTGGAACTTCAGCGCGGCGGCGGCCTTGCGGGCCAGCGCCATGCCGGAGGACCGCGGTTCGGAGGCCGACTCCTGGACGGGCGGCTTGCCCGTCTGGTGCCGGGCCACCCCGACGAGGTCGGTCTCGGCCTTGATCAGGATGGCGCCGAGGGCGGCCAGGGTGCCGAGGAAGGCCCACAGCCAGTCGATGCGCCCCGAGCCCCACAGGTCGGCGGCGCGCAGGCCGAAGCCGACCAGGACCGCGGCGTCGCACAGGTAGGCGCCGACCCGGTCCACGTAGACGCCGGCGATCGAGAACTGCTTGCGCCAGCGGGCGATCTCGCCGTCGACGCAGTCGAACAGCAGGTACAGCTGGACCATCAGGACGCCGAGGACGGCGCCAGGTATCCCCGGCACCAGCAGGGCCGGGGCGGCGAGGACGCCGAAGACGGTCATGAGGTAGGTCAGCTGGTTGGGCGTGACCCGGGTGTTCACCAGGTGCCGGTCGATGCGCAGCGAGAGCTCGCGCATGTAGAGCCGGCCGGCCCAGTGTTCGCCGCTCCGCCGGTCCTTGACACCCGGGGGGTGCACGACCGGGCGGAGCTCAGCTACCGATGGCTTTTGCATAGTCGGCGTATGCGTCCCTGATCTGGTCGGTGGTCAGGTCGAGGTGTTCGAGGATCGTGTAGCGGCCGGGCCGGGTCTGCGGAGCGAACTCCACGACGCGGACGAACTCCTCCGCGGTGAACCCGATCTCCTCCGGCGTCACCGGCAGTCCGTGCCGGCGCAGCACCTCGGCCATGTAGGCGGACTCCTCGCGGGCACCGCGCAGGTGCATCGCGAAGGCCGCGCCCAGTCCGCACTGCTCGCCGTGGCTCGCCGCGCGCTTGGGGAAGAGGAGGTCGAAGCCGTGGTTGATCTCGTGGCAGGCGCCGGAGGCGGGACGGGAGTCGCCCGCGACCGACATGGAGATGCCGGTGAGGACCAGTCCTTCGGCCAGCACCTGGAGGAAGGCGTCGTCGCCGACGCCGCCCGGGTGCCGCAGCACGGCCTCGCCGGCCTGGCGGGCCATCGCGGCGGCGAGGCCGTCGATCTGCTCGCCCTTCTCGCGGTTGGCCAGCTCCCAGTCCGCGACCGCGGAGATGTTGGACAGGGCGTCGCCGATGCCGGAGCGCACGAAGCGGACCGGGGCCTCGCGGATGACGTCGAGGTCGATGACGACCGCGATCGGGTTCGGCACACCGTAGGAGCCGCGGCCCGCGTCGTTGTCGAGGGTCGCGACCGGCGAGCACAGACCGTCGTGCGAGAGGTTCGTGGCGACGGCGACCAGCGGGAGGCCGATGCGTGCCGCGGCGAACTTCGCGCAGTCGATGATCTTGCCGCCGCCGAGGCCCACGACCGCGTCGTAGTGGCCGGACTTCATGGCGTCCGCGAGCTTGATCGCGTCGTCCAGGGTGCCGCCGCCGACCTCGTACCAGGTCGCGCCCGGCAGCGCCGGGGCGAGCCGCTCGCGCAGCTTCGCCCCGGAGCCGCCGCTGATCGCGACGGCGAGCTTGCCGGAGTGCGAGATCCGCTGGTCGGCGAGCACACCCGCCAGGTCGTCCAGGGCGCCCGGACGGATGTCGACGACGACCGGCGAGGGGATGAGCCTCGTCAGTACTGGCACGCGATTTCACGTCCCTTGGCGAGGTCGTCGTGGTTGTCGATCTCGACCCACTTGACGTCACCGATGGGCGCGACGTCGATGCGGAAGCCGCGGTTGACGAGCTCCTGGTAGCCGTGCTCGTAGAACTGCTGCGGGTCCGTCTCGAAGACCGTCTTCAGCGCGTCCGCGAGCTCGTCGGCGGCCTCGCCCTCGATGAGGGTGACGCCGATGTACTCGCCGGTGGCCTCGGCCGGGTCCATGAGCTTGGTGATCTTCGTCATGTTGCCCTCGGGGCCCACGACGACCTTCATCTCCTCGTCGGCGAGGGACTTCACCGTGTCGAGGGCGAGGATGATCTTCTTGCCGTCGCCGCGGGCGGCGAGCAGCGTCTTCTCGACGGAGACCGGGTGCACGGTGTCGCCGTTGGCGAGGATCACCGAGTGCTTGATGGAGTCACGGCCGCACCAGAGGGAGTAGGCGTTGTTCCACTCCTCGGCCTTGTCGTTGTCGATGAGGGTGATCTTGACGCCGTACTTCTGCTCCAGCGCCTCGCGGCGCTCGTAGACGGCCTCCTTGCGGTACCCGACGATGATCGCGACCTCGGTCAGGCCGATCTCGGCGAAGTTGCCGAGGGTCAGGTCCAGGACGGTGAGGCTGTCGTCACCCGACGTGCCCTCGGGGCCGACCGGCACCAGAGCCTTGGGCAGGGTGTCGGTGTAGGGGCGAAGACGCCGTCCGGCGCCGGCCGCCAGCACGAGGCCGATCATGCGGGTTCTCCTTCATCGTGTACGGCGGGTGCATGGGAGGACACCCAGAAGCGGATGCTCTCGAAGAGCACCACGAGTGCCACGGCCACGGCGAGAACCGTGAGCGCGACCTTGAAATCTGTGGCGGCGAGCAGCGCGGCCAGGACGGTGACCAGCAGCGTCCTGCCCTCGTGCCCGCCGATCGCCCGCACCAGCCAGTGCGGCGGCGCGCCGGCGTTGCCGCGGATGCGGTACACCGTGTCGTAGTGATGGTAGGCGACCGCCGCAACCAGCCCGAAAGCCGCCGGAAGGGCTCCGTTCACGTCCGCCTTGGCCGCCAGTACCAGCACCGTGCCGTATTCGGCGGCGCGGTAGAACGGCGGAACCAGCCAGTCCAGAGCGCCCTTCAGGGGTCGCCGCAGGGCCACCGGGGACAGCAGCACGTAGCCGGCGGCGCCGAGGACGGGCCACCAGCTGCCGTACGGGGCGAGTGTGGCGGAGAGCACGACGAGGACGCCTGCCGCGAGGGCGACGAAGGCCGGGCCGCGGGAGGGGACCCGGCGGGTGAGGCGGGTCAGCAGCTCCGCGAGCGGGCCGGAGTCCGTGAGGTCGGCGAGGGCCTGGGCGGCGCGGTCCGTGCGCCGGGCCTTGCGGGTCAGCGACCTGAGCACGCGGCCGGCCGTGGTGTACGTCGCCGCGAAGGCGCATCCGGCGAGCAGGACGTAGAAGGTGATGCGGGGCGTGGTCAGTGCCGTCAGGACGGCGATCATCGCCCAGCGCTCGCCGATCGGCAGCACGATCATCCGGCGCAGCCACACCGTCCAGCCGACGCTGTCCAGCTTGTCGGAGAGGGCCGCGGTGGGGCTGGTGTTGGCGGTGGCGTCGTGGTTCGCCTCGTTGAAGGAGAAGTCGACGACGTGCCGGCAGGTCTGCAGGACCATCGCGCCGAGGGCGAGCGCCCACACGTCGTCGCCACCGCGGGCCGCGCCGAGCGCGAGGCCCGCGTAGTAGGCGTACTCCTTGGCGCGGTCGAAGGTCGCGTCGAGCCAGGCGCCGAGCGTCGAGTACTGCAGCGAGTAGCGGGCGAGCTGCCCGTCGGTGCAGTCGAGGACGAAGGAGAAGAGGAGGAGCACGCCCGCCGCGACGTAGCCGGCCCGGGTGCCGGTGGCGGCGCAGCCCGCCGCGATCAGCGCGGTGACGAGCGAGGCCGTCGTGACCTGGTTCGGGGTCAGGCCGCGGCGCGCGCACCAGCGGGCGATGTAGCGCGAGTACGGGCTGATGAAGTGGGTGGTGAAGAAGCCGTCGCGGGACTTCACGGCGGTGCGCAGGCGTACGGCCTCGTCGTCCACGGCGGAGACGGCCTGCCGTGCCTCGTTGCGGGTCTGCGGGTCCGTGGGCACGACGGCGACGAGGGTGCCGAGTTCGGGCCGGTGCACCGGGACGGCGTCCGCGTCCAGGGCGGCGGTGACGCGGTCGGCGAGGTCCTCGACGACGAGGGTGGCGCCGCCGCCCGCGGCCGAGCTCTCCCGGGCGACGGCCCGGGTCAGGGCCTGGCGGGCGCCGGGCTGGACGGTGACCGCGCCGGGCAGCGCGGCGGCCGGGAAGCGCGGGTCGGTCAGGCCGAGGCGCAGCGCGTGGACGTGGCCCACGAAACGGGCGTCGACGATCGCGACCCGCTGGTTCGCGGGCACCTGGGCGAGGAGCGTCTCGGCGTCACCGGCGTCCGAGGCGACCCGCACGTCGAAACCGAGCGTCCGCAGATCGCCTTCGAGCGACGATCCGGGGACCGGCTGGCCGGTGAGGATGGCGGTCGACAGACGAACTCACTCCCTGGGTGCCGACGCGTCCGCGCCGGCATGTGCGTGGTGGGATGGCCCTGCGCCTGAGGCGGCGGGCGGCATGTCGGCAGAGGCTATCGGATGAATGGAAGCGGGCGTTCACCGCCCGTTCACGGCCCGATCAACCCGGTCTGAGCGGCCGCCTCCGCCGCGATCATCATCGGTGATCCGGGGCCCGCGCCACAAACCGCGGGCCCAGACCGGCGCATTCACGGCATCGCGCGCGGTCCCCGGCGCACCGGGGCGCACCGGGGCGGACCGGTACGGCCGGGACGGGCCCGCGGGACGGGGCGGCACCGGCGGCGGGCCCGGGTCCGGCATAGGGTGGTCGTCCATGACATGGCTGATCACAGGCGGAGCGGGATACATCGGGGCGCACGTGGCGCGTGCCATGGCCGGGGCCGGGGAGCGCGTGGTCGTGCTCGACGACCTGTCGGCCGGGGTGCCGGGGCGACTGCCCGAGGACATCCGCCTGGTGCAGGGTTCCTCGCTGGACGGCGAGCTGCTGAAGCGGGTCCTGGCCGAGCACGCGGTGACCGGTGTGGTGCATCTCGCCGCGCGCAAGCAGGTCGGTGAGTCCGTCGCGCAGCCGACGCGCTACTACCAGGAGAACGTGGGCGGCCTCGCGACGCTGCTCGACGCCGTCGCCGGGGCGGGCGTGCGCAGGTTCCTCTTCTCCTCGTCGGCCGCCGTGTACGGGAACCCGGACGTGGACCTCATCACCGAGGACACCCCCTGCTCCCCGATGAGCCCCTACGGCGAGACGAAGCTCGCCGGCGAGTGGCTGGTGCGGGCGGCGGGCCGGGCGCACGGCATGGCGACGGTGTGCCTTCGCTACTTCAACGTGGCGGGGGCGGCGGCTCCCGAACTCGCCGACACCGGCGTCTTCAACGTGATCCCGATGGTCTTCGACCGGCTCACCCGCGGTGAGGCGCCGCGCGTCTTCGGCGACGACTATCCGACGCCGGACGGCACGTGCGTACGCGACTACATCCACGTCGCCGACCTCGCGGAGGCCCATCTGGCGGCGGCCCGGCGGCTGGCCGGCGGCTCCACGGGCGACCTGACCGTCAACATCGGCCGCGGCGAGGGTGTTTCGGTTCGCGAACTCCTCACCCTCACCGCCGAGGTGAGCGGCGACAGCCGTCCCGCGCTCGTCGAACCGCGCCGGCCCGGTGACGCCCCGCGCGCGGTCGCCTCCTCGGCACTGGCCCGCCGCGAGCTGGACTGGAGCGCGCGCCGAGGGGTGCGCGAGATGGTCGAGTCGGCCTGGCAGGGGTGGCAGGCACACCGGGGCGCGAACCCCGGGAGCTGACGTCCGGCTCTCTGACCTGCGCAACGTTTGCGCAGGTCAGAGAGATGACAACGGTGTTCAGTGCCGCGTTGCCCCGTACCCCCTGCCCGTAGTTGACTGAGCATCCGGCGTACACATCGGAGGGCGGCTTCCATGGGGGCAGGGCACGATCACGGACACGCGCACGGTGCTCCGCCGACGGGCACCGCGGCCGCGGCGTACCGCGGGCGGCTGCGGGTCGCCCTGTCGATCACGCTCACCGTCATGGTGGTCGAGATCGTCGGTGGGACGCTCGCCGATTCGCTCGCGCTCATCGCGGACGCGGCCCACATGGCGACGGACGCGCTGGGCCTCGGCATGGCGCTGCTCGCCATCCACTTCGCCAATCTGCCGCCGAGCGGCAACCGCACGTACGGGCTGGCCCGCGCGGAGATCCTCGCCGCGCTCGCCAACTGTCTGCTGCTGCTCACGGTCGGCGGCTACGTCCTGTACGAGGCGATCCAGCGGTTCATGACGCCCGCGGACACCGAGGGCGGGCTGACCATCGTGTTCGGTCTGATCGGTCTGGTCGCGAACATGATCTCGCTGACGCTGCTGGTGCGCGGACAGAAGGAGAGCCTGAACGTGCGGGGCGCCTTCCTGGAGGTCGCCGCGGACGCGCTGGGCTCGCTGGCGGTGCTGATCTCGGCGGCGGTCATCCTGACGACGGGCTGGCAGGCCGCCGACCCGATCGCCTCGCTGGTCATCGGCCTCATGATCGTCCCGCGTACCTGGAAGCTGCTGCGCGAGACGCTGAACGTGCTGCTGGAGGCGGCGCCCAAGGGGGTCGACATGGCCGAGGTGCGGGCGCACATCCTGGCGCTGTCCGGCGTCGAGGACGTCCACGACCTGCACGCCTGGACCATCACCTCCGGTATGCCGGTGCTCTCCGCCCATGTCGTCGTCAGCGGCGAGGTCCTGAACGCCATCGGCCACGAGAAGATGCTGCACGAGCTCCAGGGCTGCCTGGGCGACCACTTCGACGTCGAGCACTGCACCTTCCAGCTGGAGCCCAGCGGGCACGCCGAACACGAGGCCCGGCTCTGCCACTGACGCGCCGCGCGCCGGGAGGTACCGGTCGAACGCATGACGCCCCCGGTGGGGGACGGTTCCCCGTCGGCGGCAGAGGGCACGATCAGGTATCCGGCCGCTCCTGCGTCCGGCCCGCCGTCGGTCGTGTGCCGCGCCGCGGGCTCCGCCCGGGGGACGTGCGGGGGACATGCGGGGACGCCGCGAGTGCCCGGAGTGCCGGTTTCGTACGGCAGACTTGGGGTTCGAAGACCGATGCGAAGGATGGGTATGCCGATCACACCTGCCACCGCGACGCACAGTTCGTCGAACGGCACCGCTGAAGCGATCTTGCTCGAACTGGTCGACGAGGACGGGACGACGATCGGCACGGCGGAGAAGCTCGCCGCGCACCAGCCGCCCGGGCAGCTGCACCGGGCGTTCTCCGTGTTCCTCTTCGACGAGCGCGGCAGGCTGCTGCTCCAGCAGCGGGCCCTCGGCAAGTACCACTCCCCCGGCGTGTGGTCCAACACGTGCTGCGGCCACCCGTACCCGGGCGAGGCCCCGTTCGCGGCGGCGGCCCGGCGGACGTTCGAGGAGCTGGGGGTGTCGCCGTCGCTGCTCGGCGAGGCGGGCACGGTCCGCTACAACCACCCGGACCCGGAGTCCGGCCTGGTGGAGCAGGAGTACAACCACCTGTTCGTGGGGCTGGTCCAGTCCCCGCTGCGCCCCGACCCGGACGAGGTCGGCTCGACCGCGTACGTGACCGCCGGGGAGCTGGCGGAGCGGCACGCGCGGGACCCGTTCTCGGCGTGGTTCATGACCGTGCTGGACGCGGCGCGCCCGGCGGTCAGGGAACTCACGGGGCCGTCCGCGGGCTGGTGAGGCCCGCTACACGGTGACGGGCTTGAGGGGCAGCGCGGCCCAGATCACCTTGCCGCCGCTCGCCGTGTGCTCGACGTCGCAGACCCCGCCGGCCTCTCTGGTGACCTCCCGCACGAGCAGCAGACCGCGCCCGCCGGTCTGCCCGTGGTCGGCCTCCAGGGCGGTCGGGCGGTAGGGGTGGTTGTCCTCCACGGAGACCCGCACCCACTCGGCGCCGACGGCGACCTCCACGGCGAGGGTCGGCGAGAGCAGCGCCGCGTGCCGCACCGCGTTGGTGACCAGCTCCGAGACGATCAGCAGCAGTCCCTGGACCAGGTCCTCCGAGACGGGCACGCCCTGGCGGACGAGCAGGTCACGGACGGCGTGGCGGGCCTGCGGGACCGAGGCGTCCACGGCGGGGGCGGTGAACCGCCAGACACCCTCGTACGGCAGCGGGCCGGGGGGTCTCCGGTCGGCAGGCACGTCGTCGCCGCCCTCCGGGCGTGAGTCGGACCCCCGCCCACCGTTCTCCATCGTCCGGTCGCCACCCTCGCGCTCGATTGTCACCACACGTCGAGTGTTGGTAACGCGCTGGTCCGTACCGGATGACTGAACAGAAGTCAGCTGGTATCGACGCTTTCTGATTACTTGCGAATGTATTTGGCGATCGAGGGACCGGTCCTGTCGCGACGATGCCGCCTTCGGAAACTATTCGGGTTGTACGGGTTTGCCGCCCGGCTCGTCCCCTTCGTACCCCCGGACCACCGCACGCCGACCCGGGGCGGCCCCGGACGGGTGCCGGGGCCTGCGCACCCTTGCGGATCACCGGTGTGAGGCCCCGGATAGCATCCGGCGCATGGAGCCCCAGCTGCTGCACCGCGTCGTCGACGGAGTCGCCACCGTCGTGATCCACAACCCGGCCAAGCGCAACGCCATGACCGCCGGGATGTGGCGGGCGCTGCCTCCGCTGCTCGGCCTGCTGGCCGCCGACCCCGCCGTGCGGGCGCTGGTGCTGACCGGCGAGGGTGCCACGTTCTGCGCGGGAGCCGACATCTCGACGCTGCGGGGCTCGTCCGACGAGGCGCAGGGACTCGCCGTACGCGCCGAGGAGGCCCTGGCGGCGTTCCCGAAGCCGACGCTGGCGGCGATCCGCGGGTACTGCGTGGGCGGCGGCTCCCAGCTCGCGGCGGCGTGCGATCTGCGGTTCGCGCGGGAGGGCTCGCTGTTCGGGGTGACACCGGCGAAGCTGGGGATCGTCTATCCGGCGTCCTCCACCCGGCGGCTGGTGTCGCTGGTGGGGCCCGCCACCGCCAAGTACCTGCTCTTCTCGGGCGAGTTGATCGACACGGAGCGGGCGCTGCGCACCGGGCTGGTGGACGAGGTGCTGCCGGAGGGCGGGCTCGGCGAGCGGGTCGCGGAGTTCACCCGCGTCCTGGCGGCGCGTTCGCAGCTGACGCAGGCGGCGGCCAAGGAGTTCGCCGGCGGGCGCGAGGACCGGGACGCGTACTGGGCCGGACAGGCGCGCGGCAGCGACGACACCGACGAGGGGGTCGCCGCCTTCCTGGAGCGCAGGCAGCCGAAGTTCACCTGGACCGTCGGCGGTGCCGGGAACGAGGGCTGAGGCCCTGCCGGTCCGATCCGGCGACAGGGGCTAGTCCAGCTTGAAGCGGCTGTTCGTGTGGAACTCCGCGACGAGGTGCGCGGGGGCCTTGTCCGGTGAGCCCGCGTCGTAGGGCGGCCGCGGGTCGTACTCCGTGAACAGCTGGACGGCCTGCGCGTGTTCGTCGCCCGCGATCCGGCCGACCAGGGTCAGGCCCATGTCGATGCCGGACGAGACGCCGGCCGCCGTGACGTACTTGCCGTCGACGACGACCCGTTCCCGGGCCGGTTCGGCGCCGTAGTGCCCGAGGAAGTCGAGGGCCAGCCAGTGCGAGGTGGCACGGCGGCCCCGGAGCAGCCCGGCGGCGGCGAGCAGCAGGGAGCCGGTGCACACCGAGGTCGTCCAGGTGCTGGTGGCGTCGGCGGCGCGCAGCCAGGCCAGGAGCGTCTCGTTCTCCATCTGCGCCCACTGGCCGGGGCCGCCCGGGACGACCACCAGGTCGGGGGCCGGGACGTCGGCCAGGGCCCGGTCGGCGGTGAGCGCCAGGTCCCCCGTCTCGTTGCGGACGGGGCCGGTGCGCTCGGCGACGAAGACCGTCTCGGCGCCGGGCAGCCGGCTGAGGGTCTCGTAGGGGCCCACCGCGTCCAGGGCGGTGAAGCGGTCGTAGAGGACGATGACGGTCAGCATCGGGTTCCCCCTCAGTGGGTGGACGCGGGTCGGAAGCGGCGCCGGTACTCGGCGGGTGCCGAGCCGAGCGCCTTGACGAAGGCCCGGCGCATGGCCTCCGGGGTGCCGTAGCCGCAGGCCCGGGAGATCTCCTCGACGCCGTCTGCGGTGTCCTCCAGCAGGCGCCGGGCGTGTTCGAGCCGGGTGCGGTCGACGTACCGGCCGGGTGTCACGCCGGTCTCGCAGCGGAAGGCGCGGGTGAAGTGGCGGGGGGAGAGACGGGCCCGGGCGGCGAGCGCCTCGACGCTCAGGTCCTCGCCGGGATGCTCGGTGATCCACTGCTGCACCTCGCGCAGCGGTGCGCGCTGGGCGGTCTGCGCGGCCAGCTGGACGCTGAACTGGGCCTGGTTGCCCGGGCGGCGCAGGAAGACCACCAGGGCGCGGGCCACGGCCAGCGCGGCCTCCCGGCCGAGGTCCTCCTCCACGAGCGCGAGCGCGAGGTCGATGCCCGCCGTGACTCCGGCCGAGGTGGCGACGTGGCCGTCACGGACGTAGACCGGATCGGGCTCCACCTCCACGGCCGGGTGGTCGCGGGCGAGCTTGTCGCAGAACGCCCAGTGGGTCGTCGCCCGGCGGCCGTCCAGCAGTCCGGCCCCGGCGAGCAGCAGCGCGCCGGTACAGACGGAGACCAGCCGCTCGGCGCGCGGTCCGTGCTCGCGCAGCCAGTCGACGAGGGCGCCCGGCGGGGTCCTGGTGCCCCGGCCGCCCGGGACGAGCAGGGTGTGCGGGACGGGGGCGTCGGCGAGCGCCCCGTCCGGTACGAGGGTGAGGCCGCTGGAGGTGCGGACCGGGGCGCCGTCCAGCGAGGCGGTGCTGATGCGGTACGCGTCGCCGGGGCGGGCGCCGGCGCCGGCGAACACCTCGACCGGGCCGCTGACGTCGAGGCTCTGCACGTCGTCGAAGAGGACGACCAGGACGGTGCGCATGCCGTCGATTCTTGGCGCCCGGGGCGACGGCCGCAATGACGAGTACCCCACCTTTCCTGCCATGGGACGTCCGCCCGTTCCGTACGTACTGACCAGTCGGTAATGTGCCCGGCATGACCTCTCCCCTGCCGGAGCGCGCCGGGCGGCGCTGCCACAACGTCCTGAACCCGCTGCACTCGACGCACTACTTCTCCCCCGACCTGGGCCGTGAGCTCGCCGCGATCGGGATCGAGGACGACCGGGGCGCCTACTTCGCCGCGCGGTCCGCGGCCATGGGGGCGGTGGGGCCGGGCACGGTGACCGCCACGTTCTACAACTTCCGGCACGAGCTCGTGGCGCGGCACGTGCCCGGGGTCTGGCGATCCGCGTCCCCCGAGGCGGTCCTCGCGGCACGCGCGCGTGCCGTCGACGCGACCCTGCGGCGGCTGCTCGGCGACGAGCTGATCGCGTCCGAGGAGGTGGCCGAGGCGGCCGGGCTCGCGCTGCGCGCCGTTCAGGCGTGCACCAGGACCGCACGCCCGCTGTACGCCGCGCACGCCGACCTGCCCGTCCCCGAGGAGCCGCACCTGGCGCTCTGGCACGCCGCCACCCTGCTGCGCGAGCACCGCGGCGACGGTCACCTCGCCGTCCTGCTCGCCGCCGGACTGGACCCCGTCGAGGCCCTGGTCAGCCACACGGCGACCGGCAAGGGCATGGCCCCGAGGTGGGCGCTGGGGACCCGGGGCTGGACGCGGGAGGACTGGGAGGCGGCGGTGGACCGGCTGCGCGGGCGCGGACTGCTCGACGCGGAGGGCGAGTTGACCGACGCCGGCGCGGCCCTGCGGCAGCACATCGAGGCCGAGACCGACCGGCTCGACCTGGCCCCCTACACACACCTCGGGGTGGCGGGCGTCGAGCGGCTGACCGAGCTGGCGAAGGGGCTGCTGACCACGGCCGTGGCGAACGGGGCGTTCCCGGCAGGCATGATCGGCAAGGACTGAGGTACCCGTATGTCACCCGGCCTCGTCGAACCAGACGGGAGTCAACGTGCCGGGAGACGAAAGGGGAAGCGCGTGTTTCGTGCCATCGCAGACGTGTTGCGACAGATCGGTGGAGCAGTCGCCACGGTGGTGACCCTGCCGTTCCGGGCGGTGGCCCGGTTGTTCGGCGGCGCCTCGAACTCCGCCCGCAGGGCCTGACCGCAACCCCCGGGCCGCACGGCCCGACCACGACCCACGTTCCGGGAGCCGGACGCGTCCGACGCGTCCGGCTCCCGGCGCGCTGCGGGACCGCCCTGATCCCCCGTTGTCGGTGTCACCTGCCACAATTGCCGCGCAACCCCAGTGGAGAAGGCGGTACGGGATCGTGACGACACCCCTCGTAGGGTCCATCGAAGGCAGGATCGCCGAGGAACTCGGCGTACGGGAGCGGCAGGTCAAGGCCGCGGTCGACTTGCTCGACGGCGGCTCGACGGTGCCCTTCATCGCCCGCTACCGCAAGGAAGCGACCGAGATGCTCGACGATGCGCAACTGCGCACCCTCGAGGAGCGGCTGCGCTATCTGCGGGAGCTGGAGGACCGCCGCACGGCGATCCTCGACTCGGTGCGCGAGCAGGGCAGGCTCACCGAGGAGCTGGAGGCGCGGATCCGCGGCGCGGAGACCAAGGCGCGCCTGGAGGACATCTACCTGCCCTTCAAGCCGAAGCGGCGCACCAAGGCACAGATCGCCCGCGAGGCGGGCCTGGAGCCGCTGGCGGACCGCCTGCTCGGCGACCCGTCGGCCGATCCGCTCGCCGCCGCGGCCGAGTTCGTGGACGCCGGCAAGGGCGTCGCCGACGCGCAGGCAGCGCTGGACGGCGCGCGGGCCGTCCTCACCGAGCGGTTCTCCGAGGACGCCGACCTGATCGGCGAGCTGCGCGAGCGCATGTGGGTGCGCGGCCGGCTGGTCGCCAAGGTGCGCGAGGGCAAGGAGGAGGCGGGGGCCAAGTTCGCCGACTACTTCGACTTCGCCGAGCCGTTCACCAAGCTGCCCTCGCACCGTGTCCTCGCCATGCTGCGCGGCGAGAAGGAGGAGGTGCTGGACCTCGTCCTGGAGCCCGAGGAGCCCTCGCAGACGCCCGGGCCGTCCTCGTACGAGGGAATCGTCGCCCAGCGCTTCGGGATCGCCGACCGGGGCCGCCCGGGCGACAAGTGGCTGACGGAGACGGTCCGCTGGGCCTGGCGGACCCGCCTCCTCGTCCACCTCGGCATCGACCTGCGGCTGCGGCTGCGCACGGCCGCCGAGGACGAGGCGGTGAACGTCTTCGCGGCGAACCTGCGGGACCTGCTGCTCGCCGCCCCGGCCGGCACGCGCGCGACGCTGGGGCTCGACCCCGGTTTCCGTACGGGCGTCAAGGTGGCCGTGGTCGACGCGACCGGCAAGGTGGTCGCCACCGACGTCATCCACCCGCACGTCCCGGCGAACCGGTGGGACGAGGCCATCTCCAAGCTGGCCCGGCTCGCCAAGGAGCACGCCGTCGAGCTGATCTCGATCGGCAACGGCACCGCCTCCCGCGAGACGGACAAGCTCGCCGCTGAACTGATCGCCAAGCACCCCGAGTTGAACCTGACCAAGGTGATGGTCTCCGAGGCCGGCGCGTCCGTGTACTCGGCGTCCGCGTTCGCCTCGCAGGAGCTGCCCGGCATGGACGTGTCGCTGCGCGGCGCCGTCTCGATCGCCCGCCGGCTCCAGGACCCGCTGGCCGAGCTGGTGAAGATCGACCCCAAGTCCATCGGTGTCGGGCAGTACCAGCACGACCTCTCCGAGGTGAAGCTCTCGCGCTCGCTCGACGCGGTGGTCGAGGACTGCGTGAACGGCGTGGGCGTCGACGTGAACACCGCCTCGGCGCCCCTGCTCGCCCGCGTCTCCGGCATCACCTCGGGCCTCGCGGAGAACATCGTGGCCCACCGCGACGCGAACGGCCCCTTCCGCTCCCGTACGGCGCTCAAGAGCGTGGCCCGGCTCGGCCCCAAGGCGTACGAGCAGTGCGCGGGCTTCCTGCGGATCCGCGGCGGGGAGGACCCGCTGGACGCGTCCAGCGTGCACCCGGAGGCGTATCCGGTGGTCCGGCGCATGGGCAGGACGGCGGGCGACGGCGTCGCGTCGCTGATCGGCAACACGGGCGTGCTGCGTTCGCTGAAGCCGGCCGACTTCGTGGACGACAAGTTCGGTCTGCCGACCGTGACGGACATCCTCCGGGAGCTGGAGAAGCCCGGGCGCGACCCGCGGCCCGCGTTCCGGACGGCGACCTTCAAGGAGGGCGTCGAGAAGATCTCCGACCTGTCCTCGGGCATGGTGCTGGAGGGGGTCGTCACGAACGTCGCGGCCTTCGGCGCCTTCGTGGACGTGGGTGTCCACCAGGACGGCCTGGTGCACGTCTCGGCGATGTCGAAGACGTTCGTCAAGGACCCCCGGGACGTGGTGAAGCCGGGAGACATCGTCAAGGTGAAGGTGCTCGACGTCGACCTCCCCCGCAAGCGGATCGCGCTGACGCTGCGACTGGACGACGAGGCGGCGCCCCAGGGACAGCCCCAGGAGGGCGGGCGTCCGCAGCGTGCGGGCCGTCCGCCCCAGCAGCGGCAGCAGCAGGCGCGGCAGGGCCGCGGGGCCGGCCAGGGCGGCGGCGCGCGTCAGGGCGGCGGAGGCGGCGGTGCGCGTCAGGCGCCCGCACCCGGCAACAGCGCGATGGCGGACGCCCTGCGGCGGGCGGGACTGGTCGACCCCAAGCGGGGCCGCTGACGTCCGGTGCCGGGCCGTCCGGAGGCGGACGGCCCGGCACGGAACGGGACTTCTCGGGGCCCCTGCCCGGCTTTCCGGGCAGGGGCCTCCTCAGCGCTCGGTGACCTTGCCGTCGGCGACTTCGAGACGGCGGGTCGTGCTGACCGCGTCCAGCATGCGGCGGTCGTGGGTGACCAGGAGCAGCGTGCCCTCGTACGTCTCCAGGGCGGACTCCAGCTGCTCGATGGCCGGCAGGTCGAGGTGGTTCGTCGGCTCGTCCAGGACCAGGAGGTTCACGCCTCGCCCCTGGAGCAGGGCCAGCGCCGAGCGGGTGCGCTCCCCCGGGGACAGTGACGCCGCGGGGCGCAGGACGTGGTGCGCCTTGAGGCCGAACTTGGCGAGCAGGGTGCGCACTTCGGCCGGTTCGGTGTCCGGGACGGCCGCGCAGAAGGCGTCCAGCAGCGACTCGGAGCCGTGGAACAGCTTGCGGGCCTGGTCGACCTCGCCGACGACCACGCCGGAGCCGAGCATGGCGTGCCCCGCGTCCAGCGGGACGCGGCCCAGCAGCGCGCCGAGCAGCGTCGACTTGCCCGCGCCGTTGGCACCGGTGACCGCGACCCGGTCCGCCCAGTCGATCTGGAGCGTCGCGGGCCCGAACGTGAAGTCCCCGCGCCGCACTTCGGCGTCCCGCAACGTGGCGACCACGGCGCCGGAGCGGGGTGCCGCCGCGATCTCCATGCGCAGCTCCCACTCCTTGCGGGGCTCGTCGACGGTGTCCAGCCGCTCGATCATGCGCTGCGTCTGACGGGCCTTCGCGGCCTGCTTCTCGCTGGCCTCGCTGCGGAACTTGCGGCCGATCTTGTCGTTGTCGTTGTTCGCCTTGCGGCGGGCGTTCTTGACGCCCTTGTCCATCCAGGAGCGCTGCATCTGGGCGCGGCCCTCCAGCGCGGACCGCTTGTCGGCGTACTCCTCGTAGTCCTCGCGGGCGTGCCGGCGGGAGGTCTCGCGCTCCTCCAGGTAGGCCTCGTAGCCGCCGCCGTAGAGGGTGATCTCCTGCTGCGCGAGGTCGAGTTCGAGCACCTTGGTGACGGTGCGGGTGAGGAACTCGCGGTCGTGGCTGACGACGACGGTGCCCGCGCGCAGGCCGCTCACGAAGCGTTCGAGCCGGTCCAGGCCGTCCAGGTCCAGGTCGTTCGTGGGCTCGTCGAGCAGGAACACGTCGTACCGGGAGAGGAGCAGCGAGGCGAGGCCCGCGCGGGCGGCCTGGCCGCCGGACAGGGACGTCATCGGCTGGTCGAGGCCGACGCCGAGCCCGAGGGTGTCGGTGACCTCCTCCGCCCGCTCGTCGAGGTCGGCGCCGCCGAGGCCGAGCCAGCGCTCCAGGCTCTCGGCGTACGCGTCGTCCGCGCCCGGCGCGCCGTCCACGAGCGCCTGGGTGGCCTCGTCCATCGCGCGCTGGGCCTCGGCCACTCCGGTGCGGCGGGCCAGGAAGTCCCGCACGCTCTCGCCGGGCCGCCGCTCGGGCTCCTGCGGCAGGTGGCCGACGGACGCGGTCGGCGGGGACAGCCGCAGCTCCCCCTCCTCCGGGGTGAGCAGTCCGGCGAGGAGCCGCAGCAGGGTCGATTTGCCGGCGCCGTTGGCACCGACGAGACCGATCACGTCACCGGGCGCGACGACGAGGTCGAGTCCGGAGAAGAGCGAGCGGTCGCCGTGTCCGGCGGCGAGATTCTTGGCGACGAGGGTGGCAGTCATCAGGACGCCGATCCTAACGGCCCCGCCCCTCCCGGCCCCCGCCCGGTTTGCGGGCACGGGCGGACGGCGGCCGTGCGGCGCGCCCGCTCAGGGGGCCACCGTCTCCACCAGCACGCTTCCCGAGGTCCGCGCCACGAGGAAGGACCGGCCCCGTACGGCCTTGGCGTCCAGCGGGAACCGGTGGCGGCCGGCCTCCAGGACGCCCTCGAACACCTCGTGCGCGTGGCCGCGGTACAGCCGGTCCAGCCGGTAGGCGGTGAGCCGGACCCGGCAGGCGGCCGTCACCTCGACGGCCGCCTCACCGCCGGCCGCGGCCAGGCCCGCGAGGCGGCGGCTGCCCGGCGGGCTGCGGTCCAGGGCGTTCTCGATCTGGGCGACGAGGAGCGGGACGATCGGCGCCAGGCCGTCCACGAACACCACGTCGGCCTCCGCACGCTCGAAGGACCGGCGTACGGCGGCGCGCTCCTCCTCGCCGACGGCGCGCCCGAAGGCCACCGCCCCGTAGCGGCGCAGCTCCTCGTCGGGGACGTCGGCGGCGTCCTGCGTGATGTCGGCACCGATGTCGATGGTGCGCAGGGCGGCGGCCAGCTTGGCGAGGACGGCGACGCGGGCGCCGATCAGCAGGACCCGGGGGCCCTCCGCGGTCTCCCCTTCCAGCAGGGCGGTCAAGGCGTCGCGGTACTCGGCGCCGTGGAAACGGAAGGGGCCGATGCCGTGGTAGCCGTTGCGCTCCAGGTCCGCGTGGCCGTCGGTCTGCCAGGCGAAGTCGCGCCACACGTAGTCGTCGCCCGCCCGCTCAATGACCGCGGTGACGGCGCCGCACTCGATGCCGCGGCACTCCGGGCAGCCGTAGATGATGTGGCGGCCGTCGTCCAGCGGTGCCTCGCCCTCCAGCAGGAGGCCGCGCACCTGGGCGCCGAAGAGCGCGGGCGGCACGTCGGAGGCGAGCGGGGAGACGGCGTCGAGGTCGGTGAGCCGGAACATCAGCGGACGCCCGTCGACGATGAAGTCGACGAAGTCGCGGTGGACCCGCACGTCACCGCCTGCGAGGACTCCACCGGCGCGCATCGCCGGTGCCAGGCCGAAGGTCGCGTACTCGGCAGACATGCTGTGAGTATCCCCAGACCTGCCGAGGGGTGCGCACGGCATGACATATTCCGCTACCGTCCGGGCGTGCAGACAGCTCCGGACGGTGACGTGATCGTGGTCGGCAGCGGCGTCATAGGACTGACGACGGCCGTGCTGCTGGCGGAGGGCGGCAGCCGGGTGCGGGTGTGGACCCGCGAGCCCGCCGAGCTGACCACCTCGGCGGTTGCGGGCGCGCTGTGGTGGCCCTACCGGATCGAGCCGCTCACCTCCGCCCGGGAATGGGCCCTGCACTCGCTCGCGGTGTACACGGAACTGGCGGCGCGCGCGGAGGAGACCGGCGTACGCATGGTCGAGGGTGTACAGGGCGAGACGCGACTGGACGCGCGGGACCCCTGGACCGCCCGGGTGCCGGGGCTGCGGACGGCGACTCCCGAGGAGCACCCGGGGCCCGCGCTGTGGGCGCGGCTGCCGCTGATCGACATGCCGGTGCACCTGCGGTGGCTGCGCGAGCGCCTGCTGCGGGCGGGCGGGACGGTCGAGGTGCGCGCGGTGGCGGACCTCGCGGAGGTGCCGGCTCCGGTCGTCGTCAACTGCACGGGGCTCGGGGCCCGCGAGCTCGTGCGCGACCCCTCGCTGCGGCCGGTGCGCGGGCAGCTGGTGATCGTGGAGAACCCGGGGCTTCGCACGTACGTCGTCTCGGCCGACGCGGCCACCGGGACGACCACGTACCTGTTCCCGCAGCCGGACCGGCTGGTCCTCGGCGGTACGGCCGACGAGGACGACTGGTCGACGACGCCCGAGCCGGCGGTGGCCGAGCGGATCGTCGAGCGGTGCACGCGGCTGCGTCCGGAGATCGCCGGGGCGCGTGTCCTCGGCCACCGGGTGGGGCTGCGTCCGGCGCGCGACTCCGTCCGGCTGGAGCGCGAAAAGCTGTCCGGCGGGCGGCTGCTGGTGCACAACTACGGTCACGGGGGCGCGGGGGTCACCGTGGCGTGGGGGTGCGCGCGGGAAGCGGCCCGGCTCGCCTCCCGCTGACCCTCAGCCGTGGTCCCGGCCGATCGGGTCCCCCTCCGTCTCCGTGCCGGCCCCGGGTCCCACCCGGATCTCGAAGTCGCCGTCGTACTTCTTGTGCCCCTCGATCACGGCGAGTTGGACCGCCTCGGCGCCCATCTCGCGGCGCACGACGACCGGGTCCCTGCGCAGGTCCCGCATGAGCGCGACGCACATGCCGATCATGACGAGGACGAAGGGCGCCGCGGCGAGGATCGTGAGGTTCTGCAGCCCGGTGAGCGCGTCGCCCTGGCCGCTGCCGACGAGCAGCATGATGGCGGCGACGGCACCGGTCACCACGCCCCAGAACACCACGACCGGGCGCGCCGGTTCGAGCGCGCCCCGCTGCGAGAGCGTGCCCATCACGATGGACGCGGCGTCGGCCCCGGAGACGAAGAAGATGCCGACCAGGATCATCACGAGCAGACTGGACGCGGTCGCGATCGGGAACTCCTGGAGTACGCCGAAGAGTTGGCCCTCCGGCGTGGTCTCGCCGCGGAGCGCGCCGCCCTCCTTCAGCTTCATCGCCGTACCGCCGAAGACGGCGAACCAGACCAGGCTGACGCTGCTGGGGACGAGGATGACTCCGCCGACGAACTGGCGGATGGTGCGGCCGCGGCTGATGCGGGCGATGAACATGCCGACGAACGGCGTCCAGGAGATCCACCACGCCCAGTAGAAGACCGTCCAGCTGCTCAGCCAGTCCGCGACGCCCTCGCCGCCGCTCGCCTCGGTGCGCCCGGCGAGCTGTGGCAGGTCGCCGAGGTAGGCGAAGATCGAGGTGGGCAGCAGGTCGAGGACGATGATGGTGGGCCCCGCGACGAACACGAACACCGCGAGCACCAGCGCGAGCACCATGTTGATGTTGGACAGCCACTGGATGCCCTTCTCGACGCCGGACACCGCCGAGGCGACGAACGCGACGGTCAGGACGGCGATGATGGCGACGAGCAGTCCCGTGCTCACCTTGTCCATCCAGTCCAGTTCCTGGAAACCGGAGCCGATCTGCAGCGCGCCGAGGCCGAGCGAGGCGGCGGAGCCGAAGACGGTGGCGATGATCGCCAGGATGTCGATCACCCGGCCCGCGGTGCCGTTGGCGTGCCGTTCGCCGATGAGCGGGGTGAAGACCGCGCTGACGGTCTGGCGCCGGCGCTTGCGGAAGGTGCTGTAGGCGATGCCGAGGCCGACCACCGCGTAGATCGCCCACGGGTGCAGGGTCCAGTGGAAGAGGGTGGTGGCCATCGCCGTCTCCATGCGTTCGCCGGAGTCGGCGGGAGTGGTGCCCGGCGGGGGCGTGGTGTAGTGCGACAGCGGTTCACTCACGCCGTAGAACATGAGGCCGATGCCCATGCCGGCGCTGAACATCATGGCGACCCAGGACACGGTGCGGAACTCGGGCTGCTCGCCCTCGGCGCCGAGGTGGATGCGGCCGTAGCGGCTGACCGCGAGCCACAGGGCGAAGACCACGAAGCAGGAGGCGGCCAGCATGAAGGCCCAGCCGCCGTTGTGGATCAGGCCGTCGAGCATCGTGGTGGAGACGCTCTCCAGGGAGTCGGTGGCTACCGACCCCCAGACCACGAAGGCCAGGGTCAGTGCGGCGGTGACGCCGAACACCACCCGGTCGGTGTGCCGGCCCGGGCCGCCGGGGACGTCCGACGGATCTCCCCGGCCTCCCCGTTCCTTCAGGTCCTCTGTCATCCGCAGCACCTTCCCCTGGAAGTCGTATGGGCGTTATCGCCTCATTACGCCCATACGACGTATCACAGGTACCGGCGGGGAAAGGGGTTCAGCAGTCGGTGTCGGGCTCCCCGGCGGTGAGGTGGTAGGGCGCCCGTCCGTCGAGCAGCAGCGGGACGAGCGCCCGCAAGGGGCCGCGGAGCCGTACCAGGACACCGTCGCCGTGGCGCTCGGCGCGCAGGCCGTGCAGGGCGAGTTCGTCGCGCAGACCGGCGTACTGCTCGGCGGTGAGCCGGTAACCGCAGGGCGGGTCCTGGAGCACCTCGGCCGGTTCGGCCGGGTCGTTGTCGGCGCCGCCCAGGTAGACCGGGCCGGTGTCCCGGTAGCCGGCGAGCCGTGCCGCGGCCGTGGCGGACGCCAGGCGCCTGCCGTGCTCGCCCGCGTAGCCGAACAGGCCGCCGAGCGCCGCGAGCTGGGAGTGCACGCGGCGCCGCCTGTTCAGCGACGGATCCGCCTGCTCGGCCTCGGTGAGGGCGTCCACGCGGCTCTCGATGAGCAGTCCCGCGGCGTGCTTGACGCCCGACATGTTCCGCAGGATGCGCTCCTGCCCGTCACCGGCGGTCTGCTTGACCGGGTCGCCGGTCACGGGATCGGTCCAGATGCCGTACGTCCCGGTCGAGTGGCCCGCCCGGTGGGCCGCGGGGCGGACGTGGTCCAGCGACAGGGTGTGCGCCTCGTCGTGCACGGCCGGGTCGGTGTTGAGGTTGCGCGGCCAGAGGTCGAACAGGTCCTTGTCGTAGTACGGGGGTGTGGCCCCGTACTCGTGCAGGTCGTAGACGAGGTCGGGCCGGCGGTCGCGCAGCACCGCGGCCATGGCGCGGGCCTCGGCCGTCCGCAGGGCGAGGTGGTCGCGGTTGACGTCGACGCCGTCGCCGTTCCCGCGGGTGTCGGCGGCTCGGCCGTCGGGGTTGGCGGTCGGCACCACGAGCACGGTCGTGCTTCGCAGGAGCCGCCGGGTCGGCGCGTCCTCGGCGTACGCGAGGTCGCGGACGGTGGTGAGGCACGCCTCGCGGCCCGAGGGCTCGTCGCCGTGCTGGCTGCACACCAGGAGCACGGTCGTCGCGGCGTGCCGGGCGCCGACGCGGACCAGTCGGAGCGGGCGTCCCTCGGCGGTGGTGCCGATCCGGGAGACGGAGACCCGCTCGCTCGCCCGGTCGAGGGCCGCGAGGAAGTCCTGTTCCTCGGGCTGGGTGGTCCAGCGTGCTCCGTCGGTCAGCTCGAAGCCGGTGCGCGGCGGGGCCGTACCGGCGTGCGCGGGGGCCGCCAGGAGGGGCGCGGCCAGGGCCGTGGCGGTGACCGCCACGGCCAGGGCACGGGCGCGCGTCCTCATCGGGTGCCGGCCCCGGGGACCCGGCGGGGTGCGACGGGGTCGCGTACGCCGTCCAGGACCGACGGGTGCCTGAGCGCGGTGGAGTGCGCCGTCGCCGCGGCGAAGGCGCCGGTGCCGCCGACCAGCGGCACCCGGGCCGAGGTCCGGGCCAGGTCGATGGTCAGCGTGGGCGTGCTGGACGGCGGGTCGATGAGGTCCTTGTCGGTGCCCGCGACGATGAGGGCGAGGCGGTGGCCCTTCGGCACGACGTGGTCGGTGGCGGCCAGGTCGAGCGTGATGGTGTAGGCCCGGCCCGGGGTGAGCGGGACGCCCTTCGTGGCGGAGGCGTGGTTGCCGAGGTCGGCCCAGCCGCGGCTGACCACCGTGTAGTCGACGTCCGCGTTCTTCGCCGCGGTCTCCTTGAAGCAGGAGCTGTCGCCCGCCGTGCTCGGGCCCCAGCAGGTGCGGTCGGTGAGCGTCGTGATGCCCTCGCCCGAGGCGGCGTAGTCGCGGATGGTGTCGGGGCCGAGGTCGACCAGGACCGCCGAGAGGTGCGCGGTCGAGGTGGTCGGCGTGGCGGTCACGGTCACCTCGGACGAGCCCGACAGCCGCAGGTCGCGCGTCAGCCCCGGGGTGACGAATCCGGCCTTCTCCGGGGTCGGCGCGTCGATGTGGGCGGCCCAGTCGCTCTCGCTGAGGCGCGGGTCGTCGGTGAAGGTCTCGGCTCCGGACCGCGTCTTCAGGCCGAGGGTGCCGACGCCCGCCTGTGTGCCCTTGCCGGGGTGCAGGCGGACGGTGTCCGTACCGCGCGGCGGCCAGACACGGGAGGTGGTCCAGGTGTCGGGGTGCCGCTCGATGTCGGCCATCGGCTCGTCGTCGACTCCGTTGTCGTAGCCGAGGAGTTCGTGGTCGAACCAGCGGTGCAGCGTGTCGACCCAGGCGCCGCGGCGGAAGTCGAAGGGGTCGACGTGCCCGGTCTGCGAGAGCCAGATCTTGCGCTCGACACCGTGGGCGGCCAGCGCGCTCCACCACTGGCCGAAGTGCTTGGTCCGGACGTTGAGGTCCTGCATGCCGTGGACGACGAAGACGCTGGCCTTCACGCGGTCCGCGTGGCGCACGTAGTCGCGTTCGGTCCACAGCCGGGTCCAGTCACCGGTGCGCGGGGCCTGGTCGACGAGCTTCTGCTGCACGGCGGTGCAGCGGGCGCGGGCGTCCGGGCTCTCCACGTAGTCGGACAGCCATTCGGGGCCGGAGTCGTAGAGCGGGGCGCCCTCGGCGAAGTAGTAGTCGTACCAGGAGGAGATGGCGGCGATCGGGACGATGGTCTCCAGTCCCTCGACGCCGGTGGCGGCCACGCCGTTGGCGATCGTGCCGTCGTAGCTCTTGCCGATCATGCCGGTCCTGCCGTTGGTCCAGCCCGCCCTGGCCCGGTCGGCGCCGGTGCGGCTGGTGTAGCCCTTGGCCCGGCCGTTCAGCCAGTCGACCACCGCCTTCGCGGACCGGACGTCGGAGCGGCCGCCGACGTCCACGCAGCCGTCGGAGCGGTTGGTGCCGGCCAGGTCGACGCCGACGAACGCGTAGCCGCGCGGCACGAAGTAGTTGTCGTAGAAGAGCGGCATCTGGACGACGTCGCCGTTGGCGTCGTACGTCTTCCTCTGGCTCTCGTTGCCGCGTCCGCAGCAGGAGTAGTACGGGCTGGCGTCCATGATCACGGGTACCTTGCGGCCCCGCTGGGCGGGTTCGCGGGGGCGGACGATGTCGACGGCCACGCGGTCCGTCCTCCCGTCGGCGTCGCCGTCCAGCCCGGTGTCGACCCATACGGATTCGCGGATGGCGTTCTCGTAGGAGTAGACGGGTGTGCTCTCCCGGGGCGCGCTGTGGGCGACGGCGGGGGACACGAGGGCAGCCAGCAGGGCGGCGATGGCCGCCGTCGCGAGCGATCTCCAGGTGGTGGGGCGCGCACGGCGCGCTCGAATCGGCATGCGCGGAAGGTACCCCGGTCAACTCCCGTGCAAAAGGGGGCTCTTGCAAGGTGTGTACGTCGGGGTGGCGCATGTCGGCCGAATGGCGATCGTGTGACGGGAGGTGCCGTGGACACGACGAAGCCGCGGCGGCTGAATAGTCTCCGAACAGACTCCGTGACCCTACGACTTGGAGCTCCTGTGCACCGCAGACTCATCGCCCCGGGCGCGCTCGCGGCCTCCCTCCTGCTGGCGATCCCGGCGTCGGCGGCCGGCCAGCTGCCCGGTGCGCCGGGCATCGGCGACCCCTACTACCCGGCCTACGGCAACGGCGGATACGACGTATCGCACTACGACCTGCGGCTGAAGTACCAGCCCCGGACGGACGAACTGGAGGGGACGGCGACCCTCCTGGCCACGACGACGCAGGACCTGTCGCGGTTCGACCTGGACTTCCTGCTCGACGTGAGCGAGGTGCGGGTCAACGGCGCGAAGGCGTCGTTCACGGCCTCGGGCGAGCACGAGCTGGAGATCACCCCGGCCCGGCCCCTCGCGAAGGGCACGCCGGTCACGGTCGTCGTGCGCTACAGCGGGGTGCCGTCCACCAAGACCGCCTACGGCTTCTCGACCTGGCACCGCACCCCCGACGGGGCCGTCGCCGCGGACGAGCCCGAGGCGGCGTGGTGGTGGTACCCGAGCAACGACCACCCGCGCGACAAGGCCACGTACGACGTGTCGGTGGCGGTGCCGGACGGCACCCAGGCCATCTCCAACGGCACGCTCCAGTCGACCAGTTCACGGCTCGGCTGGACCCGCTACAACTGGCGGTCCGACAAACCGCAGGCCACGTACCTGACCACGCTGGCGGTCGGGAAGTTCGACATCACCACGGGGACGACCTCCGACGGCGTCCCCGTCGTCAACGCCTACAGCAAGGACCTCGGGAGCAACGACGGGGCCGCCCGCGCGAGCGTGGAGCGGACCGCGGAGATCACCGACTGGCTGACGGGCTACTTCGGCCCGTACCCCTTCAACTCGGTCGGCGGCTACGTCCCGAACACCACCACCGGGTACGCGCTGGAGACCCAGACGCGGGTGTTCTACAGCCCGCGCCAGTTCGCGAACGGGTCCAACACCTCCGTCGTCGTGCACGAGTTGGCCCACCAGTGGTACGGCGACGACGTGTCCCTCTCCGCCTGGAAGGACATCTGGATCAACGAGGGCTTCGCGCGGTACGCGCAGTGGCTGTGGTCGGAGCACGAGGACGAGGGCACCACGCAGGAACTCGCCGACTACGTCTACGCGTCGCACCCGGCGGACGACCCCTTCTGGACGGTCGCGCCCGGCGACCCCGGTCCTGAGCACCAGTTCGACATCGCCGTCTACGACCGGGGCGCGCTCGCGGTGCAGGCGCTGCGCAACGAGATCGGCGACGACGCGTTCTTCGCCGTCCTGAAGGGCTGGCCGAAGGAGCACGCGTACGGGAACGCGTCCGTGGAGGACTTCAGGAAGTACGCGGAGAAGGTGTCCGGAGCGTCGCTCGCCCCGCTCTTCGACACCTGGCTGTACCAGCCGTCGAAGCCGGGCGCGCCCGCGGCGCGGGACGCGTCGATCGCGCGCGAGCAGGCGGCGGGTGCGAAGGGTGCGCCCGAGCGGCCCCGGTCCTGGAAGAAGATCGCCGCGACCGACTCCGTCCACTGACGCTGGTCCCCCGGCCGGGGAGCGCGACGTCCGCCGCCCGTCCGTCCCCTCCCGGGGCGGACGGGCGGTCCCGTCAGCTCCCGGGCTCGGTGCGGGCGTCGGCCGGTTCGCCGACGATGCGGCTCGCGAGTTCCGAGGCCAGCTCCGAGACTGTCATGCGGAGTTCGGCGTCGGCGGTGGCCCGCTCGGACGCGACGCGGTCCCGTGCCCGCGCGACGAGGGCGTCCTGCTCGCGCCGGCCGTCCTCGCGGGCCGCGGCGAGCCGGGCGGCACCCTCCTCGCGGGCCCGCTGCCGGGTGAGGACGGCGTCGTGGTGCGCGTCGGCCAGGAGCCGCTCCGTCCGGGCGCGGTCCGCCTCCGCGGCGGCCCGTACGGCGGCGGCCCGCCGCGCGGTGCCCTCGGTCGCGTCGCGCCGGGCCGCCCGGGCCCGGCCCAGCCGCCGCAGCGTCCGGGCGAGGCACAGGTACACCACGGCGAGCAGCGGCAGCGCGAAGACGAGGTCGGTGACCTCGGGGTTGAGCGGACCGACCGGGTACGGAAGGAGATCCATACCCGTGGCCTACCCGTTCACGTGTGCACAACCTACGCGCGTCCGCGCCATAGTTGACCGAAAGTCACCCTCGCCCGCAGGGCACTGTCCGCCCGTCACGGCCGCTCGGTCAGCCCGGTCAGTTCCCGGTCCGCGGCCTGCGAGACGCGGCGCCGGACGGCGAACCAGCCGCCGACCAGCAGCACCGCGACGAGCGGGACGAGGAGCAGCGTCTTGCGGCCGACCTCCGGGTCGTCGCCCATCAGGCCCAGCACGGCGACGAGGAAGACGATCGTCGCGATCTCGGTGACCGGGCTGCCGGGGAGCCGGAAGGACGGCCGCGTCAGCAGGCCCTCCCGGGCGCGGCGGACGAACACCAGGTGGCAGATCATGATGATCACCCAGGTGCTGATGATGCCGAGGGAGGCGACGTTGAGGACGATCTCGAACGCCTGGCTCGGCACCAGGTAGTTCAGGACGACACCGAGCACGCACACCGCGCAGGTCAGCAGGATGCCGCCGTACGGCACCTGGCTGCGGTTCATCCGGGCGGTGAACCGCGGGGCGGAGCCGGCCATCGCCATGGAGCGCAGGATGCGGCCGGTGGAGTACAGGCCGGAGTTCAGGGACGACATGGCCGCGGTGAGGACCACCAGGTTCATGACGTCGCCGGCGGCGGGCACGCCGATCTTCGACAGCACCGTGACGAAGGGGCTCTCGCCCGCGGAGTAGACCGAGCCGGGCAGCAGCAGGGCGAGCAGGACCACCGAGCCGACGTAGAAGACGGCGACCCGCCACATGATCGAGTTCACCGCGCGCGGGACGACCTTCTCGGGCTCGGCGGTCTCGCCCGCGGCGACGCCGACCAGCTCCAGCGCGGCGTACGCGAAGATCACGCCCTGCATCACCAGGACGACCGGCATGACCCCGTGCGGCAGGAATCCTCCGTGGTCCGTGATGACGCCCACGCCCGGGGTGCTCCCGCCCACGTCGCGTCCGGTGACCAGCAGGAAGATGCCGATGAGCATGAACGCGACGAGGGTGGCGACCTTGACGATCGCGAACCAGAACTCCATCTCGCCGAAGATCTTGACCGAGATCAGGTTCACGGCCAGCACCACCGCCAGCGCGACCAGGGCGAGCACCCACTGCGGGATGTCGGTGAACAGACTCCAGTAGTGCGTGTAGAGCGCGATCGCGGTGATGTCGGCGATCCCGGTCGTGGACCAGTTGAGGAAGTACATCCACCCGGCGACGTACGCGCCCTTCTCGCCGAGGAACTCCCGCGCGTACGACACGAAGGACCCGGAGGAGGGCCGGTAGAGGACCAGCTCGCCGAGGGCGCGGACGACGAAGAACGCGAAGACGCCGCAGACGAGGTAGGCCAGGGCCAGCGCGGGCCCCGCGTCGTGGAGCCGGCCGCCGGCTCCGAGGAAGAGTCCGGTGCCGATCGCGCCGCCGATCGCGATCATGTTGACGTGGCGGGGCTTGAGGTCCTTGCTGTAGCCGGCGTCTCCCGCGTCCGCGGGGGTGGGGTGGCCCTCGACGCGGGATGCGTCTCCGGCTGTGTCTACGGCGTCCTTGCTCACGGGTGGATCAACTCTCTGGTGCCCCGGCGTACGGCGTACGCGGGTGTCCGGATGTGTCTGGCCCGCGCCGTCCCTGTCGGGGCACAGACCAAGGCGGCACCTGCCCCGGAGATCACCTCGCATGCGGTGCTTCACGTCACACGGCGGCACGTCTCACACGGCGATCATGGACTTCACGGCTCCCCCACAGGGGCGGACGGTGCCAGTGGGACCCGGCGCGCGCTTTCACAGCACCGGTGAGACAGCAATACTGTTGCACCGGATGACCGCATCACCCGGACAGGCGAGGGGCTGCCATGACGACGGACACCGAGGAGCCGACGCTCACGGTCGACGAACTGGCCGCGCGGGCGGGCGTCACGGTCCGCACGGTCCGCTTCTACAGCAGCAGGGGCCTGCTCCCGCCGCCCGTGATCGGCCCCCGGCGCGTCGGGCACTACGGCCCCCTGCACCTGGGCCGGCTCGCGCTCATCGAGGAGCTCCAGCGCCAGGGCATGACGCTGGCCGCGATCGAGCGCTACCTCGGGCAGCTGCCCCCGGACCTGAGCGCCGGGGACCTCGCCGTCCACCGCGCGGTGGTCGCCTCGTGGGCGCCGGACACGGCGCAGGAGGTGTCGCGGGAGGAGCTGGAGCGGCGGGCGGGCCGGCCGCTGGACGAGGAGGAGCTGGACCGGCTCACCGCGATGGGCCTGATCGTGCGCACCCCCGGCGGCTTCGGCGTGGACACGGGGCTGCTCCGGCTCGGCGTGCAGCTCCTCGGCCTGCCGATCGCGCACGAGGCGGTCCTCGCGGCGCGCACCGTCCTGCTGGAGCACTCGCGGGCGGCGGCGCACGAGCTGTCCACGCTGCTGCGGGAGGCGGTGGGTGAGAGCGAGTCCGTCGCCGCGGTGAAGTCCCTGTCCGCGCACATGCAGCCGCTCGTGGTGCAGGCGCTGCTGACCACCTTCCAGCGCTCCCTCAAGGAGGAGCTGCGCGAGTGGCTGAAGGAGTCCTGAACCGGGCTGTCACGCGCCGCCACTCACCTCCAGGGTCTGGCCGGTGACGGAGCCGCCGCCCTCGTCGACGAGGTGCAGCAGCGAGGAGACGAGGCCGGACCGCTCCCGCGTGCGCGGCGCGACCCGAACCCGGCCGCCGTCCGCGTCGGCGGTTCGCCCGGCCCCTGTGCGCACGGCGCCCGGGACGATGGCGTTCACGGTGATGCCGTACGGGCGCAGCGCGGCGGCCAGCGACCGGGTGAAGCCGCTCAGCCCGGCCTGGGCGGCGACGCGCGCGACTCCCGGCGGGCGGACGGCCGGCGGCACGACGTTCACGATCCGTCCCCAGCCCGCGGCCTTGAGGTACGGCAGCACGGCGCGGGCCAGGAGAAAGGGCACGTCGAGGCCGGCGCCCATGACACGCCGCCACTCCCCCGGGGTGAGGTCCTCGAAGTCCGCCTCCGGGAGCGCCCTCGCGACGGTGACGAGGACGTGCAGGGTGCCGAACCGTTCGATGACGCGCTCCAGCGACCGCCGTACATGCATCCCGTCGGTGACGTCCGCGACCAGCTCGACGTAGTCGAGGACGCGTCCGGCCGTTTGCGGCTGCGGGACGGTGTCGAGACCGGCGACCCGGTAGCCGCGCCCGGCGAGCGCGACGGCGAACTCCTGCCCGAGGCCCTGAGCCGCTCCGGTCACCAGGGCGGTACGCGTCTCCATGGGCCGAGTGTGACGACCCGTCAGGCAGCGGACAAGAGCGCGTTCGGACCACCGGGGAGGACCGTCCGCGGAACACAAGGACCGAGGTGACTGCCCGTCAAGAGGCTCACAGAGCGCCTTTATGACGGACAGTCACCCTTCGCGACCTGGACCGACCCTACTTGTCGCTGAACTTCTCGCCCTTCTCCGCCTTCTCCACGAGCAGGGCCGGGGGCGTGAACCGCTCGCCGTAGCGCTCGGCCAGCTCACGGGCGCGCGTGACGAAGCCGGCGGGGCCGCCCTCGTACCCGTTGATGTACTGGAGCACACCGCCCGTCCAGCCGGGGAAGCCGATGCCGAGGATCGAGCCGATGTTGGCGTCGGCCACGGAGGTCAGGACGCCCTCTTCGAGGAGCCGGACCGTGTCCAGCGCCTCCGAGAAGAGCATCCGCTCCTGCATGTCCTCGAACGGGATGCGGTGGCCCGGCTTCGTGAAGTGCTCGCGCAGTCCGGGCCAGAGCCTGCCGCGCCTGCCGTCCTCCCCGTACTCGTAGAAGCCCGCTCCCCCGCTGCGCCCGGTGCGGCCGAAGTCGTCGACCATCCGGTCGATGACCGCCTCGGCCGGGTGGGTCGCCCAGGTGCCGCCCGCCTCCTCGACGGCGCGCCGGGACTCCGCACGGATCTTGCGCGGCAGGGTGAGGGTCAGCTCGTCCATGAGCGAGAGGACCTTGGCCGGATAGCCGGCCTGTGCCGCGGCCTGCTCGACGGACGCGGGCTCGATGCCCTCGCCGACCATCGCGACGCCCTCGTTGATGAAGTGGCCGATGACGCGCGAGGTGAAGAAACCGCGGGAGTCGTTCACCACGATCGGGGTCTTGTTGATCTGGCGGACCAGGTCGAACGCCCGCGCCAGCGCCTCGTCGCCGGTCCGCTCCCCCTTGATGATCTCCACCAGCGGCATCTTGTCGACGGGCGAGAAGAAGTGCAGCCCGATGAAGTCGTCCTGGCGCTCCACACCTTCGGCGAGGGCGGTGATGGGCAGCGTCGAGGTGTTGGAGCACAGCAGCGCGTCGGGCTCGACGATGTGCTCGATCTCCTGGAACACCTTGTGCTTGAGCGAGGTGTCCTCGAAGACGGCCTCGATCACGGCGTCGCAGCCGGCCAGGTCCTGTGGGTCGGCGGTCGGGGTGATGCGGGCCAGCAGCGCGTCCGCCTTCTCCTGGGTCGTGCGGCCCCGGGAGACGGCCTTGGCGCAGAGCTTCTCCGAGTAGTTCTTGCCCTTGGCCGCGGCCTCGGCGGACACGTCCTTCAGAACGACGTCGATGCCGGCCCGCGCGCACGAGTAGGCGATGCCCGCGCCCATCATGCCGGCGCCGAGGACGGCGACCCGGCGGACCGGGCGCGGCTCGATGCCGTCCGGCCGGTTGGCGCCGGAGTTGACCGCCTGGAGGTCGAAGAAGAACGCCTGGATCATGTTCTTGGCGGTCTGCCCGGTGACCAGCTCGGTGAAGTACCGGGCCTCGATGGTCAGCGCGGTCTCGAAGTCGACCTGCGAGCCCTCGACGGCGGCCGCGAGGATGTTGCGCGGCGCCGGGTAGGGGGCGCCGTTCAGCTGCTTCCTCAGGTTGGCGGGGAAGGCGGGCAGGTTGGCGGCGAACCTGGGGTTCGACGGCGTACCGCCCGGGATCTTGTAGCCCGGCTTGTCCCAGGGCTGCTGGGACTCGGGGTTGGCGTCGATGAAAGCGCGCGCCTTGGCGAGCATCTCCTCGGGCGTGGCGGCCAGTTCGTGGACGAGGCCGTTGTCCAGGGCGCGCCGCGGCGAGTACTGGGTGCCCTGGAGCAGCACCTTCAGCAGTGCGTCGGCGATGCCCATGAGGCGTACGGTGCGGGTGACGCCGCCGCCCGCGGGCAGCAGGCCGAGGGTGACCTCGGGCAGGCCGATCTTGGATCCGGGGGCGTCCAGGGCGACGCGGTGGTGGGAGGCGAGGGCGATCTCGTAACCGCCGCCGAGGGCCGCGCCGTTGAGGGCGGCGACGACCGGCTTGCCGAGGGTCTCGATGCGGCGCAGCGAGGACTTGATCGCCGTGCCGGCCTCGAACGCGCGCCGGGCGTCCTCGGGGCCGACCCGCATCATGTCCTTGAGGTCGCCGCCCGCGAAGAAGGTCTTCTTGGCGGAGGTGTAGATGATGCCGCGGATGGAGTCCTTCTCGGACTCGGCGCGCTCGGCGACCGCCGCGATGGAGTCCCGGAAGGCCTGGTTCATCGTGTTGGCGGACTGGTTCGGGTCGTCGAGGACGAGGGTGACGACGCCGGTCTCGTCCTGTTCCCAGCGGATGGTGGTGCTCTCGGTCATGAGGAGGTCTCTCCGTGTAGGTCTCGTAAGCCGCTGGGGAGTTACAGGCGCTCGATGATCGTGGCGATGCCCATGCCGCCGCCGACGCACAGCGTGGCGAGGCCGTAGCGCTTGTCCTGGCGCTCCAGTTCGTCGACGAGGGTGCCGAGGATCATCGCGCCGGTGGCGCCGAGCGGGTGGCCCAGCGCGATGGCGCCGCCGTTGACGTTGACCTTGTCGAGGGACAGGCCCATGTCCTTCACGAACCGCAGCACGACCGCCGCGAACGCCTCGTTGATCTCGACCAGGTCGATGTCGTCGATGGTCAGGCCGGCCTTGGCGAGCGCCTTGCGGGTGGCGGGCGCGGGGCCGGTGAGCATGATGGTCGGCTCGGAACCGGAGACGGCGGCGGAGACGATCCGGGCGCGCGGGGTGAGGCCGTAGCGCTCGCCGACCTCGCGCGAGCCGACGGCGACGAGGGAGGCGCCGTCGACGATGCCGGAGGAGTTGCCCGCGTGGTGCACGTGGTCGATCTCCTCGACCCAGTGGTACTTCTGCAGGGCCACGGCGTCGAAGCCGCCCAGCTCGCCGATGTCGGCGAAGGAGGGCTTGAGTTTGCCGAGCGAGTCGGCGGTGGTGCCGGGGCGCAGGTGCTCGTCGTGGTCGAGGACGACCAGGCCGCTGCGGTCCCTGACCGGCACGACGGACCGCTCGAAGCGGCCGTCCTTCCAGGCCGCGGCGGCGCGCTCCTGGGAGAGCGCCGCGTACTCGTCGACGTCGCGGCGGGTGAAGCCCTCGATGGTGGCGATGAGGTCGGCGCCGATGCCCTGTGGCACGAAGTTGGTGTTCATGTTGGTCATCGGGTCGGCGAACCAGGCGCCGCCGTCCGAGGCCATCGGCACCCGGGACATCGACTCGACGCCGCCCGCGAGGACCAGGTCCTCCCAGCCCGAACGGACCTTCATCGCGGCCAGGTTGACGGCCTCCAGGCCCGAGGCACAGAAGCGGTTCTCCTGGACGCCGGCGACGGTGTCGGGCAGTCCGGCGGCGATCGCGGCGATGCGCGCGATGTCGGAGCCCTGGTCGCCGACCGGGCCGACGACACCGAGGACGATGTCGTCGATGGCGGCCGGGTCGAGGCCCGGGAAGCGGTCGCGGATCTCGTGGATGAGTCCGACGACCAGGTCGATGGGCTTGGTGCCGTGCAGGGCGCCGTTCGCCTTGCCGCGGCCGCGCGGGGTGCGGATCGCGTCGTACACGTACGCTTCGGTGCTCACGATGAGGCCTTTCGGGAAGGGCAGGAGGGTTAGCCGAGCAGGGAACGGCCGATGATCTCCTTCATGATCTCGGTGGTCCCGCCGTAGATGGTCTGGATGCGTCCGTCGGTGAAGGCCCTGGCGACGCGGTACTCCGTCATGTAGCCGTAGCCGCCGTGCAGTTGGAGGCAGCGGTCGGCGACCCGCTTCTGCAGCTCGGTGGCCCACCACTTGGCCATCGAGGCGTGCACCGCGTCGAGTTCGCCGTTCGCGTGGTCGACGATGCAGCGGTCGAGGAAGGTGCGGGTGACGGCGCACTCGGTCGCCATCTCGGCTATCTCGAAGCGGATGTGCTGGAGCTTGGACAGCGGCCGGCCGAAGGCCTCGCGCTCCTTGACGTACGCGGTGGTGATCTCCAGCAGGTGCTCGGCCGCGGCGATCCCGGCGACGGCGATGCCCATGCGCTCCTGCGCCAGGTTCGTCATCAGGTGGACGAAGGCGCCGTCGCGCTCGCCGAGGAGGTTCTCCTTGGGCACGCGGACGTCGTGGAAGAACAACTCGGCGGTGTCCTGCGACTTCTGGCCGATCTTGTCCAGGTTCCGGCCGCGCTCGAAGCCCTCCGTGCCCCGCTCGACTACCAGCAGCGACAGCCCCTTGGCCCCGCCCTCGGGAGTCGTCCGCGCGACCACGATCACCAGGTCGGCGAGGATGCCGTTGGAGATGAACGTCTTGGAGCCGTTGAGCAGCCAGTGGTCGCCCCGGTCCTCGGCGTGCGTCCTGATGCCCTGGAGGTCGGAGCCCGCGCCCGGTTCGGTCATCGCGATCGCCGTGATCAGCGAGCCGTCGCAGAACCCGGGCAGCCAGCGCCGTTTCTGCTCCTCGGTGGCCAGGCCGGTCAGATAGGGCCCGATGATGTCGTTGTGCAGGCCGAGGGCGAGGCCGGAGACCCCGGCGCGCGTGAACTCCTCGGCGAGTACGGCGCTGTAGCGGAAGTCGCTGTTGCCGCCGCCCCCGTACTCCTCGGGCACGGCTAGCCCGAGGAGGCCCTGCTTCCCGGCCGCCCGCCAGGCCTCGCGCGAGACGATGCCGTCCTTCTCCCACTGCTCGTAGTGGGGCAGCACCTCCTTGGCCAGGAAGGTGCGGACGGTCTCGCGGAACGCGTCGTGCTCGGCGGAGAAGATCTGCCGTTTCATTGCCGGGGCCCCCTAGAGCCAGTTCTTGACGGTCTCGACCAACTTCGCCGGCTCCTCGCCGACGGGCGTGACGTTCAGCATGGTGACGCCCGCCTCGCGGAAGGCCTCGACGCGCTCACGCACGTAGCTCTCGGGTCCGCAGAGCGACATCAGCTCGCAGAACTCGTCGGGCACGGCCGCCTCGGCCTCCCGCTTCCTCCCGGAGAGGTAGAGCTCCTGGATGAGGGCGGCCTCCTTCTCGTAGCCGTACGCCACGGCGAGGTCGTTGTAGAAGTTCTTGCCGGGCGCGCCCATGCCGCCCACGTAGAGCGCGATCCGCGGGCGGGCGAGGTCGCGCAGGGCGGACGCGTCCTCGCCGATGGCGAGCACGCCGCCGGCGACGGTCTGCAACGGTCCGAGGGCCGGGTCCCGGCGGGCCGTCCCCTCCACGAGGGCGGTGCCCCACACCTGGTGCGCCTTCTCCGGGATGAAGAGGGTCGGCAGCCAGCCGTCGGCGATCTCGGCGGTCAGGCGCACGTTGGCGGGGCCGAGCGAGGCGATGTACAGCGGTACTTCGGGGCGCACCGGCCTGGTGAGGATCTTCAGCGGCTTACCGAGGCCGCCGGGCCTCGGCATGTCGGTGATGCCGTGGTGGTCGATGATCTCGCGGCGCAGGATGCGGCGGGTCAGCTCGACGGCCTCGCGGGTGCGGCCCAGCGGTTTGTCGTACGCCTTTCCGTGCCAGCCCTCGACGACCTGGGGGCCCGAGGCGCCGAGGCCGATGAGGGCGCGGCCGCCGGAGACGGCGTCGAGTCCGGCGGCCGTCTGGGCGATGAGGGCGGGGGTGCGGGAGTAGACGTTCAGGATCGCGGCGCCGATCCTCATGCGCTCGGTGCGGGCGGCCAGGTAGCCCATGATCGTGGGCGAGTCGAAGCCGTAGGCCTCGGCCACCCAGACGGCGTCCAGACCGGCGGACTCCAGGGCGGCCACCTCGTCGGCGGCCTGCCGGGGGTCGCCCGCGTAGTCGAGCGGGACGGAGAGCTCCATCAGTGGCCGTCCTCGGTGTCGCTGCCGTGCATGTCGTCGTCCTTCGGGTCGCTGTGCCGCGGGTCGCCGGGCTCCGCGAGGTGGGGCAGGCCCCAGTCGCGGGCCACGTCGGCGGTGTCGGCGCCCGGGAGGGCGGGCCCGCGGCGGACGGAGGTGGGGGTGGCGGAGAAGCGGGGTGCGGGGGCGGGCTGGGTGATGCCGCCGTGGTCGCTGAAGGTGCCGCGTGCGGCGAGGTGCGGATGGGCCGGGGCCTCGCGCAGCGAGAGGACCGGTGCCACGCACGCGTCGGAGTTCTCGAAGACGGCCGTCCACTCGTCCCTGGTACGGGTCAGGAAGCGGGCCGCCACACTCTCGCGCAGTTCGCCCCAGCGGGACACGTCCTGCCGGGCCGGGGCGTCGGCGGGGAGGCCGAGCAGCTCCGTGAACTCGTCGTGGAACCGCTGCTCCAGGGCGCCCACGGCCATGTACTTCCCGTCGGCCGTCTCGTAGGTCCCGTAGAAGGGGGCGCCGCCGTCGAGCAGGTTGGCCGCGCGCCGGTCCTGCCAGGCGCCCGCGGCCAGCATGCCGTGGATCATCGCGGAGAGGTGCGCGGTGCCGTCGACGATGGCCGCGTCCACCACCTGTCCGGCGCCGGTCGCGCGGGCGTGGTGGAGGGCGGCGAGGACGCCGACGACGAGGTAGAGCGAGCCGCCCGCGTAGTCGCCGAGGAGGTTCGCGGGGGCCGGCGGCGGGCTCTGCGGGTCGCCGATCATGCCGAGGGTGCCGGTCAGGGCGATGTACCCGATGTCGTGGCCGGCGCGCGCGGCGAGCGGTCCCTCCTGGCCCCAGCCGGTCATGCGCCCGTAGACGAGCGCCGGGTTGCGGGCGTGGCAGGCCCCGGGACCGACGCCGAGGCGCTCGGCGACGCCGGGGCGGTAGCCCTCGATCAGGACGTCCGCGCGCCGCGCCAGGTCCAGGACGCGCTCCGCTCCGTCCTCCGCCTTCAGATCGACGACCACCGACCGCTTGTTCCGGTTGGTGACGTCGTACGCCGGGTCGATCGCGAGGCCCGCGCCGCCCGGCCGGTCCACGCGCACGACGTCAGCGCCGAGGTCGGCGAGGAGCATGGTGGCGAACGGGCCGGGCCCGATGCCCGCCAGCTCCACCACGCGCACCCCGGCGAGCGGACCGTGCCCTGCCGTCCCTGCCGCTGCCATCGGGCCCCCAGCACTGTGACACCACTGATGTGACATCAGCGATGTTAAAGACGTGTTCCACACCGGACAAGCCCCTGACGAGCAAGCGCTTAGTCAATTTCCGGCCGTCTCGGCCCCTCGCCGTTCGGCCCGCCGCACCTCACGCTAGCCTCAGCCACCGGCAATGGCGCGGGACGGACTGCTGAGAGGTGTCATGACCATGCAGGACAGGGCGGGGCGGGCGTACGACATCGTGCTCTTCGGGGCCACCGGCTTCGTCGGCGCACTCACCGCGGAGTACCTCGCGGCGCACGCGCCGGAGGGGCTGCGCTGGGCGATCGCCGGGCGCAGCACCGAGAAGCTCGAACGGCTCCGGAAGAGTCTCGGGGCCACCTCGGAGGTCGGGGTGCTCCGGGCCGACGTGTCCGATCCGGACTCGCTGCGCGAACTCGCCCGCAGCGCGCGCGTGGTCGCCACCACCGTGGGGCCCTATCTGACGTACGGCGAGGAACTGGTGGCCGCCTGCGCGGACGCCGGCACCGACTACGTCGACCTCACCGGCGAGCCGGAGTTCGTGGACCTGATGTACGTCCGGCACGACGCACGCGCGCGGGAGACCGGGGCGCGGCTGGTGCACGCCTGCGGTTTCGACTCCGTCCCGCACGACCTCGGGGCGTACTTCACGGTGCGGCAGCTGCCCGAGGGGGTGCCGCTGACCGTGGACGGGTTCGTCCGTGTGCAGGGGATGTTCTCCGGCGGCACGTTCGCCTCCGCGCTCAACCAGTTCGCGCGCGGCCGGCACGTCCTGGCCGCGGCACGGGACCGCCGGCGGCACGAGCCGCGTCTGGTGGGCCGGCGGGCGTACGCGCCGCCGAGCGCGCCGCGGTTCGCCAAGGAGGTCGGCGCGTGGGCGCTGCCGCTGCCCACGATCGACCCCCAGGTCGTGCAGCGCTCGGCGCGGGCCCTCGAACGGTATGGGCCCGACTTCCGCTACCGGCACTACGCGGCCGTCGAGCACCTGCCGGTCGCCCTGGGCGGGGTCGCCGCCGTGAGCGCCCTCTTCGCGGCGGCCCAGGTGCCGCCCGCCCGGCGCTGGCTGTCCGGCCGGGTCAGGCCCGGGGAAGGGCCCGGCGAGGAGAAGCGGGCGAGGAGCTGGTTCTCGGTGCGGTTCGTCGGCGAGGGCGGTGGGCGCCGCGTCTACACGGAGGTCTCGGGCGGTGACCCGGGCTACGGCGAGACCGCGAAGATCCTCGCAGAGGGCGCGCTGTCGCTCGCGTTCGACGAACTCCCCGCGACCGCCGGGCAGGTCACGACGGTGCAGGCGATGGGCGACGCCCTGACGGAACGCCTCCGCCGGGCGGGGATCGTCTTCCGGGTCGCGGCCACGCGGTGACCGCAGGGCCAGGGGTCGCCTTACGGGTCGCGGCCACGCGATGACCGCAGGGGCGGGCGGGGCGGCTTCCTCGCGGGAGCCGCTCCCCGGCGGCCGCCTCGCCTACAGCGGCCATCCCAGGACCGTGTAGACCATGCCGGCCGTCCAGCCCAGCGCCGCGATCACGGCGAGCACGAGGGCGACCGTCACCGCGCGTTCCACGGGGCGGCCGGGGTGCAGGGGCGGAGTGGGGGCTCTGTGGGACCGGTGCGTCGTCATGCGGGCCAGCCTGCCGACGCCGCCGGGGTGACGGCATCCGTACAGCTACTCAGTTCCCGGCGGCCGACGGCACCGGGTACTCAGAGGCGAGGGTGCCGCCACGCCGACGACCGTCCTGCGACGGCCACTTCACGCCACTCCGCCCGTCGCTTCCTTCAGGGCGCGCCGGCACAGGGCGTCCGCTCTGCGGGTGGACTCCGGGAGCCGGTACTCCGGTGTGAGCGCGAGGGTGTGTGCGCTCGCGGTGTCGAGGTCGACCCGGTGGCCCACGGAGACGAACACCGGCTTCACGGCGTCCCGGGTGCGCAACGCCCGGCCGACCTCCTCCCCGTCCGCGAGGAGCGGGGACGCGCTGCCGCGCCGGGCGCCCGGCTCCTCGTACGTGAAGGTGAACGGGTTCTTGGCGACGCCGATCGTGGGCAGCCCGGTGAGGACGCCGAGGTGGCTGGCGAGGCCGAAGCGGCGCGGGTGCGCCAGTCCGTAACCGTCGCAGACGACGAGACCGGGGGCGAGGGGCAGGGCGTCCAGCGCGGCCATGACGGTCGGGATCTCGCGGAAGGCGAGCAGCCCGGGCACGTACGGGAAGGAGACCTGGCCGACGGCGGTGGCCTCGGCGACGACGTCGAGGGTCGCCGCGTCCAGCACGACGGCGGCGGCCACGACGACGTCCCGCTCGTCGTCGTACGCGACGTCGACGCCGGTCACGTGGCCGCTGCCGGGCGGCGGTCCGGGCTCGTCGCGCACGACCCGCGCCCGCAACTCGTCCTGCGTGGCGCGCGCTTGCTCTTCGGTGGCGGGCCAGCCCGCCGGGATGGGTACGGTCGTCATGGTGGTGACGAGCGTACGGGGCCGATCGCCTCGCCTCTCCGCCGGACGGGGCGGGCGCCCGGCCGGGACGGGCCGGCTGCTGAGGATGCCATCAACGCGAGGCCTGGGTCGGCGAGTTGGGTGGCCCGGACACCCGGGCCGGCGCGGTACCGGTGGCCGGTCGCCGGGTCGGCGCGCTGCCGTCGGCCGCTCGTGACCGTCGAGGACGGGGGCACGACCGTCCCGCCGGCGTTGCCCGGTACCGCCGGTGGCGCCGGGCACCGCCGGTCTTCAGACGGAGGTCCCCCGTGACGGCGGCATCCTCCTCGCCGTCACGGGGGACCGTGCCCGCTCGGACGGGGGCTGCGGGGCGCCCCGGCCGAAGGGGTCCGTCACTTGCCGAGCGCGCGCTGCAACTGCTGCTTGTTCATGTCCGAGCGGCCCTGGATCTTGCGCCGCTTGGCCTCCTCGTACAGCTGGTCGTACGTCGGGCCCTGCGAGCCCTGGTGCGAGCGCCGGCCACCGCGCTCGCCGGACGACATGTCCTTCGTGGACGTGCGGCTCGCGGTCTTGGACTCGCCGGCGCGGGCGCGCTCCTTGTTCACGGTGCGCGCCGCGATCTCCTCGGCGCGGCCCTTGCTCTCTCCGCGGTCCTGCGCGCTCTCCTTGATGTGCTCGTACTGGCGTTCCCGCTTGGGACTCGAGCCTCGGGGCATGACGGCTCACTTCCTTTCGTCGTGGGACGGGTACCGCCCTTTCCGTCCGGGCGGGTACCCCGAGTCCCCACGCAAACACGGCCCCTGGCGCGCCGCACGGCGAGCGGGCGTCAGCGTTCCAGCCGTGCCGCCCGGCCCTTCTCGCCCGACGCCCAACAGCCCAGGTCCGGCGCGCAGTCCACGGTGTCGTACGAACCGGTGTCCACCGTGCGCCAGGTGCGGCCGCCGTCCGTGGTCAGGTCGGTGCCCGTGGGACCGACGGCGAGCGCGCGGGAGCGGCTGTGCGGGAGCCAGGTGACGCCGGAGCGGTAGGCGGACGGGGGCCGGGCGGCGGGCGTCCAGTCGCGTCCCCCGTCGCGCGTGACGGCGGCGGCCCGCGGCGAAGGCTGGTCGGCGCGGTAGTCGCCGCCGACGGCGAGGCCGTGGGCCCGGTCGCGGAAGGCGAGGGCGAAGACGCCGCGGGCGGGATCACCCGCCGGGATCGGGGAGTCGGCGGCCGTCCAGGTCAGGCCGCGGTCCGCGGAGTGCAGCACACGCGCGCGTGCGGCCCCGCCGGTGGCGAGCCAGACGTCACGGGGACCGGAGGTCACCAGGCACTGACCGCTCGCCGCGAAGCCGGCCTCGCCCTCCAGTGCCGCGGGCATCCCGGCGCTCGGCAGCACCTTCCAGGAGCGGCCGGCGTCGTCGGTCGACAGGATGCGGAACCTGCCGTCCACCGGGTCGCTCATCGCGAGCCCGTGGCGGTGGTCGAAGAACGTGACACAGTCGTAGAACGCCTTGGCGTCGGTGTTGCGGAAGGACTCGGTCCAGGTCGCGCCCCCGTCGTCGGTGCGCAGCACGCGGGACGCCTCGCCCTCGCCGATCGCCAGGACGACGGCGCGGCGCCCGTCGAACGCCTCGACGTCGCGGAGTTCGAGGTCGGCGGCGCCGGGCGGCGAGACGTTCCGCCAGTGGGTGCCGCCGTCCGTGGTGCGCAGCACGGTGCCCTTGGAGCCGGCCACCCAGGCGGTGTCCCGGCCGACGGCGGACAGCCCGCGGAACCGTACGTCCGTGCCGGTGTCCTTGAGGGCCCAGTGCGGTCCGGCCCCGCCCCCTCGCGTCCCGCTCCGTGCCTGTTCCGCCTGCGCGGGTGCCGTCAGCGCGGCGGCGAGGGCCGCCGCGCAGAGTCCCACGGTGACCGTCCGGCGCGTACGTCTCGTCTTCCCCAAGCCCTTCATGGCGGGCGAAGCTAGCCCACTGTCCCGGTGCCGTCCAGATGGCCTCCGGCGGGAACCCGCGGGCCACGAGCGGGTGTCCTCCTGGGTGTCAGTCGGCGACGGGGTGAGAAACGGATCACCAAACGGAACGTTCGTCACTCCGAATGAACTCGGTGACAGAGGTCACTCGACTTTCATGTGCACGGATTGGCTCATTCCATCGTCTCTTCAAGTGCCAGATCTCGTCCGTCCGGAGTCCGTCCAGCCGTCACAAGGGAGCAAGGCGTTGTCCATCGTCATCGAGCAGCCCGTAGAGGCCCGACTCGTCGCCGCCGCGCCGCGGATGCCGAGCATTCCCGCAACGCTCCACTACGACCGGCGCGACCCGTTCGCCGTCCGCATGACGTTCCCCGCCCCGGCCACGCTCGAAGGCGTCGAGGTCTGCTGGACCTTCGCCCGGGAGCTGCTCGTGGACGGGCTCGACGGCCCCGAGGGTGACGGCGACGTACGGGTGCGGCCGTACGGGTACGACCGCACCGTCCTGGAGTTCCACGCGCCCGAGGGCACCGCCGTGGTGCACGTCCGGTCGGGCGAGGTGCGCGGCTTCCTGGAGCGTACGACGGAGCTGGTGCCCTTCGGTCTGGAGCACCTCCACCTCGATCTGGACCACGACCTCGCCGAGCTGATCCGGGACGCGTGCTGACCTCACGGAGCCGACGCGGGACACGCGCCGACAACGCGTGCCGACCGCGTACGACCGCGACGGTGACCGCGGATCCGTCCTAACGGCCGCCGCCGATCAGGCTGTTGAGCTCTCCGTAGTCGAGCCCGTCCGCCAGCGTCTCGTAGGTCCCCGTGCCCAGCAGCTCCCGCGCCGCACGACGGACCAGGGCGTGCGCCGCCTGTGCGACGACCGCCCCGGCGCTGACCCGGGCGACGCCGAGCGCGGCCAGTTCGGGGACGCCGGCCGGCATCCAGGGGCCGACCATCACGTTCAGCGGCGCGTCGATGCCCTCGACGAGCGCCTTGACGACCGCCGGGTCCGCGGCACCGGGGACGAAGACGCCGTCCGCTCCGGCGGCGACGAAGACGGCCGCCCGCTCCAGGGTCTCCTCGACGCTGCCGCCGCCGCTCAGGAAGGTGTCGGTGCGCGCGTTGACGAAGAGCGGCACGCCCGCCTCGTCCGCCGCCGCGCGGGCCGCCGCGATGCGCCCCGCCTGCTCGTCCACCGGACGGAGCCGGCCCTCGCCGTCGTGCAGCGCGTCCTCGATGTTCACGCCCACGGCTCCGGCCGCGAGTACCGCCCGGACGGTGTCCTTGACGCCCTCGGCGTCGTCCGCGTAGCCGCTCTCGATGTCCGCCGTGACCGGGATGCGCACCCGGGCGGCGATCCGCTCGACCGCGGCGAGGGCCTGCCCGCGGTCGAGGCGGTTCCCGTCGGCAGCGCCCAATTCCCAGGCGATTCCCGCGCTGGTGGTGGCCAGCGCGGCCGCGCCCGCATCCTCGACGAGCAGCGCGCTCACCGTGTCCCAGGCGTTGGGGAGCACGAGCGGGCGGCCCGGGACGTGCAGGGCGCGGAAGGCGACGGCGGAGGCGTGCAGGGCGGAGGTGTCGTGATGCGTCATGGACAGGAGCCAACCACCCCTCCCCCAGGGCCGGCTGGCGAGAATCCGACATGTGCGTGAGGCGGCGCCGCCCGGCCGAAGGGCCCCGCCCGACGTCGGCCACCCGCTCGGGCGGCCGGCCCCGTGCCTCGCTCAGCCGCCCGTCCCCGCCCCGGCGGTCGACGCGGCCGTCACCGCGACGATCATCGCCGTGCGCACCTCCTGGATGACCTTCTTCAGCGCGGGGGCCGCCGCGCCGCTGCGCTCGGTGAGTTCCTCGATGCGCGCCCTGTGCTGCTTGCGGTCCCTGCCCGACACGAACGGGCGCAGTTCCGCCGCCGCGGCCAGCGCGACGAGCGCCGCGTCACGGTCGGAGATCTCGGCGACGGGCCGCGGCCCTTCCAGCACCTGCCGCGCCTCCTCGCGCAGCGCCGCCACCACCGGCACCCGCGCCAGCTCGTACTCCACGGAGGGGAAGATCCCGAGCACCCGCTTCTTGCGCGCCAGCAGATAGCCGTCGGCGGCGAGCTGCGCGCGCAGGGCGTCGAGGGTGACCCGGGCCCGCAGCGTCACCCACGTCTTCCACTTCCGCGGGCGGGACTCCTCCACGAGTTCCAGCAGGCCGTCGAGGACGAGATCGCCGGTGCGGCCGTCCGCGTCGGCCGGGGTGGCGATGCCGTCGACGTCGGCGAGCAGCCCGCGCTGGGCCAGCTCGGTGAGGGCGCCGGCGCGGACCAGGTGGTGGAGGTGGGTCGCCCCGCTGACCTTGAGTTTCGTGGTGTCCCAGGCCAGCAGGTAGAGCCGGGCGGGCAGCGAGAGCGAGCCGTCGGGCACGGAGTCTCCTTCACGTGGTCGGGGGGCGGAGCCCACCGTAGGCGGTAGGGGCCGGGCGGCGCGTCGGCTCGCCCCGCCGCCCCTCTTAATCCCGTTGACAGCCCCGGAGCCCCTTCCTACGGTGGAAAGGTCCTGTTGCCGCCGATTGGAGAAGGACGTTGCTCGTCTGAGGTCCTGAGACACCGCGTCACACACAGCCGGTCCGTCCGGCACCGGTGTGCGCAGCGTGCGACCTCGGCGTATGAGCCGTCCTCCCGGCACGGGCCCCTTCTCCACCGCCCCTCCCGGACTGTCGTCACCTCGCGGTGTCCCGAACGCGTTCCCCCGACCGCACCAGGCAACCGCGAGGCGTCATGTCCACCTTCCCCACGTCCGTCACCTGTACGTCCCTGTCCTTCGCCTGGCCGGACGGCACTCCCGTCCTCCAGGACCTCCAGGTCTCCTTCGGCCCCGGAAGAACCGGCCTCGTCGGTGCCAACGGCGCCGGCAAGTCGACGCTGCTGAAACTGCTCGCGGGCGAACTCGCCCCGGGCGACGGCACGGTGCACGTCACGGGCGAGGTCGCCTACCTGCCGCAGAACGTCACGCTCGACACCGCCCTGCGGGTCGACGAGGTGCTCGGTGTCTCGGCCGCCCGCGCGGCCCTGCACGCGATCGAGGCCGGCGACGCGGCCGAGGAGCACTTCGCGGCCGTCGGCGACGACTGGGACGTCGAGGAGCGCGCGGAGGCGGTCCTCGGCGAACTCGGTCTCGGCGGTATCGGTCTCGACCGCACCGTCGGGGAGCTCTCGGGCGGCGAGTCGGTGCTGCTGCGGCTGGCCGCGCTGCTGCTGCGCCGCCCCGACGTCCTCCTGCTCGACGAACCGACGAACAACCTCGACCTGTACGCGCGCCGACGGCTGTACGCGGCGGTCGAGGCGTGGTCCGGGGTCATGGTGGTGGTCAGCCACGACCGTGAACTGCTGGACCTGGTCGACCAGATCGCCGAACTGCACTCCGGGGAGGTCTCCTGGTACGGCGGCAACTTCTCGGCGTACGAGGAAGCGCTCGCCGGCGAACAGGAGGCGGCGGAGCGCATGATGCGGGTCGCCGAGTCCGACCTGCGCAGACAGAAACGCGAACTGGCGGACGCACAGGTCAAGTTGGCCCGTCGCAGACGCTATGGGCAGAAGATGTACGAGCAGAAGCGCGAGCCCAAGATCGTCATGGGAGCGCGCAGGCGGGCGGCGCAGGAGTCCGCGGGCAAGCACCGGATCCTGCACGAGGAGAGGCTCGTCGAGGCCAGGGAGCGTTTCGACGAGGCCGCCCTCGCCGTACGGGACGACGACGAGATCCGCGTCGACCTGCCGCACACGGCAGTGCCGCCGGGCCGCACCGTGCTCACGCTGCGCGACCTGGAACTGCGATACGGCGCCCGGGTCCGAGGGGGCTTCGACCTTCGCGGGCCCGAGCGGGTCGCGCTGATCGGGCGCAACGGCGCGGGCAAGACCACGCTGCTGCGGACGATCGCCGGGGAGCTGGCGCCGGTGTCCGGGGAGGCGCGGGCCGAGGTGCCGACGCGGTTCCTGCCGCAGCGGCTCGACGTCCTCGACGAGGAGCTGACGGTCGCCGAGAACGTGGCCCGGTTCGCGCCGGGCGCCACGAACAACCGGATCCGGGCGCGGCTGGCCCGCTTCCTGTTCCGGGGCGCGCGGGCCGACCAGCGGGCGGCGACCCTGTCCGGCGGCGAGCGGTTCCGGGCCACGCTGGCCGCGCTGATGCTGGCGGAGCCCGCGCCGCAGCTCCTGATGCTCGACGAACCCACGAACAATCTCGACATGGCGAGCGTCCGGCAGCTCACCGCGGCCCTGGAGTCGTACGAGGGGGCGCTGATCGTGGCCGCCCACGACGTGCCGTTCCTGGAGTCGGTCGGCATCACGCGCTGGCTGCTGCTGGAGGGGGGCGAGGTGACCGAGACGACGGCGGAGGCGGTCGCGCGTCCCGCCTGAGCCGCCGCACCGGTGGGGGCGCCACGGCGCCCTCACCGGGTCCGACCCGCCCCCGCCGGCCGCGGGGGCTTTTGTGCGGGCGGGTCAGCCTGCATGATGTGCGCCAGACCCCTGCCGATTCGGAGATCCGTACGTGCCCAGCAAGAAGGCCCTCGTCCGCCGCCCCGGCCCCCGCCTCGCGGAGGGCCTGGTGACGCACCTGGAGCGCGCGGAGGTCGACGTCGACCTCGCTGCCGCGCAGTGGGAGGCGTACACGGAGGCGCTGCGCACGCACGGCTGGGAGACGGTGGAGGTGGACCCCGCCGACGACTTCCCGGACGCGGTGTTCGTCGAGGACACGGTGGTCGTCTTCCGCAACGTCGCGCTGATCACGCGCCCGGGGGCCGAGTCCCGGCGCGGCGAGACCGCCGGCGTGGAGGAGGCCGTGGCCCGCCTCGGCTGCTCGGTGAACTGGATCTGGGATCCGGGCACCCTCGACGGCGGGGACGCCCTCAAGATCGGCGACACCGTGTACGTGGGGCGCGGCGGGCGGACCAACGCTGCCGGGGTGCAGCAGTTGCGCGCGGCCTTCGAGCCGCTCGGGGCGCGGGTCGTCTCCGTGCCGGTGAGCAGGGTGCTGCATCTGAAGTCGGCGGTCACCGCGCTGCCCGACGGCACCGTCCTCGGGCACGTCCCGCTGGTGGACACGCCGTCGCTGTTCCCCCGCTTCCTGCCGGTGCCGGAGGAGTCCGGCGCGCACGTGGTCCTGCTGGGCGGCGGAAAGCTGCTGATGGCGGCGAGCGCGCCGAAGACCGCCGAGCTGCTCGCGGACCTCGGGTACGAGCCGGTGCCGGTGGACATCAGCGAGTTCGAGAAGCTGGAAGGCTGTGTGACCTGCCTCTCGGTACGGCTGCGAGAGCTGTCCGTCTGAACCTGCCCGGCCTCACCCGATCGGTGCTTTGGCCTGCGTGTCCGCGCATGTGCGGCCCGAAGGCGGGAACCCGCTGATCAGCGTCCTTTACGGCGTTCTTAACCTACGGTCTCGTAACCTACGGGTACGTAGCCTACGATGCCGTAGGTTAATTCCGCTCTCCGCTCGCACGTCCCCCTGGAGCTTCTGTGACGACGACCACTCCCCAACTCGGCAGCCCGTCCAACGTCTGGACCGACGCTCGACTGCTGTACGCCCTGGAGGAAGTGGTCGAGACGGAACTCAACCGCCACCTCAAGGTGGCGAAGGACTGGATGCCGCACGAGTACGTGCCGTGGAGCGACGCCCGCAACTTCCCCGGGCTGTTCGAGGACGGCGAGGCCTGGGACAAGGAGCAGTCCAAGGTCACCGAGATCGGCCGGATCGCGCTCGTCGTGAACCTGCTGACCGAGGACAACCTGCCCAGCTACCACCACGAGATCGCCTCCCTGTTCGGCCGGGACGGCGCCTGGGGCACCTGGGTGCACCGCTGGACCGCCGAAGAGGGCCGGCACGGCATCGTGATGCGCGACTACCTGCTCGCCTCGCGCGCGGTCGACCCCGACAAGCTCGAAGCCTTCCGCATGGTGCACATGAGCGAGGGCTTCGAGTCGGACAACCGCCACTCGATGCTGCACTCCGTGGCGTACGTCGCCTTCCAGGAGCTGGCCACCCGCATCTCCCACCGCAACACCGGGCACCAGTCGGGCGACCCCGTCTGCGACCGCATGCTGGCGCGCATCGCGACCGACGAGAACCTGCACATGGTCTTCTACCGGAACCTGCTGAAGGCCGCCTTCGAGCTCGCCCCCGACCTGACCATGCAGGCCGTCCGCGACGTCGTCGTGAACTTCCGGATGCCCGGTCACGGGATGCCCGGGTTCGAGCGTGCCGCCGCGCAGATGGCGATCGGCGAGGTCTACAACATGCGCATCCACCACGACGACGTGCTCCAGCCGGTGCTGCGCCACCTCAGGGTCCTGGAGATGGACGGTCTCGGCCCGGAGGGTCTGCGCGCGCAGGAGGAGCTCGTGCTCTACATGCGCGGCCTGGACTCGGAGGCCTCCAAGTTCGACGAGAAGCTCGCGGCCCGCAAGGCGCGGATGGCGGCCCGCGCGGCCGGCTGACCCGCCCGCCCCGGCCGTCTCACCCCGCCCGCCCCGCCTGCTTCACCCCGTTCGACACGTACGGCCGGTTCCCCCCGGGACCGGCCGTACGCGTGTGTGTGCCCGCCCGCCGGCCCGCGGTCACTCCTGGGCCCGCCGCAGGCCGAGCCGCTCCTTCTCGGAGAGGCCGCCCCAGACGCCGAAGCGCTCGTCGTTGTTCAGCGCGTACTCCAGGCACGCGGTGCGCATCTCGCACATGCCGCAGATGCGCTTCGCCTCGCGCACCGAGCTGCCCGGCTCGGGAAAGAAGAAGTCGGCTCCGGTCTGCGCGCAGAGTGCCTGCTCCCGCCACGCCAGGTCGGGCTCGATGATCGTGTCGATGTGCATGACGGGATCGTCCCGCGCGGCGAAAAACGTTCGATCAACGCCGGATCAACGACTCGGCGCGAACCCCTCGCGGACCCCGACTATGGCCCCGCCCGACCGGCCGGCGCACGGCGGCGCGCGGAACGGGCGAACGGATTCCGGAACTCCGTCAGGCCCGGTCCCGGCCCCCGCGCCGCTCTGCCACGGACGGACACCGGGGCCCGTCCGCACGCCCGGCGGCGGTTGTCGGTGGGCGGTGCCAGACTCGGCAGAGCAGGCAACGGGACCCCTCACCGGAGGAGGGCACATCATGCTCACCACCCGTTTCGTCGACGGCGCTCCGAACTGGGTCGACGTCGGCACCCCCGACATCGACGGCGCCACGTCCTTCTACGGAAGCCTCTTCGGCTGGCGGTTCCAGTCGGCGGGGTCCGAGTCGGGCGGTTACGGCTTCTTCCAGCTCGACGGGAGGACCGCCGCCGGCGGTATGCAGACCACCCCGGAGCAGGGCCCGCCGTCCTGGTCCGTGTACTTCCAGAGCCCCGACGCGCAGGCCACCGCCAAGGCGGTCGAGCAGGCCCGGGGCACCGTCCTCATGCCGCCCATGGACGTGATGGGCGAGGGTCACATGGCCGTCCTCGCGGACAAGGCGGGAGTGCCCTTCGGCGTCTGGCAGCCGGCCCGGATCAAGGGGGTGGACGTGGCGGGCGACCCCGGCTCCCTGCGCTGGATCGAGCTCTACACCCAGGACGTCCCGGCGGCCGCCGCGTTCTACCACGCCGTGTTCGGCTGGGAGACGTCGGCGTTGCCCTTCCCGGGCGGCACCTATACCTGCGTCAACCCGGCGGGCACCGAGGCCGAGGGCATGTTCGGCGGGCTCGTCCCGCTGGCCGGCGACCCCACCGAGGCGGGGAGCGGCGCGTACTGGCTGCCGTATTTCGAGGTCACGGACACCGACGCCACCGTCTCGCTGGCCCAGGAGCTGGGCGGCACGGTGCGCATGCCCGCCACGGACCTGCCGGACGTGGGCCGTATCGCCAAGCTCGCCGACCCCTACGGGGCGCGCTTCGCGGTGATCAGGAGCGCGCCGCGGCAGCAGGGCTGAGGCGAGCCGGGGCCGGTCCGCGTCCGGGCGGCTCGCCGCCTGCTCCGCCGGCCTGATCTCAGGCGGAGGCCCGGCGCACCAGCGTGGTCGGCAGGACCACGCCCGACGGCTCGCCCGCCGGGGACTCCTTGGCGCCGCTGCGGTCGAGGTCCCGCAGCAGCATCCGTGCCATCAACCGGCCCATCTCCTCTATGTCCTGACGGACCGTCGTGAGCGGCGGGTCGGTCTGCTCGGCGACCGGCTGCATGTCGTCGAAGCCGATCACGGCGACGTCCTCGGGCACGCGCCGCCCGTGTTCACGCAGGATCCGCAACGCCCCCGAGGCCGTCAGGTCGTTGGCGGCGAACACGGCGTCCACGTCGGGACAGCGCTCCAGAAGCTCCCGCATCGCCCGCTCGCCGCCCCCGGAGGTGAAGTCGCCCTCCGCGATCAGGCTCGGGTCGGCGTCGACCCGCCCGTCCCGGAACCCGTCGAGCCGGTCCACCGCCGAGGTCTGGTCGAGGGGCCCGGTGATGTGCGCGATCCGGGTGCGTCCGAGCCCCACCAGATGACGTACGGCCTCCCGGGCGCCGCCGCGGTTGTCGCTGTCGACGTACGCCGGGGACGCGGAACCGGGCGCTCCGTCGCCCCAGCCGGGCCGGCCGCCGAAGACGGTCGGGACGCCGGCGCCGAGGATCAGTTCGGGCAGCGGGTCGTCCAGGTGCAGCGAGAACACGAGCGCGCCGTCGACATGGCCGCCGGCGAGATAGCGGCCGACGCGGGTGTGGTCGTCGCGTCCCTCGGTCAGCAGCAGCACGAGCTGGGTGTCATGCGCCGTCAGTTCCTTGCTGATGCCCCGGAGTTGGAGGCCGAAGAAGGGGTCGGCGAAGACCCGGGTCTCCGGTTCCGCGATGACCACCGCCACGGCGTCGTGGCGCCGGGTGACGAGGCTGCGGGCGGCCTGGTTCGGCACGTACCCGAGTTCCTCGACGGCCCGTCTGACCCGCTCGACCAGCGGTTCGCGCACCCCGTCGCCGCCGTTGACGACACGCGACACGGTGGCCCGGGAGACCCCGGCCCGCGCGGCCACGGCCTCCAGCGTGGGGCGCGACTCTGTCGTCGGCTCGGTCACCTCAGGGCTCCTCCTCGCGGTTGCGGATCAGGATAGCCGCGGGGGCGACACCGCGTACGGGGGCTTCACGCCCGGCGACCGTAGGGCGGCCGGCGGTCGTGCGTGCCGATCTCGGACGTCGGAGGCGTCGCGTGGTCTGCCGGGGCTCGCGTCTGAACGTCCAGCAGAAGCCCTGGACGCGGTGGGCGGTGCTCGACGTCGGCGTCGGGTGAGGGGTGCCGGCGCGGAGGCGAGAGGCGGCGCGTCCTCCGCTCGTGCGGTTCCGCCGCCCCGTCAGGGTGTCAGGGCGTACGCCTGGCGCGGCTCGGCTGGACGCGCTTCGGTTCGCCCGGCATCTTCGGGTACTCCGGCGGGTACGGCAGGTCACCGAGGCCGTGGTCGTGCTCGTCGCGGCTGGCGAGTTCGAGCAGGGCCTCCAGCGAGAAGGCGTGGTCGTCCATGTCGGCGTGCACGTCGCCCAGTTCGGCGAAGCGCGCCGGCATGGTCGCCAGGTCGAAGTCCCGGGGCACGGCGACGCCCACCTCGTCCCAGCGCAGCGGCGCGGACACGGGGGCGTGCGGGCGGGGGCGCACGGAGTAGGCGGAGGCGATGGTGCGGTCCCGCGCGGTCTGGTTGTAGTCGACGAAGATCTTCTCGCCGCGCTGCTCCTTCCACCAGGCGGTGGTCACCTGATCGGGCATGCGGCGTTCCAGCTCGCGCCCGGCGGCGATGGCGGCCCGGCGCACCTGGGTGAAGGTCCAGCGCGGCTCGATCGGCACGAAGACGTGCAGTCCCCGGCCGCCGGACGTCTTGGGCCAGCCGCGCAGTCCGCCGTACTCGTGGAGCACCTCGCGCAGTTCGTGGGCGGCGCGCACCGCGTCGGCGTAGTCGGTGCCGGGCTGCGGGTCGAGGTCGAGCCGGAGTTCGTCGGGGTGGTCGACGTCGCCCCCGCGCACCGGCCAGGGGTGGAAGGTGAGCGTGCCGAACTGCGCGGCCCAGACGACGGCGCCCACCTCGGTGGGACACATCTCGTCGGCGGTGCGGCCGCTGGGGAAGGCGATGTGGGCGGTCGGGATCCAGTCGGGCATGTTCTTGGGGGCCCGCTTCTGGAAGAACGACTCGCCGGTCACGCCCTCCGGGTAGCGCTCCAGGGTGGTGGGGCGGTCGCGCAGCGCGCGCAGGATGCCGTCGCCCACGGCGAGGTAGTACCGGGCCAGGTCCAGCTTCGTGAATCCGCGCTCCGGGAAGAAGATCTTGTCCGGGCTGGACAGCCGCACCGTCCTGCCCGCCGCCTCGAGTTCCACCGCATCGCCCATGCGAGCCACGGTAGGCGCCGTGCACATACCTCGCACACCGGGCGAACCGCCCGGGAAGCCCGCAGAATCGGAGCATGGATCTGCCGGTGATGCCGCCCGTGAAGCCGATGCTCGCCAAGTCCGTGGCGAAGATCCCGCCGGGCATGCAGTACGAGGCGAAGTGGGACGGGTTCCGGGCGATCGTGTTCCGCGACGGCGCCGAGATCGAGCTGGGCAGCCGTACCGGCAAGCCGTTGACCAGGTATTTCCCCGAGCTGGTGGAGGCCCTTCGGGAGCGGCTGCCGGAGCGCTGCGTGATGGACGGGGAGATCGTGATCGCCCGGGACGGGCGGCTCGACTTCGACGCGCTGACGGAGCGCATCCATCCGGCGGCCTCACGCGTAAGGACGCTGGCGGAGCGGACCCCGTCCTCCCTGGTGGTCTTCGACCTGCTGGCACTGGCGGACGAGTCGCTGCTCGACGTGCCGCTCACCGACCGGCGCGCCCTGCTGACGAGCGCCCTGGCCGGGGTCGGCGCCCCGGTGCACGTCGCTCCGGCGACGACGGACATCGAGGTGGCCCGGCAGTGGTTCGAGCAGTACGAGGGAGCGGGTCTGGACGGGGTGATCGCCAAGCCACCGACGGTCCCCTACCGGCAGGACGAGCGCGCCATGTTCAAGATCAAGCACGAGCGCACCGCGGACGTCGTGGTCGCGGGCTACCGCTTCCACAAGAGCGGACCCGTCGTCGGCTCGCTGCTGCTCGGCCTGTACGACGACCGGGGCGCGCTCCAGCACGTCGGGGTGTCCGCGGCCTTCACCATGAAGCGCCGCGCGGAACTGGTGGAGGAGCTGGAGCCGCTGCGGATGCCGGACGTCGGGAGCCATCCGTGGGCCGCGTGGGCCGAGGAGGCCGCCCACGAGTCGGCCCGGCTGCCCGGAGCGCCGAGCCGCTGGTCGTCGAAGAAGGACCTCTCCTGGGTGCCGCTGCGGCCCGAACGGGTGGCGGAGGTGGCGTACGACCACATGGAGAACGGGGCCCGGTTCCGGCACACGGCCCGCTTCCGCCGCTGGCGCCCGGACCGTACGGCCGAGAGCTGCACCTACGGGCAGCTGGAGGAGCCGGTGCGCTACGACCTCGCGGAGATCCTCGGACCGCCCGCCTGACCGGGTCCGCAGCGAGGGACGGCGTCTCCCCGTCTCTCGCTGAGCCGTTCGGCCCAGGCGACGCGCACAATCGGAAGAGATCGGGTATGGCCACCGATGAACATATGAGCGCACAATCGACAGCACAGGACATGGTGGCCACGGTGGGCATGGGACGGATGACACGGATGCGGCGCGGCGTGACGACGGCGGCGCTGCTGGCCGCCGCGGTGACGGGCTCCCTGGTGACGGGCTGCACGTCCGGCGGCGGCCCGGGCGACGACGGGCGCGGACGGCACGACGAGCCGGCCCCCACGGACTCCGCCGGGAGACCCGCGGACCCGGTGCTGGCCGTGAAGATCGACAACGCGAGCGCCGCCCGGCCCCAGACGGGGCTGAACGCCGCGGACGTCGTGTACGCGGAGCAGGTCGAGGGCGGGCTGAGCCGGCTGATGGCGGTGTACGCGACCCGGCTGCCCGAGACGGTGGGCCCGGTGCGCAGCGCCCGCGAGTCGGACCTGGAACTCCTGCGCCAGTTCCACGAGCCGACGCTCGCCTTCTCGGGCGCGCAGCACAAGCTGCTGCCGCTGATCGACAAGGCGCCGCTGGACCCGGTCCGTCCCGAGGAGAACTCCGCCGCGTACTTCCGCGGCACCGACAGGGCCGCCCCGCACAACCTCTACCTCCGTCCTCGGAAGCTGATGGACGCGGCGCCGGGCGCGGACGCGCTGACGACGGGTTTCCGCTTCGGGGCGGCGCCCGCGGGCGGCACTCCGCAGGCCGAGCGCACGGTCCGCTTCCCCGCGGCCCGCTTCACCTTCACCTGGTCCGCGGAGCGGGAGCGCTGGCTGGTGGCGATGGACGGCAGGCCGACGGTGACGACGGACGCCGGGCGGGCGGCCCCGGCGACCGTGGTCGTGCAGCACGTGACGGTGCGGACGTCCCGGTTCCACGACGTACTGGGGAACTACACGCCGTACACGCAGACCGTCGGGTCGGGCAAGGCCGAAGTGCTGCGCGACGGGCGGGTGTTCGACGCCGAGTGGCACCGCGGATCGGCGGCGGACGGCACGGAGTTCACGACGGCGGACGGCAAGCGGATGAACTTCGCCGAGGGCCAGGTGTGGGTGGTCTTCACCAAATCCTGACGCGGGCGGGCCGTCCGTCCGGAGGCGGGGTCAGGCCGTGCCGGCCGCGAGGGGCTCCCCGGGGTTGCGCAGGCTCTCGGCGGCGTCCGCGACCCGCTGGATGAGGTCGAGGAACAGCGTCTGCTCCTCGGCGGACAGCGGGCCGAGGAAGACCTGGTTCATCCGCGCCGTGCGCACGGTCAGCTTGCGGTGGGTGCGCGTCCCCTCGTCGGTGAGGCGGAGCAGGAAGCGGCGGCCGTCCTGCGGGTCGCGCACCTTGTCCAGCAGACCGCGGCGGCCGAGCCGGCTGATGACCTCGGCGATCGTGGACCGGTCCAGGCCCACCCGCTCCCCCACCGTGCGCTGGTCCAGCCCCGGTTCGGCGACGAGCGCGTTCAGGACCGCGAACTGCGGTGAGGTGATCTCCTCGGACACCATCGTGTTCCACAGCAGGTAGTGCGCCTGCTGGAGTCGCCGGGCGAGGTGCCCGGGGTGGGTGGAGAGGTCCACCGCGGCCATGTGCGCTCCTTGGTCCGCGTACCCGCGGGCTCCCGCGACGTACCAGGTCGGTTTTTCGTTGGTGCACTGAACGATACCGGGCCACCCGTCACCTGTCTCGGGCGCGTCGTCCCTCTCAATGGCTTGCCAGCAGAGGGCCTTGACTGTCCGGGGCGCGGGTGGCAGCGTGTGGGCCACCTCGGATAGATACTCAGTGCCCTGACTAACTGCGGCACTGGTCGCTCGGGAGAGATGGGGCTTCACGGATGGACAAGGTGGTCGCCACGGCCCTCGGGGCGGTGGCCGATGTACCGGACGGCGCGACACTGGCGGTCGGAGGATTCGGCCTCAGCGGGGTGCCGACGGCACTGATCGACGCGCTGTACGAGCGCGGCGTGTCCGGCCTGGGCGTGGTGTCCAACAACTGCGGCGCGATGGAGTCCGGCCTCGCGGTCCTGCTCGCGGCGGGCCGCATCGCCCGCGTCACCGGCTCCTACATCGGCGCGAACAAGGAGTTCGCCCGCCAGTACCTGGCCGGTGAGCTGGAGGTCGAGATGATCCCGCAGGGGACGCTCGCCGAGAGGCTGCGGGCCGGCGGCGCCGGGATCCCCGCCTTCTACACCCCGGCCGGGGTGGGCACCCAGGTCGCGGACGGCGGACTGCCCTGGCGCTACGACGGCTCCGGCGGCGTCGCGCTGGCCTCGCCACCCAAGGAGGTGCGGGAGTTCGACGGCACCGAGTACGTACTGGAGCGCGGCATCCGCACCGACTTCGCGCTGGTGCGGGCCGCGAAGGGCGACCGGCACGGCAACCTCGTCTTCAACAAGTCCGCGCGGAACTTCAACCCGCTCGCGGCGATGGCCGGACGGATCACGATCGCCGAGGTGGAGGAGCTGGTGGAGCCGGGCGCCATCGACCCCGACGCGGTCCACCTCCCGGGTGTCTTCGTGCAGCGCGTCGTCGCGCTGACCCCGGAGCAGGCGAGCGCCAAGCGGATCGAGAAGCGGACGGTCACGGCCGGCGGAACGGAAGGCGTGTGATGGCCTGGAGCAGGGAGCAGATGGCCGCCCGGGCGGCGCGCGAGCTGCGGGACGGGCAGTACGTGAACCTCGGCATCGGCCTGCCGACGCTGATCCCCAACCACCTCCCGCCGGGCGTGGAGGTGGTCCTGGAGTCGGAGAACGGCATCCTGGGCACCGGCCCCTACCCCACCGAGGACCAGGTCGACCCCGATCTGATCAACGCCGGCAAGGAGACCGTGACGGTCCTGCCCGGCGCCTCCTACTTCGACTCGGCCCTGTCCTTCGGCATGATCCGGGGCGGCCACATCGACGTCGCGGTGCTCGGCGCCATGCAGGTCTCCGCGGGCGGCGACCTGGCCAACTGGGCGGTCCCCGGCAAGCTGATCACCGGCATCGGCGGGGCCATGGACCTGGTGCACGGCGCCCGCACCGTCGTCGTCGTGATGACCCACACCGCCAAGGACGGCTCCCCCAAGATCCTCAGGGAGTGCGCGCTGCCGCTCACCGGCAAGGCCTGCGTCGACCGGATCATCACCGACCTCGGCGTCCTGGACGTCACGCCGGCCGGGCTGGTGCTCGTGGAGACCGCGCCGGGCGTCACCGCCGAGGAGATCACCGCAAGGACCGCCGCCGAGGTGCACGTGCCCGAGGAGATCTCATGAAGGACGTCTACATCGTCGACGCGGTCCGCACGCCGGTCGGCAGGTACAACGGCGCCCTGGCCGGCGTCCGCCCCGACGACCTGGCCGCCCACGCCATCCGTGGACTCCTCGCCCGCACACCCGACCTGGACCCGGCGCGGATCGAGGACGTGTACTTCGGCAACGCCAACGGCGCGGGCGAGGAGAACCGCAACGTCGGCCGCATGGCCGCCCTGCTCGCCGGACTGCCCACCTCCGTGCCCGGCGTCACCGTCAACCGCCTGTGCGCCTCGGGGCTCGAAGCCGTCCTCCAGGCCGCCCGGGCCATCGCGGTCGGCGACGCCTCCATCGCGCTGGCCGGCGGCGTCGAGTCGATGACCCGCGCCCCCTACGTGCTGCCCAAGAACGACAAGCCGTTCCCGGCGGCCCACACCGAGCTGTACTCGACCACCCTGGGCTGGCGCATGGTCAACCCGCGGATGGCACCCCAGTGGACCGTCCCGCTCGGCGAGTCGGCCGAACTGATCGCCGAGAAGCACGGGATCACCCGCGAGCGGCAGGACGAGTACGCGCTCGCCAGCCACCGCAAGGCTGCCGAGGCGCAGGCGGCGGGACTGTTCGACGCCGAGATCGTGCCCGTGCCCGTCCCCCGCCGCACAGGCGACCCGGTCCTCGTCACCGCGGACGAGTCCGTGCGCGCGGACGCGTCCCTGGAGGCGATGGCCCGGCTGAAGCCGTCCTTCCGCACGGAGCACGGGACCGTCACGGCGGGCAACGCCTCGCCGCTCAACGACGGGGCCGCCGCACTGCTCCTCACCGACGAGGAAGGACTGCGGGCCACCGGCCGCGAACCACTCGCCCGGGTCGGCCCGTCCGGCGTCAGCGCGACCGACCCGCACTACTTCGGGCTCGCCCCCGTCGAGGCCGTCGAGCGGGCACTCGCCAAGGCGGGCAAGGGCTTCGGCGACCTGACGACACTGGAGCTCAACGAGGCCTTCGCCGCCCAGGTGTTCGGCTGCGTCGCCGAATGGCCCGGGTTCGACCCCGCGATCCTCAACCCGCGGGGCGGCGCGATCGCGATCGGCCACCCGCTCGGCGCGTCCGGCGCCCGCCTCGCGGGCACCGTCGCCCACCAGCTCAAGGCCGCCGGATCCGGCACCGGCGTCGCCACCCTCTGCATCGGCGTGGGCCAGGGCCTCGCCCTCGTCCTCGAACGCTAGGAAGTCCCATGGCTCACACCCAGTCGGACATCGACACCGAGGTCGACGACCTCCAGAACGCCTACGACACGGCCGTGGCCGGCGGTGCGCCGGTCCGCCACCACCCGCCGCGCGGATACGCGCCGTACCGCAGCTCGGTGCTGCGCCACCCCAAGCAGCCGCTGGTCGCCGTGAACGGCGGCGACCCGGAGACGGTCGAGCTGTCCGGACCGGTCTTCGGCGCCACCGACACCACCGAGACCGACAACGACCTCACGCGCCGGCACCAGGGCGAGCCGCTCGGCGAGCGCATCACCGTCTCCGGGCGCCTCCTCGACAGCCACGGCCGTCCCGTACGCGGACAGCTCGTCGAGATCTGGCAGGCCAACGCCTCGGGCCGCTACGCCCATCTGCGCGACCAGCACCCGGCGCCGCTCGACCCCAACTTCACCGGCGTGGGACGGACTCTGACGGATCATCAGGGGCGGTACTCCTTCACCACGATCAAGCCGGGCGCGTACCCGTGGCGCAACCACACCAACGCCTGGCGGCCCGCGCACATCCACTTCTCGCTGTTCGGCACGGCGTTCACCCAGCGGCTCGTGACGCAGATGTACTTCCCGAACGACCCGCTGTTCCGCTACGACCCGATCCTGCGGTCCGTGACCGACGAGGCCGCCCGCGCGCGGCTGGTCGCGACGTACAACCACGACCTGTCCCAACCCGAGTTCTCGCTCGGCTACGAGTGGGACATCGTGCTGGACGGTCCCTCCGCCACCTGGATCGAGGAAGGCCGTTGACCGCCATGAGCGACAAGCCGCTCCCCACCCCCTCGCACACCGTCGGCCCGTTCTACGGGTACGCGCTGCCGTTCCCGGACGGCGGGCAGGTGGCGCCCAAGGGGCACCCCGACACGATCACTCTGCACGGACACGTGCTCGACGGCGCCGGCGACCCGGTCCCCGACGCCCTCCTGGAGTTCTGGCAGGCGGCCCCGGACGGATCGCTGAAGGGCGCCCCCGGCTCCCTGCGCCGCGACCCGGTGACCGGCGGCCACCTCGGCCGCAACGGCACCGACTTCACGGGCTTCGGGCGCGTCGCCACGGACGCCGACGGGCACTACGCCCTGCACACGCTGCCGCCGGGCAACACCGGGCTGCCGTACATCAGCGTGTGCGTGTTCGCCCGCGGCCTGCTGCACCACCTGTTCACCCGCGCGTACCTGGCGGACGGCGCGGATCCGCTGCTCGACTCGCTCCCGGCCGACCGGCGCGCCACGCTGCTCGCGGCCGAGGGGGAGCACCGGACGTACCGTTTCGACATCCGCCTTCAGGGCGAAGGCGAAACGGTCTTCCTGGAGTTCCAGTGACAGCTGTCGACCCCCTCGGCTCCGACACCGGCCTGCTGGCCCCCGGCTGGGCGGGCTCGCCCGCGGCGGCCGCGACCGGCGACACCGCGTATCTGCGGGCACTGCTCGACGCGGAGGCCGCGCTGACGCGGGCCCAGGTGTCGCTCGGGCTGGCTCCCGCGGCGGCGGCCGACGCGGTGGACGCGGAGGCCGACGCCGCGCGCTTCGACGCCGGGGCGATCGCGCTGCGCGCCCGGGCGGGCGGCAACCCGGTGATCCCGCTGGTCGGAGAGCTGACGGCGGCGGTAGGCGAGGAGTTCGGGCCGTACGTCCACCGGGGAGCCACCAGCCAGGACATCCTCGACACGGCCGCCATGCTGGTGGCCGCGCGCACGCTGGACCCGCTCCTGGCCGACCTCGACCGCACCCAGTCGGCGCTGGCCCGGCTCGCAGTACGCCACCGGGACACCGCGATGCCGGGGCGGACGCTCACGCAGCACGCGGTGCCCACGACCTTCGGTCTGAAGGCGGCGGGATGGCGGTCGCTGGTGCTGGACGCCAGGGACCGCCTTGCGGCCGTACGGGACGCACTGCCCGTTCAGCTCGGGGGCGCGGCGGGGACGCTGGCCGCCTTCACGGTGTTCGGAGCGGACGCGGCGGACGTGACGGCACCCCGTGCACCCGTCGACACGCACGCGCTGACGGTGGCGTACGCCCGTGAACTCGGGCTCGCCGCACCGCTGTTGCCCTGGCACACCCTGCGTACGCCCGTCGCGGACCTGGCCGGGGCGCTGGCCTTCACGGCGGGCGCGCTCGGCAAGGCGGCCGTGGACGTACTCACCCTCTCGCGTACCGAGATCGGCGAGCTGGCGGAGGGCACGGGCGGTGGGTCCTCGGCGATGCCGCACAAGGCCAATCCGGTCCGGGCGACGCTGATCGCCGCGGCGGCCCGGCGGGCACCGCACCTCGCGGCCGGCCTCTACGCGTCGATGGCCGCCGAGGACGAGCGCCCCGCCGGTGCCTGGCACGCCGAGTGGGAGCCGTTGCGCGATCTGCTGCGGCTGACCGGCGGCGCGGCCCGCGACGCCGCGGAACTCGCCGAGGGCCTGCGGGTCGACGCGGACGCCATGCGCGCCCACCTCGGGCTCACCCACGGGCTGATCGTCTCCGAGCGGCTCGCCGCCGAACTCGCCCCCGTCCTCGGCCGGGCCCGCGCCAAGGATCTGCTGACGCGGGCCGCCGGGCGGGCCGTCGCGGAGGACCGGCCCCTCGCCGACGTGCTCCGCGAGGAGCCGCGGCTCGCGGAGCTCGACCTCGCGGAACTCACCGACCCCACCCGCTATCTCGGCTCCGCCGGAGCCCTCACCGACCGTGCCCTGGAGCGATCGTGACCACCGAGCCGTCCGGCGAGCTGCCGCACCACCGCGCCGAGGGGGCCGCCACCGCTCCCCCGCTGCTCCTCGGCCCGTCGCTCGGCACGTCAACCGCGCTGTGGGACGCGGTCGCGCCCGAACTGTCGGTCACCCACCGGGTGGTCCGCTGGGACCTGCCAGGGCACGGAGGTTCGCCCGCGGACCTGATCGGCCCGGGCGCGACGGTCGCCGACCTGGCGGGGCTCGTCCTGGCGCTCGCCGACGCCCTCGGCGTCGAGCGGTTCGCGTACGCCGGGGTGTCCCTGGGCGGCGCGGTCGGGCTGCACCTGGCCGCGCACCACCCCGAGCGGGTGTCGTCCCTCGCCGTCATCTGCTCCTCGGCCCACTTCGGCGGCGCCCGGCCGTGGCGGGAGCGGGCCGAACTCGTCCGGCGGGACGGCTTGGAGCGCCTCGCGGCGACCGCCGACGCCCGTTGGTTCACGCCGGGGTTCACGGTGCCGCGGCTCGTCGAGGACCACCGGAACGCGGACCCTCGGGCGTACGCCGCCTGCTGCGACGCGCTGGCGGCCTTCGACCTGCGTGACCGGCTGGCGTCGATCACCGTCCCGACGCTGCTGGTCGCGGGCCGCGAGGATCCGGCGACACCGCCCGCGCATCTGCGGGAGATCGCGGACGCGGTGCCGGGCTCCTCGCTCACCGAGATCGCGGGCGCCTCGCATCTGGCGCCCGCGGAGCGCCCGGAGGCCGTGCTCGCGGCGCTGCGCGGGCACTTCGGGGGCTACGCCGCCAGTGGGACGGCCGTACGCCGTGAGGTCCTCGGCGACGCGCACGTGGACCGCGCCCAGTCCCGGCAGACCCCCTTCACCGCTCGGTTCCAGGACTTCATCTCGCGCTACGCGTGGGGCGAGATCTGGACCGACCCGACGCTGAGCCGCCGCGAGCGCAGCCTGATCACGCTGACCGCCCTGGTCGCGCACGGGCACCACGACGAACTGGCGATGCACGTCCGCGCCGCCCGGCGCAACGGACTCACGCCGGAGGAGATCGGGGCGGTGCTGCTGCAGACCGCGGTGTACTGCGGTGTCCCGGCCGCCAACTCGGCCTTCGCCGTGGCCCAGCGGGTGCTCGCGGAGGACGACGAGGACCGCGGCCGACCCCGCTGACGCGCCGGCGGCGGCCGCGCCGGGCCGGGTCGGCGGTCCGCCGCCTGCGGGGTCCTGCCCGGAGCGGTCAGAGGCCCCGGAGAGCCAGTTCGGCCTTGGTCACCAGGCCGTCCGCGCCGCACGAACGGGCCAGCGTCAGGCCCTTGTCGAGTTCGGCGGCCGAGCGGGAGGCGATGCCGTACTCGACGCGGGCCGCCGCGTGTTCGTACTGGCAGGGCGAGGCTTCGAGGTAGGTGACGGCCTGCCCGGCCAGCCGTACCGCGCGCTGCCCCGACTCCAGGGCCGCCGCACAGCGCAGCGCCTCCCCGATGGCGGTGTCCGTACCGAAGCGCTCCGCCTGGCGGCGGGCCTCGGCGGCCAGGGCGGCGGCGCGTACCGGGTCGTCGGTGGCCAGCGCCCGGGCGAGGTCGACGGCCCACGGCGCCAGCACCGTGTTGTGGTGCCCGCGGGAGGTCGCGGCCTTCTCCGCGGCCTCCAGTTCGTTGATGCCTTCCTTCGTCCGGCCGACGGCCAGCAGCAGCCGGCCGCGTACCGACCGGGTGTCCGGCAGCACGATCGTGGACGGGTACGGCGGCGCGAATCCGTAGCGCTCGGCGATCTCCTCGGCCTCGTCGACGTGACCGCGGGCGAGCAGCGTGTCGATGAGTCCGCAGGTCGCCGACCAGTACAGGGGCAGTCCGCGGCCGACCCGCTCGGCGAGGCGCAGGGACTCGCGCTGGGAGGCCTCGGCGTCGACGAGACGGCCGCGCCTGCGGTGCGCGAGACCGAGGTAGGCGTGCGCCAGGGCGAGGTGGCCGCCGCTCCAGCCCGCCGACTCGTAGGCGCGCAGGGCTTCGCTGAACAGGCTCTCCGCGCGGTCGAGCCGGTCCGCGTAGGCGTACGAACTGCTCAGCATCATGAGGAGTTCGATGCCCCACTCGGTGTCGGTCCAGCCGAGTCCGGGTGCGAGGCGGCCGTTGACGAGGGCGCGGTCGCAGAGTTCCGCGACCTCTTCGGCGTTCTCCCCGTGCATCATCGCGTCGAAGCCGCGCAGGATGAGCAGCGCCCGCTCGGAGTTGTCCCGTCCGGTGCAGGTCTTCACGAGTTCGGCGAGGCCGTGCGAGCCTCCCGAGGATCCGTCCTCCCCGGCGTGCAGGCCCTCCCACATGTAGTGCACGGCCTGCAGCCGCATCCGGGCCGGCCCCGGTTCGAGCCGGGCGACCTCGGCGTCGACCGTGCGGACGGCCTCCTCCAACTGGTCGTTGTGCAGCAGCGCCTGGGAGAGGCGGTAGACGGCGTCGACGCGCTCCTCGCCTTCGAGGCCGTGCATCTCCAGTGCGGCGCGCAGGTGGCCGATGGTCCTGGCGGGTGCCGTCAACAGGGTGGCGCAGCCCAGTTCGTACAGCACGCGGGCGTGGGTGTCGGGCAGCGGGGGTTCCTTGAGGGCGCGCTCCAGGCAGCGGCGGGCCGCGTCCGGCGCGCCGACCGCGAGGTGTTCCCGGGCGGCCTCGCGCAACTGGTCGACCAGCTCGGGGTCGTCGTCCGGGTGCACTTCGAGGAGGTGGCGGGAGGCGGCCGCGGCGCCGCGTCCGGAGTCCGTGACCGCCCACGCGGCCTGGCCGTGCATCGCCGTGCGCAGGGCGTCCGGGATGGAGCGGTAGACGGCGCTGGCGATGAGCGGGTGCACGAACTCCAGCTCGCCCTCGACGGTCTGCCCGGAGGCGTCCTGAGTGGTCGTCAGGATGCGTGAGGCGGTGAGTAGTTCGGCGCAGCGCACGGCCTCCTCGCTCGGCATCCCGGCGAGCTGGGCGGCGAGGTCGAGGGAGATCTGGGTGCCGAGGATCGCGGCCGCCCACGCGAAGCGGGTGGCGTCGATGCCGAGCCCTTCGAGGCGGGCGACGAGACCGCGGCCGCGCGCCGAGCGGTTGAGGGCGCGCAGTTCGGCGGCGGACGCCTCGACCGGTTCCAGGTCGCTGTCCTGCACCTTGGCGAGGAGTTCCACGGTCTCGTACGGGTTGCCGCCGGTGACGGCCCACACCTCGCGGCAGAACGGCGCGTCGGCGTGCTCGCCCAGCGTGGCGCGGGTGATCCCGGCCGTCGCGTCGGGGGTCAGCGCGCTCAGCCGGGTGACGGGACGGGCCGCGGCGGCGACCATGTCGAGGAGGCGGGCGCTCTCGCCGTGCACGTCGCCGGGACGGCGGGCGACCACGACCAGGACGGACAGGTCGTCGAGCCGCTCGGCGAACGCGGCGAGCCAGCGCAGCGTCTCCTGGTCGGCCCAGTGCGCGTCGTCCACGAGCAGCACGAGCGGCCACTCACGCTTGGCCAGCCGCCGTACCGCGGCGACCAGTCCGTCGCACACGCCCTGCGGGTCGGGCTGGCGGTCGCCGGGCTCGGCCACACCGAGCGCGGGTCCGGCGATGTCGTACCAGTCGCCCAGGTACTCGCGCGCCTCCTCCGGCATGAGCGAGACGAGGGCGGGTTGCAGCAACTGGCGTACGACGTTGAAGGGGACGGACGTGACGGTCTCGCCGCCGCGTGCCGACCACACCGTGCAGCCGCTGTCCTCCGCGATGCGGCGCGCCTCGGCGAGGAGGGCGGTCTTGCCGAGGCCCGCCTCGCCGGTGACCACCAGCAGGCTTCCCGAGGACGCCGAGTCCGCGCGCAGGGCGGTGATCGCCCGCCGGACCGTGGCGACTTCCTCGTCGCGCTCCCACAGGGAGGCCGAGGCGGCCACCTGGGGCCGTGCCTCCGTCATCCCGCTACCTCCCCAGGTCGCCCAAACGACGTACAGGTATCGAGCCTAGCCGTCCGGGAGCCGAAGTGGAGGCGGGACCGTGCACCTGTTGCCTTCGAGGGTGACGGCGGGTGCCCGAGGACGACGCCGCGGGGCTCCGACCTGCCGCCGTGAAAGTTGTCGTCAGTCAACACCGGTGAAACTGACGGTAACTTTCCGACATGGACGCGACCGGACCGCTTCGCCGGCGCCGGTCCCCACCGGCCGCGGGAGGAACCGACATGACCGTCCCCGTGCGGGGCACACCGTCACACGCCGTCCGGCCCGAGCACTCCCGCAGAGCCCTGTTCGCGGGTTCGGTGGGCAACTTCATCGAGTGGTACGAGTTCGGGGTGTACGGCTACCTCGCCACGGTCATCGCGGCGCGGTTCTTCACTCCCGAGGGCGGCAGCGAGGCGGAGGCGCTGGTCAGGACGTACGCGTCCTTCGCGCTCGCGTTCTTCTTCCGGCCCGTGGGCGCCGCCCTGTTCGGCCGGCTCGGCGACCGGATCGGGCGCCGCCCGGTCCTCGTCACGGTGATCGTCCTGATGACGGCGGCGACGACGCTGATCGGCGCGCTGCCCACGTACGCCACGGCGGGGGCGCTCGCGCCGTGGCTGCTCACCTTCCTCCGGGTGCTCCAGGGCCTGTCCGCGGGCGGGGAGTTCGGCGGTGCGGTGTCGGTCATGACCGAGTTCGCGCCGCCGGGCCGGCGGGGCCTCTACGGGTCGTGGCAGTCGTTCACCGTCGCGCTGGGGCTCCTCGCCGGGGCCGCGGTGGCGGCGGTGCTCGCCACCGTGCTCACCGCCTCCCAACTGGCCGACTGGGGCTGGCGGGTGCCGTTCCTGCTGACGCTGCCGCTGGGCCTGGGCGCCCTGTGGCTGCGACTGCGGCTCGACGAGACGCCGTCCTTCCGCGAGGAGCGGGAGCGGGAGCCGCGGCGGCCGCCGGGCGGCGAGGTCGCCCGGGCGATCGCGCTCGGGGCCGCCCGGATCATGGGGTGGGCGGCGGCCGGCTACGCGTTCCTCGTGGTGCTGCCCTCCTATCTGCAGAACTCGCTCGACGCCACGTTCCGGCAGGCGCTGCTCGCCACGGTCCTCGCCAACCTCGGCTTCGCGGCCACGATCGTCCCGGCGGGCCTGCTCAGCGACCGCGTCGGGCGGCGCCCGGTGATGCTGACGGGCGCGGTCCTGGTCGCGGTCCTGGCGATCCCGCTCCTCGACCTGCTCCAGGACGGCGGTACCTCCAACGCGGTGAAGGGCGCCGCGGTGTGCGCGGCGGGCGCGGTCGTCGGGCTGATGGCCGGGCCCGGGCCGGCGATGCTCTCCGAGATGTTCCCCACGAGCGTGCGCTACACGGGCCTGGGACTCGCCTACTCCCTGTCCAACGCGGTGTTCTCGGGCTGCGCGGGCCTCATCATCACCAAGACGATCGAGCGGACCGGGAGCGTGGACGTCCCCGCCTACTACGCGGCGGCGGCCTGCGCGGTCAGCGCCCTCGCGCTGGCCACCCTCCGTGACGAGAAGGGGAGTTGAGCGGATGCGGGTGATCGGCCTGATGTCCGGCACGTCGTACGACGCGATCGACGCGGCGGCGGCCGACCTGACGCTCGACGGGGACGGCCTCACGCTGCGCCCGCTCGGGCTGGTGAGCGAGAGGTACGACGACGGCCTGCGGGCGGCGCTGGAGAGGGCGCTGCCGCCCGCGGCCACCGGCCTGGCCGAGGTCTGCGCACTGGACACGCGGATCGGGCGGGCCTTCGCGGCGGCCGCCGTGCACGCGAACCGTGAACTGTGCGACGGCGCGGCCGAGTTGGTCGCCTCGCACGGCCAGACCGTCTACCACTGGGTCCGGGACGGGCAGGTGCACGGCACCCTCCAGCTCGGGCAGCCCGCGTGGATCGCCGAGGCGACCGGCCTGCCGGTGGCCGCCGACTTCCGGCCCCGGGACATCGCCGCCGGCGGCCAGGGGGCGCCGCTGGTGAGCCTGGTCGACCGGTGGTGGCTGCGCGGCCGTCCCGGCACGCCGGTCGCGCTGAACATCGGCGGCATCGCGAACCTCACCGCACCCGACGGGACCGCCTTCGACACCGGGCCCGGCTGCGCGCTCCTGGACGCCGCCGCGCGGGGCCTGAGCGGCGGCCGCCTCGACCACGACGTGGACGGCGCCCTCGCCCGGCGGGGCACGGTGCACGAAGCGCTGCTGCGCCGGCTGCTCGACGATCCGTACTACGCCCTGCCCGCACCCAAGACGACGGGCAAGGAGCTGTTCCATCCCGGCTATCTGCGGGACGCGCTGGCGGGTTTCGGGACGCTGACCGCCGAGGACGTCATCGCGACGCTGACCCGGCTGACGGCCCGGACGATCGCGGACGCGGTGCGCTCGGTGCGGGCCACGGAGGTGATCGCGTCCGGCGGCGGCACCCGCAATCCGGTGCTGATGGCGTGGCTGGCCGCCGAGTTGCCGGGGGTGACGCTGCGCGGCTCCGGTGAGCTGGGCCTGCCGTCGGCCGCGAAGGAGGCGTACGCCTTCGCCGTCCTGGGCTTCCTGACGGTGCACGGGCTCCCCGGCAACGACCCGGCCGCCACCGGGGCGCGGCATCCCCGGGTGCTCGGTTCGCTCACCCCGGGACCGGAGGGCCTGCGGCTGCCGGCGCGTCCGGACCGGGCACCGGTGCGGCTCGTCGTGCGCTGACCCGCCCCCGGCGCCGCGTGCGACGACGGACCTGGAGTTGCGGGGCCCCACTTCGGGAGCCCTCTCATCCGCCTTTCACCCGGGGCTCATACGGTGGGCACCATGACGCAGGCGACTCCTCCCGGCTGGTATCCCGACCCGGGACAGACAAGTGACGGTCCGCCCACCGAGCGCTGGTGGGACGGCAACGCATGGACGGACCAGACCCGCGCCGCCGGGTCGGCCCCGCACTGGGGTCCCCCGGCCTATCCGCCCGGGGCCGGGGCCCCGCCGGGCGCACCGGCCCGGCGCCGGCTGCGCACGGGCATAGCCGTCGCCGTCGCCGTCGCGGTGCTCGCCGGCATAGGCGGCGGCGTCTACGCGCTGACGAAGGACGACGGCGACGGCAGCACCACCAGCGCCGCCTCCCGGGCGCCGGGCGGGAAGGACGACCGGGGCGGCAACGGCGGCTCCGAGGACGGCCCTCCCGGCGGCCCGGACGGCCGGACACCGTCGCCGGACGCGTCGGGCAGGCCGCCCACGGAGGACGGATTCGCCACCGACGCGCTGAACGGCATCGCGATCCCGGTCCCCGACGGCTGGACCGGACAGAGCGGGATGAGCGCCGCGGTGACCTCGGACGACTCCTACAAGTGCCCGGGTGACACCTCGAAGGTGTGCACCAAGGGCGGGGCGTACTCGGCGCCCGCGCTCGCCCTGAAGCTCAAGGCCACCAAGCCCGAGGCCGCGGCCAAGGAGGACATCTCCAAGAACGCCGAGGAGTCCTACGGAGGCGCGTCCTACGGCAAGATCACCTCGCACCGGGAGCTGGCCTCCGAGGCGGTGACCGTGGCCGGGCAGAAGGGCTACCTGGTCCGCTGGAAGGTCGTGACGAGCAAAGGCGACGACGGCTACGTCCAGTCCTTGGCCTTCCCCTCCCCGGCGGCCTCCGGGCAGCTGGTCGTCGTGCGCTTCGGCGTCGACGTCAGTACGAAGGCGACCGTCATCGACGAGATCACCAAGGGCATCAAGCAGGCGGCGGGCGGCGGCGACGGCGAGAAGGTGTAGGCGGGGCGCCGGATCCGCCCGCACATGAGTCGGCCGGGTGGGGCTCCCCTCCGCTCAAGAGGAACCCCACCCGGCCGGGGTGCGCGCCGCCCCCGTCCCCACGGTGCGGCGCGGTCAGGCCGACGTCCGGTCATCCCGCGGACGGCGGCCTGAGTCTCAGGTCAGGCCGAGGGCCGGGATCACGACCGCCTCCACGAAGCCCTCCAGGTAGTCCCCGTCCGCGTACCGCCCCTCAAGGACGGGACGGACCCGCAGGACGCCCAGCAGCTGCGCCGGGATGTACTCCAGCGCCGGGTGGTCGGCGGCGATCTCGCCGCGCTCGACGGCGCGGGCGATCATCTCCTTCAGCTCGGCCACCTCGGGCTCGACGAGCGCGTCGCGCAGCGCCTTCTGGAGCTCCTCGTCCTGCATCACGGCATGGCCGAGCGCCTGGAGCAGCTGGGTGTCGCCCGAGCGGTCCCCCGCGGTGCGCGCCGCCGCGCGCAGGTCCCCGGCGAGCGAGCCGGTGTCGATCCCGCGGAACCGCGGACAGCGGCTGGCCCGCAGCGCCGCCGCCACGAACTGGGGCTTGGTCTTCCACTGGCGGTAGAGCGTGGACTTGCTGCAGCGCGCGCTGGCGGCCACGCCCTCCATGGTCAGCGCCTCGTACCCGCATTCGCGGATCTGGGCGAGCACGGCGTCGTAGAACTCCTGCTCACGCTCCGGCGTGATCTTGGAGCGGCGCGAGGCGACGACCGTCTCCGGTCCCTCCGCTGCCTGCGACGTCATGGCTCTTCTCCTCGCTCGTGTCGGGGGTCCGCTGCACCTGCTCGTCCAGTGTATCGAGACGCCAGTGTACCGGTACGCAGACGTATCGGTACACTGGCGTATCGGTACAGTGTCGTATCGGTACACTGGCGTATCGATGAGTCCTGGACAGGACCCAATCCCCGGAGTGGGCCTTGTCCTGGGCTCACCACGCACCACCCCACGCAAGACCGTCAGCAAAGGGGCCGGGGGATGGATTCCCAGACCGAGCCTGCAGACCGGCCGCCCGACGCGGCCGTACGCCGGACGCACCCGCGTCCGGCGCCCACCCCCGCACAGCCCGCCCGGCGGGACACCTCCGCGCGCCCGCCGCTCGTCCGCGAGCTGCTGCTCGTCGTCGGACTCTTCGTCGTCTACAAGGCCGGCCGGCAACTGGCGACCGGCCACACCGCCGAGGCCTTCCGCAACGCCCGCCACGTCTGGGACTGGGAGCGGGCCGCGCACCTGCCGGGCGAGGGCACCGTGCAGCGCGCCCTGCTGCACGGGGACGCGCTCGTGCACGTCGCGAACACCTACTACGCGACCGTGCACTTCCCCGCCACGGTGGCCTTCCTGGTCTGGCTGTACCTGCGGCGCCCGGCGCACTACGTGTGGGCCCGCCGGGTCCTCGCCGCGGTCACCGCCGCCGCCCTCGTGCTGCACCTCACGTTCCCGCTCGCCCCGCCCCGGATGCTCGGCGCGGCGCGGCTCGTCGACACCGGGCAGGTGTACGGGCCGACGGTGTACGGGGCGCGGCCCGCGACCGACTCGGTGGCGAACCAGTTCGCGGCGATGCCCTCGCTGCACTTCGGCTGGGCGCTGATGGTGGCGGTCGGCCTGATCGTGGCCACCAGGTCACGGTGGCGCTGGCTGTGGCTGCTGCACCCGCTGTTCACGCTGCTGGTCATCGTCGGCACGGCGAACCACTACTGGCTCGACGCGATCGTGGCCACCGCCCTGCTCGGCGTCGCCCTCGCCGTGATCCACCTCCCGCACCGGACGGTGACGACCGCCGGCCGCTCCCGCCACCTCGGCGGCCCCGAGAAGACGGACTCCGTGCCGGAACTCGTGGGGGCCGGACGATGAGCGCCACTCTCGTCGCCGTCGTCCTGTCGCTGTTCTCCGCGGTCGCCTACGCCGCGGCGGCGGTGGCCCAGGAGCGCCTCGCCGCCAAGGCCGCCGGCACCGGCGTCCTGCGCCTGTTCGGCAACAGCGCCTGGTGGTGGTCCGTGACGCTGAACGCGTCCGCCGCCCTGCTGCACGTCGCGGCCCTCAAGTACGGGCCGCTCACGCTGGTGCAGCCGCTCGGCGCGCTCACCCTCGTCGCGGCTGTGCCGCTCGGCGCGCGGGTGGCCGGACGCCGGGTCAGCGCGGTCGAGTGGCGCGGCACCGCGCTCACCCTGCTCGGCCTCGCGGCCCTGCTCGTCACGGCCTCCGGGCCCGCACCGGACGACATCCTGAGCGTGCCCCAGGCGCTGGGCGTGGCCGCCACGACGGCGGTGGTCATCGGTGCCCTGTCCCGGCCGGGCGCCCGGCCCGGTCTGCGGCACGCGGGCGCGTCCGGCTTCGCCTCGGGCGTCGCGTCCGCCCTCACCCAGACCGTCACCGTCGCCGCGACGGACCGCACGGGACCGCTGCTCAGCGTCGAAGTCGTCGTGGTGGCGCTGCTGGTCGCCGCGTTCGCCACCGGCGGCCTGCTGCTGTCGCAGACCGCCTACCGGGGCGGACTCGGGGCGCCGCTCGCCGTGGTGACGCTGGCCAACCCGGTCGCCGCGGCGGCGATCGGCCTCTCCCTGCTGGGCGAGCGGCTCCAGTACGGCGCGGTCGGTGTGCTGTTGGCCGGGGCGGGCGCCGCGATCGCGGCCTGGGGCGTGGTGACGCTGTCGCGTTCGGCACCCGAGCCGGTCCCCGCGGACGACCATCCCGTCGCCGCGGTGCTGGCGCTGGAGCCCGGGTCGGCGGCGTACGAGCCCGCGTTCGTGCCCCAGCCGCCCCGTCGCACGAGGCGCCACCTCACCCGGCTGTAGGCCGCGCCCGCACAGCCCTCCGGCCACCAGGAGTTCGCGGACACGACCGAGTCGGCGCGGGACCGAGACGCCGGACGGCGGCTGCCGGACGCATTCGCGTCCACGCAGCCGCCGTCGCGGGTGTCGTGCGGGTCATCCCAGTCCGCGGGTGTCGTGCGGGTCATCCCAGTCCGCGGGTGTCGTGCGGGTCATCCCAGTCCGCGGGAGTCCTGCTTCAGGGCCGTGTCGACCGTCAGGGCGGTCGCCACGACGAGGCTCAGGAGGGGCTCGGGGAGCTGGTAGTGGATCTGCAGGACGTAGTTGTCGGCCGTCGTGAACATGGTCTTCGCGAGGCCCTCCCAGGTCTTGGTGATCCGGGCGACCTCGTTGTCCGCGTGGTCGACGATCGCGAAGTTCCAGGCGCGCCAGTTCTCCGCCTTGATGGCGCCGATCTGCTGACCGTTGGCGTTGATCGCGAAGTTGATCTTCCCGATCATGTTCTGCTGCACGATCTCGCCGACGGGCTGCCCGTCCGGACGCGCCACCAGGACCCGCGACTTCAGGAACTTGCGGGGCCGGGTCAGCAGCAGCTGCGGCTGGCCGTACGCGTCGCGGATCTCCAGCTTGTGCGTCATGAACTGGTCGAGGCTGGAGACGAACCGGAGGATCTTCTTCAGCATGTTCTGGCCGACCTGCACGACCGAGCCGAGCTGGTTGCCCTGCTGGTCCATGACCTTGTACTCGTTGGTCAGCTCGATCAGCTTGGCCTTCTGGTTCACCACCAGGACCGGCTCGGTGAACAGGGTGCCGCCCCCGGCGGCGCCGCCGGCCACCCCGGCCTGCTGCTGCACCTGGCGCTGCACACGCGGGTCGGGACCCGCGGCGGGCTGCTGGGCCGGCTGCCCGTACCCCTGCTGCTGGACCGGGCCGCCGTAGGCGGGCTGCGGCTGCTGGGCCGGCTGACCGCCGTACGCCTGCTGCTGCGGAGCCGCCTGCGCCTGCTGCGGAACCTGCGGCGTGCTCTGACCCTGCTGGTCGGTGTTGGTGTGCTGGGTCCACTGGGAGCCGTCCCAGTAACGCAGCGTCTGGGCCGCCCCTTGGGGGTCCGGGTACCAACCTGCAGGAGTGTTCGAATGCGTGGTCACCGGGGCACACTACCTCGCTCGGCACGGAAGGGGACGGGCGGCCGGGTAACCATCAGGCGGTCACCAGGGCTGGGTCGCTGACGCCCGGCCGACCGTTCTCGACATGTCCGGCGAACCGGCGCAGATACGCCGGATCCGCCTCGGACGTGACGCTCAGGTCGTACCAGCGCCTGCTCGCCCGCAGGTCGACGGTGTGCCTCACGGTCGCGCCGGCTCGCACGTGGAACGTCCGCGCCCGCCCGCCGTAGCCGTCGCCCAGCCGCAGAGTCACCGCCTTGGAGCCCTTGTTGGTGAAGGCGAGCTCCAGGTCGTCGCCCGCGTGCCGCGCGGTCACCTCCGGTCCCGCGGCCTTGCCGGGCCCCCGGAAGGTGCGCAGGAAGCCGTTCGGCCCGTGGACGGTGAGGTCGTAGGAACCGCCGGAGTACGCCGAGTTCCAGGTGTCCGAGACGGTCTTGCCGGCCTCGGTGGTGTAACTCCACGGCCCGTCGGTGCGGTTGCCCGAGGTGACGAGGAAGGCGGCGCCCGCCTTGGCGCCCGAGGCGAAGGCGAGGGTGAACCTGCCGGTGGCCGCGTCCAGCGAACCGTCCACCAGCGGGGCGTACTTGAGCGGGCGCGCCGGCCGGGAACCGCGCTCCTGCTTCGGCAGGACGGGGTTGGCGGGCGGGGTCGGCACGTAGTCGGGGTGGCGCTCGTGGTCCGGCGGCTCGTAGCCGTCGGTGTCCGGCAGCGCGACCGGGCGGGCGTCCTTGCGGGAGAAGTCGAACGCCGAGCTGAGGTCGCCGCAGACCGTGCGCCGCCAGGGCGAGATGTTCGGCTCGTGCACCCCGAAGCGGCGCTCCATGAAGCGGATGATCGACGTGTGGTCGAGGGTCTCGGAGCAGACGTAACCGCCCTTGCTCCAGGGCGAGACGACGATCATCGGCACGCGCTGGCCGAGCCCGTACGGTCCCGCGGGACGGCGCGCGTCCCCCTGGTAGAGGTCCGGGCCGACGTCGACCGTGGACTTGCCCTGGTCGGCGTTCTGCGGCGGGAACGGCGGCACGACGTGGTCGAAGAAGCCGTCGTTCTCGTCGTACGTGATGAACAGCGCGGTCCTGCTCCACACCTCGGGGTCGGAGGTGAGCGCGTCGAGGACCTGGGAGATGTACCAGGCGCCGTAGTTCGCGGGCCAGTTCGGGTGTTCGGTGAACGCCTCCGGCGCCACGATCCAGGAGATCTGGGGCAGTTTGCCGCCCTTGACGTCCGCCTTCAGCTGGTCGAAGAACCCCTCGCCCTTGCGGGCGTCAGTGCCGGTGCGGGCCTTGTCGTAGAGCGGGTCGCCGGGCCGGGCGTTGCGGTACTGGTTGAAGTACAGCAGCGAGTTGTCACCGTAGTTGCCGCGGTACGCGTCCTGGATCCAGCCCCAGGAACCGTTCGCGTCCAGTCCGTCGCCGACGTCCTGGTAGATCTTCCAGGAGACCCCGGCCTTCTCCAGGCGTTCGGGGTACGTCGTCCAGTCGTAGCCGACCTCGTCGTTGCCGAGGACCGGGCCGCCGCCCTTCCCGTCGTTGCCGGTGTAACCCGTCCACATGTAGTAGCGGTTCGGGTCGGTGGAGCCGATGAACGAGCAGTGGTACGCGTCGCAGACGGTGAAGGAGTCGGCGAGGGCGTAGTGGAACGGGATGTCCTCACGCGTCAGGTACGCCATCGTCGTGGACGACTTGTTGGGCACCCATTTGTCGTACTTGCCCCTGTTGAAGGCGGCTTGTCCGTCGTTCCAGCCGTGCGGGAGGTCCTGGATGAACTGGAGGCCCAGGTCGTCGGCGTCGGGGCGGAAGGGCAGGACGTCCTTGGTGCCGTCCGACTGGTACCAGACCGGCTTCTTGCCCGACGTGGTGGCCACCCGCGGGTCCCCGAAGCCGCGGACCCCTCGCAGCGAGCCGAAGTAGTGGTCGAAGGAACGGTTCTCCTGCATCAGCACGACGATGTGCTCGACGTCGGCGATCGTGCCGCTGCGATGCCCGGCGGGTATCGAGGCGGCCTTGGCGATGCTGTCGGACAACGCGGTGAACGCCGCTGTGCCGCCCGCGAGTTGGAGAAAGCGACGCCGGTTCACTGGGGGCATGTGTGGGTGACCTCTGTCCTGACGGGGCGCGGATGGCCGGATGCTGAGGGAACGTGCGCGAATGGAGTGTTCCAAGAGCACCAAACGTCAGGGAAGGGTCGCGTGGCATCCATGTGAAAGACAGCGGTACGTGCGGCCAACGCTTTCGGCCACCGTGGCTGGGGGCCGCGCACGGGGGTCACTCCGGACGCCGTGAGCGTCCCCTGGGGTGTGCCGCGAGCCCTTCGGGAGGCCCGAGGTGACCGACCGCAGGAACGCCGACGCGGCCGAAGTGGTGGGCCACTGAGACGCCGGGGTCGGCGGGGTGGCCGACGCCTCACACACCCTGCCGGGCGCGGTGAGTTGCCGCTGGAACGCCGGGGGCGGCGAAGTGGGCGACGACTGCAACGCCGGGGTCGGAGGGGTCCCCTCCGGAGCGCCTGGACTCGCGAAGCGACCGACCGCCGGCCCACCGAGCCGGCTGGCCGGGACGGTCCCGGTGACCACGTCTCGACCGGCGAGGTCACCGCCCCCTCACACGTCGACGCCGCACGATCGCCGCGGTGTCGGCCGTCCCGGCGCCGACGTGCGCGTGCGGGCCCTGGGTACGGCCGCTCGGTCAGCCGGGTCGCCGGGATGACGGGGTGGCGGGCTCGCCCGCCGTGCCGCGTGTGCCGCGGGCGTCGGTCATGCCGTCCGGTGCGCCAGCTCCGCGGCGATGTCGTGCCCGAACAGGCCCGGCAGTCCCCCGGTGTGGACGAACACGGTGCGCCGGCCCGGCCGGATGTCGCCGTCCGCGACGGCAGCCGCGAGACCGGCCATGGCCTTGGCCGTGTAGACCGGGTCCAGGATGACCCCCTCGCTCCGCGCCGCCGCCTCCAGCGCGGACGAGGCCGCGGGAGTGAGAACCCCGTATCCGTCGCCCACCTGGTCGTGGCGAAGGCGCAGCGCCGACGGTCCGACGGCGCCGTCCGACACCTCGCCCACCAGGGCGGCGACGCGCGCGCCGAGGTCCTGGACGGCGCCGACGTCCACGCCGAGGACCCGGTCCGCGCCCAGTGCGGCGACCAGCCCGGCCATGGTGCCGCCGGAGCCGCCCGCGACGACCACGTGTTCCACGTCCGGCAGTTGCCCGCGCAGCTCACGTCCGCCTTCGAGGTAGCCGAGCGCCCCGTTCCGGTCGCTCCCGCCGAAGGGCAGCACCTCGACCCGCTCGCCCTGTGCGGTCAGTTCGGCGGCGGTCTCGGCCACGGCCCGGTCCAGGCCGGCGGCGTCGACGTCACCGGCCCACACGACCCGTGCGCCCAGCAGACCTTCGAGGCTGAGGTTCCCGGTCCTGCCCTGGGGGCCGTTCCCCCGCAGGACCAGCACCGCCTTCAGCCCCAGCCGGCTGCTCGCCGCCGCCGTCAGCCGCGCGTAGTTGCTCTGCGCGCCGCCGCTCGCCACGAGGACGGTCGCCCCGCGGTCGACGGCCTGGCCGCAGCTGAACTCCAGCTTGCGCACCTTGTTGCCACCGCCCCCCAGTCCGCTGAGGTCGTCGCGCTTGAGCCAGAGGTCCTCGGGACCGAGCCCGAGGTGCGCGGCCAGTCGCGGTGCCGCCTCCAAGGGGGTCGGCCAGGTGCCGAGAAGCACCCGGGGAGCGGTGATCGGTCCACTGTCGTTGGCGGTCATGGCCGGCCTTTCACTGTGCTTGGCCTCAACAGGCCGTCTGAGGTCGGGATTTGGGTCCCGGTTGAGCAAGCCGCCGACACGGCCCGGCGAGCAGGTCGCCGACGTGGGCCGGAGTCCCGGGAGCGCGTGTCCCGCGCGGCCTGCGGTCGCCGGCGGCCCGGGGCCCAGGGAGCGGGACGGGCCGATGGCGGGTCTTCGCGACGAACCGACGTACCGGCGCGGGTCTTCGCGATGGACCCAAGCATCGACGGCTTCCGGCGGGCGTGCCGCTCGACGCCCCGGCGAGGCCGCCGTCAGGCCCCGCGCGCACGCACCCGCGGGTGGCCGGCCGGTGCGGCCTCGCGGCGGGGAAGATCGGGACACCGCCCCATCATGCCGCTCCGCCCTTCCACTCCGCGAAAGCAGCGCCGTCCCGTGCCACCCGGACACCGCCGGACCGGGAGCGGTGTCGGGACAGGTCCCGGACCCGGGTGACCGGCACGCGCCGGACCGCCCGGGGCGAAAGGCGTCAACCGACCAGACGGCGGCGCCAGTCGAGGGGCGTGACGGTGATGGCGCGGCTCGGGTCACGGTCCCAGTCGGTGCGCAGACCCACGGACTCCAGGGCCGCCACGATCTCGTGGCCGACGGCCCGGGTGGTCTCCGGCGATCCGTCGAAGCCGCCGTAGAGGAGCATCAGGCCCTGGCCGGCCGCCGCGGAGTCCGTGCACTGGGAGTGGAAGTAGACGAACCCACGGGCGTCGCCCGGGCCCTCGGCACCGATCTCGGACTGGCCGCAGGTGCGGCAGCACGTGAAGTTCTCGCGGGCGGTGATGCCGGCGTCCTGGAGGGCGCCGAAGGCACGTGTGAGCCGCTCGGGGTCGGTCTCCCCTTCCCAGGCCGCCTGCTCGGCCACCCGCTCCAGCCACATCCGGTCGGCCAGCGCCTCGGCCTGCACGCGCGACACGGGCCGGCGGTCGGCGCCGGCCAGGTACTCCTCGGCGGTCTCCGCCACCTCGGCGCGGGTGGCGTAGCCGCCGACCAGCACCTCGCGGACGCGCCGCTCCAGTTCCGCGCGCTCGTCCGTGTCCAGGTCGAGCGGCGGCACCTCGCGGACGGGTCCCATGTCCAGCGGCGACCACGCCGGACCGGCGTCCCATCCGGGCTCCTGCCGGGCCCAGCCGGTCAGCACCGCGATCACGTCCTCCCGACGGCCGACGGCCGCCTGGAAGTGCCGGTCGGCGGCGCCGTCGCGGTGCTCGACCGTGTAGTCGCCGCCGTCCTCGTGCCAGACCTGGGCGAAGACGTCCGGCAGGTCGGGTATGCGCTGGAGCACCAGGAACCGGTCGCCGCCCCCGCCGATGCGCCGGACGAGTCCGGTCAGTTCCTCCGCGGACACGCGGACATGCCGCCGCGCGCCCTCCGTCCTCACCACGATCTCGAGCATGCCCAGACTCTGGCACACCGCACTGACAACCGGACTCCCGGCATCCGGCACACGCCAGTCGCGGCGGCTGCGGCTGCGGGGAGACGCAGCGCGCCCCGGGCCTCGGGCACACGGCCCTTCTGGGCCGCCGGGCAAAACGCGCCCCGCACCGGGCTCGCGCACGCCCTGACCAATCGGTCCCCGGAACGCCTTCCGCGAGACGGAAGCGCCGTTGCGGCCCCGCGACGCGCTCCCCGACGATGCCACCACCACGAGAGACGGGAGCCGCATCCATGCCGCACATGACCGCCTTCGCCAGGAACCAGTGGTACGTCGCCGCCTACTCCGAGGAGGTCGGGCGGGAGTTGCTCGCGCGGACGGTCCTGGGCGAGCCGCTCGTCCTCTACCGCACCGAGGACGAGAGGACGGCCGTCGCGCTGGGCGACCGGTGCGTGCACCGCCGCTTCCCGCTCTCGGAGAGCCGCCTCGACGGCGACAGGATCGTGTGCGGCTACCACGGCTTCACCTACGACACGACGGGCGCCTGCGTGTACGTGCCGGGGCAGAAACGCATCCCTCGCACCGCCCGGGTCGCCGCCTACCCGCTGGTCGAGCAGGATTCCCTGGTGTGGGTCTGGATCGGCGACCCGGCCCTCGCCGACCCGCTCACGATCCCCCGGGCGACGCATCTCGCCGACCCGGGCTGGGTCACCGTCCGCGGCATGGAGCCGATCGACGCCGACTACGGCCTCCTCGTCGACAACCTGCTCGACCTCTCCCACGAGACCTATCTGCACGGCGGCTACATCGGCACCCCCGAGGTCGCGGAGACGCCCATCACCACCGAGGTCGACGAGGGCGCCGGGATCGTCCGGGTCAGCCGGCACATGGACGACGCCGAGTGCCCGCCGTTCTACGCCCGCTCGACCGGCATCGAGGGCCGGATCACCCGCTGGCAGGACATCGAGTACCACGCGCCCTGCCTGTATCTGCTGCACAGCCGGATCGCGCCGGTCGGGGTGCTGCCCGAGGCGGACGGCAGCGACCCGAACGGCTTCCACACCGAGATCACGTACGCGATCACGCCGTCGGGCGACGGTCACGTCTACGACTTCTGGGCGGTGTCCCGGGACTTCGCGCGCGACGACCACGAAGTCAGCGTGTTCCTGCGGGACTTCAACCACAAGGTCGTCATGCAGGACGTGGACGCGCTCAACCTGCTGCAGAAGGCGCTGGGTTCGGAGCGCGCGGGCTACCAGGAACTCAGCATCAACATCGACACCGGCGGTCTCGCCGCCCGCCGTATCCTCGCCCGGCTGGCCGAGGAGGGCGACAAGCCCGTGGAGAGGGTCCAGTGACGTCCCCGGCCGGCGAGGTCTACCGCGTCGACTGGCTTCCCGGCACCGACCTGCTGCACGGCACCTGCCACTGCGGCGCCGAGCACACCTCCCAGGACCCCGTCGAGATGTGGGAGTGGATGCTCTCCCACCCCGAAGGACACGCGCCCCGAGGAAACGGCCGATGACCCCGTACGAGACCGAAGTCGTCGTCGCCCGGCGGGAGTCCGTGGCCGACGGCGTCCTCGCCCTGACCCTGCGCCGGCCGGACGGCGCGGAACTCCCCGCCTGGGAGCCGGGCGCCCACATCGACGTGGTGCTCGGCCCCGGGCTGGAGCGGCAGTACTCGCTGTGCGGCGATCCGGCGGACCGGCACGGCTGGCGGATCGCGGTGCTGCGTGAGCCGGCCGGGCGCGGCGGCTCCGACCATGTGCACGCCCGGCTCGGCGAGGGGGACGGGGTGCGGGTACGCGGCCCGCGCAACCACTTCCCCCTCGAACCGGCGCCCCGCTACCGCTTCGTCGCCGGCGGCATCGGCATCACCCCGATCCTCCCGATGCTGGCCGCCGCCGAGAGGGCGGGCGCCGAATGGACCCTGCTGTACGGCGGCCGCACGCACGCCTCCATGGCGTTCACCGGCGAACTGGCCCGGTACGGGGACCGGGTCCGGATCGTCCCGCAGGACGAGTCGGGGCTGCTCGACCTCGCCGGCGGGCTCGCCGGTCCGCCCGACGGGACCCTCGTCTACTGCTGCGGGCCGGGTCCGCTGCTGGACGCGGTCGAGGAGCTGTGCCCGGCCGAGCGACTGCGCGTGGAACGCTTCAGCCCCAAAACCCCGGAAGTGGCGGGCGAGGACGGTCCGTTCGAGGTCGTCCTGGAGCGCAGCGGCCGTACCCTGACCGTCGCCGCGGGCGTCTCCGTCCTGGACACCGTGCGGGCCGCCGGGGTCGAGGTGCTCTACTCCTGCGCCGAGGGCACCTGCGGGACCTGCGAGACGGACGTCCTGGAGGGCGTCCCCGACCACCGCGACTCGGTTCTCACGGAGGAGGAGCGGGCGGCGGGCGAGACCATGCTCATCTGCGTGTCCCGGTGTCGCGGGAAGCGGCTCGTCCTCGACCTGTGACGTGCGGGTCCGCCGCCACCCGGCCACAGTTCCCGGTCGACGACGGCGTACCCCCGGCGCCGCCACGGGTCGCCCCGCGCTTCGCCGAGCCGCGGACCCGGGTGTACGAGCGGATCCGGGTGGCGAAGCGCGGGGCGACGGCGACGGTCATGACAGGTACGCCTCCACCTCACCGAACTGGGCGGCGGGCCAGCCGGTGTTGGCGGTGACGTGCAGCCGCAGGTACCGCAGGTTCGTGCCGCTCGGCAGGCTCACGGTCACCGTGTTCCCGCTCGCGGGGTCGAAGCGGTAGTCCTTGGACGCGACCACGGTCGAGTAGGCGGAGCCGTCGGTGCTGCCCTGGACGGAGAGGGTCTGGGTCCGCGCCTGCCAGGCCGCCGCCGGCGGCAGCTTCAGCACCACCCGGCGGGCGGGCTGCGCCGAGCCGAGGTCGACCGTCCAGTCCTGCGGGAAGGCGTTGTTGGCGGACTCCCAGTAGGTGGTGGCGTCACCGTCGACGGCCTTGCCGGGTGTGTAGACGTCCTGGGAGCCGCTGGCGGTGGCCGGGCGCCCCTTGGCGAGGTTGCGGGCCGGGTCGGGGTCCGGGTTCCCGGAACCGGGCTGCGGCCAGGCGGAGCAGTTCGACCAGGTGCTGCTCCAGCCGGAGTTGCCGCCGTCGTCGGTGAGGGTGAACGTGCCCGAGCCGCTCGGGTAGGGGCAGTTGTAGACGCCCGCCGCACCGACCCCGGAAGCCTGCACGTTGCTGAACCTGGCCGCGCCGGGTGTCTCCGCCTGGACCACCACCGTGCCGACCTTGTTCACGGTGGCGCCGTCGACCGTGATGTTCCTGGTGGCGAGACCCCGGCCGCCGCCCGACACGAACTCGAAGGCGCTGTAGGGGCTGTCGGTGACGGTGGTCCCCGTGATGTTGACGTTCGCCTCGATCGCGCTGTCGTAGGAGTCGACGCGCAGCGCACCCATCGGGTGGCCCCAGTTGGGGTTCATCGCCCCGGTGCGCACGAGGGTGTTCCCGGAGACGGTGATGGTTCCGGCGAGCGGGGAGAAGGGGTCGAGGAACTTCTGGTTGGAGATCGCGATACCGCTGCCGAGGGCGTTGGTGTCGGCGACCAGGTTGTTCTTGACGGCGATGTCGGTGCCGCCGTAGACGGCGATGCCGTTGGCGAGGTTCGGCTGGGTGATGGTGTTGTTCTCGAAGCTGCTGTCGGTGTCCGGCGCGTAGAGGGACCACATGGCGAGCGCGTCGTCGCCGTTGTTGCGCAGGAAGTTGTTGCGGACGCGGACGCCGCGGGCGTTCCCGTTGAGGTTGAGGCCGTCGGCCGTGGTGTCGAGGATGCGGTTGTTCTCGACGACGAGGTTGTCGTTGTTGCCGGTCAGCCAGAGCCCGACTTTGAGGTGCTGGATCCACATCCCGGAGACGCTGGAGTTCGGCCCGAGGGAGCCGTTGACGAAGTTGTCCGGGTTGGAGTCGACGCGCTCGGTGACCTCGCCGACGACGGCGAAGTCCTTGAGGCGGACGCCTCCGGAGGAGCTCGTCTGGTCGATGAAGCGGGAGGTGTGCACGATCGAGTGCCAGTTGCCCGCCCCCTGGAGGGTGACGTTCGCGACGCCGCTGAGGGAGGACGTGATCCGGTAGTCGCCCGGCGGGATCCAGACGACTCCGCCCCGGGCGGCGGAGATCGCGTCCCGGAAGGCCTGGGTCGAGTCGCCCTGGCCGCTGGGGTCGGCGCCCTTGTCGGTGACGGACACCGATCCGGCGGGTCTGCCGCCCGCCGCGGCCACCTGCTCGAAGTCGGCGACGTCGACGGTGACCTGCGTGGAGACGGCCTGGAAGGCGATCTTGTCACCGGCGGCCACGCTGCGCCCGAGGAGCATCCGGGCGTTGTCGTAGAAGTGGTGGGTCTTGGCGCCCGCGATCCAGGACGTGTCGACGTAGGAGTACTTGGAGGTGACGGTGAGCGGCTTGGCGAGCTTGGTGCCGTTCACGTAGACGTCGAGGGTGCCGGACTGGCCGTCGGGCACGCTGTACGCGACGTTCACGGCGTTGGCCGCGCGCGGCACGGTGAACTCGACGCGCTGCCCCGCGGCCAGCCGGACAACCTGGCGCCCGGACGCCTCGGAGGCGAGGGTGCCCTGCGTGTAGTCGGGGCCGATGCGGGTGCCGGTGGAGGTGGCGGACTCGGCCTCCACCGAGGTGAAGGGCAGGTCGGCCCCAGCGGCGGAGGCGGCCGGGTGCGCCGGGCCGGCGCCGAGCATGCCGGCGGCGAGGGCGACGGCGACGGCCGCCGTGGTCGACATGCGCCTGACGGATCTGGACATGTGCTGATCCCTTTCGTGGTGGGGGTGCCGGGATAGCGGGGTGGTGCGGCGGCCGGGCTGCGGTGTCAGGCGCGCAGCCAGGCCGCCGTGTCGCGGGGCAGGCGCCCTTCGGGGTCCAGGGCGTCGCTGGCGAGCAGCAGCTCGCTGTGCGGGGGGAGTCGGGCCGGCTGGTCCGAGAGGTTGACCACGCAGAGCGTGTCGTCCCCGCGGGCGAAGGCGAGGACGCCGTCGGGTGCGGGCAGCCAGGTGAGCGGGCCGTCGCCGAAGCCGGGCCGGGTGCGGCGGACGCGGAGCGCCTCGCGGTAGAGACTCAGCATGGAGTCCGGGTCCTGGGCCTGGCGGTCGGCCGCGTACGCGGGCCAGTCCGCGGGCTGCGGGAGCCAGGGCTCGCCGCCGAATCCCGCGTACGGCGCGTCGGCCTGCCAGGGCAGCGGTACCCGGCAGCCGTCGCGGCCCGGGTCGGTCCCGCCGGAGCGGTGGTGCATCGGGTCCTGGATGTGCTCCCGCGGTATCTCCGCCTCGGGCAGGCCGAGTTCCTCTCCCTGGTAGACGTAGACGGCGCCGGGCAGGGCCAGCGAGAGCAGGGCGGCGGCGCGGGCGCGCCGGCTGCCGAGGGCGAGGTCGGTGGGCGTGCCGAAGGCCTTGGCCGTGAAGTCGAAGCCGGTGTCCGCGCGGCCGTAGCGGGTCACCGTGCGGGTCACGTCGTGGTTGCACAGTACCCAGGTGGCGGGTGCGCCGACCGGGGCGTGCTCGGCGAGCGTCTCGTCGATGGAGGTGCGCAGCCGGGCCGCGTCCCAGGGGCAGGACAGGAAGGAGAAGTTGAAGGCGGTGTGCAGTTCGTCGGGGCGCAGGTAGCGGGCGAAGCGCTCGGTGTCGGGCAGCCACACCTCGCCGACGAAGATGCCGTCGTAGGCGTCGGCGACGGCCCGCCAGGAGCGGTAGATGTCGTGGAGTTCGTCGCGGTCGACGTACGGGTGGGGGCCCTGGCCCTCGACGAAGTCGGGCAGCTCCGGGTCCTTGGCGAGCAGCGCCGCGGAGTCGATGCGGACGCCGGCCACACCGCGCTCGAACCAGAAGCGCAGCACGTCCTCGTGCTCCTGCCGGACGGCCGGGTGCGCCCAGTTGAGGTCGGGCTGCTCGGGGGTGAACAGGTGGAGGTACCAGTCGCCGTCGGGCAGCCTGGTCCACACGGGTTCGGCCGAGCCCGCGAACTGCGACGGCCAGTCGTTGGGCGGGAGTTCGCCGTGCTCGCCGCGTCCGGGCCGGAAGTGGAACAGCTCCCGCTCCGGGCTGCCGGGGCCCGCCGCGAGGGCGGCGCGGAACCAGGGGTGCTGGTCGGAGACGTGGTTGGGCACGATGTCGACGAGGGTGCGGATGCCCAGTTCGCGTGCCTCGGCGATGAGTTTCTCCGCCTCGGCGAGGGTGCCGAAGGCGGGGTCGATGACCCGGTAGTCGGCGACGTCGTAGCCGCCGTCGGCCAGGGGTGACAGGTACCAGGGGTTGAACCACAGGGCGTCCACGCCGAGTTCCGCGAGGTACGGGAGTCTGGCGCGGACGCCCGCGAGGTCGCCGGTGCCGTCGCCGTCGCCGTCCGCGAAGCTGCGGACGTACACCTGGTAGATGACGGCGGAGCGCCACCACTCGTCCTGCGTGCGGGCAGGGGAAGGCTGTCCCACTGTGCCTACCTTTCTGTGAAGCCGTTCAGGGGGGTGGCGTCAGCCCTTGGTGCTGCCCGCGCTGATACCGGCGATGATGTGCCGCTGGAATACCAGGAACATCAGGACCATGGGGATGCTGGCGATCACCATGGAGGCGATGAGCACGGTCAGCGGGATGTTCTGCGACAGCTGGACGAGGGCCACGCTGATGGGCTGCTTGTCGGTGTCGGAGAAGACCATCAGCGGCCAGAGGAAGTCCTGCCAGACCGCCACGAGCGCGAAGATCGACACGACTCCCAGCACCGGCCGGGACATGGGCAGCACGATCGACCACAGGGTGCGCAGCCGGCCGGCGCCGTCGATCTCGGCGGCCTCCAGGACGTCGCGCGGGATCTGGTCGAAGAAGCGCTTGAGGAGGTAGAGGTTGAAGGCGTTGGCCACGGCGGGCAGCCAGATGCCGAGCGGGTCGTTGAGCAGGCTGGTGTGGATCAGCGGCAGGTCGGCGACCGTGAGGTACTTCGGTACGACCAGGGCCTGGGCCGGGACCATCAGGGTGGCCAGCATGCCGCCGAGGATCACGTTGCCGAACGCCGGCTTCAGTTTGGACAGCGCGTAGGCGGCGGCCGTGCAGAACACGAGTTGCAGGATCCAGGCGCCGGTGGCCTGGACGACCGTGTTCCACAGGTGTGTGGGCAGGTCCATCAGGTCCCAGGCGTCGGTGTAGCCGCTCAGGCTCCAGTGCTCGGGCACGAGGGTGGGCGGGGTGCGCACCACCTCGTCCGGCGACTTCATCGCGCCGGAGACCATCCAGTAGACGGGGAAGAGGAAGGCGAGCGCGAACAGCAGGACCACGCCGGTGAAGACGGTCCAGTAGACGGCCCGGCCGCGGGGGCGGGCGAGGGTGAGGGGCGAGACCAGTGTGCGGGTGCTCATGAGTCGTCGCCTCCCGAGCGGGTCAGCCTCAGGTACCCGGCGGAGAACACGCTGAGCAGCACGAGCAGCATGACGCTGAGCGCGCAGGCGCCGCCGAAGTCGTTGTAGAGGAACGCGTACTTGTAGATCAGGTACAGCACGGTGACGGTGGCGTTCTCGGGGCCGCCGCCCGTGATCACGAAGGGTTCGGTGAAGACCTGCATCGTGGCGATGATCTGAAGCAGCATCAGCATGAGGATGATGAAGCGGGTCTGCGGGATCGTCACGTGCCGAATGCGCTGGAGCAGGCTCGCGCCGTCCAGTTCGGCGGCCTCGTACAGCTCTCCCGGGATGCCCTGGAGCGCGGCCAGGTAGATCAGGACGGTGCCGCCCATGTTGGCCCAGGTGGCGACGATCACGAGGGAGACGAGCGCGGTGTCGGCGCCGTTGGACCAGTTCGAGGTCGGCAGGTGCAGGAAGCGCAGCGCCTCGTTGGCGAGGCCCGCTCCGGGATCGTAGAACCACTTCCACAGCAGCGCGCTGACCACCGGCGGGATCATCACCGGCAGGTAGACGACGACTCTGAAGAAGGCCTTGGCGTGCCGGAGTTCGTTCAGGACGAGTGCCATCACGAAGGGGACGGCGAAGCCGACGAGGAGGGCGAGCAGGGTGAAGGTGAGGGTGTTGCGCCAGGCGGCCGAGAACTCGGGGTCGTGGAAAACCCGGGTGAAGTTGGCGGTGCCGACCCACTCCGCGCCTGTTCCCGGCGTGTACTTCTGGAAGGCGATCACGACGGCGCGGATCGCCGGGTACCAGGAGAACAGCGCGAAGCAGAGCAGCCCGCCGATCAGGAAGGCGTACGCGCGCGACTGGTCGGCCAGGCGCCGGCGCCACGGACTCCCCGTCCGGCGCCCGGCCGGCCGCGCCACCTCCGGCACGCCGAGGGCGGCCGGAGGTGAGACGGGGGGCTTCGATGCGGTCTTCATGAACGGTGTCAGCCTCGGGCCAGAATGGAGTCGATCTTGCCGGAGGCGTCCTTCAGCAGCTTGTCGACGTCGGCGTCCTTCTTGGTGAGCACCGCGGAGACGGCGCCGTCCAGGACGGAGTAGATCTGCTGGGCCTGCGGCGGCTCGATCTTCATCTCCAGGCTCTGGTTGCCGTCGAGGAAGGCCTGGTAGTTCTCCACCGGCACGTTGGCGTTGGCCTTCTTGACCTCCTGGTCCTTGGCGTCGGCGGCGCCGGTGAACAGCCGCGGCTCGGGCAGGCCGACCGGGGCGTCGTTCTTCTTGGCGCGGGCGTAGTCGCCGAGGAAGCCGTCTCCGGGCGTCAGGAACATGTGGTCGAGCCACTTGAGGCCGGCCTTGATCTGCGCCGGGGTGTCCTTCTTGTTGAACATGTAGCCGTCGCCACCGATGAGCGTGCCCTTGCCGCCGGGCATCGGGGCGAGCGCCAGGTCCTTGTAGTTGCCGCCCTTCTCCTTCACCAGGATCGGGATGTTGTCCGGCGCGGAGAGGTACATGCCGAGCTTGCCCGAACCCATCAGCTGCTGCACGTCGTTGATGACGAGGAGCTGCTTGCTGCCCATCGAGTTGTCGGACCAGCGCATGTCCTTGAGGTTCTGCAGGACGGCCTTGCCCTCGGGGGTGTCGACGGTGGCCTTCTTGCCGTCCTCGCTGACCACGTTCCCGCCCTGGGAGTACATCTCGGCGGTGAAGTGCCAGCCGCCCTGGTTCTGGGCGCTGTAGTCGGCGTAGCCCACGGTGCCGTCGCCGAGCCCGGCTATCTTCTTGGCGGCGGCGCGCAGCTCCTCCCAGGTCGCCGGGGGCTTGTCGGGGTCGAGGCCCGCCTTCTCGAAGAGCTTCCTGTTGTAGATGAGGCCCATCGAGTAGCCGGTGCGCGGGATGCCGTAGACCTTGCCGTCGACGGTGTAGATGTCGCGCAGCTGCTGCTGGATGGTGTCGTAGCTCTTGAGGTCCTTCACGTACGGCGTCAGGTCGGCGGCCTGGTTGATGTCGACGACGTGCCGGGCGTCGGTGAAGTACGTGTAGAAGACGTCCTCCATCTGACCGCCGGCGAGCTTGGCGTCGAAGGTCTTGGGGTCCTGGCACGGGAAGGCGTCGTGGGCGACGACGTCGATGTCCGGGTTCTGCTTCTCGAAGGCCTTGATGTCGGCCTCGAAGAACGAGCGGTCGACCTTGGCGCTCTTGGGCGGCATGCAGTTGACGGTGATGCGGGTCTTGCCGCCCGCGGCGTTGTCGTCGTCGGAACCGCAGGCGCTCACGGCGGTGAGCGTGAGGGCCGAGGCCACGAGTGCGGTACAGGTACGGCGGAACCCGGTGCTTCTCATCGGTGGACCCCTTTGGGCAGGCGCGTGGAAGGCCCACGGCGGCACACCGGGCGGTGTGCGGCCGTGTCTGGCGCCGCAAACTCAAGCACCACCGACATCGGTCCGCAATATCTCGCGCAGAATCCGTAATTATTTGACAGCGACGTGGATCTCCACGGCGTTCCGCTTGCACGTAGGACGCCCAGGCCGGTACGGCGTTTGCGCGGCGCGCGCACCCGCGCTGCCGGGCGCCGCAAAGCGCCACGGCTGCGGGCGCGGCCGTGGGCGCGGGACACCGGCCGACTCGTGGGCGGGCCGGCATGCGCGCACCGCGACGGTGGTGGTGTGCGGCCGCGAGTGCCGACTCCGGTCGCGGTCGGCTGCGCGACCGGCCTGCGGATCGGCCCGTCAGCCGCGGGGCGGCCACACGGCGGACCCCGGTCACTCCCTGGAAAGCGGGACGTAGGCCCCGGCCACTCCCAAAGAAGCCGACGCCGGCCTCCCGGCCACTCCCGAGGAAGCCGGACGCCGGCCTCCCCGCCACTCCTTGGGCAGCCGCGTGCCGGCCTCCAGGTGTGCGCGGAGACCCCCATCGACTGTCATTAGCCCACGAGTCGGCCGCACGGCGGGGCGTCGTGTCCGTCGCGAGCGGGGCACACGTGGGCCTGCGCGGGCCTCGCGGGTCAGCCTCACGCTCGGCCCGCGTGTCTCCCCGTCAGTCGCGCGGCGGCTGCGCGGTCGAGCCGCGGACCACCAACTCCGGTTCGAACAGCAGCTCTTCGGCGGGGACGGAACTGCCGCCGATCTGGGCGTTCAGCAGCTCTACGGCCGCCCGTCCCATGGCCTCGATGGGCTGGCGCACGGTGGTCAGCGGCGGCTCCGTGCAGTTCATGAACGCGGAGTCGTCGTAGCCGACCACGGAGACCTGCGAGGGGACGGCGAGTCCCTTGCGGCGCGCCGCCCGCACGGCTCCCAGCGCGAGCGGGTCGCTGGCGCAGATGATGCCGGTGACCCCGCGGTCCAGCAGCCTCGCGGCCGCCGCCTGTCCGCCCTCCAGGGAGAACATGGCGCGGGCGATGTGCTCGTCGGGCAGGTCGGCGCCGAACGCCCGGGCCGCCGCCAGCTTGCGCTGCGAGGGCATGTGGTCGGCGGGGCCCAGCACCAGGCCGATCCGCTCGTGCCCCAGTGAGGCCAGGTGGCGCCAGGCCTGTTCGGTGGCGACGGCGTCGTCGCAGGAGACGCCGGGGAAACCGAGGTGCTCGATGGAGGCGTTGACCAGGACGACGGGGATCTTGCGGTCCGCGAGCCGCCGGTAGTGGTCGTGCGGCGCGTCCGCCTGCGCGTAGAGACCGCCCGCGAAGACCACGCCGGACACCTGTTGCTGGAGCAGCAACTCGACGTAGTCGGCCTCGGAGACGCCGCCCTTGGTCTGCGTGCACAGCACCGGGGTAAGGCCGAGCTGCGCGAGTGCCCCGCCGATGACCTCGGCGAAGGCCGGGAAGATCGGGTTCTGGAGTTCGGGCAGGACGAGGCCCACCAGTCGCGCCCGTTCCCCGCGCAGCTGCGTGGGCCTCTCGTAGCCGAGCACGTCGAGCGCGGAGAGCACCGCCTGCCGGGTGGCGTCGGAGACACCCGGCTTGCCGTTGAGCACCCGGCTGACCGTCGCCTCGCTGACCCCGACCTTCTTCGCCACCTGAGCAAGTCGTCGCGTCATGCGCGCAAGAATAGCGCAAGTTATGCAAACAACTTGCGTTACTCGGCGAAGTCGTCGCGGCCCGGCCGCGATGCCGGTCCCGCCCCGTCGGACGGCTTGCGTCGGGCCGGCAGGGACGCCGGTCCGGCACCGCTCACGAGCGGGCGGTCACCGGCGGGAGGGCCGCGCGCCCGCCTCGGCTCCGGGCTCGGCCCACAGCCCCCGTACGTGTCCGAGGTGACGGGTCATCACCGCGCGGACGGCCGTCTCGTCGCGGGCGAGGAGCGCGTCGAGCAGTTCCAGGTGCTCCTGGGCCGACTCCTCCAGCCGGCCCGCCTCGACGAGGGCGTGGAGTCCGTAGAGCCGGGAGCGCTTGCGCAGGTCGCCGACGACCTCGACCAGATGCGCGTTCCCGGCCAGGGCGAGCAGGCCCAGATGGAAGCGGATGTCCGCCTCGACGTACGCGATGAGGTCGCCGGCCCGCGCCGCAGTCACGATCTCGCGGGCGGCCGGACGCAGCGCCTCCAGCGAGACGGCGTCCGCCGTGCCGGCCAGCTCCACCACGGTCGGGATCTCGATCAGCGAACGGATGTGGGTGTACTCGTCCAGCTGCCGCTCGGACACGGCGGTGACCCGGAAGCCCTTGTTCGGCACCGTGTCGACCAGCCCTTCCTTGGCCAGGTCGAGCATGGCCTCACGGACCGGGGTCGCCGAGACGCCGAAGCGGGCGGCGAGCGTCGGCGCGGAGTAGACCTCGCCCGCCCGCAGTTCTCCGGCGATCAGCGCGGCCCGCAGCGCGTCGGCCACCCGCTCGCGGTAGCTGCTCTTCTTCCCGCCGAGCGTCGGCAGGGCGGGAGCGGCAGAGGGAGCGCTGCTGCGCTGGGCGGCCATGGAAGGTCTCCTCGTACTGACGGGCTCGGTGCGCTGCCACGTGGGGTGCGGCCACGCGCGGTGCGAGGCCGCGTTCGCGGCGGGTCTCGTGCCGTGTGCGGCCACGTGCGGTGCGCTGCCACACGGGGTGCAATGTCACGTGCCACCAGTATCCACGGCCCCGGACCCGCTCCGGAACCGCCGGAGCCGCGACGCGACTCACCCCGGCCCGTGCACGGCTCCTCCCCCGTTCCGCCGGCCGCGGCAGGACCGCCGAACGCCGCGCACCCGGCCACCGACGACGGCCCGCCGCTACAGGACGAAGCCGGCCGGGAACGGGTCCGAGGGGTCGAGCAGGTACTGCGCGGTGCCGGTCACCCAGGCGCGGCCCGTGAAGCTCGGCAGCACGGCCGGGATCCCGGCGACCTCGGTGGTGCCGAGCAGCCGTCCCGTGAACCGTGTCCCGATGAACGACTCGTTCACGAACTCGGTGTGGAGCGGGAGTTCACCGCGCGTGTGCAGCTGGGCCATCCGCGCGCTGGTGCCCGTGCCACAGGGCGAGCGGTCGAACCAGCCGGGGTGGATCACCATGGCGTGCCGGGAGCTGCGGGCGGTGGCGTCCGGCGCGTACAGGTGGACGTGGTGGCAGCCGCGGATCGACGGGTCCTCGGGGTGCACCGGCTCCCCCTCGGCGTTGATCGCCTCCATGAGGGACAGTCCGGCCGCGACGATGTCGTCCTTGCGGGCCCGGTCGAAGGGCAGGCCGAGCTCCGCCAACGGGAGGATGGCGTAGAAGTTGCCGCCGTAGGCGAGGTCGTACGTCACCGTTCTCCCGTCGGGGAGCGTGACGGTGCGGTCCAGGCCGACGGTGAAGGAGGGCACGTTCCGCAGGGTCACCGACCTCGCGGCGCCGTCCTCGACCGCGACCTCGGCGACGACTACTCCGGCGGGGGTGTCGAGCCGGATGGTGGTGACGGGTTCGACGACCTCGACCATGCCCGTCTCCACGAGCACGGTCGCGACGCCGATCGTGCCGTGCCCGCACATCGGGAGGTAGCCGGAGACCTCGATGTAGACGACCCCGTAGTCGCAGTCGGGGCGCGTCGGCGGCTGGAGGACGGCCCCGCTCATCGCCGCGTGACCGCGCGGTTCGTTCATCAACAGCTGTCTGATGTCGTCCCGGTGCTCCCGGAAGTACAGCCGGCGCTCGTTCATGGTGGCGCCGGGGAGGGTGCCGATCCCGCCGGTGATCACGCGGGTGGGCATGCCCTCGGTGTGCGAGTCGACGGCGTGCAGGACGAGTGTGCTGCGCATGGGACTCCTGACGGTCGGCGAAACTGCGGGAAACACGGTGGTGGTGACGGTGCGTCAGGCCAGGCCGGCCGCCACGGCCTCCTCGGTGGCGGTGCGCACCGCGGCCTCCTGCTCGGGCAGCAGCGGTACGCGCGGTGGCCGGACCGGACCGCCGTGGCGCCCGACGACGTCCATCGACAGTTTGATCGCCTGCACGAACTCGACCCGGGAGTCCCAGCGCAGCAGCGGATGCAGTCGCCGGTAGAGCCGGCCCGCCGTGTCGAGGTCACCGGCGAGGGCGGCGCGGTACAGCCGCACGCTCGCGGCGGGCAGTGCGTTCGGGTAACCCGCCACCCAGCCCTTCGCGCCGGCCACGGCGAGCTCCAGCAGGACGTCGTCGGCGCCGGCCAACAGGTCCAGTTCCGGTGCGAGTTCGGCGATCCGGTAGGCCCGCCGCACGTCGCCCGAGAACTCCTTGACGGCGTGGACGAACCCCTCGGCGTGCAGCTTCGCCAGCAGTTCGGGCACCAGGTCGACCTTGGTGTCGACGGGGTTGTTGTACGCGACGACCGGGACGCCCGCCTCGGCGACCGCCGCGTAGTGGGCGAGGACGGAACGCTCGTCGGCACGATAGGCGTTCGGGGGCAGCAGCATCACCGCCCGGCAGCCCGCGTCACGCGCCTGCTCGGCCCAGCGGCGGGCCTCGGCGGAGCCGTACGCGGCGACGCCCGGCATCACCCGGGAGCCGCCCACGGCGGCGACGGCCGTCTCCACGACCTTGGCGCGCTCCTCGGGCGTGAGGACCTGGTACTCACCGAGCGAGCCGTTGGGCACGACGCCGTCGCAGCCGTTCTCCACGAGCCAGGCGCAGTGCTCGGCGTACGCGTCGTAATCGACGGACAGATCGTCGTGCAGCGGGAGTGCGGTGGCGACGAGGACGCCGCGCCAGGGCCGGTCCCCGGTGGAGGTGGTGGCGGTCGCGGTGGTCATGGCAGCCCCTCTCGATACGGTGTGACATTTCACTGGCGGACGCGGGCGGCCTCCGTACGGCCGCCGTCTCCGGAAGGTCAGGTCGGGTCCGGGCCGGCCTCCCCCGGTTCCCCGGCACGGGCGAGGACGCCGAGTGGCACGGGCCGGGCGAACGACGCGCGGGACGGCGTGAGTTCGCAGCCGGCGAGGCCCGCCACCGCCGGACCGCACATCCGGCCCTGGCACCAGCCCATCCCGGCGCGGGTGAGGAGCTTGACGGTCCGGACGTCGCCGGCGCCGAGCCCGTCGACCGCTTCCCGGATCGCGCCGCCGGTGACCTCCTCGCAGCGGCAGACGACCGTGTCGTCCGTGACGAGGTCCGGCCAGTGCGCGGGCGGCGCGCAGACGGAGTCGAGCGCGGTGAAGAACTCCCGTTGTGCGGTACGGGACTTGGCGGCCGCCCGCCACAGTCGCGGATCGGGTTCGCGTCCGGTGAGGCGGGCGGCGGCGGAGCGTCCGGCGATGTGGCCCTCGGCCAGCGCGAGTGCCGCGCCGCCGATTCCGGTGCTCTCCCCCGCCGCCCAGACGCCGGGCACGTCCGTGCGCTGCTCGTCGTCCACATGGACCCGCGTGGCGTCGCAGCGGCAGCCGAGCGCCTCGGCCAGGTCGGTGTGCGGGAGCATGCCGTGCCCGACGGCGAGGGTGTCGCACAGGATGCGCCGTCCGCTGCCGGGCCGTACACGGCCGTCGGCGTCGAGGGCCGCGACCGTCACCGCGGCGAGCCGGTCGGCGCCGTGCGCCTCGACGACGGTGTGCCGGGTGAGCAGGGGCGTGCGGTGCCGCAGCAGCCGAACGGCGTGCCCGGCGCCCTCGGCGAGCTTGGCCGGGTGCGCGGCGAACGCGCGTGCCCGCCGGGCGAACGCGCCGGGACCGGCGGACTCGACGAGCGCGGCGACACCGACCCCCGCCGCGGCGAGCCCGGTGGCCACGGGCAGCAGCAGCGGGCCGGTACCGGCGACCACGGCGGTCCTGCCCGGCACCACGAGAGCGCCCTTGAGCATGGCCTGCGCCCCGCCCGCGGTCACCACACCGGGCAGTGTCCAGCCCGGGAACGGCAGCACCCTCTCGTACCCGCCGGTGGCGAGCAGGACGGCGTCGGCGCGCACGGCAACGGACTCCTCCTGGCCTGGGCCGAGCAGGGCGTGGACGCGGAAGGACCGCGGGCGGCGCACACCGGGCCTCCCCGTCCCGCCGGGCACGGCCCGCTCGACCAGCCATACGTGGTGGTCCCGCAGGAACGTGATCGCGCCCGTCCTCTGGTACGCGGCGAGTCCCCGCGCCAGTCTCCGCCAGGTGCGCCGGTGCTGCCGCGGTGCCCCGGAGCGGTGCGCTTCCAGGCCCGGCTCCGGCCGGCGGAAGAACTGGCCGCCCGCCTCCCGCGCCGAGTCCACGAGGGTCACGTCGACGCCGTGCGCCGCCGCGGCGAGCGCGGCGGCCAGACCGGCCGGACCCGCGCCGATCACCGCGAGCCGCGGTCGCTCAGTCATCGTGGCCCGTCCCTTCCTGGGTGCGGATGCTGTCGCCCGGCCGGACCGGCAGGAGACACGCGCGTTGGTTGGGGCGGCCGTTGACGGTCACCAGGCAGTCGAAGCAGACGCCGATGCCGCAGAAGACACCGCGCGGCCGGCCGCGCCCGCGGGTGCCGCGCCAGGAGGTGACGCCCGCGTTCCACAAGGCGGCGGCGACCGTCTGGCCGGGCCGCGCCTCGATCCCGCGGCCGTCCAGGTCGACGGTGAACGGGGGTCCGGGCCGGGCCTCGGCCGGGTCCACGGGATTCACGCGGCCTCCTCGGGAAAGCGGTCGGGCCGGAAGGGATCCAGACGCGGTCCGGGTGCCTCTCCGGTGAGGACCCGGGCGATCAACTGCCCGGTGCCGGTGGCCAGTCCGATGCCCGCGCCCTCGTGCCCGCAGGCGTGCAGGAGACCGGGAACGCGGGCGTCGGGGCCGATCGCGGGCAGGTGGTCGGGCAGGTACGGGCGGAAGCCCTGGTAGGCGCGCAGGGCCCGTACGTCCGACAGGAAGGGGAAGAGCCGGACGGCGCCCGCGGCGAGGGCGCGTACGGCCGGGAGCGAGAAGGAGCGGTCGAAGCCGACGCGTTCACGGCTCGCGCCGATGAGGACGGGTCCGGCGGCCGTACCCTCGACGACCGGTGAGGTCCGCAGTCCGGCCGTGTCGCTGGCCACGTCGGCGACGTAGTCCGCCGCGTACACCTTGTGCCGGACGCGGCGCGGCAGCGGCTCGGTCACCAGGACGAAGCCGCGCCGGGGCAGGACGGGCAGGGTGACGCCCGCCAGCGCTGCCACGTCGGCGCCCCAGGTCCCGGCGGCGTTCACCACCGCCGGCGCGTGGATGTCACCGTGGTCGGTGCGTACGCCCCGCACGGCGCCGTCCGGCGTGCGGAGCACCCCGGTCACGGTGTGCCCGGTGCGGAGCCGGGCCCCCGACGCCCGCAGCAGGTGTGCGGCGGCCAGGGCTGGCATCACCTGGGCGTCCCCGGGGTAGTGCACACCGCCCGCCATGCCTGGCGCCAAGTACGGTTCCAGCGACGGGAGTTCGTCCTCACCGACGGGAGCGGCGGTGACGCCGGCGGCTCGCTGGGCCGCCGCGAAGGCGTGCAGGGCGCTCAGCGCCTCGGGGGTACCGGCGACGACCAGGCCGCCCTTGGCCTCGTACTCGATCGCCGGTCCCAGCTCGTCGGCCAGCTCGGCCCACAAACGCCGGGACAGCAGGGCGAGTTCGAGTTCCGGGCCCGGTTCCTTGTCGGAGACGAGCAGGTTGCCCTCGCCCGCGCCGGTGGTGCCGCCGCCGACCGGACCCCGGTCCACCACGACGACGTCCAGCCCGGCCCGCGCGGCGTAGAGGGCGCAGGCGGCACCGACCATTCCGGCCCCGACGACCACGACATCGCAGGTCAGTCGCTCACTCACGCCAGTACTATGTCACATGGCGCACTCGCGCGGAATGGGGCGTGCGGACGCCGGATTCAACGGGCGTGACCACGACAGGCACCGTGGCGCGACCGGGGAAGCGGTGCCGGGGCACGGCACGTCCGCGTTTCGATCCGACTGGGCGCAGGACTACGAGCCGGGCACCCCGGCGGCCCGGCCGAGCACGAAGCGGCCGATGTCACGGCCACCCCAGTTACCGGGGAACCGGTACGCCTCGCCCGGCGGGGACGGGTGCCGCTAGACGACCCGCAGGTGTGCGGCTCCGTGGCGGGCCTGGCGGGTCCTGCGCGGGGCCACCGGCGGGCGGCGCGTCTCGCGCAGGACGAGGGTCATACGCGTGTAGCCCATGTCCTGAAGGGTCTTGGGGGTCTCGCCGATGATCCGGCAGTCCGTACGGCCCCAGCGCGGGTCGGGGTGCACGAGCGGACGCACGGCACCGTCCTGCTCCACGCCCTCCGGGCCCACCGCGCGGATCCAGTGCGGCAGCCCCTGCCGGTAGGCGGCCTCCATGATGGGGTCCTGGGCGATGTCCCTGCGGATCGACTGGAGACCGCGGTCCTGCCCGTGCTGCTCCACGGCGGACGCGAAGTGCGCCAGCATCGGCAGGCACCAGCTCGACTCGTGCTCGCCGAGCACCGCGCCCGCGTCGGGGTGGAACAGGACGAACCGCAGGAAGTTGTCACCCGGCATGGCCGTCGGATGCGGGCCGACCTCGTTGAAAAGTGTCTCGAACGCGGCGTTGGACAGGACGACGTCCCACCGGTGGTCGAACACGACCGACGGGAAGGGGAGCGCCTCGAGCAGCGTCGCGTAGTCCTGGAGATACGCCTGAGCCTCGAGACTCTCGGGGACGGGCCGCGGCTGTGACCGCTGCCCTCCTGCCTGGTACGCCATCGGGAGGTCACCCCTCTTGCCTATGCGGCCTTCACGCGGCGCCCTGATCCTGCTGCCCGGAGCGGAGTCGTGTCAACTATCGTGGCATTTGGCGCCTGTTGACGGCTGAATCTCGCCACAGTTGTGGCGAGACCTGGATGCGGGTTCGAACAAGCGGCTACTCTCCGGTTGGTTCCTGAGTATCTTGTGAACGACCTGAGAGAGACGTAGGAGATCTGTCGGTGACGGATGGCTTCGAGGTTCCGGGCGCCACGGCGACGGTTCTGCTGCCGGCCGTCGTGGCCAGGGTCACCGCACTCGCCGACCGGCTCGGGGTGCCGCACGGCGAGATCTTCGACGTGCGCCGTCTGTCGGCCGAGTCCGGCGTCTCCGAACCGGTGGTCAAGGCGCTGCTGAGCGGCCGGCCCGCCGGGGAGCCCGATCTGCAGACGCGTTTCCTCCAGCGCTTCGACCTGCTGCGCCGCACCCGCCTCAAGCCCAACGGACGCAAGTACACCCAGCAGGAGATCGCCGACGGCGCCGGGATGTCGCGCCAGCAGGCGGGAGCCCTGATCAACGGCGACCGGCGCCCCACCATGGAGCACTGCGACGCGATCCAGCGCTTCTTCCGCGTGCACGCCGGCTTCCTGACGGCCGAGGACCCCGAGGCGCTCGCGAGCGCCCTGCAGCGCTGTGAGCAGGAACTCCTCCAGCAGTTGGCCGATCGGGAGCGCGCGGCGGCCCTCGCGGCCCACGACCCGCTGGAGCGTCTGCTGCAGGACCACGGCGTCCGCGGGATCGCCTGGCGGGCCGCACAACTGCCCACGGACCAGCACCGGGACAAGGTCGCGGAATGGCTGGACATGCTCCTGGAAAGCGTCAAGCGGCCCGAGTCGTGATCCGGGGGACGAGAGTGGGCATTGGCAGGGAGATGCGCCGCCTGTGCGGCGAGCTGGTCGCGGAACTCTCGCTCCCGGCCCCGGCGGAGCCCGCCGATCTGTACGCCGCCCTGTGCGACGCGATGAGCCGGCGCCGCGGCCGGCCCGTCCAGTACCGCACGGCCGCCTTCCCGCCCGGCACCGCCAGCGGACTGTGGCTCGACATGGCCGACCAGGACCTCGTCGTCATCGAGCAACGCACGGCACCCGACCACCAGTTGGTCATCCTCGGACACGAGCTGTGGCACATGAAGGCCGGGCACTGCAGTCACCACGTCGAGGGTGCCGCCGTCGCCGCCCGGCTGCTCTCGGACGACGCGGACCTCCAGGACACGGTGCTCAAGGTGGCCGCCCGCACGCGGTTCGACCTCGGCGACGAGAAGGACGCCGAGAGCTTCGGCCTGCTGCTCGCCAGCAAGTGCCGCCGCTGGCTGGCCGGTTCGTCCCTGCGCGGCCCAGTGCGGCGCGACGACCTGGCGGGCCGGATCGAAGCCTCGCTCGGCTATCGCGGGCCACAGGGCTGACCGCGCCGGAAGCCGCCGACGACCATGGACGGAACCAGCTACTACATCCCGGCCGTCGCCATGGGCATCGCCCTCGCCGTGAAGGCGCCCGCGCTGCTGCGGGGCTGGCGCGACCCGCTGCTGCGGTCGGTGGGCGTGCTCCTCGCCCTGGCCTCCCTGGTCTTCCTCTTCGCCGCGCCGCCGACCATCGCCGAGGTCAACGAGATCACCGGCGTGCCGAACATCTCGGCGCCGCTCGTCTACTGCCTGCTGAGCGCGTTCAGCGCCTCCTGCCTCGTGCTGATCGTCAACTGGCGTGGCGGGCCCGCCGAAGCGACCCGCCGTGTCTCCCGGCGCTGGACCGGCGGCTACACGGTGGTGAGCGTCGCCCTCGTCGTCCTGTTCGCGCTCGGGGACACCCCCGAGGAGCGGCTGCGGGACTTCGACACCCACTACGCGAACACGCCCTTCGCCCGCGAGATGATCGTGCTCTACCTGGTGGCGCTGACCGTCGCGGGCGTCGCGATGAACGTCATGTGCTGGCGCTGGGCGCTCCAGGTGCACGGCTGGCTGCGGGCCGGACTGCTCACGATCGCCGCCGGGTTCCTGTGCAACGTGCCGTACGCGGCCGCCAAGCTGACCGCCGTGATCGCCCGCTGGAACGGCGGCGACCTGGACTCCCTGAGCACGTACGTGGCCCCGGTGCTGGCCTCCTTCGGGGCGCAGCTGAGCGCGGTCGGCTTCTGCCTGCCGCTGGCCGGACGGCGCGTCGGGGACATGTGGAGCACCTGGTCGACGTACCGGCGGCTCGGGCCGCTGTGGCGCGAGCTGAACTCGGTGGCGGCGCACGGGGACCGCTCGGTGCGGATCGCCTGGTGGTCCCCCGCCGAACTCCAGGTCACGCAGCGGGAGTCGGACATCCACGACGGCATGCTCGGGCTGTACCCCTACTTCGACCCCGAGGTGCGTTCCTCCGCCTACGCGGCTGCCCTGGCGGCGGGCGCGGAGCCCGCGCAGGCGCGGGCCGAGGCCGACGCGGCGATGGTGACGGCGGCCGTCCGGGCCCGGGCGGCCGACCCCGAGGGCAGGGTGATCAGCTCGGCCGCGGCCTCTGACGGCGAGCCGACGGCCGCGGGGACCGAGGGTCCCCGCGACCTGGTGCGGATGTCCGTCGCGCTGCGCCGCTCCCCCGTCGTCGCGGCCGCCCGGGAGCGGGCCGCGGCGAGACGGGAGCCGGACACGGCCTAGCAGGACTCCCGGTTCGTGCGGAACCGGCGACGGGGTTCAGGTCGCGCTGCGTTCGCTCGCGTCCTTGAGGCCGCGTTCCACCATGCGGTTGCGGGCGGTGTCGGGGTGGCCCGCGGCGGTGCCGGGACGCCCCGCGCGCAGCAGCTCCCGCCAGTGCTCACGGCTCCAGTCGGCCGGGCGGGTCGTGCCGGTGAACTCCTCGACGAGGGCGACGAAGCGGGCCGGATCGCTGTGGAAGGGGAAGTGGCCGGCGCCCTCGAAGATCTCCAGCCGGCTGCCCGGCATCGCCTCGTGCGCGCCGTACGCGTGCCACACCGGCACCACGCTGTCCCGGTCGCCCCACAGCAGCATCGTCGGCATGCCCTCGGTCAGATAGCAGCGGTCGAGCATGGTGACCGCCTGCCCGCGCCAGTCGACCACGGCGCGCAGCGTGCGGATGAAGGCGCTGCGGGAGGTAGCGTCGGGGAGCGCGTCGACGAGCGTCAGCAACTCGGGCGCGTCCTGGCCCAGATCGGTGTCGAGCAGCTTCATCAGCTGTGCGAACAGACCCACTTGGAGCCGCATGCCGGGCAGCCGCAGCGCGGCGAGCGCGAGATGGGCGCCCGGCAGCGAGACCGCCCGCAGCACGGGGTTCACCTCCCGGCCGACCCCGCCCGCGCTGACCAGGATCAGCCGTTCGGTGCGCTCGGGGAACTGGTAGGCGAACTGCATGGCGACCCCGCCGCCCAGCGAGTGCCCCATCAGCGTGGCGGACTCGATGTCGAGGGAGGTGAGCAGATCCCGTACGCCGTTCGCGTAGGCGGCCACCGAGTAGTCGGCCCGCGGCTTGTCCGAGGAGCCGTGGCCCAGCAGGTCGGGTGCGACGACGGTGTGGGTGCGCGCGAGGTCGGGGATCAGCTCCGCCCAGGTCGCCGACGAGTCGCCGATGCCGTGGATCAGGACGAGCGCCGGGCCCTGTCCGGCCATCCGGTAGGCGCGGCGGTAGCCGTGCACGACCTTGTGGCGCAGTCGCAGGTCCGCGTCGCCCACCGAGCGCAGCCGGTGGCTGCGGCGCGGGCGCCGGGGCGGTACGTCGGCCACGGCTCGCCTCCCGTTCTCCGGGGCCGTCCGGCAGGCGGCCCCGAGCTCCGTCCTCCAGCCTAGGGCCCTTGTCCGACAAGGGGTTTCGGGCAGGTTTCACCTCGGCTAAGCGGGCGAACCCCCGCGGACCGAGACGGGATTGTCAGTGGTGGACGGCAAGCTTGAGTCACGTACCGCTTCGACAAGCCGACCCGGGGAGAGCCGTCCGATGCCGACCGCCGTACTGACCGACCACGAGCGTGCCGCCGTGCAGGCCTATCTGCGCCTCCTCCAGACCGTACGCGCCGCGTTCGACGGCCCGTCGAGCGGACGGCGGCCACCCGTGGTGCCGCCGTCCGCGCTCGCCGAGGCGGAGCGCGCGCTGGCGGCGGCCGGACTCGCGGGCAACGAGGAGGAGTTCTTCCGTCTGCTGCACAGCTGGTGCCCGGAGCCCGGCTGAGGACCGGCCCAGCTCAGGAGTCGAGTACCGATACGGCCGGGGACGCTACGGGTGCGGCACGGTGAACGACGTCGCCAGATGGCCCCCCTGGACCGTCCAGCGCCCCTCGAAGGCGCCGACGCGTACACCGCCCACGAGCGGGCCGGGCACGAGGAGTTCGGCGCGCAGACGGCCGGAGCGGGCCTCCGCCACGGGGACGCCCGGATCCGGGCGGATGTCGATGTCCGCCCCGGAGAAGTCCAGCCACCGGCCGGTCAGCGGGAACCACGCCTTGTAGACGGACTCCTTGGCGCTGAACAGCAGGCGGTCCCAGTGGACGGCGGGGCCGGCCGACGCCAGCCGGCTCAGCCGCTCCAGCTCCGCGGGCAGGGCGACGGCGCCGAGGACGCCCTCGGGCAGCTCCAGATGGGGTTCGGCGTCGATGCCGAGGGAGGCCAGGTCGGTGACGCGGACCAGCGCGGCGGCGCAGTAGTCCTCGCAGTGCGTCATGCTGCCGGTGAGTCCTTCCGGCCAGCGGGGGGCTCCGCGCTCGCCGGTCAGGACGGCCTGCGGGGGCACCCCGAGTTTGGCCATGGCTCGGCGGGCGCAGGCGCGTACGGCGGTGAACTCGCGGCGCCGCTTGGGCACCGCGCGCGCTATCAGCGCCTCTTCCCCGGGGTACAGCGCCGTGTGCCCGGACCCGTCGTCACCGTGTGCCTCCACGGCCACGACCGACTCCGGGAGCAGCTCCTCGATCACCTGCTCCGACCTCCATCGGCAGAATGCGGCGGAGCGTGGCCGGGGGTCCCTGGCGCTTGCTCCACTCGCGGGGGTAGCCCACCGACACCTCCTCGAAGCGGACGCCCTGGTGCCAGGTGGTCCGCGGGATGTGCAGGTGGCCGTAGACCATGACGGTCGTGCGGTATCTGTGGTGCCAGTCGGCGGTCAGCCGGGTGCCGCACCACATCGCGAACTCGGGGTAGTGGAGGATGTCGGTCGGGTGCCGGTCCAGCGGGTAGTGGTTGACCAGCACCGTCGGCAGGTCCCCGGGCAGTTCCGCGAGTCTGCGCTCGGTCTCGGCGACGCGGGCCCGGCACCAGGCGTCGGCGCTCGGGTACGGGTCGGGGTGCAGGACGTACTCGTCGGTGCAGACGATGCCGGTCGATTCGGCGTAGGCCATGCCCTCAGCCTTGGTCGCGCAGCCCGGCGGCAGGAACGAGTAGTCGTAGAGCAGGAAGAGCGGCGCGACGACCGCGGGCCCGCCCCGGCCCTCCCAAACCGGGTAGGGGTCCTCGGGGGTGACGACGCCGAGTTCGCGGCAGAGGGCGACGAGGTGCTCGTAGCGGGCCACGCCCCGCAGGGTGACGGTGTCCTTCGGGTGGGTCCACAGCTCGTGGTTGCCAGGGGTCCAGATCACCTTGCGGAAGCGTCCGGCGAGGGTTTCGAGGGCCCAGCGGATGTCGGCCACGGTCTCCGCGACGTCTCCGGCCACCAGCAGCCAGTCGTCGTCGGTGGTGGGGCGCAGTCCGTCGATCAGGGCGCGGTTCTCGCTGTAGCCGACGTGCAGGTCGCTGATGGCCAGCAGGTGCCCCGGACGGCCGTCCGTCGACTCCACACCCGCTCCCTCCGCGAACCGAATGGGAACACAAGAACACACGCTCCCGGGCAGCGACAAGGCGGCTCGACCAGGTCACGAGTGCGGCGCCGGGCGGCTCCGCGCGGGCGCCGGGTCAATCCGTAACACGCCCGTAGCGTCACAAGGGTCGCGCGCCCCCTATGATCGGGCCAACACGGCTGTCACGAACCTTCTTCGGCGTACGGCGGCTCGGTGTACCTCCCTCCCCCCTGGCCGGGCACGGCCTGCTTCGCCGTGCCCGCGAACCGTGAAAAGGTGGCCTGCATGGTCTCTCGCGTACGCGTCTGGCTCAACCGCACGTACGCGGAGAACGTGTTCTTCATGGATCAGCTGCGGTCCAATCCGCACGACCGGCCGGTCGAGATCCATGCCACGCACGGTGACGCCGACTCGCCCGTGCTGGCGGCGGCCGACACCGCGGCCCTGGAACCGCAGGGCCTCTCCCGGGCCGCGTACGTCGAGTACGCGCTGGACCAGTGCGCGCGGCACGGCATCGACGTCTTCGTGCCCGTGCTGCACCAGGCGGCGATCGTGGCGCACCGCGCGGAGTTCGCCGCGCTCGGTACGGCTCTGCTCGCGCCGCCGGGCGAGGCCGTGGCCGTCTTCCACGACAAGGTGACGGCGTACGAGGCGCTGCGGGAGCAGGGCGTGCCGGTGCCGCCGTGGTGCCGGGTGCGGACGGCGGAGGAACTGCTCGCGGCGGTCGAGTCGCTGGAGGCCGACGGCCACGAGGCGTGCTTCAAGCCCGCTTCCGGCGCCGGCGGGGTGGGCTTCCGCAAGATCACGCGCGCGCCTTTCTCACTGACGCACCTCGCGGGGTTCCCCAGCCCGTACGTGCCGCTCGACATGGCCGTGGAGGCGGTACGGCGGGCCGAGGAGCCCGTCGACTGGCTGGTGATGCCGGTCCTGGAGCAGCCAGAGGTGTCCGTGGACTGCCTCACCGGTCCCGACGGCCGGGTGCGGATGGCGGTGGGCCGTACCAAGAACGGCCGGCGTCGCGGCTTCACGCTCCACCCGTCGTGGATCGAGCCGGCGCGGCGCATCGCGGAGGCGTTCGATCTGCACTACCTGACGAACATTCAGTTCCGGATGCTGAGGGACGAGCCCGTCCTGATGGACGTCAACACGCGCCCGGCGGGCGGGCTGCACCAGCTCGCCCTGTGCGGTGTCAACGCGCCTTACGCGGCGGTGCAGTTGGCGCTCGGCGAGGAGCCGGGTGAGTTGGTTCCCGCACGGCTGGGCCAGGACTACACCGTGGTCGCGGGGCCGCGTCCGCTGCGCCCGGTCTCCCTGCCGTCGCAGCGTACGGAGATCCCGGCCACGGCGCTGCCCGCGGTGCCCTCGCCGGCGTCACCGGCGGCCGTCGAGGAAACCACCAGCGGCGTGGCGACGGCGGCCAACGCGCCCGCCTAGCTCACACGGCTTCTCCGCCCTGCCTCGAGAACACCGATTCCCTCCGTTCCGGCCCGCCCTGTGCCGCGTCGGCCGGACACACCGGTCTGGACCAATTCGCACCGAACCCTTGACAGCCGCATTGGTCCATACCAACTTGGTTGCGCACTCCCCTGCACTTCCCTGCACTCCCGAACACCCCCATTTCCCCAGGGAGATCGCGTGCGCATCCACCTGTTCGGACGTTCCAGACGTCGCCTCCTCGCCCTGCTGGGCACCGCCGCCCTGGCCTTCACCGGAGCGGTCGCCCTGCCCGGTACGGCCCAGGCGGCCAACATCCTCACCAACCCCGGCTTCGAGTCGGGCGCTCTCTCCCCCTGGTCCTGCACCGGCAACCTCGGCTCGGTCGTCTCCAGTCCCGTGCACGGCGGCTCCAAGGCCCTTGCCGGGGACGCCAGTTCGAGCGACAACGCCAAGTGCACCCAGAGCGTCTCCGTCCAGCCGAACACCACGTACACCCTCTCGGCCTGGGTGCGCGGCAGCTACGTCTACCTCGGGGTCGACGGCGGCGCCTCGACGTGGACGACCTCCACCTCCGCCTACAGCCAGCTCACCCTGACCTTCACCACCGGAGCCTCGCAGACCAGCGCCAAGGTCTACACCCACGGCTGGTACGGCCAGGGCACCTACTACGCCGACGACGTCAGCCTGGACGGTCCCGGCGGCGGCGGTGGCTCGGACACGCAGGCGCCGACGGCCCCGGCGAGCCTGCGCTCCACCGCGAAGACCTCGTCGAGCGTGTCCCTCGCGTGGAACGCGTCGACGGACAACGTCGGCGTCAGCGGATACGACGTCTACAGCGGCTCGAACCAGGTGCTGACCGTCTCCGGTACGAGCGCCACGGTCAGCGGGCTGTCGCCCAGCACGGCCTACACCTTCACCGTCAAGGCACGCGACGCGGCCGGGAACACCTCGGGCGCCTCCAACGCGGTGAGCGTGACGACCGACGCGGGCGGCGGCGGTGGCACCGGCTTCAAGCAGGCGGCGCCCTACCTCTACCTCGGCTGGGGCGACCCGCCCAGCGCGACGTCCGTGATGAGCTCGACCGGCGTCAAGTGGTACACGATGGCGTTCATGCTCGACCAGGGCGGCTGCAACCCCGCCTGGGACGGCAGCCGACCGCTGACCGGCGGCAACGACCAGAGCGTCATCAACTCCATCCGCTCCGCGGGCGGTGACATCGTCCCCTCCTTCGGCGGCTGGTCGGGCAGCAAGCTCGGCGCCAACTGCTCCTCCGCGAGCGCGCTGGCCGCGGCACTGCAGAAGGTGATCGACGCCTACAGCCTCAAGGCGATCGACATGGACATCGAGAACACCGACGAGTTCGAGAACGCCGCCGTCCAGGACCGCATCCTGACCGCGCTGAAGACCGTCAAGGCCAACAACCCGGGCCTGCGCACGATCGTCACGTTCGGTACGACGACGACCGGTCCCACGTACTGGGGCAACCGGCTCATCGAGCAGGCGCAGGCGCTCAACGCCGGCATCGACGTCTTCACGATCATGCCGTTCGACTTCGGCGGCGGTTCCGACATGTACGGCAACACGGTCGGCGCCACCGAGGGCCTGAAGACCAAGCTCAAGTCGACCTTCGGGTGGGACGACGCCACGGCGTACTCCCACATCGGCATCTCGGGCATGAACGGCCTGAGCGACCAGCAGGAGAACACGACTCCGGCGATCTGGACCCACAAATCTGTTTAGGGATGCTGTAGTTCGCTAGCATTCCCCCATGCCCTACGCGCCCGAATACCTGCACCTCGTCCTCCCGAACACCCGGTTCGAGGCGATGCTGTACGGCCGCAACTCGGATGACGCTATCGGCTCCGGAAGCAGTGTCGACGACCAACTCGTCAACGGCCGAGCCCTGTGCGCCCGATACGACTGGCCCATCGGCCGCGAGTTCAAAGACACGGACATCTCCGCCAGCCGCCACAGCCGCAAGTCCCGCGACGACTTCGAAGCGCTGATCCACACCCTGACCACCGAGCCCGCGCCGCCCGGCGTCACCCGCATCGTGGTCGCCTTCGAAGCCTCCCGCTACTACCGCGACCTTGAGGCCTACGTCCGCCTCCGCGCCGCATGCATCGCGTCCAACACCCTGCTCTGCTACAACGGCCAGGTCTACGACCTCTCCCGCAGGGACGACCGCAAGGCCACCGCGCAGCACGCCATCGACGCCGAGGACGAAGCCGAAGGCATCCGCGACCGGAACCTCCGCACCACCGGATTGCAGGCGCAGGCCGGCATGCCGCACGGGAAGCTCCTCTTCGGCTACGTCCGCACGTACCAGACCGTCGCCGGACGCAAGCGCTGCACCGGACAGATGGAGGACCCCGACCGCGGGAAGTGCGTCCTCCAGGCGATGCAGCGCATCGACAACCGCCACTCCCTGCGCGCCGTCACACGCTGGCTCAACTCAGTGCCGGAGGCGGCCCGCCCAGACGGCAAGCCCTGGACCGAGGCGTACGCCCGGTCGATGCTCCTCAACCGCGCCTACCTCGGTGAACGCATCCACAAGGGCACCTACGTGAAAGCCGTGTGGGCGCCGATCAAGGGGCTGGAAACACCCGACGGACGCGCCATGTTCAACCGCGTCACCGCGCTCCTCACCAGCCCGACCCGGCTGATGCAGCGCGGATCCGAGGTCGCACACCTGCTGTCCTACCTCGCCCTGTGCGGCGAGTGCGGGGACCACGCCGTCCTGCGCTGGCTCACCGGCACCGGCCAGAGGAAGCCCACACTGTGCTGCTCAGAGAAGAACGACACGAGCATCGCGGAGGCCCGGCTGGACGCCTACGTCGAGGAGGCGATCCTCGCGTGGTTCAGCAACACAGAGGAGGCGCGGGCCGCGCTGGTGCCGGCGGACGACAAGGTGAAGGAGGCGGCAGCATCCGCGCAGCGGCTGGTCACCGCGTACGAGGAGCAGCTGCGGGAAGCACGCGCTCTGGCCGAAACTTTTGACGAGACCACGGGCCGCTTCAAGCTGTCGGCCCAGTCGCTGGCGGCGATGGAGGCCAAGCTGGTGCCGAAGCTGGAGGCCGCGCAGAAGACGCTGCAGACGTCCACGGGCCTGTCGCCGCTGCTGCTGCGCCTGCTGGAGTCCGACGACCCGGGCCTGGTGTGGGACGGCCGGCCGGAGTCGGAGGGGCAGCCAATGGTGCGGGGCCTCACGCTGGATCAGAAGCGTGAGGTGATCCGGTCGGTCGTGACGGTGCGCCTCTTCAAGGCGAAGGCGTCGGGGCGCCGTCCGCTGGACGAGGGCAGGATCCGGCTGTCGTTCTTCGGCGAGCCCGCGTTCAGGGACCGACGACTCCGTGTTCCCGCGAGCGTTCCCGCTGCTGGTGCGGCAGGCTCTGCGGGAACTGGATGAGCTTGGCGCTGGCCACCTGCGTCGGGTCGAGCTTCTTCCCGACGATCAGCCGGACCGCGACTTCCATCGCTTCCGCCATGTACTCGCCGCGCTTCGCCTCGAACTCGGTGGTCAGCGCTGCACGCTCGGCCGTGAGACGGACCGCGAGGGCATGATGCTCGGCGGCCACGTCCTGGCGCAGACGGCCCTGCTCGTTCTCCAGGGCCGCCTGCGCTGCTACGTACCGGCTCCGCTCGACTTCAGCCGCGCGCTGCGTGGCACCGAGGATCCGGCGCTCGTCGCGGGTGTCGAGGATCCATTTCCGGATGAACACCAGCGCGCACACGGTGAGTGTGACCAACGTGAGGCACGTTCCGGCCACAACGTGTGCGAGGTTGCCGCGGTAGGCGCCGTACGCCACGACCGAAAGCCCGGCGAGCATTCCCGCGCCGGCCGCCACGATCGTGGCTCGTGCACTGCCTTCGAGCTCCATACAACCCCCGCTTCACATCTGTGCCGCTGTTCCTCCGTGGTCGTCGTCAGCGGCGTGATCGGAGGCGTCGTCTTGTAGACGCTTGAGACGCTCGATGGTTGCGTAGAAAAGCTCGCGTCCTACCTCGTCCCGAATGCCCAGCCGATCGGCTGCTTCTTCCACGGTGAGGGACGAGCCTACCTGCGATCGGTCAGTTTCGGACAGTGACTGAAGCGACTGATGCGATAGAACGCCACCCTCCACAAGGAGAGTTGCGAGGTCGAGGCCAGTGGCGGAGGCAATTGCCTCGTAGAAGCGCGCCTCAGGAAGGGCACTTCCTTGCCAGAGGCGCGTGACGCTGCTGTCCGTCATGCCGGTGTCTCGCGCGAAGCGGGCCTTGGCGCCGTGGCCGACGTAGCCGGCGCGTACGGCGGCTGGCACGACGATTGCGGCGAATCGCTGTGCGCGTGTGGGGGTGGCATCGGTCATGTCCCAAAACTTTACCTCCCTAGTTAGGGAGTAGCCAGAAGTTCCCTCGCGCGCAAGGGTCACGATCAGGCCACTGACCTGCGTTAACACTGGTCACTCCGGCACTCGAACGTGCGTACGACACAAAAATCACTCCTCCCTAGCCCGCAAGCTCCCTTGCGCGGGAGGGATGTTCGTGGCAGGGTCTCCCTCGTGAGCAAGGAACCCCCTGCTACCAGCACCCCAGCGAGCGAAGAGAGGAGTGACTACGTGTTCCGCCTCGACATCAAGAAGCTGCTCAACATCACCAGCTCCCACGGCGACCGCACCGGATACAAGATCTACCGGCGCACCGGGATCCCCGAATCGTCCGTGTACCGGTACCTCAGCGGCGAAGCCCAGCCTGACCTGAACTCGGCCATGCGACTCGCCGAGGCATATGACGTTGACCTGCGCGAGGTCATCAAGCGCGTGCCCGTCGAGGCCGTCGCATGACCCGCGAGGAGCGCCTCGCCATCCTCGGCCCGGCCACCGTCGCCGCGATCCACGCCCGCGTCGCCCTGGCCCCACCGCCGACCCCCGAACTGGTCGAGCACCTCCGCCGAATCATGACCAACCCCGGCGGCGAAGTTCCCCAGCCCCGGCCGGCGGACACCACGCGGCCCGCGGCTGACGCTGCCTGACCCATCACATGCCGAGAGGCCGTCCCGACTGCCAGGCCCGGACGACCCCACGACCGGCAACCCCACCACACAGAAGCGAGGTCCCCGTGACCAACAACCCTACCCAGATCAGCGCGGCCACCGCGCTGGTGCAACTCCTCACCGAGTTCCCCGAACTCCCCACCGCAAGCTGGACCATCGGCTCGGTCATCCCTGACCTGCACGGCAGCGTCTACGAGGGCGCGGACGCGCTGGCCGCGTACACCGCGGTGCTCGGCGGCAGCGTCCGGCCGGCGGACGACACGTTCATGCTGCGGGGGAAGCGGGTGCGGCGCCACGTCCTGAGCGCGGTGTGGCGTGACGTTCCGGTCGAGGTCGCGGCGCTGCTGCCGGTGGCCGCTGAGGCGGTGGCGGCATGAGCGCCCCGGTGACGCGTGACCCGCTGGTCGTGAACACGCAGGACGGTGCCGTGTGGATGCGGCGCGCGGTGACCCGTGAGGGCCGTGGCCTGTACGCGGTGGCGGATGCTCCGGCGTGCTGCCCGGAGTATGTGATGGCGACGATGGCGGAGTTGGCGGAGCACGGGTTGGCGTCGATGTCGGATGCCCTGCCGGTGCCGGTCGGCCCGGAGCGGCTTACCCCGCAGGAGCGGGACATGATCCTCGGTCTGATCGGGGACGTGAAGCCCGCCCGGTCGTCGCTGCTGGTGTCGTTCGGCGAGTCCGTGCGCAACCGGCGTGAGCACGAGCACCCGCAGTGGGAGGACTTCTACTGCCTCAACCTCTCGTCGTACATGGGCGAGCGGTCGGGGCCGGTGCTCCGTCGCCTGGTCGACGTCGAGGCCGAGAACGAGCGGCTGCGGGTTCGGGTCGCCGAGCTGGAGCAGCAGTTGGCTGATGCCCCGGTCGCGGTGACGCTCACGGCGGAGGCGCCGGACGCGCTGACGCGGACGTTCGCGCCGACGCAGATCCTCCGCGAGGACCCCCACGACGGACCGCTCGTACACCGCTACCAGGTAGGCCGGGACCTGCCCGAGACGGGCGGTGCCCGATGAGCTGCACGGCCTCCGCCCGCGACGTCACCGCTGCCGTGTTCCTCGCAGTCGGCCTCTTCGGCGCCTCGCTGGTCCCGTTCTTCCTTCTCGTCAACGCCGAGCACCTGCTCCCGCGCGCCGTCCGCCAGGCCCCGGCCGCCGGCCGTGCCTTCGCCGAGCGGGCCGCGCTGACGGCCGCCGCACTCCTCCTCATCCTCACCGCCCCGACGGGAGCCACCCGATGAACCGCTACCCCATTGACGGCCCTCTGCCGCTCACCCTCCGCGTCACCTCGGACGGCGCCGACCTCGACGTCTCCACGTTCCTCGTCCGGGCCGTGTTCACGGAGCTGTTCCAGCAGGCGGCCGAGGATCCGACCGGGTTCGGTGAGGAGTTCGCCGCGATGTACGAGCTGTCGCAGTCGGCGATCCACCAGGGCCGCGACTCGCACGCTCGGCACGAGTTCGACGAGCGCATGGACCAGCTGCTGAAGGAGTACGCGAACGAGGGCCGGATTCCTCTGTACGCGTCGGGGCTGGGGCAGTTGCGGGACGCGGCAGGGGAGATCACGGCGCCGCGTCAGATCCCGGGAGCGCGTGAGGGCGGTGCCGCCGCATGAGCACCGACCGCATCATCGAGCGGCTGCAAGCCGCCTGGCGAGAGCCTGACGCTGGACGGCGCCGCTTCGGCTCCAGTGCATCGCCCTTCCGCCCCATCGCCGGAAGCGACCAGGACCAGACAACCCCCGACGGAGTCGCCAACCCCCTGTGGGAGGCGGTCCGGTGGATGCCCGCCGAGCCGTACTGGAACACCGCGACGGAGCTTCAGCCGACCTTCGCCTCCGGGGCGTTCGGCAGGTCTACGTTCCTCGAACTCGAACAGGTCGGCGCCTCCCGCGAGCACCTGGCCACCACCTACGCGTGGTCGATCGTCTCACCCGGCGACGTCGACTGGATGGTGCAGCAGCTCGCCGGCCGCGCCGTCGTCGAGATCGGCGCGGGGACCGGCTACTGGGCCTGGCAGTTGGAGCAGGCCGGCGTCGATGTCGCCGCCTACGACCCGCACCCGCCGGCCGACGACAACTCGTACTGCAAGGCCGGTCCGTACACGACGGTCCTCCAGGACGACGCGACCGCGGTGAAGCACCACCAGGACCGCGCCCTGCTGATGGTGTGGCCGCCCTACGGTGGCGCCCACGCCGGGCACGCCCTGTCCCTGTACGAGGGTGACCTCCTCATCTACGCAGGCGAGGGGCACGGCGGCTGCACTGCCGACGACACCTTCTACGAGCTGCTCGACGCCGAGTGGGACGAGGCGTCGGTCGCGCCGCGGCATGTGTCGTGGTGGGGCATTCACTGCCGCCTCGCTGCCTACCAGCGCAAGGGCGGTGGCCAGTGAACGCCGACCAGCGCGCCGAGTACATCGTGCAGTGCGTCCGCGAGTCCGGGTCCATGTACGAGGACGACGCCCGGAAGTTCCTCGCCGAGCACGACGCACATGTCCGCGCCGAGGTGCTGGACGAGCAGGAGCCCGGGGATCAGGAGACCCTCGGTGAAGCCGCGCAGATGTACCGCATGCTGCGTGACGCGATCGTGGCGACTATGCCGGACCCGAACGAATGGGACGGCGACGGCGACGAGGGCTCCATCCTCGCCAACTACGTGGTCTGGCTGGCCAAGCAGCACCAGGAGCAGGCCCCCGTCCCTGCGCCGACGGGCGCTCCCGACTTCCTCCAGGTCGGCCGCACGTACCGGAGCCCCCACAGCGGATACACCGCACCCGAGCTCATCACCACCTTCCGCGTCGAGCACGTCACCCGACACCCGGACCGCGGCCACCTTCGCGCCATCGGCTGGGCCCGCACCGGTGAGCCGGGCGCGGGCTGGCACGGCGACTTCCTCGACGAACAGGACATCGACGGCTGGACCGAGGCCAACGAGGGCGAGGCCGCTGATGCCTGAGCTGATCACCCGCCGCGGCTACCTCGCCAACGCCATACAGGCCGACGGACGCCCCCTCACCACCCAGCACGCGGTCCGCATCCTCAAGCGCAGCCCGTGGCCCACCGCCGGCCGGAACACGGTCCGCAAGGACCTCCGGAACCTCGCCGCGCGGGGCCTGCTCGTCGCGGTCATCGACGACAAGGGCCGCCGCACGTACTACCTGAACAGCACGGAGGGCACCACCTCATGACGACCACCGCGCAGGCCGGGGCGCACGCCGCCCCGGCCGCCGGCCCGACCGTCCTCGGATGGTTCGAACCCGGCACCGACCAGTGGCACGCCGCCCGCGCCCACGGCATCGGCGGCAGCGAGATCGCCGCAGTCGTCGGCCTCTCCCCCTACGAGTCCCGGTTCTCCCTCTGGCACCGCAAGAAGGGCCTCATCGGGCCCGTCGAAGAGTCCGAGGAAATGTACTGGGGCAAAGAGCACGAGCCCGCAATCTGCCGACGCTTCGCCCGCGAGCACCCCGAACTCGACGTCACCCCGGCACCCACCTACTGCCACCCCGACCGGCCCTGGCAGGTCGCCAACCCCGACCGGCACGCCGGACCGGACCTCTTCGAAGCGAAGACCGCACGGGACGACACCGGCTGGGGCAAGGAAGGCACGTCGGAGATCCCCGTCCACTACCGGGCGCAGTGCCTGCACTACATGGACGTCACCAGCGCCCGCCGCTGCTGGGTTGGTGTCCTCATCGCCGGGTCGGAGTACCGCGAGTACGCCGTCGACTACGACGCGGACGAGGCCCGCATCCTCCGCGAGGCCGGCGCCCGCTTCATGGACGACCTGGCCCACGACGTCCGTCCGGACATCGACGGTCACTCCGCGACCTATCAGGCGATCCGTGAGATCCCCGACGGGCTGGACCCGGTCGACGTCGAGATCGACACCGTGCTGCGGGACCGCTTCTACGCCGCGCAGGACACCTTCTGGGCGGCCGAGGACGAACTCACCACGTGCAAGGGCCTGCTCCTCGACGCGATCGGTACCGGCCAGCGCGCCGTATGCGAACGCGCCCGAGTTGCCACCCGCACGGTCCGCAACGGGTCCACCTACTCCCTGATGCCTGCACGCACCCGAAGGAACGCCGCATGAGCGACAACGTGTCCACCGCCATCGCCACCCGCGACACCGGCCCGGCCGCCATGGTCGAGCAGTACCGCGAGGAGTACGCCGCCCTCGTCCCCTCCCACATCAACGCCGACCAGTGGATCCGCCTCGCCGTCGGCGCCATCCGCGGCAACCAGATGCTGGAGCGGGCCGCGAAGACCGACCCCGGCGTGTTCCTGCGGGAGCTGAAGACCGCCGCCCGCCTCGGCCTGGAGCCCGGGACCGAGCAGTTCTACCTCACCCCGCGGAAGTCGAAGGACCATAACTGGAACTTCATCATCAAGGGGATCGTCGGCTACCAGGGCATCGTCGAACTGATCTACCGGGCCGGTGCGGTGTCCTCCGTCGTCGTCGAGACCGTCCGTAAGAACGACTCCTTCCGGTACGTCATCGGCCGCGACGAGCGCCCGGTCCACGACGTCGACTGGTTCGGCGGCGAGCGCGGCGACCTGGTCGGTGTGTACGCCTACGCGGTCATGAAGGACGGCGCCACCTCCAAGGTCGTCATCCTCAACCGGCAGCAGGTCATGGACGCCAAGGCCAAGTCCGACAGCGCGTCGGGCAAGGGCGCGGACTACTCGCCGTGGAACACGAACGAGGAGGCGATGTGGCTGAAGACGGCCGCCCGTCGGCTCGCGAAGTGGGTGCCGACGTCGGCGGAGTACATGCGCGAGCAGTTGCGGGCGCAGGCCGAGGTGGCCGGGACTCCGACGGGATTCGCTCCGCAGTTGCCGCAGCCGGCGGCTGGGCTGCCCGAGGAGGGTGACGACGGGATCACGGAAGAGGGCCCGATCGAGGCGGAGTTCGTCGACGACGAGCCGTCCGGCGGCTGGCCGGCAGCCGCTGCTCCCGGATCGGGGGCCCGCGCATGAGCACCCCGATCGCGTTTGTCGACACCGAAACGACCCACCTGGACGCCGAGATCGGTGAGGCGTGGGAGGTGGCCGTCATCCTCCGCGAGGACGACGACCCAGCCACGGACACCGAGTACGTGTGGCAGTTCTCCATCAACCTGGAGACCGCCGACCCCGAGTCCCTGCGCATCGGCGGCTTCCACGAGCGCCGCCAGCTGGCCGTCGGCGCCGACCTGGCCGCGTTCACCGGCAGCACCCCGGCTGTCCTGATGAGCCGAGCCGAGGCGGTCGACGCCATCCTCAACATCCTCCGGGGCGCGGTCCTGGTCGGCTCGAACCCGGGGTTCGACGACCGGTTCCTCCGGAAGCTTCTCGGCCCCGGCAGCGCGCAGTGGCATTACCGGCCCGTCTGCATCGCGACGCTCGCCGCCGGCCAGAGGCTCGGCATGGCCAAGCTGGCCCGCCTTGCGGGGGCGAAGCCGCTGCCGTCGGACGAGGTGCGGTTCCCGTTCTCCTCGCGGGATCTGTCCCGGTGGACGGGTGTGGAGCCGCCGGGGCCCGGGGTCGCTCACACGGCGCTCGGTGACGCGCGCTGGGCCCGCGACGTCTTCGACGCTCTCCGGGGCGGTGAGGCGTGATGTTCGGACTCGTCTTCCGCCGCACCCACCTCGCCGAGCTGGCCGCCGCCCACGCCGAGACCAACCGCCTCCGCGCCGAGCGTAACCAGGCCGTCGAAGAACGCGAGGCATTCAAGGCCGCAAGCATCACCGCCGCCCGCCAGCTCTCGAAGGCGGACGCGCTGAAGGGCGAGCCCCGCATCGAGGGCGGCCTGCCCCGCCGTACCCCGCTTACAAAGCTCCTGCGGGAGTCACGCGCGCACGCCGCGGCCCTGGAGCAGCGGCTGGCCGAGGTGACCGCGGCGAACCAGCGCTGCACCTGCGGAGGTGCGTCGTGACGAGCCCGCTGCGGGTCCTCCGCCAGATCGTCGCCCCCGCCGGCCGCCACCGGCCCGGCGCCACCCAGCCCACCCCGCTGCTCCGCCCCGACGACCTCGTCGCCAACAAGGCCGCGTACTGCCCCGCCGAGCAGCGCACCACCTTCCACGGCATGCACCGCGACGGCTCCCGCCACTGCTGGACCTGCCGCACGAACACCCCGGGGGAATGACCATGGGATACATCACGCACGTGACCGGCGAGTTCTCCATCGAACCGCCCCTCACCTGGAACGAGATCAAGAACAGCCCGTTCGACAAAGCCGGGCGCGAAGGCCTCTGGTACGCACCGGAGATCGACCTCGGTCTGCGCGTCGCCGAGGACAGTGTCGACACCGACGAGGGCCCGCTGCTCCGGCGCACCGGCGCAGCGCTGGTAATGCCGTACATCGACGAGTACCGCGCTCGCCACCTTGTCGAGCAGGTCCAGCGCTGCATCGACCTCTTCCCCGGCCACACGTTCAGCGGCCGCCTGGAGTGCGAGGGCGAGGAGAACAAGGACCTGTGGCGGGTCGTCGTCCGCGACGGCCGGGCCGTGAAGGTCACGCCTCGCATCATCTGGCCGGACGAGGACGGTGGCCAGTGAGTACCGCACCCACCCTCTTCACCCCCGAGGCGCCGGCCGCCACCCCGGCGGCCGGGCCCCGGCCCCTCGTCATCGGCATCGACGCCAGCCTCAACAGCCTCGGTATCGCTGGCGCCGACTGGGCCGACGCCATCCGCCACCCCGGACTCACCGGCCACGCCCGCATCGACTACCTCCGCCGCGAAGTCGCCGACCGCACCAAGGCCGCCGACCTCGTCGTCATCGAGGACATCGCCCGCGGCGCCAAGGGCTCCGCCGTCCACCAACTCGCCGGCCTCTGGTGGGTCCTCACCACCGAACTCCACCGCCGCAGCATCCCCTTCGCCGTCGTCAACCCGCAGTCCCGCTACACCTACGCCACCGGCAAGGCCAACCCTGGACGCGAGCACCCGCGCGACAAGCGCGCCCGGATCTGCAAGGGCATGGTCTGCTCCTTCGTCGTCGAACAGCTCGGCATCTGGTGCGAGGGACCGGGCAAGTACGACGCCGCCGACGCAGCCGTGTTCGCGGCGATGGGCCTGGACTGGCTGGGCTACCCGCTGGTCGACCTCCCGCAGCAGCAGCGGCGGGCCCTGGAGGGCGTGCAGTGGCCCACGACCACCGTGGCGGTGGCCCGATGAGCAAGACGATCACCCGCACGGCCACACACCGGCCGGCCTTCCGCCGTCGCCGCTTCCGCCACGACGAGTACGTCGCCGTCGACCTGTTCTCCGGCTTCGGCGGCCTCACCGAAGGCATCAAGCGCGCCGGATTCACCACGATCATGGCCGCCAACCACAACGAGTACAAAGTCCAGGTCCACGAGGCGAACCACCCGGAAGCCGAGCACTGGATCGCCGACCTCGTCGACCCCGAGGCCGCCGACTACCACTCCGCCCGCGACCTCCCCGCAGCCGACCTCCTCGTCGCCGGAGTCTCCTGCGTCAACCACTCCTTCGCCAACACCAAGCGGGCCTACGCACACGGCCTGACCCTCTTCGGAATGGACGACCCCGACTACGAGGACAGGGTCACCCGCTCCGAACGAGACCGGGCCACCGCCAACTGCGTCCTGCACTACGCGCAGACCCACCGGCCGCGCATGATCCTCGTCGAGTGCACGACCGAACTCCAGTCGTGGGGACCGCTCCTGCCGGGCAGCAAGAAGATCGGCGACGGATCCACCTACCGGTGGTGGCTCAAGCAGTTCGACCTGCTCGACTACAACCACACGGTCCTGTTCCTCAACAGCCAGTTCTTCGGCGTCCCCCAGTCTCGGAACCGCGGCTACTGGGCGTTCGTCCACAAGTCACTGCCCATGCCCGACCTGGAGCACCGGCCAGTGTCCCGCTGCGGGAGCTGCGACCGGGACGTCGAAGCAGTGTGGACGTGGCGCACCGGGATCCCGCCGACCGGGAAGGTCGCCTACGGCGAGCAGTACGAGTACCGCTGCCCCTCCTGCCGGACCCGCGTCGAGCCGCCGGCCACTCCGTCCATTGCCGCACTCGACCTGACGGACCTCGGTACCCGCATCGGCGACCGGCCCGTGAAGGAGTTCAAGGACGGGCACCGCGGCCCGTTCGCCGCGTCCACGACCGCCCGCATCGAACGGTGCCGCCAGAAGTTCGCCGACTTCCCCGCGATCCTCATGCCCGCCAAGGGCGTTCACGGTTCCGAGCGGCTCCTCCTGCAACCGCTGGCGACACAGACCAGCCAGCAGGAGGCCGCCCTCCTGTCGACCGGACAGGGCCTGTGGGACGAGGCAGCGCTCTCGGTGGCCGTCGACAACTACCAGGGCGCACCACGCGGCCCGGCCGAGCCTCTGCCCACCCAGGTCGGGTCCGAGACTCTCGCCGTCGTCTCCTCCGGCGTCATCCCGTACCGGAAACACACCGTGCCAGCCGTGTACAGCGAGCCGATGTCCACGTTCACCGCCGAGCAGATTCCCGGGCTGCTCACCGCGGCCGGCTGGTTCAAGCAGAACGGAACGAGCCCCGGACACGGGACGGCGCCGCACCCGGTCACCGACCCGCTGGGCACGCTCACCGCCCACGACACGACGGCGCTTCTCACCGCGAACTGGGGTCCCGCACTGTCGCAGGTGCCGTTCAACGAGTGCTTCTACCGGATGATGGCCGCCCACGAGATCGGCCGCGGCTGCGGCTTCGACGTGAACTTCGGCGACTACACCGGGACCTTCCGGGTGTGGGGCACCGCTCGTGACCAGGTCGACGGGTTCGGGAACGCTGTCTCCCCGCAGGTCGGCACCTGGATCGGCACCCGGCTGCGGGCCGTCCTCCACGGGGCGGAGGTCGCAGCATGAGCCCCGTCCGCAACCCCCTCAGCGCCAAACGCACCGCCGACTGGCGCGACGAGGCCGCCTGCCGCACCGAAGACCCCGCCCTGTTCTTCCCCGTCGGCGACTCCGGCCCCCACCTCGTCACCATCGAGCAGGCCAAGGCCATCTGCCGCAACTGCCCCTCGGCAACGCCCTGCCTCACCTGGGCGCTCACCAACTCCATCGACGACGGAGTGTGGGGCGGCCTCACCTGGCGAGAGCGCGCCGCGCTCCGCCGCACCGCCACCCGCCGCAACCTCAGCCACGAGGAAGTCCTACGGCGCCGCGAGCAGGCCCAGCGCGCCACGCAGGTCCGCCAAGGGACAAGCCTCCGCTCCATCTTCGACGCCAACACCGAGCCCCTGCCCGGCGGTCACCTCGCATGGACCGGCAGCCGAAAGATCCACTACGGCGGCGAAGTCTTCACGATCAAGCAGGTCGCCTACCTCGTCGGGAAAGGCCGCCAGCCCAGCGGGCAGATCCGATCGACCTGCGGCATCAGCGAATGCGTCCTCGCCGACCACATCGCCGACACCGCGGACCGCGCCAGCCTCAAGGCCACCGGATGAACGGCCCCCTGGCGGTCGCTGACGCCCTGTTCGTCGACCTCGGCGACGGCCGCGAGATCAAGGAAGGCGCGCGCGCCGGCCAGATCACGTACAAGCGCCAGCCCCGCGCCCGCTACGAGTGCCTGCGCTGCGGCTACCACGCGCCGCCCGTCACCGGCGCCCCGGCTGTCCGCGACTTCGTGACCAACGAACCCCGAGACCACCGGGCGTCCTGCCCGGCCATCACCACCCACCAGCAAGGAGCACACGCCGCATGACTACCGCAGACATCAAGTTCGACAGCAAGGTCCTCGAAGACGTCAAGGAAGCCCTCGCCGACCACGCCGCCGACATGTTCCGCCAGCGCAAGGGCCGGTGGATGGCCGTCGTCGAGCTCGCCCACGTCGAGCGCGTCGAGCCCGGCCCGGAAGAGGACAAGTTCCCCACCGTCAAGCTCCGCATCGTCGGCATCGAAGTCGCCGACGGCGAGTACGACGACGAACGGCTCCGCGAACTCCAGCGCGGCCTGTACCGGCTCCGCACCAAGGGCGGCACCCTCGACGGCGAACTCGACCCCGACGTACAGAACGCCCGCGACGTCCTGCGCCACGGCTCCGGCATCCTGACCGGCTCGACGGCGGGCGCCTGATGGCCGGCCGCACGCGGGGCGGCGACTTCCCCCGCTGCCCCGCGTGCGGCACCCCCGTCCACAAGGAACTGGTGGGCCTCCGGGCCGCGCTCAACGTCACCGCGGACCTCACCCCGCTCACCCCCGCAGAGCAGGCAGCGGTACGCGAACCCAACCGCCTCATCTGGTGCCTGCGCACCAACAGCCTCGGCCACCGCCGCCTCACCTGGATGGAGCCCTGGCACCCGCCCGACTGCACCCGAGGCGACCACGTCACCGAACACCGCTGCCCGCCCGCCGAACCCACCACGCTCTTCTGAGGAGAACCGCCCGTGGACAACGTCCGCCACATGCCGCGCGACCAGGCGGACCAGGACGGCCTCAACCGCACATCCCCCCACGACGCGGAGGCCGAGAACTGGGTCGCCGGCGTCATCATGCACAGCCGCACCGCCTACCTGGAGTGCGCCGAGGTCATCGAGCGCGACGACATCTACCAGCCCGCCATCCGGCTCATCTGGGACGTCGTCGGTGGCATGGTCGCCGAACAGAAGCAGCTCCATCCCATCACCGTCCGCGCCGAGATCGAGAAGCAGAAGCAGCTCCGCACCGTCGACGACGGCCGCCTCCTCGACCGCCTCGGCGCCGAGACGATCAGCCCCACCATGGCGCAGGCCTTCGCCGAGCGGATCGCCGACGTGGCGAAGATCCGCCGCCACGACGAGCACGCCAACCGGGTCAAGGCGCAGATCCAGCTCGGCGCGACCGCCGAAGAACTCGACAAGCTCGACGACGACCACCGCCAGTACGAGCAGCGGCGCGCCGCCACCGGCCACGGCCCCTCCCACCTGACCTCCGCGTTCCTCGACTGGAACCCGTTCTTCGCCACCGACTTCAGCAGCGTCGAGCTGCTGCCCGGCAAGCTCATGGCGCCCGGCCAGCAGATCACCATCGTCGGCGACGGCAAGGCCGGCAAGTCCCTGTTCGTGCAGGAGTGGCTGTGGCGCATGGCCACCGGCCAGGCATTCCTCGGCGACCGCCCTCAGGCCCCCATCCCGCTGCTGTACGTCGACGCGGAGAACGGCCACGAGGACATTCAGGGCCGCTTCGTGTCCTACGGCGCCGGGCCCGGCCGCATGGGCCTGATGACCTACGCCAGCTTCCCTCCGATCCGGCCCCTCGACACCGCGGGCGGCGGTGCCGACCTCCTCGCCATGGTCAAGGAGTGCGAGGCCCAACTCGTCTGCCTCGACACCGTGTCCCGGTTCATCTCCGGCCCCGAGAACGACGCCGACACCTGGCTCAGCCTGTACCGGCACACCCTGCTGCCGTTGAAGCGCGCCGGCATCGCCTCCGTCCGCCTCGACCACATGGGCAAGGACGGCGACCGCGGCGCCCGCGGCAGCTCGGCCAAGACCCAGGACGTCGATCACGTATGGGAGTTGCGGGCCCAGGGCGGCGGCATCGTCACCCTCAAGCGCACCCACACCCGTACCGGCATCGGCCCCGACGCGTTCGTGCTGCTGCGCCAGGCCCGCAAGGACGGCGACCGCTACCTGCCCGGGCAGACCCGCCACGTACTCCACGAGTACGAGCACCTGGAGCCCGCCGAGGGCACCGTCGAATGGCTCATCGGTCAGCTCGACCGCCTCGGCCTGCCCGACGACGTCGGGAACCCGCGCACGAAGTCTGCTCTCGCGTCGGCCGGGATCCCCGCCCGGAAGGACAAGATCGAGGCCGCCGTCCGCGCGCGGAAGAACCGGGCAAATCGGGTTCCCCAAGAGGTTCCCCCGACGCTCCCCGAAACAGGTTCCCCGGGGGAATCCCCAAACGATCAAGGGGGAACCGCAAAACCCCAGGTCAAACATTCCCCGGGAACCCCGGGGGAACCCACGGGGAACCCAGGTTCCCCCTCCTTCCCCCCACCGAAGGTGGGGGAAGGGGGGATGGGCACCCCCGGCCCCACAGCCACACACACCACAACGGCAGCCCTCTGCACCGTCTGTGAAGAGCCCCTCACCGGCTTCCGACTCGACCGCGGATACGACACCCACCTCAGCTGCGACCCCACCACCGGCAGCCACCCCACCGCACCCGACGCCGCCTAACCCCGCACACACGCCCACCCACACACACCGAAAGGCACGCCCATGACAGACCACGCCCACCTCCAAGCCGCCGCCCAACGCGCCCTCGAAGCCCTCGGCGACCTCATCCTCAACAGCCGGGACCCAGGCGTCGAAGCCCTCGGGGCCCAGTACGAACTGAGGCAGGCACTCCTCGGCACCACACCCGAGATCCCCACCCGCCGCGAATGGCAAATCCAGTCACTCCGCCACAGCGGCATCTGGACCGGCTGGAGCGTCCCGACCGACGACGCCGAACACGCACGCCGGGACTATGCCGAGACCGTCGCCACACACGGCCAGCAGCGCGCACACCGCCTCATCTGCGGCACCACCACCCACGTCATCGAGGCACACGACGAGCCGGACCCCGACGACAGCGACGACGACACCGCCTGACCGCGCGCACTCGGTTACAGCGCCCACCACGCGCCCTACTGACACCCACGTCAGCAACGAAACCCCGAACCAACCCCGAGGAGAACCCGATGACCTCCGACCGCCACCTCGCCCTCATGGCCCTCATGACCGAGATCAAGGACCCGGCGAAGGCGTACTACCGCAGCGTCGGCCAAGCCAGCCGCGCCTACTCGGAGAGCGCCGAGTGGGAGCGGGCCGTCGCCCGCGGGAACGCCGCCCTGGACGCGGTCGAGACCGCGGTCCGAGCGTGGGTCGCCTCGCACCCGACCGTCGAGAAGCAGCCGGCCGGTGACCCGCTCGCCTACGGGCCCACCGGCATCCAGTGCGGCTGCGGCAAGACTGCGCACTCCAACCTCGTCCCCTGCCAGCCCGAGGAGCAGCAAGGCGAGGAGCAGGCAGCCGAGTTGCTCGCCCTCGCGACCGTGCTGGAGATCCCCCGCGCCGACACCGGGATCCCGCTGCAACTCCGGCGCAGCTACGGCCACGCGGACCGGTGGGCGATCTGTGACCGTGAGGGCCGCCGCTGGCACCGCGAGAACGGGTGGGTGTACGAGGCGCAGGGCATCCGGGACGAGGCGCAGCGGGACGGGACGCGGTACACGCTCGCCGAGGCCGTGCCGCTCGCGCGCCAGCTGGCCGAAGGGGCGCAGCGATGACGGCCCGCCCGATCGGCGTCGAGGTGTCCTGCGACGGGCCCGACGAGGACACCGACTGCCCGGACAGCGCGGCGATCCCGGCCGCCTTCGTGTCGGTGACGGCCCCGCAGGTCCGCGCGGATGGCCGCCGCGCCGGGTGGACGATCCGCCGCAGGTGCGGCCGGCGCCGCGACGTGTGCCCCGCCTGCCGGAACCAGCCGACCCCGTGACCCCGCACACCGGCCGCCCGGCCACCAATCCGAAGGAGCACCCGATGACCGACCTCAGTCCCGCCTCGCAGAAGCTGCTGCGAGAACTCGCCCGACGCGACAAGGGCGATGGCGTCTCCGTCCGCTACGCCAGCCGCGGACGCTGGTACCTCGACGGCGTCAGCAGCAGCCCCTCGTTCAACACCCGCACCTTCCACCCGCTGTACGAGGCCGGTCTCGCCATTGGCTGGGACGAGCACGACGACGACGGCCCGATGCGCATCACGGAGGTCGGACGCAAGCTCGCCGAGGGATTGGAGGCGCAGGCCGCGGTCCGCGAGGCGGCGAAGAAGGCGCGCCCGAAGACCGCGGCGAGCGGCCGGACCGCGCAGCGCCTGCTTCGAGAGATCGCCAACCGTGAGCAGCCCGCGCGGGTCTATGGCGACATGCGCCGGCGCCGAGTCTGGCACCTCGACTCGCACGAAGGCTTCAGCGCGATGGCCGATACCTGGCTCGCTCTCAGCGGCGCCGACTTGATCCACATCGAGTACGGATTCGCCGGTGGCAAGCGCGTGTCGGTCACCGATGCCGGCCGAAAGCGCCTCGCTCAGTGACCACCGCCAACAGCACGGCCGGCCCGCGCGCTGATATCGCGCGGGCCAGCCGCAACCCGAAGCACACCACAACCCACCTGGAGACGACCATGCCCGACCGCCCGTACACCGACCCCCGCATCCTCGCCCTGGCCAAGGCCCGCCAGCAGATCGGCAACGAGCCCGGCGCCTTCGCCTGGGACGACCTCAATGGGATCGAGCAGGACAACGCCTGCGCGGTTGCCGCCGCCTGGCTGTCTGCCGCGGTCGCCGCCGGAATCGCCCCGCCCGCCGACCGGCCGTCCGACGACCACGCTGCGGTGTGGGTGGACGACGAGGGGTTCCTGTACGGCGAGTACCAGACCAGCCCGTCCTCGCACGGCGACGCGATCCTCCGGCTCGTCTGGGAGCCCGAGGTGTGCTCCTCGAAGCGCGAGATGGAGGAGCAGGGCGCCGAGTTCCGGCTCCTCGGCTGGAGCAAGTGACCTCCGCCTGACCCTGCCCGCCCTGTGGGGCCGTCACCGGCGGCCCCACCCCACCACCGGAGCCACACCATGACCGAGCCGTACCGCTACCTCGACGAAGACCAGTTCTGCCTGTCCGCCCGCCTCCTCCCCGACCTCAACAACGGCGGCAACACCGACACGCTGTCCATCACCATCGAGGGCAGCGACGAACCCCAGTCCGTCCACGTCCCCGCTGCCGAAGCGCCGGCGGTCGCCGCTGGGATCGTGGCCGCCGCTGGCCTCGCCGCCGAGCCGACCCCGACCGCCGTGTCCGTCGGTGCCCTCGCCCGCATCCTCCACGAGACCGCCGTGGCGACGACCCTCGGCGATGACGGCCCGGACTGGGACCAGCTCACCGGGCAGGCCATCGACCGCTACCGGACGATGGCCGGGCTCGTGATCGAACGGCTGCCGCTCGCCGCGCCCCCGCCGGCCGCCTACCAGGCCGACCTCCGCGACCGCGTTGCTGCCGCGATCTGGGCACGGACCCCCGAAGCGGAGCCGTCCCGGAACGGGCTCGTCATGGGTAACCCACACGGCATCGCCGACGCGGTGCTGGCCGCCCTCCTCGGCCCGATCCCCGCTGACATCGACACCGCGTCATGGACTGCGATCCGTGCGATCCAGCTCATGAACGAGGCCGGAGAGCAGACCGAGGCGTACCGGCTCGCCCTCTCGCAGGCCCTCGGCCTCGGCACCGGAGCGCCCTGGGATGCGATCACGGAGCGGGCCAGCGAGCTGCGCCGCCTGGCCGACGAGGCGCAGCAGCCCGAGACGCAAGCCCCTGAGCCTCCTGTGGTGTGCGAGGGCTTCGTGTGGATCGGCCAGTCCTTCGCAACCTGCGACCGCTGCGCACAGCCTGCGTGGGAGCACGCCGGACGCGACGCACCGGTCCCGGACGCTGTGCTGTTCGACACCCGCCGCACCGTCATCCCCTGGGAGCCGGGTGAGGCCGACCGCATCCGCGCCAAGTGGGCGCCCGCCACTGCACCTCAGCCCGACGGAGACCCGTCGTGATCCTCCTGTTCGACGCGATCGACACCACGATCACCCTCGCCCACGCCTTCCTGTGGTGGCTCCTGGGGCTCGCCGCGGCCGGCACTGTCCTCGTCCTCGCCGTGTGGTGCACCCTCGCCGCCGTGTGGCGCGCCATCCGACGGCGCCTCACCCGCCCCTCCTGGGCCCACAGCAGGCGCGCCGCCCGCCAGTACGCACGCAACCTCCGCAAAGCCGCCTGACACCCGTCCCGCCCGATCCCAACCAGGAGCAGCCCATGCCCGACGACCTCGACCCCGGACCCCACCTCGTCTACCGCGCCACCCGCGACAACGACATGCGCGTCCACGCCCTGGTCGACCGTGAAGCACTCACCGATCCGCGTGAACGGGCCATCTGCCGGGCGCTGCTGCTCCACGCGCTCGCGCTCCTCGAAGACACCGAACCGACCCGGCTCGTGACGATCGGCGGACCCCGATGACGACCACCCCGAAGCCCCGCGACACCGCCCGCTTCGGCGTCGGCATGCCCGCCGCCATCCACCTCAACTCCTGGGCCCGCGACCTCATCGACGCCTACGACCACGTGCCCTACCTCGTCGGCACCGCCGCCCGCATGAAGCAGTGGCGCGACGTCGACGTCCGTCTCCTGCTCCCGGACGACGAGTTCGACGCGCGCTTCCCCGGCTACGCCGCGCTCGGCCAGCTCGACCCGCTGTGGTCCCTGCTGTCCGCCGCGATCAGCGAGCACGGGAAGCTGCGGACCGGCCTGCCCATCGACTTCCAGTTCCAGCGGATGACCAACGCCAACGCCGCCTACGACGGGCCCCGTCACCCGCTCGGCTTCCGACTGGGGGTCACCGAATGATCACCATCCTCGCCGCAGTCCTCGCCCTCGCCGCCGGCTGGACCATCGGCATCTGCCACCGGCTGTTCATTCTGCCCCCACCCGGCTGCCGCTGCGAGGACGACGCCGCGTTCATGGCCCACCAGCGCGCCCGCTTCGAGGACCTGGCGGCGCAGCTCAACGAGCCGTCCCACCTCGACGCCCGCCAGTCCCCGTTCGGCTGGCTCGACAACCCGAAGGACCACCCGTGACCCGCCCGACGTCCACACCCCGGGGCGAGCACACGCCCCGCCCCGGGGCCCTGTGGGAGCAGCACCTCGTCCGCGTCGAGACCGCCATCGACGACGACAGCACCCCGCCCCGCCCGAACCGCGCCACCCGCCGCGCCCTCGCCCGCGCAACACGGAGGAAGAAGTGACCGAGCAGACCAGCACCGGACCCGAGCGGCAGGGCAGCACCAAGCGCTGCACCTGCGGCCACACCAAGCGCGACCACTCCGGCCGCCGCGACCACGAGACGAGAATCCCCGGCATCCCGCTCCGCCCGTGGTGCCACGCCTGTGAGGCGGAGTGCATCTACTGCCCGCCCGAAGCACTCAAGACCGAGGACCACCCCGCATCCACCGCGCCGCTCGCCGCTGGCCTGCCCCAAGTGCAAGGCCGCTGCCCCGCCTGCGGACGCGCATCCCTGTTCCTCGGCCACGGCGGGCACGTCACCTGCTCGATCATCGACTGCCCCAACCCCAGCGCCGCCGACGACCTGCTGCACGGCGAGCAGCCCGCCACGGCAGCGACCCAAGCAACCGACCACGACAACGAAGGCGGCCCGCCCGTCCAGTGCTGGCACACCGAAGCCGACACGCCCTGCGACTCGACCGTCTGCCGCCAACCCGAACGTCTCGCCGCGGGCGACTACGGCACCGACCCCAGGGAGCAGCACTGATGCCGAAGCACAACCTCACCGAAGGCCGACGCGCCGAGCTCTGCGAGTGGCTCACCGCCAACGGGATCACCCCCGGCGACGTCCCCATTGACGCCGACATGACCATCGACAAGGGGCCGACCGGCCGGTTCCTGCGCTGCGAGGTATTCGACCGCAGCCCGGACGGCCGCCTGCAAGCCGACGAGCGGTGCCAGAAGGCCGCCGTCGTCGTGGTCAATGTCCCGTTGCGGCACGAACCGCCGGACTGGTGGCAGCCGTACCTGAAGCCGACACGCGATCAGCTCCTGGCCGTCGTTGAGCAGGTGCGGAGGCTGCACCAGCCAGCCGGTGTGGTTGCCGCGGCTGAGGCGGGGGTTGCACCGGACTGCGCGGTGTGCGGGCCGAACGTGTGGCCGTGCCCGACGGTGCGCGCCCTCGACGGACAGGAGCAGTTGTGACCCCCGCCGAAGAACTACGCCACGCCGCGTTCCTCCTCCTCAACCCACTCCGCCAGCCCGGACTCTGCGCCGTCGTCAACCTCGACTTCACCGAGCCGCTCATCCAACTGCTGGAGACCGCGGCTGAGTACGTCCACGTCGGCGACACCCCGACGCACCCCACCCACGTCGTCCGCGCTCTCGCCGTGGCACGCGCCATCAACACGCAGGAGCAGCCGTGACCACCCTTCACCTCGTCGCCTACGCCATCACCTGGGCTGCCGCCATCGCCTCGATGACGGGGGCAGCGCTGGCGTGGCGCGCACAGCAGCAGGCCCGGAACACCCTGATCGCGTGCCGGGTCGAGCGGCGCACGTTCTCCATCCCCAGTGGGGGTGAAGTCACCGTGACCGCGCCCATGTCGCAGTCCGACTACGAGGCGCTGAAGGCGCACTTCCTGCGGCACGGGCCCGGGGTGGCGTGTCAGGCGTTCCGGCCGTCAGCCACATCGGAGGACAGCGGGCTGTGCGCCCGGTGCGGCATGTACGACTACAAGCACGTGGAGCCGTCCGGTGCCTGACCTGCATGGCTGGATCACCCAGCAGATCGACCGCCGCGAAGACCTCGCCAAGCGGGCCGCCCACTACGGCCGCCTCAACTGGCCACAACCCGCCACAGCCGTCGTCGACGTCGGCGACAGTTGGCCGATCACTACCGAGGCCGGACCGATCGCTGAGCACATCAGCGTCCACGACCCGGCCACGGTGCTGCACCGCTGCGAGGCCGACCGGAAGATCCTCAAGATCCATGCCCCACAAGGCGGCGACTGGGAACCATACGCCTGCGAAGGCTGCGGATCCGACAGCGAGTACGGAGTCCTCGTCGACCACACCAACGACTGCGAGACCCTGATCGCCCTTGCCGAGGGCTACGGCCTGACGGAGGAGCAGCGGACCGCCCTCGACCGGCCCGAGCCCGCACCCCGGCAGCAACGCATGAGCGGGTTCCTCGGCAGCGGGCTCGCCGAGGCGATGTACGGCAACCTGATCGCCCACTACATCGGCACCCAACGAGTAGAGCCGCGCCCGGAGGTGAAGGCGCTGAAGATCCTGGAGCCGGAACTGAAGAAGATCCCCGGCTACGTGCCCATCCCGAACGACCCACCACCGGCTTGACGCCCGTGCCATCCTGAACCCGGAGCCTCGCGACTCCTGCCCCGCGCCCCGCCCTCACCCCGAAGGCGGGGCGCTCGCACGTTCAGGGCAGCACAGAGCCCCCGACCCGGCATGCGGGCAGGGGGCTCAGGTGCGACGCGGGTCAGACCGAGGAGTTGAACGCGGCGACCGCGACCCGACCGACCGGGCTCGACGGCGGGCGGACGATGCGGGCGAGCGTCGAGCTCGGTGCTGCGGACGCGGCGAGCCGGACGAGCGGCACACGCGGGGCCGGGTCGGGCGGGGTGATCGTGTTGGGCTGGATCATGGTCTCGCTCTCGTTGTAGGTGGTGGCGCGCCTACGGTTTCCACTCGTTGCGGTAGCCCGGCCGGTCGGCGTAGGCCAGGGCGAACAGGCGCAGCGTCCCGTCCAGTCGGGCCGAGACGCCTGTCGTGAATGTCTCATGGTGGTCGTGAACGCCAGCGGCGAAGCGGAGCAGGTCCCGCTTGGCGTCGATCTCGCGCAGCACCCGGGCCGGATCGTGCTCGGCGATGAAGGCGGCGTCCTTCATGCCCTGCATGTTGCTCGCCGGTCCGGTACTGGCTACGGCCCCGGTGAACGGATGCGGGCCGCCATAGCCGACGAACTCCTCGCCCTGTCGCAGGTCGTATGTCTCGAACGCTTCCGGGCCGAGCCACTGCTTGCCCGGGTTGTGCCACCACGGGCCGGGCGTGGCCTCCCGCGCAATCCGCTCGTCTTCGTCGAGCTGCTCGCCGAGCCACCGCACCAGCTCATCCATCCGACGTCTCCTCCGCCCTCTTTGCGCGGTCCTTCCCCGAGCGCGAGTAGCCCGCGGTGAGGTCCTGGATTGTTGTCGGCGACACGCCCAACTCCTTCGCGATCTTCCGCACGGAGGCGTCCTCGGGGGCGAGCAGCTCCATCACCGCCTGCCGGCGAACCTCGCGCAGCGCCTTGCTGTGCTCCGGCCACTCCTTCAGCACCCTCGCCACAGCGAGCGCACGCGTCTTCGGGTCGTCGATCTCGGAGAGACCTGCGAGAGCGTCCAGCACGCGCTGCACCTCCTTCTCCATGCCCCGTCCCTTCCGTGGGCGGGTCTGCGTTGCCACTGTACGGGATATCCCGTACGCTCGGCATCAGGCAGCCCACGCTGCTCGTGAATGAGTACGGCCCCGGTCGGTGTGTGAGAGCCCGGCCGGGGCCAGCCAGATCCCCTGAGCGACCAGGAGAAATGACTGTGGAACACCGTACAGATCAGCCCGCCCCGAAGCACGACCCCCGCACCTGCAACCCGTGCAGCAGCCTCCGCCACCCCGGACTCGCCAAGCAGGGCCGCGCCCTCACCAAGCACCTCGCCGAGCACCCGCTGCCCCGACAGGCGGTAGGCGCATGATCGGCCACAGCGACATCGCGCGCCTCGCCGAGTACGAACGCCGCGCCGCGCAGCAGGCCGAAGCCAAGGCATGGCCCGAGGGCGTCATCGCCCGCTACCTCACCGTCGGCGGCGCCACCGTCGACATCACGTACTCCACCAAGAGTGGATTGCTGACGAACGCCTGTACTGGTTGCAGCATCGCCGAGCACACCAACACCAACGGCGCCGTCACCGACTCGCCGGAGGAGGAGCAGGCCCGCGTTGAGGAGTGTCTGCCCATTGCCCGCCGCTGGGCCCAGGAGCACGCCGAGACCTGCCGCGCCCTGCCCCGCCCGGCGGTGACGTGATGGGCGAGCACTTCTGGTACGGCCTCGGCATCATCGCCAGCTTCTCCACCGCAGTCTTCGCCGTCGTCTGGATCACCAGCCACTAACCCCCTGATCGGCCGCCCTCTCGCGCACCCCGTTCCCCCACGGCCGCGAGAGGGCGGTCCCCGCCCCGGCATCCCGCCGCGAGGGCGCCGGTTCGAAGCCGGCCCGGGGCGCTTGGGACACCGACCCGCGGTGCCCCCCACCTGGAAGGACTACGCCATGTTCGGCAAGAGCAAGCGCACGGCCGCAAGCACCCCCACTGCACCGTCCGACCAGTACCGCCTCAAGTCCAACGGCCGACGGGTCACCCTCCTCGGGCACCTCGGCAACGGTGACGTCCGTATCGCCATGGACAGCGGCCACGTCACACGGGACGACATCGTCAGCGCCCGCGACATCACCCCCGCCTGAACCTCCCAGTCCGCCACCGCGTCGGTTCGAAGCCAGCCCAGGGCACGCACCGCCACCCGCCACCGAATCGAAGGAGCAACCCATGTTCGGACGTAAGGCCGCCGAGAAGCTCGACAACACCGCCGCCGCCCTCCACAAGGTCGGCGGGAAGGCCGGGGAGCGCCGTCGCCAACGCCGTCATCGCCCCCGTCCGCCGCCAGATCGACACCGACTGCACCCGCTGCGCGAACGGCAAGTGCAAGAAGCACTGACCCGCTGACCGGTAGCCCTCGGTCCGCGTCTCGCACGCGGGCCCTGGAGATCCGGCCAGCCCACACCACCCAACTCGCCCCGGAGACCGACATGCCGAAGTGCGCATGGATCCTCATCGCCGCCCTCGCCCTGATCCTCCACCACGCCATCGGTATCGCCGCGACCATCGCGTTCGCGTTCGACGTCCTCGCCTGGATTGCCGCCACCCCGGCCGCCCTCATCGCCGTCGCCGCACTCGCCGCATGGCATCTCCTCAACGCCCACGCCCCACACACCCGCCGCCGCGCCCCCGCCACCGCCCGCGCCTGATCCCAGCCCGGAGACGACCGCCATGCGTACCCCCTTCAGCCGGCCCACCCGCACCATCGCCGAGAACGTCAACGGCGTCCCCGTCGAGTACGACGTCCCCGACACCACCCCCGTCATCCGGCTCCCCTTCAACCTCGACGCCGCACTACGCCGCGCCCTCTTCACCTTCGCCGTCCTCATGACGATCGGCGCGATCATCTGGGGCACCGTCGCCATCGGCGGCATGCTCACCCGCATCGCCCCGCCGTGGGCCGCCTACCTCGTCGCCGGAGCCTTCGACGCCGGATGGGCCGCGTGCCTGATCGCCGAGTGGATCCTCCGCCACGACAGCACCCGCGCCACCGTCCCCCGCCGCGCCGGGATCGCCATGCTCGCCGTGTCGATGGCCGCGATCTGCGCCCACGGCTCCCTGTCCGGCTCGTGGGGCTGGATCGTCGGGATCGTCGGCGCGCTCGTCTCCGCCGCCGCGAAAGGCGTGTGGGCGATCGGCATGCACACCATCCGCATCAAGCTCGACCCGAAGTACGAGGCGTACCTGCGCACCCTGCAACAGCAGGCCGGCACGGAGCAGGCCCTCGCCCTCGGCGAACGGGACCGGCTCCTGACCCGTAACCGCACTGTGAACCTCAAGCTCGCCCTGGAGGCGCAGCGCGGCAACCAGACCACCGTGGACCAGCTCACGGACCGCACCGAGTCCACCCCGGTCCAGGCCCCTGACCAGGACGTAGACCAGTTCGAGACCGCGCCCGAACCGGTCACGGTCCAGCCCCTGGCCCAGCCCGCAGCCCGTCCGGCCCAGCCCGAGGACCAGGTCAACGAACTGCTGCGCCGCCTCAAGCTCGGCGAGCGGATCACCAAGCCGAAGGCCGCGGAGATCCTCGGCGTCCCCGAGTCCACCGCCTACCGGCGCCTGACCGCCGCGCAGGCGCTGCTGAACCAGTACCGCTGACCCGTCCGCCCGGCCCCCGCCCTCGCGTGGGGGCCGCCGCATCTTCGCCACGGAGCACCAGTGAAGATCACCCGCACCGACGTCCTCGCCGCGCTCACCGTGCCCAGCCTCGTATCCGGCGCAGCCCTGGCAGCAGACTGGCAGTACGGCACCACCGCGGCCGCAGCGGAGTTCGCCACGGCCCTGGCCGCCGGCAGCCTGTCGCTCAGCTCGTTCTCGAAGAAGTGGAGCCCCGCCCTGTCCTGGTCCGCGGGCGCGGCATCGGGGCTGCTGTGGCAGGCGTGGGTGACCGGAGCTGTCGGAGGCGGAGCCATCGCGTACGCGTGGCTCGCCGCAGTAGGTGCGAGCGCTGCCGCGCGGGGCGTGTACCGGCACCACACCCGCCACGACCAGATCAAGGTGGAGCAGGAGTCCGTGAAGCTCCAGACCGGACTGGTCCGCTTGCAGATGGCCCACCACACCCTGGTCCAGAAGACCACGCCCGAACCGGTCCAGGCCGGGCCGGACCTCACCGGGCGGACCGTGGAAGAGACCAGGCTGCGGACCGTGGTCCACGAACTGTTCGGGGTGGAACTGCCGGGCTGCACCGTGGAACGGACCAGTACCGGATGGACCGCAGTCCTCGACCTGCCGGTCTCTCTGGACCGGGCCAGGCTCCGGGCCGCGTGGCCCAAGGTCGCCTCCGGGATGGGCGTGGCCGGGGAGTTCGCCCTCGACGACGGCGCCCTGTCGAACCAGCTCGTGGCCCGGTTCATCGACGGTGACCCGCTCACCGCTGTGGTCCCGTACGCGCGGCCCACGCCCGGGGCCCGGTTCACGGAGCCGGTCCTCCTCGGCGTGGACCGGTTCCTGAACCCGGTCTGGCTCGACCTGGCCTACAACCACACCCTCGTCGCGGGCTCATCGAAGTTCGGGAAGTCCACCCTGGTCCGGTCCATCGCGGTCCAGCTCGCGGACCGTCCCGACACCGTGCTGTACGGCATCGACCTGAAGCCGGGCGCACCCGAACTCACGCCGATGCTGCCGATCCTGCAAGACCTCGCCACCACACCAGAGCAAGCCCACGCCCTCCTCGACTGGCTGCGCCAGGAACTCGACGAGCGCGGCGAGATCCTCGCCCGCTTCGGCGACCAGGAATGGGACCCCGAGAAGCACGGCCGGCCCGCGATCTGGGTCATCGAGGACGAGCTCGCCGAGCTGGTCCGCCAGGGCGACGGCGGCCGGTGGAAGAAGAACCCCGCGTCGAAGAAACAGGAGTCGCTGCTCGCCCTGATGCGGTTCGCCGGCATGCACTTCCTGTCCGCAACGCAGCAGCCGTCCAGGAAGGTGTTCGGGGGTACTACGGACGCGCGCGGGAACTACGCCAACAGGCTCTCGACCAGGATGAACGACGCGGACCACCGCCGGTTCATCTTCGGGAACACCCCTGGCTGGGAGCCTGGGAAGTTGGACCAGCCGGGGAAGTTCCTGCTCCAGTCCCCGGTCCATCAGGTGCCGGCCCCGTACAAGGGGATGTGGCTGACCGGCGGCGAGTTCCGCGCCGAAGTCGCTCGGATCGGGGCGACGACGGTCCGGGCGCCCGTCGGGAAGCGGCTGATCCTGCCGGCCGCCGGGACCAGCAACCAGGAGCGGGTGCGGAACGCGCTGGCGAAGTACGGGAACTGCACCCGCCGGGAGTTGGAGCAGGCGACGGGGCTCGGGGAGAAGCAGGTCCTCGATGCTGCGCGGGCGCTGCGGCCGGATGTGGAGCGGTGCGAGGACACCGGGACGTGGCGGATCGTGCCGCAGGCCGCGTGGGAGGCGCAGGCCGTGGCTACGCCGTAAACGTGCAGGTCATGGCCGTGGTTGGCGGGTCGGTTAGGGGGTCGGGTGGTGGGCTGCGCGAGGTCGGCGGGGCGTGTTCGGGCGGGCGGTGATCCGACGGGCCGTCCGACCCGGTTCTGCCGCTGCGGGAACAGGCCGCCTGCCACACTGGAGGCTGCGCGTCGGGTAGCGCCCGGCACCCCACCCCCGTTGCGAGAGCCCCACCGGTCACCCCGTCCGGTGGGGCTCTCGCCGTTCCCAGGGCGCGCCGTCGGCGCCAGCCGCTACGATCCGCCCACCATCACGTCCTTGGGGGGACCATGAGCACCACACCGCCACCGCCCGAATTCCCGCCGCCCGCATCGCCCGAGCCGCCGGCACCGGCGAAGAGGAACCGCACGCACGCGATCATCATCGGGTCCGCTGCCGCCGTGATCGCCGCGGTCATCGCTACCGGCATCGTCGTCGTGCAGTCTGGAGACGACAGCGACAGCAAGCCGGCCGCCACAAGGAAGTCGAGCGCGAAGGCCGATGACGGCTTCGTGTCCGAGGCGACGGAGGAAGCGGAACCGACGTACGCCGACGTCACGGCGGACGACTTCACAATGAAGCTGAAGACGAAGGAGAAGCAATGCTTCGGGTCGGCGGGCTGCAACCTGACGGTGGAGCCGGACCTGGCGTACGACGGGGTCGAGGACATTGATCCGGCCGCGACGTATGAGATCACGTACGAGATCCGTGGCGGGGATTCGGGGCCGGTCATTGAGACGGCGGAGCTGTCGGACGAGACGACGCTGAACTACACGCCGACGGTGATCAGTACGACGTCGTCGAGTGCGAAGCTGACGGTGGAAATCACGGACGTGACCGAGCAGGGGACGTGACGTCGGGGCGTTCCGTCACCCGTTCGAGTGAATGACTCCCCAGAGGCCTAGGCGTACGGTCGAGGCCTGAGCAGTCGAGGGGGCTCTACGCGACCGCAGACCGCGTAGCGGGAAAGCCGCGCTGCGACGGCCTCCCGACTTCGACTGCACACGGCGGCGTCCTGGGCACTTCCCAAGGGTGTTGGGCGCCGCCACCAACGAAGGCTCCGCCCGTTCCACCCGGGCGGGGCCTTCGTCATGCGGCGGGCTCAGGCCCCGAGTGCGGGCAGCCCGCTGGTGTCGCACTCCATGCAGCGGAAGCCCGCCGGTGGCGCGCCGTGGCAGGTATCGCAGTCGGCGGGTGGCCGGAGTAGCTCCCCGCTGCCGACGTCGAAGACGGCCGCCAGGGCGACGAGGTCGTCTACGTCGATGTGCCGCTCACCGGCGTCGATGGCGCTGAGGTTGAGGGCGGGGATGATGCGGCCCGCGCTGGCGAGGCGTTCCTCCAGCTCGCGGTATGACCAGCGGTGTTGCTCGCGGAGCCGTCGGACGTTGCGCCGCGCGTTGTGGCCGGCGGGGCCGAGTGGGCTCCTCGCCGTCGCGCTCACGTGGCCGGCTCCTTCTTCGGTCGGCCGCCCTTGCGTGCGCGGCGCTCGGCCAGCTCCTGTTCGGCTGCTGCGAGTTCGGCGCGTTCGTGGTCGTTGCCGTGCTGCTCGATGAAGGTGCGGACGTGGTCGACGAGGTCGGCGCTGCGGTCGACTCCGGCGCGTGCTGCGGCTGTTCCGTAGGCGTCCCACATGCGGCGTGGGATGCGGAATCGGGTGGCGTAGGTGTGGTCTGTCGGGTCGGCTGCCATGCGTTCTATGTTCCCACACGGATTTCTTCGCGTCACCCCTTGTGTGGGTACACGGTTTCTGATTACTGTGTACCCACAAGGAAACGAACGAGGGGGCCACCGATGAAGCACACGGCGAACGAGACCAGCACCACCACCCTCACCCGACTCATCAAGGCCCTCGACAACCACCACCCCGTCACCATCACCTACACCAAGGCCGACGGCACCGAGACCATCCGCACCATCGAGATCGCCGACATCCTCGTCACCGCAGCCGGCGACATCGTCCTCCGCGCCGCCGACCGCGACACCCAGGAGATGCGCAGCTTCCGCCTCGACCGCATCCAGACCTACACGGTCCACCGCACCACCTACACGGTCGCCCGCCCGGCCGCCGACGAGCCGAAGTCCCGCCCCGCACACGGCCTTGCCACCGTCACCGTGCTGTACCCCGTCAACTGCCCCGCCACCGCCCGCGTCCAGCTCCTCGCCGACGCGCTCGCCGCCTAACCCGAAGGAACACGCCATGGCCCACACCATCCGCTGCGCCCACGACGACTGCGACGAGTACTCCCTGCGCGCCTCGTTCCGGCCCACCACACGCGAGAAGGAGGCCGCCGACCACCGCCGCTCCCTCGCCGGGGACGGCTGGAGCGACGTCGAAGGCCGGGACTACTGCCCCAACCACAGCCCCAGTTAGACCATCACCCGGTCACGCACAGCAGAGAGCCCGGTCCGCCACCTGGACCGGGCTCCCTGCTGCGCACCATCACCTTGCACACCCTCGTTACCATCAGACCATGGATACCGGTAACGAGCCACCCGTACCGGCCGAGCCACCCGCCACGGAGCCCGGCCCGGACCGCCGCGCACCCGGCGAACGCGACCACAGCACCGACGCCCGCAACGCCCGCGGCAACTTCGTCGCGACCGGCGCCGCCGACCAAAGGGCCGCCGCCGCAGCCCGCATGAAGGCCGAGAACCCCCGCCTGACGTACCAGCAGATCGCCGACGCCGTCGGCTACAGCAACAAAGGCGACGCCTGGCGCGCCATCGACAAGTGCCGCAAGGCCGTACTCCAGCAGGCCGGCGCTGAACTCGTCGCATCCGAAGCCAGGCTCCTCGATGACCAGTTCGTCGCCGCGATGGAGATCCTGGAGCGGGACCACGTCGTCGTCTCTCACGGCCGGGTCGTCACCGGGGAGGACGGCAAGCCGCTCCTCGACGACGGGCCGAAGCTGGCCGCGCTGCGGGAGATGCGGGCCGTGCGGGAGTCGTACCGCAAGCTGTACGGGGCTGACGCCGCGCAGAAGATCAGCGTCGACGGGGCCGTGCGCTACGAGGTCGTCGGAGTCGACCCGACGGATCTCACGTGACGACCGCTCTCGACCGCGACACCGTCGTCCGTTACGAGCCCCGCGGCGCCGCCCGCGACCTGTTCAAGACCCGGGACAGCGAAGTCGTCATGGCGGGCCCGGCCGGCACCGGCAAGAGCCTCGCCGCACTGTTCCGCGTCCACCTGGCCGCGCTCCACAACCCCGGCATCCGCTGCCTCATCGCCCGCAAGACCGCGGTGTCGCTCGGCTCGACGACGCTGGTGACGTACGAGAAGAAGGTCGCCGCGGACGCGATGGCGCGCGGCATCGTCACCTGGTTCGGCGGGTCGGCGCGCGAAGCGGCCTGCTACCGGTACACCAACGGCTCCGTCATCGTCGTGGGTGGCCTCGACAAGCCGGAGAAGATCCTCTCCGCCGAGTACGACCTGGTGTTCGTCGACGAGGCGACCGAGCTGACGGAGACGGACTGGGAGACCATCGGGACCCGCCTGCGTAACGGCGTGCTGTCGTGGCAGCAGCAGATCGCCGCGTGCAACCCGGCCCACCCGACGCACTGGATCAAGCAGCGGGCCGAGCGCGGGCAGATGCGGATGCTGGTCTCCCGCCACGTCGACAACCCCGCCTACGTGCGCGCGGACGGCACGTTCACGGAGAAGGGCCGCGACTACTTCGCGAAGCTCGACGCGCTCACTGGGGTCCGCAAGCTCCGCTTCAAGGACGGTATTTGGGCGGCCGCGGAGGGCCTGATCTACGAGGCGTGGGACGAGGCCCTGCACGTGATCGAGCCTTTCAAGATCCCTCACGAGTGGACGCGGTGGATGGCCGTGGACTTCGGCTACACGAACCCCATGGTGATGCAGTCGTGGGCGGAGGACGGCGACGGCCGCCTGTTCCTCTACCGGGAGACCTACCGGACGCAGCGCCTCGTTGAGGACCACGCGCGGACCGCGCTGTCGCTGATGCGGTACCCGTCCGGGCAGTGGCGTGAGCCGCAGCCTCGCGCGGTGATCTGCGACCACGACGCGGAGGACCGGGCCACGCTGGAGAAGCACCTGGGGCTGGGCACGGTCGCGGCGAAGAAGACGGTGTCCGACGGGATCCAGGCGGTGCAGTCCCGGCTGAAGGTCCAGGAGGACGGCCGGCCGCGGTTGTTCATCGTGCGGGGCGCGCTCGCGGAGCGCGATGGCGCGCTTGGTGAGCGGTCGCTGCCGACGTGCACGGCCGAGGAAGTCGCGGGCTACGTGTGGGCGGTGAAGCCCGGGACGGGCGGGGCGGGGCTGAAGGAGCAGCCGCTGAAGGAGAACGATCACGGGCTGGACGCCCTGCGGTACATGGTCGCGGAGCGGGATCTGGGCGGGCGACCGCAGATGAGGTGGGTGGGATGACGATGGATCCGTTGCTGGTCAGGTCCGGGGACACGCTGGTTGTGGCCCTTGCGCACGCGGAAACCGAGGCGACCTTGCGGGAGTTCACGAGCCGCTTGAAGGAGGCGCTGCCCGGCATTCGAGTGGTGGTCCTGGAAGGCGTTGCCGGGTTGGCCGCGTTCCGGCCCGGTCCTCCTGAGACGCCAGCCGTGGGGCGAGACGGCGGCACAGTATGAGGAGCCTTCGCGCGAACCCCAAGAAGCTGAAAGATTTGCGGCCAGCGACCATGTTGACAGGAGGATTTACACTCATCTCAGCAGGAGCGTGGAATATCTTCGGCACAGGCGTAGGCCTGATCGTCGGTGGATGCCTCACGTGCGTCCTGCAATGGGTGCTCGACAGCGACTGACGTGAAGGGGGTGCCGAGTGGGCAGAACCCTCTTCGGCTCCCTCGGCAAAGCCGCCGCCACCTTCAGCAACCGCGCCCCCATCGCCCTCGCCTCCACAGCCGGCCGCGCCGGGCTCTCCTCCCTCTTCGTCCGCCCCGCCGGACAAGAGGCGCAGATGCGCGCCATGGGCAGCGTCGGCACCCTCTTCGCGATCGTCGAACGGATCACCACCGCCTACTCGCAGGTGGAGTGGCACCTCTACCGGTCGGCGAAGTCGGGCCGCCCCGAGGACCGCGTTGAGGTCACCTCGCATGCGGCGCTCGACCTGTGGCAGCAGCCCAACAGCTTCATGACCGGGCCGATGTGGCGCGAGGCCACCCAGCAGCACGAGGAACTGACCGGGGAGCAGTGGTGGGTGATCTCCCGCCACGAGCGGAGCAGCATCCCGCTGGAGTTGTGGTTCGCCCGCCCCGACCGCATGACCCCGATCCCGGACCGCGACGACTTCCTGTCCGGGTACGTGTACTCGTCGCCGACCGGCGAGCAGGTCCCCCTCGGTGTCGACGACGTCATCATGCTGCGCCGCCCCAACCCGCTCGACCCGTACCGCGGGTGGGGGCCTGTGCAGACGATCCTCGCCGACCTCGACTCCAGCCGCGCCAGCGCCGAGTGGAACGCGAACTTCTTCCGCAACTCGGCGCAGCCCGGCGGCATCGTTGAGGTCGAGAAGAGGCTGTCCGACGAGGAGTTCAACGAGTTCCGCGACCGGTGGAACGAGCAGCACAAGGGCGTCGCCAACGCGCACCGCATCGCCGTCCTGGAGAACGGGCTGAAGTGGCAGGACCGCTCTTTCTCGATGACGGACATGCAGTTCGTCGAGCTCCGCGACGTCACCCGCGAGATCATCCGCGAGGCGTTCGGGTTCCCGAAGCCGATGCTGGGCACGGTCGATGACGCGAACCGGGCCAACATGGAAGCCGCGGAGGACATCTTCGCGAAGTGGCTGGTGCGCACCCGCCTGCGCCGTACCCGCCAGGCCCTGAACACGCGGCTCCTGCCCATGTACGGATCGCTCGGTGAGGGCCTGGAGTTCGACTTCGACGACCCGGTCACCGGTGACGTCGAGATGGAAGCCAAGCAGCTCACCGCGCAGTCCAACGCTGCGGCCGCCCTAGTGACGGCCGGCTTCGACCCGGCGGGCGTCCTGAGTGCGGTCGGCCTGCCGGAGATCGCATTCCGCGGCGCCCCGGCCGCCGGGCGTGCCCTGCCGCCGGCGCCTGCCGACTCCTGGGCGGACGACCTCGCCGGGCTCCTCGGCCCCGAGGTGGAAGCAGCGATGCGGTGGGAGGCCGTCGCCGTCATCGACGACGACACCTGCGACCCGTGCCGTGAGAACGACGGCCAGGTGTACCGCAACCGGCGGGCCGCCTACGCGGACTACCCGGGCGGCAAGGGCTACAAGCACTGCGTCGGCGCCGAGTACGGCAACGAGTGCCGCTGCCACGTGGTGAAGCGCCGGAAGACGACGGAGGACGACGAATGACGCTGATCAAGGCTGTCGCCCGGCCCGAGCGTCTGACCGCTCGCGCGCAGGTTCGGGATGCCTCCCGGTCCTGGTGCGAGATCCGCAACGCCGACTCGCCTGACGAGGCGGAGATGCTGATCTACGACGAGATCGGCGGCTGGTGGGGAAACACCCCGGAGTCCGTCATCGACGAGCTGCGGCAGGTGACGGCACCGAACCTCCGCGTGCGCATCAACAGCCCCGGCGGCAGCGTCTTCGACGGCGTCGCGATCGCCAACGCGATCCGCCTGCACCCCGCGAACGTGACCGTGCAGATCGACGGGATTGCCGCTTCGATCGCCTCCGTCATTGCGATGGCCGGGGACCGGGTCGTCATGACCCCGCAGTCGCAGATGATGATCCACGACGCGTCCGGGCTCTGCTACGGCAACGCCGCCGAGATGGAAGAGATGGCGGAGCTGCTCGACCTCCAGTCCGACAACGTGGCCGACGCCTACGCCGAGCGCGCGGGCGGGACCCGCGAGGAGTGGCGGGCCCGCATGCAGGCGGAGACCTGGTACCTCGCGGCTGAGGCGGTCGAGGCGGGCCTGGCCGACGAGGTGCTTCCCGCGCGGAAGCAGGCCGAGGAGCCGGAGCCAGTCCTGGCCAACAGCTGGGACCTGAGCGTGTTCCGGTACGCGGGCCGCGAGCAGGCACCCGACCCGCAGCCCGTCGCGGCAACGCCCGTGCTGACGGCCTCGGTCGCTGAGGGGCTGAGCGCGGAGACCGTGGCGAAGCTCCTCGCGCTCGCCGAGTCTGCGCCCGAGCCGGCCACCCCGGCCGAGCCGGAGCCCGCACCCGAGCCCGAGGTCGAGCCCGCCCCGGCCGAGCCGGAAGCCCCCGCCGACCCCACACCCGACCCCGAGCCGGCCCCCGACGACTGGGCAGCCGACGTCGCCCACCTCACCACCGCCCCGGCCGACGACTGGGCGGCCGACCTCTCCCATCTTGTCGACCCCGACTCGTCGTCCAGCGCGGCGACGTCTGCCTGAAGGAGGCACCAGTGGCAACACCCATCAAGACTGTCCCGCGCAACAGCGACGAGCTGGCGGAGATGCTCGCCGACCCGGCCAAGCGCAAGGAGATCTTCGCGTCCGCGGAGACCACCCAGAAGTTCATGGACGACTACGCCCAGGCTCAGCAGGGCGAAGGCACCGACATGAACCGGCAGATCCGCGAGGAGACGCAGCGCCAGTTCGCCGAGATGCTCCGCGACAACGGCATCGACGCGAAGGAGAAGGACGCGGCCCGCGCGATCCGCCGCCTGAACCTCGACCCGCAGGCCAAGCGCGGCGGGGCGAACATGCTCACCTCGCACCGGCAGGGCACCGCCTACAACGCGGACGCCCCGGGCGCCGCTGTCGACGCGCACTTCGCCAACGGCATCGAGTACATCCGCAACATCTGGCACAAGAACACGAGCCCCGACGCGGAGAAGCTCGACGCGCTCCGCAACGCCGCGGGCTCGGTGTCGCCGGCGGACGGCGGGTTCCTCGTCCCGGAGACGCTCCGCGCGAACCTGATGGAGCTGGCGCTGGAGGAGTCGGTCGTGCGGCCGCTCGCGACGGTCGTTCCGATGGAGTCGGCGCGGGTTCCGTTCCCGATGATCGACTCGACGACGAACTCCGGTTCCGTGTTCGGCGGCATGATCGCGTACTGGGGTGAGGAAGGCGCAGCCCTCCAGGACGCCAACCCGAAGTTCGGCCGGGTCACCCTCGACGCGAAGAAGCTCACTGGCCTCTCCGCTGTCCCGAACGAGCTGCTCCAGGACTCCCCGATCTCGTTCGCGGCGCTGCTGGAGCGGCTGTGGCCGCAGGCCCTCGCATTCGAGGAGGACGCGAAGTTCATGGCCGGGTCCGGCACCGGGGAGCCCCTCGGCTTCCGCGGCTCCGGCAACCCCGCCGCCGTCACCACGACCCGCACCACGGCCAGCACCATCAAGTACGACGACGTCGTCAACATGTACGCCCGGATGCTGCCGTCGTCGCTGTCGCGCGCGGTGTGGACGTGCTCGCCGGACGCCCTGCCCGCGCTGCTGAAGATGTCCCTCACCGTCGGCACCGGCGGCAACAGCGTCTTCGTCGTCAACGCCACCGGCCCCGTGCCGATGTCCATCTTCGGCCGCCCGCTGATCATCACCGAGAAGGGCGGCACCCTCGGCGCCCGCGGCGACCTCGCGTTCACCGACCTGTCGTACTACCTCGTCGGCGACCGCCAGACCATGACCGCCGACTCCTCGACGGACTACAACTTCGGCTCCGACAAGACCACGTTCCGCATCATCCAGCGCGTCGACGGCCGCCCGTGGCTCCAGTCCGCCATCACCCCCCAGAACGGCAGCAGCAACACCCTGTCGCCGTTCGTCGAGCTCGCCGCATAACCCGCTCGGCCGCCGCCGGCATTCACACCCCGGCGGCGGCTTCCACCGGGCCGGCAGTGTCGCCCCGGCACGACCCCCAGACGAGAGGAACACCCCATGTCTCAGAAGGCACTTGGCCGACTGATCAACGTCACGCCCGCGGCCGACGGCGTGTGGATCGCGCTGAAGGGCGCGGCGGCCGGCGTCACGTTCTCCTGCTTCCTCACCGGCGCGGCAGGCGACACGTACACGCTCCAGGAGGCGAAGGACTCCTCCGGCACCGGCGCGCAGAACCTCGCGATCATCACCGAGTACCACACGAACACCGGCAACGGCTCCGACGCGTGGACCCGCCGCACGCAGGCCGCCGCCGCCACGATGGTCACCGCGGCCGCGGCGACTCAGAACGCTGCCGTCCTGGAGGTCGAGGGCACGTCGCTGTCCGACACCTACAAGTACGTGAAGCTCACGTCGACTGGCGCCGGAGCGGTCACCGCGATCACCCGCGACCTCACCGCCGGGCGCGCCCCGGCCAACCTGCCCGCGACGGGCGCCTGATGGCTCTCCTGGTCTGCACCGGCTGCACCACCCGCTATGCGGTCGGTGCCCCCCGGTGCCCCCAGTGCCAAGGAACCGAGTACGTCGAGGAAGGAGCAGACGACATGCCGAAGGTCACCGTTCACGGCGGCGCCTCCAATGCGGCCGCCGAAGAGGCGGAGAGGAGTGAGGAGTCATCGGCTGGGAGCAGCTCGCAGACATCCTCCGAGAAGCCGGAGAACTCGCCCGAGCCGAGCGCTCCGAACCGCCAGCAGCGTGCCCGCGGTGCGGGGAGCCGCTCGAAGCAGGACCCCACGGAGGAGGAGTCCTCCACTGCCGGTTCGACGGCTACCAGTGGCCCCAAGACGGCCGCTGCTGAGAAGTAGCACCAGGAAGGAGGGACGACGGGCATGCCCCAACGAGACAACCTGATCTTCAAGGCGTCCGGTTTGACGCTGAACTCCAGCACGAACCACATCAGCGCCGCGGTGCCGAACTCGGTGACCAACCGCACCGAGGCGATCGACATCTCGGCGGTCTCCAGCGGCCTGCTCGTCGTCCACGTCGCCAACGCCCCGACCGGCACCTCCCCGACCCTCGCCGTGTTCTTCGAGGTCGGTGACGAGTTCGGGAACTGGGTGCAGACCTCGTCCGCGACGTCGATCGGCGGCGCCCTGCTGACGTCCGCCGGCTACACGTACGGGCAGATCAGCAGCGGCTACAGCCTCGGTAACCAGGGCCGGATCCGCTGGGCGCTGACCGGCACGAGCCCCGTGTTCACCGGGGTCGGCTTCTCCCTGTACGGGAGGGCGTGACGATGCCGCCGTGGTACGCGACTCGTGAGGACGTCACGCGTGCGCTGGACTCCAAGCTCACTGCCCGCAACGCCGGGCAGATCGACCGTGCTCTGGAGTCCTGCTCGCGTGACGTCGAGTCGCTGTGCCACCGCACCTTCCACCCGGTGCTGGACACCCGCTACTTCGACTGGCCGTCCCGCCAGGGCGGCACGTCGGGTGTGCTGCGCCTGGACCAGAACGACCTCATCTCCGTCACCGCCCTCACCTCCGGCGGCACGGCTATCGCCCCAGGTGACTACTTCCTGGAGCCCGCGAACGACGGCCCCCCGTACACCCGAGTCGAGATCGACCGCGCGAGCAGCGCAGCGTTCGGCGGCGGCGACACCTACCAGCGCGACGTCACCATTACCGGCCTGTGGGGCTACCGCGACGACGAGGGCCCGGCCGGCGCGTTGGCGGCCGCGGTCGCCACTACGACGGGCACCACCGTCACCGTGAACGCGGCGGGCAGCGCGGCGCTGGGTGTCGGCAGCGTGCTCCGCGTGGACACCGAACGCATGACCGTCACGGGCCGCCGGATGGCACTGACCGGTCAGACGACCGCGACCGCCCTCACCGCGCAAGCGAACTCCGTGATCGTCGAGGTTGCTGACGGCAGCCTCTTCGCGGTCGATGAGACGATCCTCATCGACGGCGAGCGCATGCTGATCGTCGACATCGCAGGCACCAACCTCATCGTCAAGCGGGCATGGGACGGTACCGTCCTCGCCGCACACAGCCAGGCTGCTGCGATCTACGCCCCGCGTGCCCTGACGGTGACGCGCGGCGCGCTCGGTACGACCGCCGCCGTCCACGCCGACGCCGCGACCGTGACCCGGTGGGACCCGCCCGGCCTCGTCCACGACCTCACCATCGCCGAGGCCATCTCCCGCCTCACCTCCGAAACGTCCGGGTACACGCGGGCACTGCGCTCCGGCGAGGGCTCCAGCGAACGCAACCGCGACCAGGGCGCGCTGAAGAGCCTGCGCGAGGCGACGTACGACGCGTGCGGCCGCAAGGCCCGGATGCGGAGCGTGTGACGTGAGCATCGACATCGACTTCCAGGGCCCCCTCTTCGACGGCCGCGCCATGAACGCGATCCAGGACGCGTGCGAGGACGCGCGCGACGACATTGCTGCGTACGCCGAGGAGCGCGTCCTGATGGGCACGTCCGCGAACTTCCGGACCCGCACTCCCTACTACGAGACGATGGTCACTACCACCAACGTGGGCGGCGACACGGCTCTCGTCCACGACCAGGGCGTCATCTACGGGCCCTGGCTCGAAGGCGTCGGCTCCCGCAACGCCCCGGTCACCAGGTTCGGTGGCTACCACTTCTGGCGGGCCGCCAAGGGCGCCGTCGCCGCGCGTGGCCCGCAGATCGCCGAGGCCGCCGTGCAGCGCCACCTCCCCGAGATGGGGGGCTGACCTGTGGCCCTCAATATCTCCGGCCTCCTCGACGCGGCGATCAGCCACGCCTCCGCGTCCGGGCACTTCGACCTGGTCAACGGACACGAACCCGTCCACCCCGCGGCAACCGGCGGGATCACGGGCGCGGTGTGGGTCGACCGCATCGTCCCGGTCCGCTCCTCCGGCCTGGACTCCACGACGTGCCTCGTCGTTCTCAACGTGCGTCTCTACACCAGCGCGCAGCAGCTGCCGCTCGACGCGATCGACCCCAACGTGGTCGCCGCCGTCGACGCCCTATGCGCGGCCTACGTCGGTGACTTCACCCTCGGCGGACTCGTCCGGCAGATCGACGTCCGCGGCATCCACGGCCAGTCCCTCGAAGTCCGCGCCGGCTACCTCCAGCAGGACGGCTCCCCGCAGCGGGTCATGACGATCTGGCTGCCCTGCATCGTCAACGACCTATGGGAAGAGGAGGCGTAGCCCGTGGCCAAGTCAGGCGGGTTGGGCGACAACCTGTACATCCAAGGCTTCAACGCGTCCGGCGACATTCAGCAGCTCAACCGGATCGGCGGCGGGCCCGCGCTGCTCAACATGACCGGCATCGACAAGTCGGCCTACGAGCGCAAGGGCGGGCTGCGCGACGGCGGATTCGAGATGACGACGTTCTTCAACTCGGTCCCCGTCACCGGCGCCATCCACGAGAAGCTGTCCGCGCTGCCCCGCGCCGACGCGCTCCTCACGTACTGCCGCGGCACCGCGCTCGGCGACCCGGCCGCGAGCCTCGTCGGCAAGCAGGTCAACTACGACCCACAGAGGGCCGACGACGGCATGCTCACCTTCGGCGTCTCCGCGCAGCCCAACGGCTACGGCATCGAGTGGGGGCAGCAGCTCACCGCCGGTGTCCGGGCCGACGTCGCCGCGACGAACGGCGTGGGCATCGACACCACCGCGGCCGCATCGTTCGGCGGTCAGGCCTACTTGCAGGTGTTCGCGTTCACGGGTACGGACGCGACCGTGAAGATCCAGGACTCGGCGGACAACGTCACCTTCGCCGACGTCGCCGGATTCTCCTTCACCCAGATCACCGGCGGCGTGCCTCTCGCGGAGCGCATCGCCCTCGGCAACACGGCCACGCTGCGCCGCTACCTGCGCGCATCGACCGTCACCACCGGCGGGTTCACGGCGCTGTCCTTCGCCGTGAACGTGATCAAGAATGAGGCTGCGGGGGTCGTCTTCTAATGAACGCCAACCTGTTCCGACCCGAGCCGCTCATGGGCCCGGCCGCGTACAAGACGTACGCCGTCGTCGCCCCGCTCAGCAGCCACTTCCGCAAGGGCACCTGCGCGGAAGTTGGCTGCGGCCACTACCGCGACGGCTGGCGGGTCCGGGTCGAGGCACTCACGTCCGACCTGCTGCACGCAGCGAAGACGTCCGGCCGCCGATTCGTAGAGCAGCAGGTCGCTGAAGGCGAGACCTGGCTTCTCTTCGAAGCCGGACAGCCGTGCTTCCGAGCCGCCGAGCATCGGGTGCGCGTCGACCGACCGCCGCTGTACGTCGTCCGCGACGGCGACCACCGCGGCAACCCGCGCGGCACGAAAGCCCGGGTCCACCACACGCCGGCGAACTGGCTGGACGACTTCGCCACGCATCAGCAGGCGATTGCAGACGAGATCAAGAAGGGGTGATTGGCCATGGCGAAGGCTTCCGGCCTCGGCCAGACAACACTGTCGGTGGACACCAGCGCGGGCACACCGACGGACATCCGTAACGACGTCACCAACTGGCAGATGAGCACCCCCAGGGGCGTTCAGGACATCACCGGTGTCGACAAGTCCGCGAATGAGCGGCTGCTGCTGCTTGCGGACATGTCCGCGACCTACAACGGAGTCTTCAACGCCACCGGCTCCCACCTGGTGTTCCGCACGGTGCCGTCCACCAGCGTGAACCGGACCTGCACGAACACCGTCAACGGGGTCACCCTCGCGGGCGAACTCCTGTTCACCGACTACCAGCTGACCCGCTCCGACAGCGGCGAACTCACATGGTCTGCGCCCGGCTCGCTGGCCGACGGCGTCGTCCCGACCTGGGCCTGAGAGGCGACTGCTATGGGCTACCGCAAGACGTCCCGTCGCATCGAGGTGTCCCTCAAGGGCCACCTCCAGTACGGCCAGGACACCGAGTTCCCCGTCGCGTACGCGCGCGGCAAGACCCTCACGGAGTACCTCGCCCTCATGGGGTTCGCCGAGACCGGAGAGGACGACGAGCGGGCCGGGATCGTCCAGCAGCTGGAGGAGTTCGCGGACTCCCTCATCTCCTGGAACCTGGAAGACGAGAGCGGCCAGCCGCTGCCGTGCACGCGTGAGGCGTTCTTCGCCATCGACAACGACCTTGCGCTCGCGCTGGCTGCCGAGTGGATGGAGCGCCTCGGCGGCAAGGTCAGTGACAGCAGCCCTTTGCCGCAGAGCTCGCCGTCTGGCGAGCCGTCCCCGGTGGCGTCCATCCCGATGGAAGCACTGTCCGACCTCCCGCTGCCTACCAGCGTGCCCGCCTGATCCTCGGCCTCTGCGACCGCTTCCACAAGCTCCCCTCGGAAGTGCTCGCAGAGGACACCGACCTACTCAGGCTGATCGAAATCGAACGCCTCGGGACGCCCGAGTACGAGCAGGAGGGAGGGGACGGCGGTGGGGAATGACATCGAGATCCGGGTACGGGTCGCCAACCAGACCGCGACCGGACTCGCCGCCGTCAACGCCTCCCTCAACCGGCTCCGCGACGAGGCCCGCGACGCCGGCCGGAGCCTGGACGGGCTCGCCACCCGCGCCGCTGCGACAGCGGTCGCGCTGCGCTCGCTGAAGGACGCTGCGCAGGACGCCTCCCGGGCGCTCCGCAGCCTCAACCAGGCCTCCCGTACGACAGACACCCGGCTTGCAGGTCTGTCGGACCGGTCCCGCACGCTGCGCCGGGACAGCGACGACCTCGACGGCAGCCTCCGCAGTCTCACCACCACCATGGGCGGCCTGCGCGGGCGCCTCGGCACCATCAGCACGGCCGGGGGCAGCGCGGGCGGCGGCATGCAGCGGCTAAAGGCCGCCGCGCTCTCCCTGGCGCCGGCGCTGATCCCAATCGCCGCGGCCGCGGTACCGATCGCCGCGGGCCTCGGCGCTGCCGGAGTCGCGGTCGGCGTGTTCGGTGCCGCGATCGCTGGCCAGCTCGTCGCGGTGAAGGGCGCGGCCGACGCGCAGAAGAAGTACGAGGACGCCGTCAAGAAGCACGGCCAGGCTTCGGAGCAGGCCGCGCAGGCGGAAGCCGAGTACCTGTCGCAGGTCAAGCAGTTGGACCCGGCGAGCCGGCGCACGGCCGCGGCGCTGGGGGTGCTGAAGGACCAGTACAAGGACTGGTCGAAGTCGCTGGCCGGGGACACGATGCCCGTCGCGACGAAGGGCCTGGCCGTGTTCGGGGCGCTCCTACCGCGGCTGACGCCGATGGTGCGGGGCGCGTCCGGGGAGCTGGACCGCTTCATGACAATCCTGGCCGGAGGCATCAACAGCTCTGGCTTCGACCACTTCATGGAGTCCTTCGCGAAGTTCTCCACGGGCGCCCTGTCGAAGGCCAATGACGGCCTCGTCCGCTTCATGCGAACCATGTCCGGCGGCGCGGGCAGCTCGCAGCTCACCGAGTTCATGGAATACGCGCACCGGGTCGGCCCGCAGGTCGGCGAGACCCTGATGAACCTGGCCCAGGCGATGGTGCACCTGGTGGCGGCGGCGTCGGAGACCGGCGTCACCATGCTGACGCTGGTCAACTCCTTCGCGAAGCTCGTCAACGCGATCCCCACCGAGGCCCTTAGCACGCTGCTTCAGTTCGTCGTCGTCTTCAAGGCCGTGAAGATGGCCGCGGCCGGGCTCGGCGCTACGAGCGGTGGCATCGCGGCGTTCGGCGCCTCCCTCACGGCGATGCGGGCCGCGTCGACGGCGGCCGGCGGCGGCATGGCGGGCCTGGCTGCGGCGTTCGGGACGCTGTCGCGGGCAGCGAAGGTGGCTGTGATCGGTGCGGGTATCGGCATCCTGGTCATCGCGCTGACGAAGCTGTCGAGCATCGGGAAGCAGGCGCCGCCGGACGTCGACAAGCTGACGACGTCGCTGGGCAAGCTCGGCAACGGCGGCAAGGTGGCCGGCGAGGCGGCCCGCGTCTTCGGTAAGGATCTCGGCGGGCTGGCCGACAACCTGCGTACCTTGTCTCGCCCGTCCAACTTGGACAAAACCCAGCAGTTCCTCACCAGCCTCGTCGGCATGGACTCGACCCCCGTCAAGGAGGCCAAGGAGAACCTCGACGGCGCGGACAAGGCCCTCGCCAACTTGGTCAAGGGCGGGAAGGCGGACATCGCCGCGGCGGCCGTGGAGCGGCTGTCGAAGGGCATGCAGAAGAACGGCATGTCGTCGAAGGAGCTCCGTTCCCAGCTCGACGACTACCGGGCCGCGCTCGCCGACCAGGCGCTGGAGCAGCAGCTCGCCGCGCAGGCCATGGGCCTGTTCGGGGAGCAGTCCCTCGCGGTCGGCGAGAAGCTGAATGCGCAGAAGGCATCGGCGGACGGCCTCCGCCAGAGCCTGGAGGCGCTGAACGACGCCAACCGGTCGGCGTTGGGCGGGATGATCGGCTTCGAGGCCAGCATCGACGCGGCAGCGAAGGCAGCGAAGGAGAACGCCGGCAGCCTGAACATGGTCAACGGGCAGCTCGACGTCAACAGCCCGAAGGCCCAGGCCGCCGCGACAGCGCTGAACGATTTGGCGTCCAAGACCAAGGACGCAGCGCTCAGCGCACGCGAGAACGGGCAGAGTTGGGAGTCCGTCAACGCGATCTACGAGCGTGGCCGGTCGCAGCTCATCAAGAACGCTCAGGCTATGGGCCTGACCAAGTCCGAGGCGCGGCAGCTCGCTGGCCAGATCATGAAGATCCCCAGCAAGTCCAGCCACAAGATCGAGATGCGCACCGAGGACGCCATCGCCGGTCTCAACCGCGTCGCCGCGGCGATGAAGAAGACGAAGTCGAAGAGCGTCACCGTCAAGGCGTTGACCTCGGATGCGAAAAGCGAACTGGAGCGCCTCGGCTTCACGGTCAAGCGGCTGAAGGACGGCCGGTTCAAGGTCACCGCCGCGACCGGCTCGGCGAAGAGCGCGATCGCCGCGGTCCAGCGGGCCCGGGACGCCCTCAAGTCCAAGAGCATCACGCTCACCGCCCGGGACCGGGCATCCGCTGCCGCCCGCGCGATCCAGGCCGCGATCAACAAGATCCGCGGCAAGACCGTCACGATCACCACGGTCCACCAGAGCCTCGGCGTGGAGGGCACCGCCGGCCGCAACGCGCGGAACTACAACGCGCACGGCGGTCTGCTGCGCCTCGCGAGCGGCGGCCAGACCCAGCAGCACTTCCCGGCCGGCGGCCAGGTGCAGGGCCCGGGCACGCCCACGTCGGACAGCATCTCCGCCACGTTCCCGTCGGGCGCCGAGGCGCAGGTGTCGAACACCGAGTACGTCGTCCAGGCGTCGGCGGTGCGGAAGTACGGCGTCGCGTTCATGGAGGCCCTGAACGCGGGCAAGCTCCGCCTCGCCAAGGGGCTTGCGCGCGGCGGCATGACGCAGTCGATGAAGGACGCCCGGAACACGCTCCGCGACAGCTTCGACATCAGCCACTTCGGCCGGAAGGCGGGCTACAGCCGCACCCCGTTCGAGAAGGCGCTTGGCGCGCCGTCCGACATGGCGGCCCTCACCTCCGCGCTGAACGCTGCCCGCGGCAACATCAAGCGCGCCACGTCGGGGAGTACGGAGCGGCGCCTGCTGCGCGCGCTGGACTCTGCGGGCAAGGGCCTCATCAAGTACGAGAAGCAGCTCACCAAGGTCAACGCGTCGCTGGAGAAGGCCAAGAGCAAGCTCGACGATTTGAAGGGCGCCGCCTCGCAGCTGCGGGACAGCGTCAAGTCGAACGTCCTCTCCTCGGCGAACGTGACCAAGGGTGCGGGCAGCGACAAGACCATCACCGTCGCCTCGATCATGGGCGGCCTCACCGAGTCCCGGGACAAGGCGACCGCGTTCGCGAGCGCGCTGAAGGGGCTGCGGTCTAAGGGCCTGTCCAAGAGCATGATCCAGCAGATCGGCGAGGCGGGCATCGACGGCGGTGGCCTCGATACGGCGGGTGCTCTGCTCGGCGCGTCGTCGTCGGAGATCAGCTCCCTGAACCGCCTGCAGTCGCAGATCGCCTCGGCCGCCTCGTCGGCCGGGAAGACCACCGCGGACGCCGTGTACGCGTCCGCGATCAAGGCGCAGACCGCCGTGGTCCACAAGCTTCAGAAGAGTCAAGACCGGCTGGAGAAGAGCATGTCCCGCCTCGCGAAGGCCCTGGAGAAGGCCATCTCGAAGGCGATCGGGAAGAAGGCCGCGGGCGGGATCGTCGGCGCTGCCGCCTCGGGCGGTGTCCGCGGCGGGATGACGTGGGTGGGCGAGCACGAGCCGGAGCTGCTGGACCTGCCGGTCGGCTCGCGGGTGCGCTCGGGTCCGGACTCCCGTCGTATCGCTGCGGGCGCCGGCGGTGGGGTGTCGCGGGTCGAGTTGGAGCTCCGCTCGTCCGGGTCCGAGGTCGATGACTTCCTCCTGATGATCCTGCGCCGCGCGATCAGGCAGCGCGGCAGCGACGTCCAGTTCGTCCTCACCGGACGACGCACCCCGTAGGGAGAGAGATGCACCGGTATCGCACCTGGAACGGCCCGGCGCCGACGACCGCAGCTCAGCAGTCGGTGACCACGGGCACGGCCATCAAGACCATGCTCCAGCTGGCCACCCCGGCGACTCGGCAGATCCAGCTCATCAGCTGGGGGTTCAGCCTCGACGACCCGCCGGGCGCGGACGCCGTCATCGAGCTGCTCCAGACTGACGTCGCGGCCACAGTGACCGCGCATGTTGCGGCCGGTGTGCAGCCGCTGGACCCGAACGCGCCCGCGTCGCTGCTCACGCTGAGCACCTCGGGCACGGGCTACACGGCGACCGCCGAGGGCACCACCACGGCCAGCCGGGTGTTCGACGCGGTGTCGCTCAGCTCGACGTCCGGTGAGTCCGGCCTCAGCTACGTCTACCAGTGGATGCCCGACGAGCGGCCCATCGTCGCCGTCAGCCGCTTCCTGCGAGTCCGGGCCACAACCCCGACCACAGCCACCGACCTCCGCTGCTGGGTCTGCTGGGACGAGTGACCGGATGCCGGGGAGTGTTGCAGCGCAGGCGATGGCCTGGCAGCGCCGCATGGGCGGCACGGCCGGGCCCCTCAGCGCGTCCGCCGAGACCAGCACCGGCCAGCCTGTCCAGGTCGAGCTGCTCGTCGCAGGCCAGTGGGTCGACATCACCTCATACGCGCTGGTCCGCGACGACTCCGGAGAGATCGGGCTGACGTGGGGGATCCGCGATGAGGGCAACAACGTCTCCGAGCTGTCCACCCTCCGTGCGCAGCTAAAAAACCAGGACGGACGGTTCACACCCCGCAACCCGTCCGGCCCGTACTTCGGGCTGATCGGCCGCAACCAGCCGGTCAGGGTCTCCGTCCCGGACGGCAACGGCGGCAAGAGCTACCGGTCGTGGGCCGAGATCTCGCGGTGGCCGACGTCGTGGGACCCGACCGGGACGGATGTGTGGGTCGACGTGGCGGGCGCCGGGCTGATGCAGCGCCTCGCGCAGGGCCCGGTCCCGGAGCGGTCCGTGATCTACAGCGCGTGGACGGACCCGATCCCGTCGACGCTGGTCGCGTACTGGCCGGGCGAGGACGCCGACGGGGCCACGACGCTGGCGTCGGCGCTGACGAACGGGTCCCCGATGACCATGTCCGGCAGCCCGACGCTCGCAAGCTATGACGGGTTCGGCGCCTCCGACCCGCTGCCGGACCTGTCGGCCGGCTACCTGTCCGGCGGCGTCATCAAGTACGCCGACCCCACCGCCCACCAGGTGCGGTTCCTGTGCTTCATCCCGCGGGCGGGCCTCACCGACGGCAAGGTCATCTGCTCCATCGACCAAGCCGACTACAGCGCCGGGTCCCCGCAGTTCTGGGAGCTGTACTACAGCACCAGCAGCAACAGCCTCGTCTTGCGGACGTTCGCCTCGGACAGCACGAGCCTCGGCGTCGACCTCGCCCACACCCTCGACGTCCGCGGCCGCCAGCTGTACGTGTCCATCGAGCAGGAGGAGTCCGGGACCGGCGTCACCCGGGCGATCCGTATCACCGACGTCCCCACCGGGCGGGTGTACTCGGTGACGGACACGGCGGCCCTGACGCAGTTGACCCGCGTCGTCCGCGTGCAGTTCGGGCCGGCGTCCCGCAGCGCTGTGGGCCCGATCGGCACCCAGTACCTGCCCGGTGTCGCTGTCGGCCACGTCACCGTCGAGACCGCGATCACCGCGACGACCGCGCTCGGGCGCCGCCTCAACCCCATCGGGGAGACCGCGGGCCGCCGCATTCAGCGGCTGTGCGGCGAGGAGGGCCTGCCCTTCGAGTGGATCGGCGACCTCGACGACACGACCCCGATGGGCGCGCAGGGCAAGGCCACCCCGATCGCGCTGATGCAGGAGTGCGCACTGGCAGACGGCGGGATGCTGTACGAGTCCACGGACTCCCTGGGCCTGGGGTATCGGACGCGGGCGTCGCTGTACAACCAGGACCCGGCGCTGGTGCTGGACTACACGGCGTTCAACCTGTCTGAGGTCCCGGTGCCCGTTGAGGACGACCAGCGCCTCGCGAACCGCGTCACGGTCACCGTCAACGGGGTGTCGGCCACGTATGAGGAGACGTCGGGCGCCCTGTCGACAGCGCCGCCCCCGGCCGGTGTCGGCGTGTACGGGCCGTCGGACTCCACCCTCAACCTCGCCTCCTCGGACCGGCCTACGCTCCTGGACCAGGCCGCGTGGCGCGTCCACCTCGGCACCGTCGACGAGCCGCGTTTCCCGCAGATCAGCGTCAACCTCGCCCACTCCAGCTTCGTCAACAACCCGGCGCTGAAGCGGGCCGTCCTCGCCCTGCGCCAGGGCGACCGCGTCCAGATCGTCAACCCGCCGATCTGGGCCTCCCCCGACACGATCGACCAGGTCATCCTCGGCGGCGACGAGTCCATCAACCATTTCCAGCACCGGCTGACGTTCGGCTGCGCGCCGGCCAGCCCGTACAGCGTCGGCTCCCTCGACACCACCACGGCCCGCATCGACACCAGCGGATCCCAACTGGCAACTGCAGCGACCTCGTCGGCGACCAGCCTGGTCGTCGCGCCCACAGCCGACCAGGACGGACTGTGGACCACCGACACCGCGGAGACCCCGTGGACGATCCGCGTCGGCGGCGAGATCATGACCGTCACCGCGGTCACCTCAGCCGCAAAGGACACGTTCACCCGGGCCACCGTCGACGCGTGGGGCACCGCAGACGTCGGCGGCACCTGGACCTGCTTCGGCGGCTCCGCCGTGGACTTCGACGTCACCGGGTCGGCCGGCACGCACACGATGACGTCGGTCGACGCCTCCCGCCGCAGCTTCCTCACCTCGCCCGCGGCCCGCTTCGACGTGTACGTGGACATCGCGACGAGCGCACTGGCCACCGGCAGCTTCATCTACGCCGGGTCGATGGGCCGCTACCTCGACATCGACAACTTCTACACCGCGAGGCTGGCCTTCTCGACCACGGCCACGATCACTCTGGCGATGCGGAAATGGTCCGCCGGTTCCGAATCCGCTGTCGGCACCCCCTATCTGTCACCGCTCACCCACGTCGCGGGCACGTTCTACCGACTGCGGTTCCAAGGGAACGGTTCGACGCTTCGCGCAAAAGTCTGGCAGGTCGGCGATATCGAACCCCCGGAATGGCACACGACAGCAACGGACTCCGATCTGCCCGCCGCCGGATCGGTGGGGGTGCGCTCCATTCTCGCCACGACGAATACGAACGTGAACCCCGTGATCTCCTACGACAATTTCGAGTTGGTGAATCCGCAGATCTTCACGGTCACCCGCTCCGTGAATGGCGTCTCGAAGGCGCAGACCGCGGGCACCGATGTCCGGCTCGCCAATCCCACCTATCTCGCTCTGTAAGGAGGCGTCATGCCTGAGGCGTACCCGACCCCGCTGGCGGGGCAACGGCTGGTCGCCAGCCTGCTGCGGTCGATGCTGACGCAGACCGTCCGCAAGACCGCAGACGAGTCCCGGAGTGCGACCACAACGTACGCCGACGACACGCACCTTGTTTTCGCGGCCGAGGCGAACGCGGTCTACACAATGATCGGCTGGGTCAAATACTTCGCCGACCCGACACCGGATATCAAAATGAAGGTGACGGTGCCGTCCGACGCGCTCGGCGAGTGGGCGTGGTTCATGCCCGGCCAGGGAACGGCTGCCGCGAACGTGCTCGGCTATTCCATCCGCACCGACACCACCGATATCAACGCGGGCCGTACTGGATACGGAACGAGCGACAGCCAGCACTACACCCCCCTCGGTGGCCTCATTCGCATGGGGCCGACCGCTGGGAACATCAGCCTGCAATGGGCGCAGAACACGTCGTCTGCGACCGCGACGATTCTTTACACCGACAGCTGGCTGCAATTCCAGCGCATCGCCTAGGAGTCTTTGTGACCGGAATCCGGATCTCCTCGCTGAAGACCGAGGTCGCCCAGTCCATCCCCGCCGACGGCGATTACCACGTGGTGCGGTTCCCCTACATGACCGAGTCCTACGACCCATGGGGCATGCACAACCCCATCCAGCCCGACGGGTACGGCGTGGCCAGCTGGTCCAAGGACGACCGGTCCGGGCTGATCTGGCCGACCTGCTCCGGGTGGGGCACGCTCACCTCCCTCATCTACTGGGAGGCCGGCGACTACGACGAGTTGCGCGACCGGTACGTGCGGGACCCGCTCCGGCTGACCGAGGACGGCTACGACTCGACGGCAACCGAGCACCGGCCCCCGTCGCCCGGGATGCAGTGCTTCCACAAGTCGCACCAGATGTTCGTCCGCCCGGACGTGCCGATCGCGCTGCTGGTTGCGCACGACGCCTCGTCTGCGCGGAGGGTCACCCTCGCCGAATTCAAGCTCTCGATCGACACGTCCGTAGAGGAGCCCTGACATGGCTGATCCGTACGCCGACCGGCACCCGGGCACGTCGCACGTCGCCCGCTACTTCGCCTACGCGCACCTGCCCGAGCAACTGCAGTCGGTGTCCCGCCCGTTCCAGGAGCTCGCCGACCAGATGATCCAGGCGCTGCCCGACGGGCCGGAGCTGACGGCTGGCCTCCGCAAGCTCCTGGAGGCGAAGGACTGCATGGTCCGCGCCGCCGTCGACACACAGAGAGGGGACTGACGTGGGCTGGTACCCCGGCGCCACCCGCATGGAACTGCAACCGGAGTCGGACGCACAACCCGCCATCCGCCCGACCCAGTTCATCGTCCACAGCATCGTCGCCCCGTGGACACCGAAGCGCACCTACGAGTACTGGCGCGACAGCACGAACCTGGAGTCCCACTTCGGGCTCGGCTACGACGGCAGCCTCGGCCAGTACATCGGCACCCACACCCGGGCCGATGCCACCGGCGCCGCGAACCGCCGCCCGGACGGCACTGGCGCCGTGTCCCTGGAGTCCGCCTCGAACCTGGAGGCTTCCGACCCATGGACCGCCGAGCAGGTCGAGACCCTCATCCAGCTCGGCGTGTGGCTGCACCAGACCGAGGGCATTCCGCTGCGGATCTGCCGTACCGCGGACGACCCGGGCTTCGGGTACCACCGCCAGTTCAGTGAGTGGAACCCGGACGGGCACTCCTGCCCGGGTGACGCGCGCGTGCGCCAGTTCAAGGAGGTCGTGTTCCCGGGCATCGTCGCCCGCGCGGCCGGTCAGATCCCCGAGGAGGACGACATGCCCACTGCTGCCGAGGTCGCGAGGGAAGTGCTGACCCTGGACGGGATCATCTCCGTCCCGGGCGCGCCCGCGACGAACCCAACCTGGACGCTGTCCTCGGTCCAGACGGAGATCCTCAAGCGGATCGACGCCGTCGCGAAGACGGAGGCCGCGCAGACCGCGGCCATCACCAAGCTCGCCGGGCTCGTGGGGTCCGGCGTCGACACGGCGGCGGTCGTCGCCGCTGTGCAGCAGGCCATCGCCGACGCGGTCGTGAATGTCCACGTCGACGTGACCGGACAGGAGTCCTGATCATGAAGGTATTCGGACGGGAGCCCGTCTACATCCTCGCCATCGTGGCCATCGGCCTGAAGCTCGGCGCGGCCTACGGCCTCGACGTGTCCAGCGAGGAGCAGGGCGCCATCATGGCCGTCCTGTCCCTCATCGTCGCTGTCGTCTCCGCGATCGTTCTGAAGACGGGCGCGGTCGGAGCGGCGATCGTGAACCTCGCGCAAGGCGCGCTGGCCCTGTTCCTGGCGTTCGGGCTGGAGATGCCGGCCGAGGTCCAGGCTCTGTGGATGATGGCCGTCGAGGGCGCCGTCGCGCTGGTCCTGCATCGCGAGGTGACAGCGCCCGTACCGGCGCTGCCGGTCGAGGAGAAGAGCCCCATCGGCCCGACCCCGGTTCAGGAGGCCTGAGTGCCGCGCCGGGCGGCTCGGCATCTCCGGCAGCGGCTGGGCCGCCGCGGCGCGATCCTCCTACTCAAGGGGACCATCGCCACCCTGTACGGGCTCGGCCAGCTGACAACCCCCACGGCAGACCAGCGGGGCCTGTGCCTGCTTCTCCGCCACGTCCCGCTCACCGCCTGGGCGTGGCTGTGGATCGCGGTCGGCGTCACCGCGCTGGTGTGCGCGTGGCTGCCCCCGCGGCGGGACTGGCCAGGATTCCTTGCGGTGTGGGCGATCACGGCCCCGTGGTCGATGGCCTACCTCGTCTCGTGGTGGCCGCTGCACGAGACCTCGTCCGGCTGGGTCCCCGCGGTGATTTTCGGCGCGTGGGGCGGCGTGTGCCTGGTTGTGGTCGGCTGGGACGAGTCGGCGCCCAGAGGAGTGGAGCCGCATCTTGAGCACTGAAATGCTGACCGCGTTCAGCGCCCTGACCGTAGCCCTGGTGACGGCGGTGGGCGGCATCGCTCAGGTGATTGTGGGCCGTCGGCAGCCCCGTCGGCCGCGCGGTGCTGAGCGGCGCGATGACTTCACCGCGGTGACCGACCGGCTGGAGAAGCACATCGCGCGCTTGGAGCACGAGGCGGAGCAGGATCGGCAGCAGGCGGAGCAGGACCGGGCGCGGATCGGCGCGCAGGATTTCGCGTTGCGCTACATCGCTGGGTGGGCGCGGTCGTTGGTGGCGTATATGCGGCAGGCGCAGTTGGAGCCGCCTCCTCCTCCACAGCCTGTGCCTGAGGAAGTGCGTCCGTACCTTCACGACATCGGCTCGTGACTGGCCCCCATCGCCTTCGGGCGGTGGGGGCCCTTTCGTCATGCCCGGGTACTCTGCCCGCATGATTCGCGCTGTGATCTTCGATGTCGGTGAATGCCTGGTAGACGAGACTCGCGAGTACGGCACGTGGGCCGACTGGCTCCGGGTCCCGCGGCATACGTTCCATGCGATGTTCGGCGCCGTCATCGCCCAAGGCCGCGACTACCGCGACGTGTTCCAGGAGTTCCAGCCGGGCTTCGACCTCTACGCCGAGCGCGATGCCCGCGCGGCGGCCGGCAAGCCGGAGACCTTCGGCGAGGACGACCTCTACCCGGACGTGCGCCCGATGCTGGCGCAGCTCCGCGCGGACGGATTGTGGCTGGGCATCGCCGGGAACCAGACCGTCCGGGCCGGCCGCATCCTCCGTGAGCTGTTCACGGACGACGTCGACCTCATCGGCACGTCCGATGACTGGGGCGCGAGCAAGCCGGACCCTGAGTTCTTCCGCCGCGTCGCCGAGGTCGTGCCTTTCGACGCGGATGAGATGCTGTACGTCGGGGACCGCGTCGACAACGACCTCCGCCCGGGCGCCGCCGCCGGCATGCACACTGCACTCGTGCACCGCGGCCCGTGGGCGACGATCCAGTGGCGGACCGAGGAAGCGGAGAAGCTCCCCACCTTCCGGGTGGAGAGCCTCCTCGAACTGTCGCCGCAGATCGCCGAGTTCAACGAGCGAGCGCGCTGACGGTCGTCGACCAGCCGTACAGCCGGTCATCGAGGTCCCGCACACACTGCTCGTGCTGGTGCGGCGCCAGCGCGCGCCGCACCTCCCGGACTCGGTCCATGCCCGTCGCGTACCAGGTGCGCTCCAGCTGCTCCAGCGCGCGCACTGCGTACCCGCACGCCGCCTCGGGGTCCCCGGCCGCAGCCTCGACTGCGGCCAGGTCTCCGAGGATCACGGTCGTTTGTTTCTCCCCGGTCGGAGCGAGCGCATCGAGGACACCGAGGAGCGTCTCCCGGGCTTGCGGCAGATGCCCGGCCCGCAGCTGGGTGTTGCCCTTGAACGCAGCGAGCCGAACAGCGCTGAACCAGTCGAGCCACTCCGGCACCGGCGCCTCGGAGCCCCCCGCGAGGATGTCCTCGGCGTGCCCGATCAGGTGCAGCGCGGTCCGGGTGTGCCCACACCTCGTCTCGCACTCCGCCTCAACCGCGTCCAGCCACGCCAGGAGCTCCGCCGGAGCCGCGCCACGCCGGGCGTAGGTCCGCGCGGCGACCATCCGCTCGACGGCCTCCTCCCGCCGGCCTTCCCACCCGGGGATGAACGCCGTGTGCGCGAGGACCGCGGACCCGAGTAGATGGTCGTCCGCCTCGCCCGCGGCCTGGAGCGCACGGAGCCACGTCTGCCCGGCCCGTTCGGGTTCCCGCATGTCGAAGAACTCGATGCGCCCGGCCAGCAGCCACGTCTCAGCGAGGGCGGCCGCGGTCCGCGCGCGGGTCTGGCCGGCCGTCTCGGGGAGGAGGGCGCAGCCGAGGGTTGCGTGGGCAAGGGCGGCCGGGTGCAACGTAGTCGGGGCGACCGACCAGTACAGGCGTCGGTGCGACCGGGTCACCACCTCGAAGTCGTCCGCGACCGTGGCAGGTTGGATGGTCGTGGACTTCGTGGGTACGACGGACAGCCCGACAGCCGCCGCGAGCGCGCTACGCCGACCCGGCACGGGCGCGCTGCCACCGGGTGGGGTGAATCCGAGAGATTCAAGATCCTGCCCGAGGAGCCGCGTGAGAGCCTGGCCTACCTCGGCCTGCGGCCACGGCGGGGTCGCGGATTCCCACCGTCGGACCTGCCGGACACCGACCTTCAGGGCCTCCGCGAGAGCCTCCTGATTGCGGTAACCGGCCGCGATCCGGGCTGCCTTGAGCCGCTGGTTCCCTGCGGGCGTGGACACTGCTGCACCTCCGTATGCGGGCCTGCGGCAAGTGTCCCCGCAGGCCCTGCATCTGGCTAGTTGTCACCCTCACGGCCGCAACAAAGTCCTGTTTGCTGACGGCAAGAGTCCTGTTCAAGTCCTCGGAAAGCGGAATCGCTGGGGCCACGCTGGTGGACACCTGATCGCGACGGCGCTTTCGAGGAGACATCCATGCCGACCACACGCCCCTTACGAACCTCCGCGGGGTGCACGCTGCACTCGGCCGGCCAGGAGTGGGACGCGGTCCGCGTGCCCCGCAGCATCGGGCTCGCCGCAGTCCAGATCCTCGGCACGCGGTGCGGCGCTGTCGTCGAGGACTCCCACAGCGCGGCGCTGTACTACTTCGTGACGCCCGGAAGCGCGGCGGCCTGGGACGCCGACAACGTGCGCGTCCTCGGCGACGGTGCGACGGTGACGATCCCCCCGGCACGCCGGACGCAGGGGCCGGGCCCGCACTGGCGGGTGTGCCCGGGCGACAGCAACTGGCTCACCGACGCCGCCGCACTGCGGGCCGCGATCGAGGACGCGTTCGGCCCCCGGTTCGGCGAGGAGCCCAGCGCATGACCGCCGCCATGCCCACGCCTGCTATCCGTAAGGTGCCGCCGGAAGTCGAGGCCGCGTACCGGCGCTTGCTGGATCACGCTGCGCGTTGCGGGCGGTGCAGCGAAGCGCCCCGCGAGTGCGTCGACGGGCGGACGATCCGCGCCCGACTGCGGGAGGCCCGCCGGTGATCTGCGCCCGTTGTGATCAGCCGATCCCGCCCGGCCAGGGCCGCACGTACTCCGTCGACTCGGCGTCGTCCGCGCGAGCCGACGTCACCATCCACGCCGAGTCGTGCCCGAACCCCATGAGACCCCCGCTGCCCGGCAGGGACCGGTCCAGGTAGCGGGAGCTGGCGGCCTGCCGCTTGCCCAATACGCGGCAGGCCGCTCAGCGCATGTCGTTCACCAGGTCCGCGAGCGGCACGTCGAGGACGTGCGAGATGCGAAGCAGAGTGTGCAGCGTCGGATTGTGGCGGCCCGCTTCGATGCGCTGGAGGACGTCGCGGCTGATGCCGGCGTCGAGGTAGACCTGCTCTTGCGTGTAGCCGAGCCGTTTGCGGTGGTCTCGGATGCGGTCGCCGAGGACGCGGCTGCGCTCGGCGAGCCAGTCGTCGTCGGGTGGGTGCACTCGACAAACAGTCGAGGGAAGATCATCATAAGTCAGCCTGATGTATCAGGCATTTGGTACCCGACTCCACATCCCGGAACAAAATAAAACACACGTTCGAGTGATCCTCAGTTTGACTATTGTCCAACCATGATCCGTCAGCGATCATTACGTGCGCAGTCAAACAACCCTCGAACCAGGCCCACCGCGGTACCCCACGCCCGCGGCCTCATTGCAAGGCGAACCACATGGACCCGCAGCAGCAGCCCCCCGCACCCCAGCGCCCCGCGCTCACGGCCCTGCAGCAAACACGCATCGAGTACGCCCGCAGAGACCTCGACTACGCCCGGTCCGAAGACCTCGCGCAGCTGGAAGCCGGCGGCCTCATCCTCATCATCGAGCGGCTCCGTGGTCGGCTCGACGACGTGCTGAACCTCGTGTGCGAGATCCACGCAGACGCGCCCGGCGCCGCTCCGGACGGGCCCACCATTCACCACCCGTAAACACGTTTGTGGACCCAGATCCGCGACTGGGCGAACTCGCACCACATCGCCCGCCTCGCGTTCTGGTCGGTCAACCGTGACCGCCCCTGCCCCGGCGGCGGCGTGACCAGCAACTGCTCCGGCATCAGCCAGAGCAACTGGCAGTTCACCTCCATCACGGCCGGGTTCACCGGCTGACGCACGGGACACGCGGGACGTGGGGGCATCCGGCCGGCGGCCGGGTGCCCCCACACGCGTGTCCGCGCCACCGGTGACCCGGATACCGCGGCGGCTCGGACCGCGGCTACTTCAGGTAGGCCAGGCCCGGATGGGCCTTCGTGTAGCCGTCGACGAGGCGGTGGGCCACGTTGACTGAGTCCACCAGGGGGTGCAGGGCGAAGGCCTTGACGGCGGTGGCGCGCGAGCCGGACTCGGCCGCGGCGAGGACCTCCCGCTCGACCGCCTTGACCGAGCAGACCAGACCCGTGGCGTGGTCCGGCAGCGGGTCGACGGCCACCGGGTGCGCCCCGTTGGCGTCGACCAGGCACGGCACCTCGACGACGGCCTCCGCGTCGAGGACGGCGAGGGTGCCGCGGTTGCGGACGTTGAGGATCAGCGTGGTCCGCTCGTCGCGGGCGATGGCCCGCATCAGGGCGAGGGCGACCTTCTCGTAGCCGCCCGACAGGTCGTCGGCGTCGCGCTCGCCGGCGCCCGCCGCGTCCCGGTTCTCGGCCATGTACGTGGCCTCGCGCTCGGCCCGCGTACGGTCCCAGGCCGCCAGTGCCGAGGCCTGCGGGCGCCGCATCTCCTCGTAGAACGCCGCCTGCTGGTCGCGCAGGAAGGCGCCGCGGGTCTTCTTCGCCTGCTGGTAGGCCCGTACGGTCTCGCGGTTGAAGTAGTAGTAGTGCAGGTACTCGTTCGGGATCGCGCCCAGGGACCGGAGCCAGTCCACGCCGAAGAGCTTGCCCTCCTCGAAGGAGCCGAGCAGCCCCGGATCGGCGAGCAGGCGCGGCAGTTCGTCCCGGCCCCCGACGCGCAGACCCCGTACCCAGCCCAGGTGGTTGAGGCCGACGTAGTCGATCCAGGCCTCCCCCGGGTTCGCGCCCAGCACGCGCGCGATGCGGCGGCCGAGGCCCACCGGGGAGTCGCAGATGCCGATCACCCGGTCGCCGAGGTGCCGTGACATGGCCTCGGTGACCAGGCCGGCGGGGTTGGTGAAGTTGATGACCCAGGCGTCGGGGGCGAGCCGGGCCACGCGGCGCGCGATGTCCACGGCGACCGGCACGGTCCGCAGCCCGTACGCGATGCCGCCGGCGCCCACGGTCTCCTGGCCGAGGACGTCCTCCGTGAGGGCGACCCGCTCGTCCGCCGCGCGCCCTTCGAGACCGCCGACGCGGATCGCGGAGAACACGAAGTCGGCACCGCGCAGCGCGTCGTCGAGATCGGTGGTGACCGTCACCACGGGGGCGTCCGCGCGTCCGGCCGCCTGCTCGGCCAGGACCCGGGCGACGGCCGACAGCCGCTCCGCGTCCAGGTCGTGCAGCACCACATGGGTGACCCGGCCCGCGGCCCGGTCGCCCAGGAGCGCCCCGTACACGAGCGGCACCCGGAATCCGCCGCCTCCCAGAATCGTCAGCTTCACACCACGCCCGCCTTTCCCGGCTCTCCCGCCACGATCACCCGTACGCCCGTTCCGCGGAGGGGAACCGCGTCGGCGCGTCGATCGCCGTGTCCGTCTCTACCACGTCGAGCCCTCCGACGCCGCAGACCTGCGCCGGAACGGCCGCGGGAGAGTGCGTCATGCTGGGTCCGTACACGTACCGCCGCGTGCCCGTCCGGCAGGGGTACGCGTCCGCACGACCGCCCCGGTCCCGGGTCACGCGAAGCCGCCCGGGCCATGACCAGGGAGCCCGCCATCGCCCGCCAGCCGCAGCCGCAGCCGACGAACTTTGTTCCCGTCGACCCCCGAGCCGTGCTTTCTCCGGGAGTCGGGGCCGTGCCCCGCCGCGAGCACACGCCGTCGCGGCGGGTCGCGGGGACCGGACTCGGCTGACCCGACGCCGTGACCGCCGACGCCGTGCCGCCCGCGTCCGCGCCCGGACGCCTCCTCGCCGTGCTGGCCGCCTTCGACCGCGAGCACCCGGCGCTGAGCCTCTCGGACATCAGCCGGCGGGCCGGGCTGACCCTCACCACGACGCACCGGCTCGTGGGCGCCCTCACCGAGTGGGGCGCCCTGGAACGCGACCCGGGCGGCGTCTACCACGTGGGCCTGCGGCTGTGGGAACTCGCCGCCCTCGCGCCGCGCGGACCGGCGCTGCGGCAGATCGCGCTGCCGTACCTGGAGGACCTGTACGAAGCGACGCACGAAAACGTCCAGTTGGCGGTCCGGGACGGCTCCGAGGTCGTCTACACCGAGTGGCTCTCGGGGCGTTCCGCGGTCGGGGTCCGCATCCAGGTGGGCGCCCGCTGGCCCCTGCACGCGACGGGGGTGGGCCTCGTGCTGCTCGCCCACGGGGACAGCGCGTCCCAGGAGGCGTACTGCGCGGGTCCGCTCGCCTCTTTCACGCCGTACACCCTCACCGACGCCGAGCGGCTGCGCCGGATGCTGGCCGAAGTGCGGCGCACGGGCGTCGCGGTGAGCAGCCGTCAGGTCACCGAGGACGCGTTGTCGGTGGCCGCTCCGGTGCGCGGACCTGGCGGGGCGGTCACGGCGGCGGTGTCGGTGGTGGTGCCCCAACAGGACGCGCAGGTGGCGGCGTTGATCCCGGCGGTACGGCTGGCCGCGCGCGGCATCTCCCGGGCCCTGGGCTGGCAGCCCGCCCCGGACACGGCGGACCGGACCTCGGAGTGACGGCGAGGAGTCCCGAACGAGCCAGCCTGACAACGGAGTTCGGCCGGTGCGGTGCCGGGCGTTGACCGGCCCGGACGCCGCTCCTACTGTCCGAGCGAGCGCCGACCAGCCTGCCGACGACCCCGCCGCAGCCCGCCAGGAGGCCGACATGACGCAAGCCCCGCGCATCGCCGAAGACCCGTCCGAGCCGTGGACCGTGCCCGAGCTCGTGGAGCGCAACGCCCGCCTCCACGCCGACCGGCCCGCGCTGTCCTGGCAGGAGCCCGGCACCGAGGAGTGGAGCACCCTGGACTGGGCCGGGGTACGGGACCGCACGACGCGGCTGGCGGCCGGGTTCGCGGCACTCGGCGTCGGCCGGGGCGACCACGTGCTGCTCATGATGGCCAACCGGCCCGAGCACTGGCTCTGCGACCTCGCGCTGGTCCGGCTGGGCGCGGTGCCGGTCAGCGTGTACGGGACCTCCGCGGTGCCGCAGATGACGCACATCGCCCGCAACTGCCGTGCCGAAGTGGCCGTGGTGGAGGGCGCCGCCGAGGTGGACCGGTGGACGGCGTTGCTGGACGACGCGGGCACCCCGCTCACCCGGCTCGTCGTGGTGGAACCCGGGAGCGAGGGCACCCACCTGCCGTACGCCGCCCTGCTGAACGAACCGGTACCGGAGGAGTTCGGCAAGTCGCTGGACGCGTCCCGCCCCGACGACCCGGTCACCGTCGTGTACACCTCCGGCACCACCGGCGAGCCCAAGGGCGTGGTGCTCACCCACCGGCAGGTGCTGGCGAACGCCCGCGCCATCGAGGGTATCGTCGAACTCCCCCCGCAGACCGAGCACATCAGCTATCTGCCGTTCGCCCACATCGCGGAGCGGATGCTGAGCCTGTACGTGCCCTGCCTGCGCCTCGCCCACGTGTACCTCTGCCCGGATCCGCAGCATGTCGCCGGGGCCGTGCGGACGGTGCGCCCGGCGCAGTTCTTCGGGGTGCCGAGGATCTGGGAGAAGCTGGCCGCGACCGTGCGGACCGGACTCGCCGCCCTGCCCGCGGAACAGCGGGAGGCCGTCGAGGAGGCCACCCGGGTGGCACGGGAGTACGTCGGCTTCCTGGAGCGCGGCGCGGAGCCGCCGCCCGACGTCGCCGCGGCCTACGACCGTGCGCGGGAGCGGGTCCTGGTACCGCTGCTGGCCGTCGGGGGGCTCGACCGGGTCACCTGGGCGGCCAGCGCCTCGGCGCCCATGCCGATCGACGTGGTGCGTTTCTGGGCAGGCTTCGGGATCGTCGTCATGGACGCCTGGGGGATGACGGAGACCGCCGGTGTGGCCACGGCGAACAGCCCGCGCAGCGGGTTCCGGCTGGGTTCCGTCGGGCGTCCCGTGCCGTCGGTGGAGATCCGGGTCGCCGAGGACGGCGAGCTGGAGGTGCGCGGCGAGTCGGTCTTCGCCGGCTACCTCCGGGAGGACGGCGAGGTGGTGCCCGCCGTGGACGAGGAGGGCTGGCTGCGCACCGGTGACGTCGGCCGGGTCGACGAGGACGGCTTCGTCTGGATCACGGACCGCAAGAAAGAGTTGATCATCACCTCGACGGGCAAGAACGTCTCCCCGGCGCTGGTGGAGAACGCCCTCAAGGAGCATCCGCTGATCGGGCAGGCCCTCGTGCACGGCGATCACCACTCGTACCTGGTCGCCCTGCTCGTGCTGGACCCGGAGACGGCTCCCGCGTGGGCGGCGGCGCACGGCGTCGAGGCGGGGCTCGGGCCGGACGCCCTGGCGCGGCATCCCGTCGTGCGGGCCGAGGCGGACCGGGCGGTCGCCGCCGCCAACTCCCGCCTGAACAGGACCGAGCAGGTCAAGCGGTACGAGCTGCTGGCCGAGGAGTGGGGCCCGGCCACCGGTGAGCTGACCCCGTCGCTGAAGATGCGGCGCCGTGTCATCCGCGAGAAGTACGCCGCAGCGCTGGCGGGCCTGTACGAGGACTGACCCGGCCGACGCGGGCGGCCGCACCGGACCTGCCGCCCGCCCCCACGCCGCCTACCCGCCCGCTTGGCCGCCAGCCCGCCGCCCGACCCGGAAACGGAGGACTCCGGCGCGGGAAACGGAGGCCGGTTCAGGTGCGGAGCCCGGCCCAACTCACGGGAGGCGACCGCGCGTTCCGGCCCGCGTCCCGCCTTCACACCTTGAACTCCCGCTCCCCGTAAGGGTTTTCTCGGCTTGACCTCTTGACGGTTGGACCACCGGAGAGCACATTGGCCGCGCAGCTCCTTGAGAGCGCTCTCAAAAACACCCGCGCACCTCACTCCGTACCTGAAGAGGGCACCCCCATGAGTGAAACGTCCGGCACACCCGGCAGACGCGCCCCACTGCGGCGCGTGCTCATCGCCGTGTTCAGCACGCTCAGCCTGGCGGCGGCGGCAGCCACGGCCGCCACCCTCCCCGCCAACGCCTCCGCTCCCCCGCCCCCCTCCGGCTGGTCCCAGGTCTTCGTCGACGACTTCACCGGCGCCGCCGGCACGGGCGTCAACACCACCAACTGGCAGTACACGACCGGCACCAGCTACCCCGGAGGTCCCGCCAACTTCGGTACCGGCGAGATCGAGACGATGACGAGCAGCACCGACAACGTCTCCCTCGACGGTTCCGGCAACCTGCGGATCACCCCGCGCCGCGACTCCTCGGGCAAGTGGACCTCCGGCCGCATCGAGACCCGGCGCACCGACTTCCAGCCCCCGTCGGGCGGCAAGCTGCGCGTCGAGGCCCGTATCCAGATGCCGAACGTGACCGGCCCCGCCGCCAAGGGCTACTGGCCCGCGTTCTGGATGCTCGGCGCGCCCTTCCGGGGCAACTACTGGAACTGGCCGGGCATCGGCGAGCTGGACATCATGGAGAACGTCCAGGGCCTCAACACCGAGTGGGCCACGATGCACTGCGGCACCTCCCCGGGCGGCCCGTGCAACGAGACGTCGGGCATCGGCGGCAACACCCCCTGTACGGGCACGACCTGCCAGGCCGGGTTCCACACGTACGCCGTGGAGTGGGACAAGTCCACGAGCGTGGAGGAGATGCGCTTCTACCTCGACGGCGTCAACTTCCACACGGTCAAGGCCAACCAGGTCGACGCGACCACGTGGACGAACGCCACGAACCACGGCTACTTCATCATCCTGAACGTGGCGATGGGCGGCGGCTTCCCGGACGCGTTCGGCGGCGGCCCCGACAGCGGCACCGAACCGGGCCACCCGATGGTCGTCGACTACGTGCAGGTGCTGCAGGCCGCCGGCGGCGGCGGTGGCGGCACCACCCCGCCCCCGTCCGGCAACCGGGACGCGTACAGCGCGATCCAGGCCGAGTCGTTCGACGGCCAGGGCGGCGTGAGCACCGAGACGACCACCGACTCCGGCGGCGGCCAGAACATCAGCGCGATCGGCAACGGCGACTGGGCGCTCTTCAAGGGCGTCAACTTCGGCTCCACGGCGGCCAGGCAGTTCTACGGCCGGGTCGCCAGCGGCGCGGCGGGCGGCGTCAGCGGTCTGGTCGAGGTCCGCCTGGACAGCCGTACGAACACGCCGGTCGGCAGCTTCGCCGTGGGCAACACCGGCGGCTGGCAGAGCTGGAAGACGGTCCCGGCGAACATCACCGGCGTCACCGGCACGCACGACGTCTATCTGACCTTCAGCAGCGGCCAGCCGGCCGACTTCGTGAACGTCAACTGGTTCGACTTCGGCCACTGACGGCGAAACGGCACGGGTACACGGGAGGGGCGGGCCACGCGGCCCGCCCCTTCAGCGCAGCTCCAGCCGGAACTGCGCCGGGGTCTGTTCCGTGTGCTGCTGGAAGAACTTGGAGAAATTGGCGGCGTCGGGGAAGCCGACGGCCGCGCCGACCCGGCCGATGGGCATCTCCGTGTGCGCGAGGAGCCGCTTGGCCTCCAGCGTGACCCGCTTGTCGATGAAGCCCTTGGGTGTCTCCCCGGTCGCCGCGCGCACCGCGCGGACCAGGGTCCGGCGGGAGTAACCGAGGGCGTCGGCGTAGGCGCTGACGCTGTGGTTGGTGGCGAAGCCCTCCTCGACCGCGTCCCGGAACCGGGTGAAGGTGGTGTCGCTCCGCCCCTGCGCCGCCTCGGCCGAACTGGCCGCCAGATGGGCCAGCCTGAGCAGGAACGCGGTCAGCGAGTGCCGCAGCACCGAGGTGTGCAGGCTGAGCGGCAGCGTGGCGGTGTCGACGTACTCGCGCTCCAGCTGGTCCAGGGAGTGCCGCAGGGCCGCGAGTTGTGCCGCGTCGGGCCGCAGCAGCGGCGGCTGGTCGTAGCGGTAGAGCCCGGTCGCCTCGACGGTGGCGCGCGGCAGGAAACCCGGTTGCATGGTGAGGGCGGTCCCGCGGTACCCGTTCGTACGGGAGAAGCGGTGGACCTGGCCGGGACGGATCCAGAGCAGCTCTCCCGCGGCGGCCTCGTACTCGGCGAAGTCGATCATGTGTCGGACGGGGCCCTCGTGGAACAGCATGACGACGTGGAAGTCGATGCGGTGCACGCGGTCCAGGGGTGCGTCCGCGTGCCAGGCGCGGCCGGTGCCCATGGGCCCGACCTGCATACCGACACCGGAGACGCTCAGGTCGACGGGGAAGGGAAAAGTCTTGATCCCGTCCTGCTCCCGGCTGCCGTCTCGGGTTGTTCTGTCCGCCATGTCCTTCTCGCGTCGGCTCGGTCCCGCACTCGCTGTCCCACTTTCACCGAAGGCTGACACAAGGGCACCTTCCCCGGCAAAAGTCAGACTTTTAAGTTTGAACACGTCCGAGCAGTAATCCCGCTCTCGCAGAGGACTTCTTGAAGATGAGCACGCAGACCTTCGACGGCTTCGAATGGACCGATCTCGACCGGCGTGCCGTCGACACCGCCCGCCTTCTGGCGGCCGATGCCGTGCAGCAGGTCGGAAACGGACACCCGGGCACCGCGATGGCGCTCGCCCCGGCGGCATACACCCTCTTTCAGAAGGTGATGCGACACGACCCCGCCGACCCGGAGTGGACGGGCCGCGACCGCTTCGTGCTGTCCCCCGGCCACACCTCGCTGACCCTCTACACCCAGCTCTTCCTGTCGGGCTACGAACTCGGGCTCGACGACCTGAAGGCGTTCCGCACGCACGGCTCGAAGACGCCCGGTCACCCCGAGTACGGGCACACCGCGGGCGTCGAGACCACCACCGGACCGCTCGGCCAGGGTGTCGCGAACGCCGTCGGCATGGCGATGGCCGCCCGCTACGAGCGCGGCCTGTTCGACCCCGAGGCCCCGGAGGGCGAGTCCCCCTTCGACCACACCGTCTGGGCGATCGTCTCGGACGGCGACCTCCAGGAAGGCATCTCCGCCGAGGCGTCCTCCCTGGCGGGCCACCAGAAGCTCGGCAACCTCGTCTTCGTCTACGACGACAACCACATCTCGATCGAGGGCGACACCGCGACCGCCTTCTCCGAGGACGTCCTGAAGCGCTACGAGGCCTACGGCTGGCACGTCCAGCGGATCGAGCCCGGCGCCGACGGCGACATCGACGTGCACGCGCTGCACACGGCGCTCCGGCAGGCACAGGCCGAGACCGGGCGCCCCTCGATCATCGCGATGCGCACGATCATCGCCTGGCCCGCGCCGAACGCCCAGAACACGGAGGCCGCGCACGGCTCGGCGCTCGGCGCGGACGAGGTCGCGGCCACCAAGCGCGTCCTCGGCTTCGACCCCGAGCGCACCTTCCAGGTGGAGCCGGAGGTTCTCTCCCACGCCCGCGAGGCCCTGGACCGGGGCGCCGAGGCGCACGCCGCCTGGGACAAGCGGATCGCGGAGTGGCGCCTCGCGCAGCCCGAGCGCGCGAAGCTCTTCGACCGCGTCGTGGCGGGGCAGCTCCCCGAGGGCTGGGAGAGCGCGCTGCCGGTCTTCGAGGAGGGCACCTCGGTGGCCACGCGTGCCGCCTCCGGCAAGGTGCTCCAGGCCCTCGGCGGTGTCATCCCCGAGCTGTGGGGCGGCTCCGCCGACCTCGCCGGCTCGAACAACACCACGATCGACAAGACCAGCTCCTTCCTGCCGAAGGGCAACCCGCTGCCCGAGGCCGACCCGTACGGCCGCACGATCCACTTCGGCATCCGCGAGCACTCCATGGCCGCGGAGATGAACGGCATCGCCCTGCACGGCAACACCCGCGTCTACGGCGGCACCTTCCTGGTGTTCTCCGACTACATGCGCAACGCCGTCCGCCTCTCCGCCCTCATGCAGCTCCCGGTGACGTACGTGTGGACGCACGACTCCATCGGCCTCGGCGAGGACGGCCCCACCCACCAGCCCGTCGAGCACCTCGCCTCGCTGCGCGCCATCCCCGGCCTCAACGTCGTCCGCCCCGCCGACGCCAACGAGACCGCGATCGCCTGGCGCGAGATCCTCCGCCGGCACGCCGCCGCCCCCGCCCCGCACGGCCTCGCGCTCACCCGCCAGGGTGTCCCGGTGTACGCGCCGAACGAGGACGCGGCCAAGGGCGGCTACGTGCTGCGGGAGTCCTCCACCGGCACGCCCGACGTGATCCTCGTCGCCACGGGCTCCGAGGTGCATGTGGCCGTCGAGGCGCGCGAGCGGCTCGAAGCCGAGGGGGTCGGCACCCGGGTGGTGTCGATGCCGTCGGTGGAGTGGTTCGAGGAGCAGTCCGCGGAGTACCGCGAGAGCGTCCTTCCGCCCTCGGTGAAGGCCCGCGTGGCGGTCGAGGCCGGCATCGGCCTGACTTGGTACCGGTATGCGGGTGACGCCGGACGCATCGTCTCCCTGGAGCACTTCGGCGCCTCCGCCGACGCCAAGACCCTCTTCGCCGAATACGGCTTCACCGCCGAGAACGTCGCCTCCGCCGCGCGGGAATCACTCGCCGCCGCGCGTGGTTGATCCCGTCGCCAGAAAGAAGATGATCACTGTGACCGAAGCAACCGCAGCCGCGGGAGCCCTGAAGCGCCTCTCCGACGAAGGCGTCTCCATCTGGCTGGACGACCTGTCGCGCAAGCGGATCACGTCCGGCAACCTCGCCGGACTCGTCGAGCACCAGCACGTGGTGGGCGTCACCACCAACCCCTCGATCTTCCAGGCCGCCATCGGCTCCGGCGAGGGCTACGAGGAGCAGCTCGCCGACCTCGCCGTACGCGGCGTCACGGTCGAAGAGGCCGTGCGCATGATGACCACGCAGGACGTCCGCGCCGCCGCCGACGTGCTGCGGCCCGTGTACGAGGCGACGGACGGCCGCGACGGACGGGTGTCCATCGAGGTCGACCCGCGTCTGGCGCACCGCACCGACGCGACGGTCGCCGAGGCCAAGCAGCTCGCCTGGCTGGTGGACCGGCCGAACGTCATGATCAAGATCCCGGCCACCGAGGCGGGCCTCCCGGCGATCACCGAGGTCATCGGCCTCGGCATCAGCGTGAACGTCACGCTGATCTTCTCGCTGGAGCGCTACCGCGCCGTGATGGACGCCTACCTGGCCGGTCTGGAGAAGGCCGGGGCCGCGGGCATCGACCTGTCCGGCATCCACTCCGTCGCCTCCTTCTTCGTCTCCCGCGTCGACAGCGAGATCGACAAGCGGCTGGCGAAGGTGGGCACCGACGAGGCGCTCGCGCTCAAGGGCCGCGCCGCGCTCGCCAACGCGCGCCTGGCCTACGAGGCGTACGAGGAGGTGTTCGGCGGTGACCGCTGGGCCGCCCTCGGCGCTGCCCGTGCCAACCGGCAGCGCCCCCTGTGGGCCTCGACCGGCGTCAAGGACCCGTCGTACAAGGACACGCTGTACGTCGACGAGCTGGTCGCGCCGGGCACGGTCAACACGATGCCGGAGACCACCCTCAGGGCCACCGGAGACCACGGAGACATCCGCGGCGACACGGTGACCGGCGGCTACGCGCAGGCGCGCGCCGACCTGGCGGCCGTCGAGGGCCTCGGCATCTCCTACGACGAGGTCGTCGCGCAGCTGGAGGACGAGGGCGTGGCGAAGTTCGAGGCCGCCTGGCAGGACCTGCTGGAGGCCGTGGCGACGTCGCTGGAGCACAAGGGAGTTGAGGGGGCATGAGCGGGACACCCACCGAGGACACGGCGGGGCGGGAGGCCGGCGGGACGCCGGCCTCCCCCGCCGGGGAATCGAGGAACAGCGCGGCGAAGGCGGCCCCGAAGCGGGCGAAGGCCGAGGCGGCGAAGCCGGAGGCGGACACCACCGGGGCCGCGGCCGAGGACGTCCCCGCGGACGTGGCGAAGGCCCTCGGCGTGACCGGCGCCGACGCCGACTGGCGGAACCCCCTGCGCCATCCCCAGGACCGCAGGCTGCCCCGGATCGCGGGCCCCTCCGGGCTCGTCATCTTCGGCGTCACCGGTGACCTCTCCCGCAAGAAGCTGATGCCGGCCGTCTACGACCTCGCCAACCGCGGTCTGCTGCCGCCGGGCTTCTCGCTCCTCGGGTTCGCCCGGCGCGAGTGGGAGGACCAGGACTTCGCGCAGGTGGTGCACGACTCCGTGCGTGAGCACGCCCGCACCGAGTTCCGCGAGGAGGTCTGGCAGCAGCTCGCCGAGGGCATGCGGTTCGTCCCGGGCGACTTCGACGACGACACGGCGTTCAAGCAGCTGCGCGCGGCCGTCGAGGAGCTGGACGCCTCGCGCGGCACCAGCGGCAACTACGCCTTCTACCTCTCCGTACCGCCGAAGTTCTTCCCGAAGGTCGTGCAGCAGCTCAAGCGGCACGGGCTCGCGGACGCGCCCGAGGGTTCCTGGCGGCGCGCGGTCATCGAGAAGCCGTTCGGCCACGACCTGGCGAGCGCGCGCGAGCTGAACGCGATCGTGCACGAGGTGTTCGACCCGGACCAGGTGTTCCGCATCGACCACTACCTCGGCAAGGAGACCGTCCAGAACATCCTGGCGCTCCGCTTCGCCAACCAGATGTACGAGCCGATCTGGAACCGGTCGTACGTGGACCACGTGCAGATCACGATGGCCGAGGACATCGGCATCGGTGGCCGGGCCGGCTACTACGACGGCATCGGTTCCGCCCGTGACGTCATCCAGAACCACCTGCTCCAGCTGATGGCCCTGACGGCCATGGAGGAGCCGGCCGCCTTCGACGCCGAATCGCTGCTCACCGAGAAGCTGAAGGTCCTCAGGGCGGTGAAGCTGCCGGAGAACCTGGGCGAGCACACCGTGCGCGGCCAGTACGCGGCGGGGTGGCAGGGCGGCGAGAAGGTCGTCGGCTACCTCCAGGAGGACGGCATCGACGCGAAGTCGAAGACCGACACCTTCGCCGCCGTCAAACTGCAGATCGACAACCGCCGTTGGGCGGGCGTCCCCTTCTACCTGAGGACCGGCAAGCGGCTCGGCCGGCGGGTGACGGAGATCGCGGTCGTCTTCCAGCGCGCCCCGCACTCCCCCTTCGACCACACGGCGACGGAGGAGCTCGGCTCGAACGCGATCGTCATCCGCGTCCAGCCCGACGAGGGCATGACCGTGCGCTTCGGATCGAAGGTGCCGGGTACGTCGATGGAGATCCGGGACGTGTCGATGGACTTCGCGTACGGCGAGTCGTTCACGGAGTCCAGCCCGGAGGCGTACGAACGGCTGATCCTGGACGTGCTGCTCGGCGACGCCAATCTCTTCCCCCGTCATCAGGAGGTGGAAGAGTCCTGGAAGATCCTCGACCCGATCGAGGTCCACTGGGACACCCACGGCAAGCCCGCGCAGTACGCCTCGGGCACCTGGGGCCCCAAGGAAGCCGACGAGATGCTCGCACGAGACGGACGGAGCTGGCGCAGGCCATGAAGATCGACCTGACCGACACCACGGCAAGCAAGATCAACAAGGCTCTTGTGAAGGGCCGCCGGGCCATCGGCACGCCGGCCGTGGGCATGGTCCTCACGATGGTCATCGTGACCGACGAGGAGAACGCCTACGACTCCATCAAGGCGGCCGAGGAGGCGTCGCGCGAGCACCCCTCGCGCACCCTGGTCGTCATCAAGCGCCACGCCAGGACCCCGCGCGACCGCACCAACTCGCGTCTGGACGCCGAGGTCCGGGTGGGCGCCGACGCCGGCACCGGCGAGACCATCGTGCTGCGCATGTACGGCGAGGTGTCCGACCACGCCGACTCCGTCGTCCTGCCGCTGCTGCTGCCCGACGCGCCGGTCGTCGTCTGGTGGCCGGTGGACGCGCCGCAGATCCCGGTCAAGGACCCGCTGGGCGCCCTCGCCGCGCGCCGTATCACCGACATGTACGCGGTCGAGACGCCGCTCGCCGCGCTGGAGGCCCGCGCCGCCGCGTACGCGCCCGGTGACACCGACCTGGCGTGGACCCGGCTGACGCCGTGGCGCTCGATGCTGGCCGCCGCGCTCGACCAGGCCCGGACGAAGGTGATCTCGGCCGCCGTGGAGAGCGAGGCCGAGAACCCGAGCGCCGAGCTGCTGGCCCGCTGGCTGGAGGCCCGCCTCGGGGTCGCCGTCGAGCGGGTCGTCACCGCGGGTCCCGTCGTCACCGCCGTCCGGCTGGGCACCGAGAACGGCGAGATCCGCATCGACCGCCCCGAGGGGCCGCTGGCCACCCTGGCCCTGCCGGGCCAGCCCTCGCGCACCCTGGCTCTGAAGGTGCGCAGCACCTCCGAGCTGATCGCCGAGGAGCTGCGGCGCCTCGACGCGGACGAGATGTACGCCGTCGCCCTGCGGGGCGAGGGCACCAAGGAGATTCCCACCGATGTCTGACACCCCCAAGCTCACGCACCGTCCCGAGTGGACGGCGCTGGAGGACCACCGCGCGCAGGAGATGCTGCACCCGCGGCTGCGTGAGCTGTTCGCCGCGGACCCCGGGCGCGCGGACCGCTACACCGTGCGCGTCGGCGATCTGCGCATCGACTACTCCAAGCACCTGATCACGGACGAGACCCTGGCGCTGCTCCAGGAACTGGCCACGGCCACCGGCGTGTTCGGGCAGCGGGACGCCATGTTCCGCGGCGAGAGGATCAACGTCACCGAGGACCGGGCCGTGCTGCACACGGCGCTGCGCGCCCCGCGCGACGCGGTGGTCGAGGTCGACGGGGAGAACGTCGTGCCGGGTGTGCACGCCGTGCTCGACCGGATGGCCGACTTCGCCGGGCGCGTCCGCTCGGGTGAGTGGACCGGGCACACCGGCAGGCGCATCAGGAACGTCGTCAACATCGGCATCGGCGGCTCCGACCTCGGTCCGGCGATGGCCTACGACGCGCTGCGGGCGTTCGCCGACCGCTCGCTGACGGTGCGGTTCGTGTCGAACGTGGACGGCGCCGACCTGCACGAGGCCGTCCGCGACCTGGACCCGGCGGAGACGCTGTTCGTCGTCGCGTCCAAGACCTTCACCACGATCGAGACGATCACCAACGCCACCTCGGCGCGGACCTGGCTGCTCGCCGGGTTCGACGGCGACGAGAAGGCGGTCGCGAAGCACTTCGTGGCGCTGTCGACGAACGCCGGCAAGGTCGCGGACTTCGGCATCGACACGGCCAACATGTTCGAGTTCTGGGACTGGGTCGGCGGCCGCTACTCCTTCGACTCCGCGATCGGCCTGTCCCTGATGATCGCGATCGGCCCCGACCGCTTCCGCGAACTGCTCGACGGGTTCAGGACCGTGGACGAGCACTTCCGCACCGCGCCCGCCGAGTCCAACGCCCCGCTGCTGCTGGGCCTGTTGGGCATCTGGTACGGGAACTTCTTCGACGCGCAGTCGCACGCGGTGCTCCCGTACTCGCACTACCTCTCCAGGTTCACCGCCTACCTCCAGCAGCTCGACATGGAGTCCAACGGCAAGTCGGTGGACCGCGAGGGACGCCCCGTGGAGTGGCAGACCGGCCCGGTCGTCTGGGGCACCCCCGGCACCAACGGCCAGCACGCCTACTACCAGTTGCTGCACCAGGGCACCAAGTTGATCCCGGCGGACCTGATCGGGTTCGTCAACCCGGTCGACGAACTGAGCGACGAACTCAAGGCGCAGCACGACCTGTTGATGGCCAACCTCTTCGCGCAGGGCCAGGCGCTGGCCTTCGGCAAGACGCCGGACGAGGTGCGCGCCGGGGGGGTGCCCGAGGAGCAGGTCCCGCACCGCACGTTCCGCGGCGACCACCCGACGACCACCGTCCTGGCGACCGAGCTGAGCCCCTCGGTCCTCGGCCAGCTGATCGCGCTCTACGAGCACAAGGTGTTCGTCCAGGGCGCGATCTGGAACATCGACTCCTTCGACCAGTGGGGCGTCGAACTCGGCAAGGTCCTCGCCAAGCGCGTCGAACCCGCGCTCACCGAGGGCGCCGACGTGCCCGGGCTCGACCCCTCCACCGCCGCCCTCGTGGCCGCCTACCGCACTCTCAGGAAGAAGTGAACTGACATGACCACGATGCAGCTCGGACTCATCGGCCTCGGCAGGATGGGCGGCAACATGCGCGAGCGGATACGCCGCGCCGGCCACACCGTCATCGGCTACGACCGCAATCCCGACCTCGCCGACGTGAACAGCCTCGCCGAACTCGTCGAGAAGCTCGAAGGCCCGCGTGTGGTGTGGGTGATGGTGCCCGCGGGCGGTCCGACCCAGTCCGTCGTCGACGAACTCGGCGATCTGCTGGAGGCCGGCGACACCATCGTGGACGGCGGCAACTCCCGCTGGACCGACGACGAGAAGCACGCCGAGCAGCTGGCGGCCAAGGGCATCGGCTTCGTCGACGCGGGCGTCTCGGGCGGCGTGTGGGGCCTGGAGAACGGCTACGCCCTCATGGTCGGCGGCGACGCGGAGAACGTCGCCAAGGTGCAGCCGATCTTCGACGCGCTCAAGCCCGAGGGCGACTTCGGGTTCGTGCACGCGGGCAAGGTCGGCGCCGGCCACTTCTCCAAGATGGTCCACAACGGCATCGAGTACGCCATGATGCAGGCCTACGCCGAGGGCTGGGAGCTGCTGGAGAAGGTCGACTCCGTCACCGACGTGCGCGAGGTCTTCCGGTCCTGGCAGGAGGGCACGGTCATCCGCTCCTGGCTGCTCGACCTCGCCGTCAACGCCCTGGACGACGACGAGCACCTGAACAAGCTGCGCGGCTACGCGGAGGACTCCGGTGAGGGCCGCTGGACCGTCGAGGCGGCCATCGACAACGCCGTCCCGCTGCCCGCGATCACCGCGTCGCTCTTCGCCCGCTTCGCCTCCCGGCAGGACGACTCGCCGCAGATGAAGATGATCGCCGCCCTGCGCAACCAGTTCGGCGGCCACGCCGTCGAATCGGCGAAGTAGGCGTCATGGGCGACCTGCTGCTGGTCCGCCACGGCGAGACCGAGTGGAGCGTGTCGGGGCAGCACACCAGCTGGACCGACCTGCCCCTGACGCGGCACGGCGAGGAACAGGCCGCGTCCCTCGCCCCGCTGCTCGCCGGCCGGACCTTCGCCCTCGCGCTCACCAGCCCGCTGGCCCGCGCGCTCCGCACGGCGGAACTCGCGGGCCTGTCCGGGGCCGTACCGGACCCGGACCTGCACGAGTGGGACTACGGCGCGTACGAGGGCGTCACGACCGTCGAGATCCACCGGACCCGGCCCGACTGGTTCCTCTGGGACGACGGGGTGCCGCCCGGTCCCGACGGTCATCCCGGCGAGTCCCCCGAGGAGGTGGGACGACGGGCCGACCGCGTGCTGGCCCGGGTGGCGCCCGCCCTTAGGGACGGGGACGTGGTGCTGGTCGCCCACGGACACTTCCTGCGTGTGCTCACCGCCCGCTACCTGGGGCTTCCGGCCTCCCACGGGCGGCTCTTCCAGCTCGCGACGGGCACGGTCGGGCGGCTCTCCACCGAGCACGAGCGCCCGGTCGTGGCCGAATGGAACAGCCCAGGAACTTCTGTGCCGGTCCACTAGTTCCCACGGTGCTGTAGCAACCGAAGAGGTCCCGGCCCGCCCCTCCCGGCGGGCCGGCCCTCGACAACGTATGGAGTTCTCATGGCCCTGTGGGACCGCATCAAGGAGTCCGCGTCGACGATGCAGACCCAGCTCGTGGCGAAGAAGAACGACCTCACGAGCGGTGCCTTCCGCGACGCGAGCATGGCGATGTGCGCGCTCGTCGCCGCCGCCGACGGCTCGATCGACGCATCCGAGCGGCAGCGGGTGAGCCAGCTGATCGCCACGAACGAGGTGCTGAGGAACTTCGACGCCGCCGACCTCCAGCGGCGCTTCGACGACAACCTGAACAAGCTGACGGCCGACTTCGCCCTGGGCAAGGTCAGCGTCCTCCAGGAGATCGCCAAGGCCAAGAAGAAGCCCGCCGAGGCCCGCGCCGTGATCCAGATCGGCATCGTCATCGGCGGAGCCGACGGCGACTTTGACAAGGACGAGCAGGCCATCGTGCGCGAGGCCTGCTTCACGCTGGACCTGCCGCCGCACGAGTTCGACCTGTAGCCGTACCGACGCCGCCCGCCCCGGCCCCGTCCGCCGAGGGAGCGGCCGCAGTTCCCGGCCCGGGTCACCGCAGCGCGCGGTGTCCCGGGCCTCTGCGCTGCCAAACGCGCCGTCCCGGCCTCCGGCGTCCTGGTCAGCGGACGGGACGCGAGGCGTGCTGCGCCGCGAGCCGCACCGGGGCGTTCACCGCTCCGTAGCCGCGGTAGCCGCCGTCGCGCTGGACGAGTTCGAAGAAGACGCGGCCGACGGTCTCGGTCCAGCAGTGGCGGAACTCCCCTTCCGCGTCACGGTCGTAGAGGATGCCGAGTTCACGGTACGTCGCCAGCTCGCCGTCCGTGAACTCGTACCGGGCCGCCAGGTCGTCGTAGTAGTTCGCCGGGATCGGCAGCAGGCGCCCGCCCGCGGCCCGGAAGCGGCGGGCGGCGGCCACCACGTCCGCCGTGGCCAGCGCGATGTGCTGGGAGCGGGCGCCGTCGTCGGCGGGGCCGGGGCCCACTCCCAGGGCGATGCGGACGCTGCCGCCGGCGTCGGTGACGGCGCGGCTGCGGTGCAGGCCGTAGGGGTCCGCCACGTCGACGCTCTCCTGCGCGGCGAGTCCGAGCACGCTGCGGTGGAAGAGGGCGGCCTCGTCGAACTGGTGCCAGGGCTGGGTGAGCGCCAGGTGGTCGATGCGCTCGACGGGCCCCGGCGCCGAACCACCGGTAGCGCCGGACGGGCCCGGTCGCTCGTCCGTCCGCTCGAAGTCCTGCGTCCAGCTGGGGAGTTCAGGGCGGTTGGTGGCACAGAAGAAGAGTTCGGTGCCGTCGGGGGCGGACACCGCGTCGAGCGGCGCGTCCTCGGGAGCCCGGCGGCGGGGCAGGACCGGCGCGAGGAGGGCCTCGGCGCGACGGGCGGCTCCCGCGGGGTCGGGCGACTCCAGGCCGACGGCGGCGAGAGCGGTGCCGTCACGGCGGGCCTGCGGTCCCGTGTTGAGCAGGACACGGGCCTCGCCCTGCTGCCAGAGGTCGACAGGCTTGCTGCGGTGCCGGGCGGTGCGGGTGAAGCCGAGGGCGCCCAGGACCGCCGAGACGGGTTCGGCGTCGGGGGTGACGAGTTCGGCGAAGGCCACGCCGGTGGGCACGACGGGTGCCGGCGGCGCGGCGAGACCGGCCGCCTCCTGGAGGACGAGCAGGGAGCGCTGGGCGTCGACGGCGGTCGGCCCGGCCTCCGCCTGGCGGAAGACGTCGTTGAACACCTCCAGGGAGAGCGGACCCCGGTATCCGGCGCGCATCACGTGGCCCAGCAGTCCGGCCAGGTCGAAGCCGCCCTGGCCGGGGAAGCAGCGGTAGTGGCGGCTCCACTGCAGGACGTCCATGGCCATCAGGGGGGCGTCGGCCAGCTGGAGGAAGAAGATCTTCTCGCCGGGGATGTCCTCGATGCCCTTCGGGTCGGAGCCCCGGGCGAGGATGTGGAAGCTGTCCAGGCAGGTGCCGAGGGCGGGGTGGCCGGCCGCCTCGACGATGCGCCACGCGTGGTCGTAGGTGTTCACGTGACGGCCCCACGCGAGGGCCTCGTACGCCACGCGGATGCCGAAGTCCCGTGCCACGTCGGCCAGAGCGCTCAGCTGCCCGGCGGCGAGCGCGTCGTCGTCGACGGCCAGGGGGGAGACGCTGGAGCACACCAGGACGGTGTCGGCGCCGAGCCGCTCCATGAGCGCGAACTTGTGCCGCGCCCGGCGCAGATTCCGCTCGAACTCGTCCTCCGGCACCGCCTCGATGTCGCGCATCGGCTGGTAGAGGTCGATGCCCAGACCGAGGTCGGCCGTGCGGGCGCGGATCTCCTCGGGGGTCAGCGGGCTCGCGAGCAGGTCGTTCTCGAAGATCTCGACGCCGTCGAAGCCCGCCCGGGCCGCGGCCGTGAGCTTCTCGGTCAGGGATCCGCTGAGCGAGACAGTGGCGATGGACGTACGCACGGGCTGCTCCTTCGTCGCTGGTGATTCGGTCCGGCCGGACGGGGGTCCGACACCGGGGGGCGCGTGCGGGCCCTGCCCGCGCGGTCAGCGCCGGGCTCCCGCCCCGTCCGCCAGTTCGGCGATGTCCGCCAGCATCCGGGCGGTGTCGGGTTCTCGCCCCGTGAACAGCCGGAACGCGTCCGCCGCCTGGAAGACGGCCATGCCGCCGCCGTCGAGGGTCGCGCAGCCGATCGCGCGGGCGGCGCGCAGCAGTTCGGTGTCCAGCGGCCGGTAGACCACCTCGGCGACCCACAGTTCGGGGCGCAGCAGCCCGGCAGGCAGGGGAAGGCCCGGGTGTGCGGCCATCCCGGTGGGGGTGGCGTGCACGACCCCGTCGGCCCGGGTCAGCAGCGGGGCCAGCGCGTCCGGCGTCGCGGCCCCGGCGCGCCCCTCGCCGAAGTGGCCGTTGAGCGCGGCGGCGAGCCCGGCGGCACGGTCACCGAGTGCGTCGACGACGCTCACGTGCCCCGCGCCCAGCGTGAGCAGGGCGTGGGCGACGGCAGCGCCCGCGCCTCCGGCCCCGAGCTGCACGACGCGCTCCAGCGGGGCGTCGGGCAGTCCTCGGGCGAAGGAGGCGGCGAATCCGGTGACGTCCGTGTTGTGTCCGACCGCGCGGCCGTCCTCGAAGACCACGGTGTTCACCGCGCCGAGCGCCTCGGCCTGCGGGGAGAGTGCGTCGAGGTGGGGGATGACGAGCTGCTTGCAGGGGTGGGTGACGTTGAGCCCGTCGAAGCCGAGGGCACGGGCGCTCCGCACGAGGTCGCCCACCGCCTCCGGTCCCCCGTCGAACCGGTCGACGTCGATGAGCCGGTACAGGTAGCGCAGCCCCTGCCGGTCGGCCTCCCGCTCGTGCAGCCCGGGGCTGAGGGAGGGGCCGATGCCGGAACCGACGAGGCCGACGAGATACGAGTCCTGGGTCACGGCGGCCTCCTGAGCGATGCCTTGCCTGGCGTACGACGGTGCGCGTCGGGTCCGCGCCCGCCGCTAATGTACGAACTAGTACGTTAGTAATAGCAGGATCTCGTGGCGGCGGGAACCCCCACCCGAGCCTCGTCCGGCAGCCGGCCCGGACGGAGGGCACCCCCCGGGTACCGCTCGACGCGTCCCGCCCCGGCCCCTCCACCCTCCGAGACCGGCGGCCGCGGGGCGGCGGCCTGCTTCTACAATCGCGAGCACTGGCCCCCGCCCGAAGGAACCCGATGACCAGCGTCGAAGAACCGGCACGACCCAACGGCCGTATTCGCGACGCCGCGCGTACCAGGGCCGAGATCCTCGACGTGGCCACCGAGGAGTTCGCGCGCGCCGGCTACACGGGCGCCCGCGTGGACGAGATCGCCGCCCGCACCCGCACCACGAAGCGGATGATCTACTACTACTTCGGCGGCAAGGAGCAGTTGTTCACGGCCGTCCTGGAGCGGGCGTACTCCGTGATCCGGCAGGCCGAGCAGGAGTTGGACGTCGAGCACCTGGACCCGGTCGCGGCCATCCGCCGCCTCGCCGAGGTCACGTTCGACCACCACGAGAGGCATCCCGACTTCATCCGCCTGGTGAGCATCGAGAACATCCACGGCGCCGAGCACATCGCCGCGTCCGAGGAGCTGGGCAGGATCGGCTCGCCCGCACTGGACGTGATCCGCCGCATCCTGGAGGCGGGCCGCAGCTCGGGCCTGTTCACGGCCGACGTCGACGCCGTGGACCTGCACGCGATGATCAGCGCGTTCTGCTTCTTCCGGGTCGCCAACAGGCATACCTTCGGCGCCCTGTTCGGCCGTGACCTGGTCGCCTCCGGCCGGCGCGAGCACTACCGCACCATGCTCGGCGACATGGTCATCGCCTATCTGACGGCCGACCGCTCCGCGGACTGAGCTCGCCGCCGCCCGGCCACCGACCCACCATCAACAGCGCGCCCGAGCTGCGCTTTCGCCGCCGGTCGTCAGCCGAGGGGCGATCAGCGGACCGCGGGCCGGGGGCCGGCATGGGTCCCGAGGTCCCCCGGCGCGACCTCTTGACAGGACGGAAACGCGGGCGCAACATCCGTAGCCAATCCGCTACTAACTATCCAGTGGGTTAATTAGCCGGGGCGCGCACCCGGCGCAGCCGACCCGCACACCCCAGGGATCCGGCTCCTCCCCCTCCGTCACTCCCGTCCCCGGAGTTCCCTCGAAGGAGCACGCCGTGCCTGCCCCCGCCACACCGCTCGACGCCCCTCCCGGCCAGCCCCGGAAGGCCGCCATGGCCGCCTGGATCGGCAGCGCCCTGGAGTACTACGACTTCTTCATCTACGGCAGCGCCGCCGCGCTGATCTTCCCCAAGGTCTTCTTCGACGAGTCGGACCCGGCCACCGCGACGCTGCTGTCGCTGGCCACGTTCGGTGTCGCCTACGCCGCGCGCCCGGTCGGCGCGCTGTTCCTCGGGCACTTCGGCGACCGCGTCGGCCGCAAACGGATCATGGTCTTCACACTGATGCTGATGGGCCTCTCCACGTTCCTCATCGGCTGTCTGCCGACCCGGAGCCAGGTGGGCGACCTCGCGCCGGTCCTGCTCGTGCTGTGCCGGGTGCTCCAGGGCATCTCCGCGGCCGGCGAGCAGGCCAGCGCCAACTCCATGTCCCTGGAACACGCTCCGGCGGACCGGCGCGGCTTCTTCACCAGCTTCACCCTCAGCGGCACCCAGGGCGGGCAGCTCCTGGCGACCCTGGTCTTCCTGCCGATCGCCGCGCTCCCCGAGGACCAGCTCCTGTCGTGGGGCTGGCGCGTCCCGTTCTGGCTGAGCGTCGCGGTCGCCGTCGTCGGCTTCGTCATCCGCCGCACGCTCCAGGAGACTCCGGCCTTCACGCAGCAGGCCGCCACGGAAGGGGTGGTCCGGCTGCCGCTGGCCGTACTGCTGCGCGACCACCGCGCGGACGTGCTCCGGGTCGTCGCGGGCGCCGTCATCGCCTCCGTGAGCACGATCTTCACGGTGTGGGCGCTGGCGTACGCGACCAGCGACGCGGTCGGCATGTCCCGCTCCGGGATGCTGTGGGTGGGCGCGCTCGCCAACGTCGTCGCCCTCGGCGCCATCCCGCTGTGGGCGACGCTCTCCGACCGCATCGGCCGGCGTCCGGTCTTCCTCGTCGGCGCCGTCGGCAGCGCGGTCGCCATGTTCGGTTACCTGTGGGCCATCTCGACGGGCTCCTACCCGCTGGTGCTCGTGCTGGGCATCGTCGCCTTCGGTGTCGTCTACAGCGCCGCGAACGGCGTGTGGCCCGCCTTCTACGGCGAGATGTTCTCCACCCGGGTGCGGCTGTCCGGCATGGCCATCGGCACCCAGATCGGCTTCGCCGTGGCCGGGTTCGCCGTCACGTTCGCGGCGCGGATCGCCGGCCCGGACGGCGACGACTGGTCCGCCGTGGCCCTGTTCACGGCGGCCCTGTGCGTCCCGCCGGTCATCGCCGCCGTCACCGCCCGCGAGACGCACAAGGTGCCGACCGAGGAACTCGGCGTGCGGACGCCGCGCACGGCCTCCCGACAGGAGTCCGTCCCCGCCTGACCGTACCGAGGCCGCCCGGTCCCCGACCGCACAGCGCAGTTGGGGACCGTGGGCAACGGCGGCCCCCTCAAGTCCCTTCTCCTGTACGGCTGTTCAGGACGCCGGCGACATCCGACACCCTTCGTCCGTCGCCCCCGTCGCCCGGCACGGACCGTCGCTCAGGTGGTCCGCCCGGGCACCGAATCCCTCACACCGGAGCGATCAAGGCGCCGCTACGGGCGGACACCGCACGCCCGGCGTCGTAGAGTTCGACTTCGCGCACACCGGCCGGGTTCAGGGACGGCCGGTGTGCGCGGAGCGCGCCGCCCCACGGTGAGGGCGGCGAACGACACTCGGCACCACGGCTCCCCCGGCCCGCTCACACGAGAGCGCGCGGAGCTGCCGGCGAACTCCAGCGCGGCGAGAGCCACTTGGCAGCGGTCACGCCCCGCGGTCGACACTCGCGTCCAGCAAGGGGCCCAGCTCACGGGCCACGGTCGTCAGGGCGCGTACGTCCTGTTCGGTCCTGGCGATCAGCAAAGCGCCCTCCAGCGCGCTGATCATGAGCGTCGCGAGGGGCTCGGCCCGGTCGGCCGGTACACCCATGTCCGTCAACGCCCCCGCCACCGGCCCGGTCCAGGACGCGAACGCGGCGGCGGCGGCGGCGGCGGTGCGGGTGGACTCGGTGGATCCCACGCAGTCCACCGTCGCGGCGGCCACCGGGCAGCCCGACGCGAAGCCGAGCGAGCCGTACTCGTCGGTCCACTGCCGCACCATCGCGGCGAACAGCCCACTCGGGCTCGGTTCGTCCAGTTCGGCGAGGAAACGCGCGACGCGCCGTCCGGCGTAGCGCCCCGCCCAGCCGACCGCCTCGTTGACCAACTGCTCCTTGCCGCCCGGGAAGTAGTGCTGGAGCGATCCGCGTGGCGCGCCCGCGTGCGCGGCGACGTCCCGCATCCCGGTGGCGGTGACGCCCTGGCGGCGGATGAGCTGGGCCGCGCTGAAGACCATCCGCTCGCGCGGCCCCCGCTCGGAATCCTTCATGTCCGACCTCCCGTCGCGCCCGCGTCACTCTCGCCCGGCTGGACCGGGCGTCCGTGGAAGCCCCCGGGCACGGGCCGCCGGGCGGCCCGGCGGGAAACGTCCACTCCCACTATGACAGCTGTCATGAAGCTGGCTACTATGACAGCTGTCATAGTCGGCGAGCGGTGGCCCACGGGCCGGCCGGAGAAGGCGGTGCGTCGTGCGGGTGGGATTCCTCGGCCTCGGGGTCATGGGGCAGCCGATGGCCCTCAATCTGGCCCGGGCCGGTACGCCCCTGATCGTGTGGAACCGCACCGCCGCCAGGGCGGAGCCCCTGCGCGCCGCGGGTGCCGACGTCGCCGCCGGTCCCGCCGAGGTCCTGGCCCGCGCGGACGTCACGTTCCTGATGCTGGCCCACGAGACGGCCACCGACGAGGTCCTCGGCCGCGGTACCCCCGGCTTCGCGGCCCGCGTCGAGGGGCGCACCCTCGTGCACATGGGCACGACGTCACCGGAGTACTCGCGGGAACTCGGAGCCGACGTGCTGGCGGCGGGCGGCCGTTACGCGGAGGCGCCCGTGTCGGGTTCCCGGGTGCCCGCCCAGGAGGGACGGCTCGTGGCGATGCTGGCCGGGGACGAGGCGACCGCGGCGGCCGTACGCCCGCTCCTCGCCCCGATGTGCCACGAGACGTTCGACTGCGGTCCGGTGCCGAACGCCCTGCTGATGAAGCTCTCGGTGAACCTGTTCCTGATCACGCTCGTCACCGGTCTCGGCGAGGCCTTCCACTTCGCCGAACGGCAGGGTCTGGACCGGAAGTTGTTCCTCGACGTGCTCGACGCGGGCCCGATGGCGAGCGGGGTCTCCCGGATGAAGGCGCCCAAGCTGCTGACCGGGGACTTCTCGGTCCAGGCGGCCGTCCAGGACGTACTGATGAACAACCAGCTGATCGCCGGGGCCGCCCGCCGGGCGGGGCTCGCCTCGCCCCTCCTGGACGTCTGCCACGCCCTGTTCGGCGAGGCCGTGTCGCAGGGGCACGGGGGCGCGGACATGATCGCCGTCCTGCGCGCGATCGAGGCCCGGACCGACGCCGGCGCGAGGTCCGACGACGGCCGGGACGCCTCGCCCGGCTCCGGGTCAGCGCTCGCGCGGGATGCCGTACGCGCGCTCCACCCGCAGCCGTAGGACGAGACGGCGGTCGCGGACCATCGCGGCGCGGTAGTCGTCCCAGTCCGGGTGCTCGCCCTGGACGTCCCGGTAGAGCCGGATCAGTTCCTCGACGGTCTCGTCGTGCGGGTCCCGCGCCACGGGCGTGAGGTCCGCCGTGCCCTCGGCCACCGTGTACGCCCACCGGTCGTCGCTGGTCACGTGGTACGACGCCCGCGGGTCCCGGCGCAGGTTCCGGGTCTTGGCGCGGTCGTCGGTGAGCGAGACCCGGACGGTCCGCTCGTCCGGGTAGTACGCGTGGTTCACGTTCGACAGCTGGGGCCTGCCGTCGCGCTTGAGGGTGACCAGCACTCCCCCGTCGTGCTCGGTGAGCAGAGCGAGCAGGGCGTCCTGCGCATCGTCGGGCCGCCCGCCCGCCCCGGTCCGGAGCGGGGTGGTCACGTCGTTCACGTCGTCGTGCGCTTCGTGGGTCATGCCTGCTCAACGCCGCGCCGCGCGTGGGGCATTCCGCGCGGGCGAGGCCGGTCCGACAGGGCGCCCTCCCGCCCGGCCCAGGCACCGAACGGCGTCAACCGCCCGGTCGCCGCGCCGCTTCCCATGGGACCGGCGGCGGAGTAGACAGTGTCCACTCGATCCCGCCACATCCGTAGACACTGTCTACTCGGCCTGGTAGACAGTGTTTATGCATGAGCCGGAACCGGGGCTGCGGGCCCGTCTGATCCAGGTCGGGGTCGACCTGGTCACCACCGAGGGAGCGCAGGCCCTGTCCCTGCGGGAGATCGCCCGGCGCGCGGGCGTCTCGCACGGCGCCCCGCGGCGCCACTTCCCGACGCACCTCGCCCTCCTGTCGGCGATCGCGCGCCGCGGCTTCGAGGACCTGGGCGCCCGCGCGGCACAGGCGCTCGGCGACGGCGGGACGGACCCGCGCACCCGCCTGATGACGCTGGGGCGCGTCTATCTGGACTTCGCCTTCGACAACCCCGGCATGTACGAGTTGATGTTCCGTCACGACCTGCTGCGCAGTGACCAACTGGGGCTGCGTGAGACGAGCCTGCCCCTGTTCGGCGTCTGGGTGGACCTGGTCGGGGAGGCGTGCCCGCGGGCCGACGCGCCGCTCGTGGCGGGCGCGTTGTGGGCCAACCTGCACGGCATCGCCCAGCTGTGGAGCTGGGGCAGTCTGCAACTGGCCACGGGGAGCGACGACTTCACACCTCTGCTGCGGGCGGCGCTGGACGCGTATCTCGGGGCGGAGGCCCGATGACCCCGCACCGCCTGCTCGTCCTCACGAGCAGCGTCGCCGGCGCGGCGATCGTCGCCCTGGACGGCACCGTGCTGACCATCGCGCAGCCCACGCTCCGCCGGGAGCTGCACGCCTCCTTCGCCCAGGTCCAGTGGACCAGCACCGGCTATCTCATCGCGGTGGCCGCGCTGCTGGTGTTCTCCGGACGGCTCGGCGACCGCTACGGGCACCAGCGGGTCTTCGCCACCGGAGTCCTCGGCTTCGGCGCGGCCTCGGCCGGGATCGGCCTCTCGTCGGGCATCGGCTGGGTGATCGGGCTGCGTGTGGCCCAGGGCGTCTTCGGCGCGCTGCTCCAGCCGGCCACGCTCGGGATGCTCCGGGCGGCGTTCCCGCCGGACCGGCTCGGCATGCCCGTCGCGCTGCGCACCAGCGCCATCGGCGTGGCGGCGGCGGCCGGTCCTCTCGTCGGCGGGGTGCTGGTCACCCACCTGGGCTGGCGCTCGGTCTTCTTCCTCAACGTCGTGCCGGCCCTGGTGCTCGGCGCGCTGGCCCTCGCCGTCCGTGCCCCCGCCCCGGCCGTTTCCGCGCCCGGCGACGCGAAAAGCGCGGTTGGCGCGCCTGGGGCGGGGACGGAACCCACCCCGCTCGACGTGCCCGGCGCCTGCCTGCTCGCCACCGCGCTCGCCCTCCTGGTGCACACGCTCGTCGGCACCTCGACGGGGAGCGGCGCGACGGGCACCGTGCTCGGACTGCTCGCGGTCCTGGTGCTGGCAGCCGTGTTCGTCCGCCACGAACGGCGCACCGAAGGCCCGCTGCTGCCCGCCGAGATCGTCGGTTCGGCGACCATCGGCGCGGCGCTCGGCATCCTGGTCACCGCGTCGGCGGCGATGCTCGGCGCCCTCTTCGTCGGGACCTACTTCCTCCAGGACGTCCTCGGGCTCGACCCGCTCCAGAGCAGCCTGCGCGCCCTTCCCGGACCCGTGATGATGATCCTGGGCGCACCGGTCGCCGCGGTCGTGATGCGGCGCTTCGGACCCCGGCGGACGGCCCTCGCCGGGACGGCGCTCCTCACCGTCGGCATCCTCGCGCTGTCCCGGCTCGGACCGGGTTCGGGCGCCCCGCAGATCGGGTTCGGCTTCCTGCTGCTCGGCGCCGGCTTCGGGACGGTGATGGTCACGGCGACGGCCGTCGTCGTGCGGCAGGTGTCCCCGGGGTCGGCCGGTGTCGCGGGCGGGCTCCAGCAGACGGCGATGAACGTCGGACCCACGGTCGGGGTGGCCGTCGCGACCACGCTGATGACGCATACCGGCGTCGAGATGGGCCCCGCGCTGACCGTCCTCGCCGCGGTCTCCGCCCTGGGGCTCCCGCTCTCCCGCGCCCTGCCGGGACGGCCCGCCGTCACCGCCGCGGCGACGGCGGCCGTCGCCCCGGGGGCGCATCCGCCAGCGCGCGTGGGGGAAGCCCCGTAGGACCCGGTGATCTCTGGGTACAGGACCATCAAGGTCAGCCAGTCCACGAGCCGCAGCCCGGAGGAATGCCATGGGAGCCCTGCAGCAGGAGGTCGAGCCCGGCGAGGCCGGACTCGATCCCAAGGCGCTCGTCCGGCTGGACGAGCACTTCGCCCACCTCGTCGACTCGGGCCGCCTGCCCGGGTACCTGGTGTCCGTGTCCCGGCACGGCCGCGTCGCGCATCTGACGGCGTACGGCCACCGCGACCTCGCGGCGCACCTGCCGGTCACCACCGACACGCTGTGGCGGATCTACTCGATGACCAAGCCCGTCACCTCGGTGGCCGCGCTGATGCTGCTGGAGGAGGGGCGGATCGCTCTGGACGACCCGGTCGGCCGCCACCTCCCCGCCTTCGCCGACCCGCGGGTCTACGTGGCGGGCGAAGGAACCGGGGTCATAACCCGGCCTGCCGCCCGGCCCCTGCTGGTCCGGCACCTGCTGACGCACACCGCCGGTCTGACCTTCGGCTTCTACCGCACGCATCCCGTCGACGCGCTCTACCGGGCGGCCGGAGTGCGGACGTCGGTGGTCGAGGGCACGGACCTCGCCGCGACCTGCGAGGTCTACGCGAGTCTGCCGCTGCAGTTCGAGCCGGGCACCCGGTGGAACTACTCCGTCGCGACGAACGTCCTCGGCCACCTGGTCGAGGTGGTCTCGGGGCGGCCCCTCGACGCGTTCTTCGCCGAGCGGATCTTCGGCCCGCTCGGGATGACCGACGCCGGGTTCCACGTGGACGAGGAGCAGTCCGGACGGCTCGCCGAGCTGTACGGAGAGGACGGCGAGGGCGGCATCACGCCGATCCCGGGCCTGCCCCTGCACGGCCGGCCGCGGCTGCTGTCCGGGAGCGGCGGCCTGGTGGCCACCGCCCGCGACTACCACCGCTTCATGGAGTTCCTGCGCCGCCGGGGCGAACTCGACGGCGTCCGGCTGCTGACCCCCAGGACCGTGGACCTGATGACCTCCAACCACCTCCCGGGCGGCGTCGACATCCGCACCCACGGCAGCCCCGGCCACGACGAGCCCGGCAACGCGGGCCTCGGCTTCGGCCTCGGGGTCTCGGTCGTGACCGACCCCGCCGTCACCGCGGCCCCGGCGGGCCCGGGCACGTACGGCTGGAACGGCGTGGCCAGTACGACGTTCCTGGTCGACCCGGGCCGGGACCTGACCGTGCAGTTCATGACCCAGCTGCGTCCCACCGGGTCGCACACGGTCTTCCCCGACGTCCGGCGCCTGGTGCACGAGGCGGTCGTCGACTGAGAAGCCTGCCCGCCGCCCGGGACACGGGGCCGGGGTCCGGGGCGCCCCCGTCACTCCTCGGCGGCGCCCGCCTTCGCCGAACCGCAGAAGACCGCCTCCTGCCGGGCACCGTCCAGGTGGGGCAGGTAGTGGTCGAGGCGCTCGCGCTTGGTGAGCAGGTAGGCGAGGTTCTCCTCGCAGGGCGGGATCAGCAGCGGGACCTGCTCGGTGACCCTGATGCCGTGCCGCAGCAGCGCCTCGCGCTTGCGCGGGTTGTTCGACAGCAGCCGCACCGACCGCACCCCGAGGTCGTGCAGCATGTCCGCCGCCACCCGGTAGTCGCGGGCGTCCACCGGAAGCCCGAGGGCGAGGTTCGCCTCGACGGTGTCGAGGCCCTCCGCCTGGAGCTTCATCGCCCGCAGCTTGCCGAGCAGACCTATCCCCCGGCCCTCGTGGCCGCGGAGGTAGACGAGGACCCCGCGGCCCTCCGCGACGATCTCCCGCAGCGCCGTGACGAGTTGGGGACCGCATTCGCAGTGGGTGGAGCCGAACGCGTCCCCGGTCAGGCACTCGGAATGCAGCCGGGTGAGGACCTCCTCCTCACCGATGTCCCCGTACACCAGGACCATCTGTTCCTCGCCGCGGTGGTGATCGAGATAACCGACGGCCTGGAAATCTCCGTACACCGTGGGCAAGGGGGCGGTCACGACTCGGGTGACACCCGTGGAGTGGGCATTTCCGCCGAGCACGCCGACGTTCTCTGTCATGATCTGTTTCCTATCTGCCGAGCGCGAACGCGGGCGGTACGAGACGAAAGGCCGGGACAACATGAGCACTTCGGGCATCGAGCCGACGGAGGCCGGGACGGTACCGGCGGGGAATTCCGCGTCGCCCGCCGGAAACCAGCCTTTCCCCGGTCGCGACTTCCCGACACCCCTGCCCAACTCCCTGGCCCCGTCGGACACTTCGGAAGACGTACGCAATCGCCGGGACGGTGTGCGCCGCGAGGTCGCCGTCCTGCCGGTCGGCAGCTTCGAGCAGCACGGCGCCCATCTGCCGCTGGCGACCGACACCTTGGTGGCCTGCGCGATCGCCCGTGAGATAGCCGCTGCCCATCCCGTCCACCTCCTCCCTCCGGTGACCATCTCCTGCTCCCACGAGCACGCCGGGTGGCCGGGGACCGTCAGCATCTCCTCCGTCACCCTGCACGCGGTAGTACGGGACATCGCCGAATCCCTGCGCCGGTCCGGGGTCGACGCCCTGGTCCTGGTCAACGGCCACGGCGGAAATTACGTGCTGGGCAATGTCGTTCAGGAATCCGTCGGCAGCGGGACGCGTATGGCGCTTTTCCCCGCTCCCGAGGACTGGGAGGCGGCGCGCGTCGCGGCCGGTGTACAGACCTCCCTGCTCAGCGATATGCACGCCGGGGAAATCGAGACCTCCATCCTTCTGCACACTCATCCGGAGTCGGTGCGGCCGGGTTACGAGACCACCGATTTCCTCGCCGACGACCGGCGGCATCTCCTCACCACCGGCATGGCGGCCTATACCGAGTCCGGTGTCATCGGGCGGCCCTCACTGGCCTCCGCCGAAAAGGGAAAGGCACTGCTGGCGGAGCTGGCCGACTCCTTCGACGCGTATTTCTCCCTGCTCACCTCGGACGCGGTGCTCCCCGGGGACACGGCCGCCGACCGTCGCCGGCCGTGACGCGCCGCCGGCTTCGGCCGGGCGGGAGGTGAGCGCGGGAAGGGCGCGGGAGACACGGGGTGGCCGCGCAGGTGCCCGGCACCGGGCACGGCCACCGGGACGGCCCCGCGCACGGCGGTGGCGGGAACGGCCCCCGGCGTACGCGATGGGCCGGTCGGCTCGTACGACGGGACGGGCCGCGCGGGTCCGGTGACCGGGGCGGGACGGACCGCCGTCGCACCGGACCCCGCGTCCCGGACACCGGGCGGGACGAGGTCCGGCACGGCACTGGCGACGCGGACCGGGCCGGCCTCCCGGGCGGAGCGCGCCCCGGCGGGAACCGGCTCGCCCACGAGGACGGCGCTCACCCCCGCGAGCGGCGGAACGGACTCCGGACCGGTGCTCGTCCCGGTGACGGCGGGGGACGGGTGGGGCTCCGCGAGCGGGCGGGCCGGGGCCACGGTGGCCGCCCGGGAGGCGAAAGAGTGCCCGCCGGGGCGCCGGACTCCGGCGTACCAGCGGACGACCAGCACGAGGACGCCCGGCAGGGCCGCCACGAAGCTGAGCACGCCGTACACGACGGCGACGGTCAGTCCCGTGCTCGCTCCGAGGCCCGCCGCGCCGAAGGCCCAGGCGGTGACGCCCTCCCGGGGACCCCAGCCGCCGATGTTGAGCGGCAGGCCCATGGCGAGCAGCGCCATCAGGGCGAGGGGCAGCAGCTCGGCGGCGGACGCGGTGGATCCGGCGACCCGGGCGGCGAGCAGGAACATGGCGAGGTGGCCCGCCAGCACCACCGTCGAGGACACCAGCACGCCGGACCGGCTGCCGCGGCCGAGGAGCGCCTGACGGGCCTCGGCGAGGGCGGCCCGTACCGCGCGGCGACGCGAGGAGGAGCCGGGAGTGCGGCCCATCCGGACCGCCGCCAGCACCGCGAGGGCGCCCAGCGCGGCCGGCGCGAGCAGCCCCGTGAGGTGACGGGCCTGCTCCAGCACCGGCGAGGGCTGGGTGAGCAGGACCGCCGCGCCGAAGACGACCAGGACCGCCTGGCCCGCCGTCCGTTCGAGGACCACCGCGCGGACGCCGCGGCCGAGGTCGCCGGCGCTCTGCCCGTGCCGTACCGCGCGGTGGACGTCGCCGAGGACGCCGCCGGGCAGTGCGGCGTTCAGGAACAGGGCCCGGTAGTAGTCGGCGACGGCCGCGCCGAGCGGAAGCCGGAGGCCGAGGCCGCGGGCGACCAGGCGCCAGCGCCAGGCGCTGAACACGGTGGTGAGCAGGCCGAGGCCGAGCCCCAGGAGGAGCGCCGGCCCGTCGACGCGCCGCAGGCCGTCCAGGAAGACACCGGTGCCGAGCCGCCACAGCAGCACGGCCATGATGGCGGTTCCGGCGACCGTGCCGAGATGGGCCCGCACGAGCCGGAGGCCCGCCCGCCCGCGGCCGCCCGGCGCACCGGTCCGGCCCCGCGACGCCCGCGCCTGCGGACCTGTCCCGGCGTCGGGCGCACCCGTGCCGTCCGCCAGGTCCTCGGGCCGCGCCTTCCCGAGGCCGGCCGTCCCGCGGGAGCGGTGCCCGGCCCCCGTCGGACCGGCGTCGGAGTCCAGCAGCCCGACGGACCCGGGCCCGCTCACCGACGGCCGGAGCGTCTTCGCCACCTCGGGCGCTCCCGCTCCCGTCCGCGCCCCCCGTGTGTTCATGAGTGGCCGCCCTCCGGTCCCGGCAGTGCCAGGAGGTCGGTGTGCTGGACGTCGACCAGCAGCTCGCCCGCCTCGCACGCGGCGAGACGGCGGCGCAGAAACGCCTCGGCGGCGTCGGCCAGCTCGGGCCGCTGCTCGACGGCCGCCGCCACCCAGCCGCGCAGCCACTCGGCGGTCAGCGCGGCGTGCGCGGCGCCGAGCCGCCAGGGGCTCGCGTGCTCGCGTACCGTCGCGCCGTGCCGGACGAAGGTCTCGCGGGCGACGGTGACGGCGTCGGGTCCGAGGAGTCCGCCGCGCCGCTGGTGCGCGTTGAAGGCGTCGGCGATCTCGTCGTCCAGCGGGTCGGCCGGGGTGAGCCGCACACGGCCCGCGACGGACAGGGTGAGCAGCGCCGGGCAGCCCGCGTCGACGCAGGCCGCGGCGAGCACCTCCACCTCGTCGCGGGTGAGCACGTCCAGCAGGGCGGACGCCGTCACCAGGGACGCGCCGGCCAGCCCGTCCGCGGTGAGCCGTCCGATGTCGCCGCGCTGCGTGGTGACGGTGACCGGGCTGCCGTCGGCGGCGGCGCGGGGTGCCCGCACGCTGGCGAAGTGCAGCAGGTAGGGGTCGCGGTCGTGCAGGACCCAGTGCTGGGGGCCGTCGAGCAGTGGCGCGAGCCAGCGGCCCATGGAGCCGGTCCCGCAGCCGAGGTCGTGGACGACCAGGCCGTTGCCCCCGCGCGACAGGTCGGCGAGCCGCGTCCGCAGCGGGCCGAGCAGGTCGTGCGCCCGGGCGGCGGCGTCCGCGGCCTCCCGCAACTCCAGCCAGCGGGGCGCGAACCGGGGGACCTCGACGGATTCCTGACCCGCGGAGTCCGTGTCGTCCCCGTGCGCGTCGGCCGCCCGCGTCCGTTCCGGTGATCCTGACGGAGTCGTCACGTTCATGCCGCCCTCCGCGGTTCCTGCCCGAGGTGTTTGAGGACGCCCGCGAGGCTCCGTGCCGTCGCCGCCCAGCCGCCGAGAGCGGCCCGGCGTCCCCGTGCGGCCGACTTCAGCCGGCGCCGCACGTCGGCCTCGCCGAACCAGCCGCGCAGTTCGGCGGCCAGGGCGGCCGGGTCCTCAGGCGGTACGAGGATGCCGGGCACCCCGCCGTCCGGGGCGCGGCCCACCGCTTCCGGGACTCCGCCGACGTCGGTGGCCAGCACGGGGATTCCGCGCGCGAGGGCCTCGGTGACCGCCATGCCGTACGTCTCGGCGTAGGAGGTGAGGACCATCAGGTCGGCGGCGGCGTAGCTCGCGTCGAGTTCCGCGCCGGCCTGCGGTCCCGCGAGGCGCAGCCGGTCCTCGAGTCCGAACTTCGCGATGAGGGCGCGGAGTTGGGTGACGTACTCCGGGTCGTGGCCGAGCGGGCCGACGCAGACGCAGTTCCAGGGCAGGTCGGTGACGGTCGCGAGGGCCTCGACCAGCCGGTGCTGGCCCTTGCGGGGGGTGACCGCGGCGACGCACAGCAGTTGGGAGACGCCGTCGGTGCCGGCCGCGAGGGGGGCGATGTCGGCGCCGGGGACGGCGACATGGACGCGCTCGGGGGCGAGTCCGTGGTGGGCGACGAGCCGGCGGACGGCCCAGTCGCTGGTGGCCACGACCGCGGACACGGCCCGCAGCGTGGTGCGTTCCAGCGCGTCCAGCTCCGCCGCGACGGCGGGAGCCAGTCCGCGTTCGTCGCCGAGCGGCAGGTGCACGAGGACGGCCAGCCGCAGCCGCCCGGCCTCGGGGACGACGACCTCGGGGACGCCGCAGGCGACGAGGCCGTCCAGCAGGACGACGGTGCCGTCGGGCAACTCCGCGAGGGTGCGCGCCAGTTCGGCGCGGGCCGCGGGCTCCGGCCGGGGCCAGGAGCCCGCGACGGCGTGCCGGCGGACCTGCCAGCCGAAGCCGGGCAGGTCGAGACAGACCCGCCGGTCGTAGGCGTTGCCGCCGCTCGGCGCGGTGGGGTCGTCGACGCCGCCGGGCATCACGAAGTGCACGGAGCTGAGGGACATGGGGATGATCTCGGCGTTCTTCAGGGCCGCGTGCTGTACGGGCACGTAGTCGAGGCGGCCCTCGGCGGCCTGTTCCAGGGTCACGTCGGTCACAGGCCACGCTCGTAACTCGCCCACGCGATGTGCGACTCGTGCAGCGTGACGGTGATGCCGGCGAGGCCGCGGGCGCCCTCGCCGAGCGCCCCGGCGTGCACGCGGTCGGCGAGGCGGTCGGCGATCACCTTGGCGAGGAACTCCGTCGAGGTGTTGGTACCGGCGAAGTCGGGCTCGTTGTCGAGGTTGCGGTAGTTCAGCTCGCTCACCACGGCGCCGAGCTCCTGTGTGGCCAGTCCGATGTCGACGACGATGTTGTCGTCGTCCAGCTCGGCGCGCCGGAAGGTGGCGTCCACGAGGAACGTCGCACCGTGCAGGCGCTGGGCGGGTCCGAAGACCTCGCCCTGGAAGCTGTGGGCGATCATGAGGTGATCGCGGACGGTGATACTGAACAACGGACGACCCTCCAGGTGCGGTGCGTCTGATCCCCTGCCGGGGGCCATGCCGTGTAGTACGGCTGGCCCGTTCGCGTTGTTCAGCCGCCCGTTCTCCTTCTTTCCGGGGCCCTCGCGGGGTTTCCCCTGAGGTCAGGCGGCCGTGCGGGGAATCAGCCGGCTCGGTAACGGACTCGGTGGCACAGCCCCGGGATCTCACCGGAGGCGAGCCGGGGCAGGACGTCGGGCAGCTCCTCGAAGGCGCACTCGCCGGTGATCAGCGCGTCGAAGGCGGGATCGGCGAGCAGTTCGAGGGCGAGGGCGAGCCGGTCGGCGTAACCGCGGCTGCCGCGCCGGGCCGGGGAGACGGAGCCGACCTGGCTGCTGCGCAGGACGAGCCGGCGGGAGTGGAACGCCTCGCCGAGCGGCACCCCGACCCTGCGGTCGCCGTACCAGCTCAGTTCGAGCACGGTCCCCTCGGTGACGGCGAGTTCGAGCGACCGGGCGAGGCCGGCGTCGGTGGCGCTGGCGTGGACGACGAGGTCGCGGTCGCCCGCCGCGTCCTCGGGCAGGGCGAAGTCGGCACCGATCGCCCGGGCGACCTCCGCGCGCGCGGGGTTCGCGTCGACGAGCTGGACGCGTACGCCGGGGAACCGCGCGAGCAGCGCCGCGACCGAGGAGCCGACCATGCCGCCGCCGACCACGGCGATGCGGTCGCCGATGAGGGGGGCCGCGTCCCAGAGGGCGTTCACGGCGGTCTCGACGGTCCCGGCGAGGATCGCCCGGCCGGCCGGGACGTCGTCGGGGACGACGGTGACGGAGCTCGCGGGGACGACGTAGCGGGTCTGGTGCGGAGCGAGGCAGAAGACGGTCCTGCCGAGCAGGTCGGCCGGGCCCTCCTCCACCTCCCCGACGCTCAGGTAGCCGTATTTCACCGGGCCGGGGAAGTCGCCTTCCTGGAACGGCGCCCGCATGGCGCCGTACTGGCTCTCCGGCACCCCGCCACGGAAGACGAGGGTCTCCGTGCCCCGGCTGACCCCGGAGTACAGCGACCGCACCAGGACCTCCTCGCCGGTGGGCGCGGACAGGGCCGACTCCCTGATCTCGCCGTGCCCCGGGGACCTGAGCCAGAAGGCGCGGGCCGTGGGTTGCATGTGCGTCCTCCTGAACGATCGGCCGACTCCCCACGTACGCAGCTGTGAGAAGTCGCGGACAACGTACGCGGCGTTGATCGAATCTGTCACTCGGCCGGAGGGTGAGCGGTGGCCCTGAACAACACGTACGACGCGAGGCTCGCGCAGCAGGAGACGGCGGTGGGAGCCGGCGCGCAGCTGCTGCTCCTCGCGTTCCTGGGGGCGGCGATCGGGCTGGGACCCGCGGGCTGGCTCACGGGCCTGGCCTTCGGGATCGCGACCTGGGCCGTCCTGAACCGGGCCCTGCGCCGTTCGCAGCCGCTGCCCTTCGGGCCGGCGAACCGCGTCACCCTCGGCCGGGCGATCCTGGTCGGTGGTGTGACCGCGCTGGTCGCCGACTCCTTCGAGAGTTCGCCGCCGCTGACGCTGTTCGTCGGTCTGACGGCGGTGGCGCTCATCCTGGACGGCGTGGACGGCAAGGTGGCCCGCCGGACCGGCACCTCGTCCGCGCTGGGCGCCCGCTTCGACATGGAGGTCGACGCGTTCCTGATCCTCGTGCTGAGCGTGTACGTCGCCATGGCGCTGGGGCCGTGGGTGCTGCTGATCGGCACGATGCGGTACGTGTTCGTGGCGGCGGCGCGGGTCCTGCCGTGGCTGAACGGCGCGCTGCCGCCGAGCATGGCGCGCAAGACCGTGGCGGCGCTCCAGGGTGTCGTGCTGCTGGTCGCGGCGGCGGGCGTGCTGGCCCGCCCGCTGACGTTCGCGCTGGTCCTGCTGGCGCTGGCCCTGCTGAGCTGGTCCTTCGGGAGGGACATCGCGTGGCTGTGGCGGACGGCGGCCCGCCGGGCCGGGAGTGCCGGGTACGGGGCCGCGGTGCCGTCGCCGGTTCGCGCGGCCGAGGTCAGCGCTGCCGGGCGAGGAAGGTCTTGACCTGCTTCCACACGTCCGGCTGCTGGGTGAGGATGTCGTTCCCGTGGGCGGCTCCCGGCACCAGCCGGAGTCTCCCGCCCCGCGACCTCTTCGCCAGCCCGTGCAGTTCCTCGGCGTCCTCGCCGAACGTCCCGTCGCCGCGCGCCGCCACCAGGTAGAGGGGCATGGTCAGCCCGGGCACCGCCTCCGTGGCGTCGAGGCCGTGGTAGAAGCCGGGGCCGGAGAGCGAGACGACCGCGGCCACCTCGGGCTCGATCTCCGCGGCGGCGACCAGCGAGGCGGTACCGCCCTTGGAGGCCCCCATCAGGATGATCTTCTCGGCCCCCTCGTGCCGCAGCCGGGCGGCGGCGGCCACGAGTTCCGGCACCTCCGACCCGCTGCTGTCGACGGCGAGCACGCGGTACCCGTCCCCGGCCAGCTCGTCGGCGGCCGGGACCCAGGAACAGACGTTGTTGTTCGACTGGTGGGACAGGACGACGCCGGCGGCACCGCTGCCCGTGGCGTAGCCGCCGACCTCGTTGCCCTCGGTGTCCTCGAACGTCACCGATCTCTTGAGCTGCTTGCCGGTCAGGCACCCGAAGTCGTCGGCCGCGTCCTCGGCCGTCGAAGTCGCCGTCGCCGGTTCGCGGCCGGTGCGGTCGTCGGTGCCCCCGCCCCCGTCGTCGCAGCCCGACAGCGCGAGCGCCGCCGCGCAGACCGCCGTGACGGCGGCCAGGACCGGTCGCTTCATGTCTCTCCCCCCGCAGGAAACTCGCCGCAAGCTAACGGCCGGGCGGGACCGCGTCAACGGAATGGACGGGCCCGCCGCCGCGAAGGGGGCGGCCCTGTCGTGCGAGGGGGCGCCCGGAGGGGCGCACAGCCGTCGTGCGCCCCTCCGGGCGCCTGTCACTTCCGCCACGACTTTCCCACTGATCACATTTTTTGTTTCCCGTCACGTACATCCCTTTTGTGGGCGTGGGTACTCCGGTGCCAGTCACATCACGCCGCTCCGTAGCGGCCGACCCACAGGGAGACATCCGTGAAGACCCTCGTGGACCCCACGCCGGCGACGCCGCGGACGGCACGGCCCGAGCGCCGGGTCCGCGTCGCGTCCGTACCGGCCGGGCACGTGTACGTGGCGCACCTCCTGTCACCCGACGGGAACGGTGTGGTGGACCTGCTGGCCGATCCGCGCCCCAACGGTGCCCCCAGCACCTCCCAGCGCTGGTGGCCGCCCGTCATGCTCGACCCGGCCTGGGTCGAGGCGCACCACGGGGACTTCGACGTCTACCACCTGCACTTCGGCTTCGACGCGCAGTCGCCGGACGAGCTGCGGGCGCTGGTGGCGGCGCTGCGCCGGCACGGCAAGCCGTTCGTGCAGACGGTGCACGACCTGCGCAACCCGCACCAGCCCGACCCGCGCCCGCACCGGGCCGCGCTCGACGTGCTGATCCCGGCGGCCGACCGGCTGATCACGCTCACCCAGGGCGCGGCCGACCAGATCGAACGGCACTGGGGGCGCACGGCCCGGGTGCTCCCCCACCCGCACGTGGTGGAGGAGCCGGAGCTGTCGGCGCCGCGCCCCTCGCACCCCGGCTTCGTGATCGGCGTGCACGCCAAGAGCATCCGCCCGAACATGCGCCCGCTGCCGGTGATCCGCGCCCTCGCCGACCTGGTGACGGACCTGCCCGGGGCGAGACTGCGGGTCGACATCCACAAGGAGACCGCCGACCCCGGCGCCCACGCCTACGCGCCCGAGACCCTGACCGCCCTGCGTTCCCTGGCCGACGCCGGCCGCGTCGACCTGCACGTCCACGACTACTTCGACGACGCCGAGCTGTGGCGCTATCTGCGCTCCCTGGACCTGTCGGTCCTGCCGTACGCGTTCGGCACGCACTCGGGGTGGCTGGAGGCCTGCCACGACCTGGGGACGGCCGTCGCGGTCTCCGACCGCGGCCACTACGCCGAGCAGCGCCCCTGCCACACGTACCGCATGGCCGACGAGGGGCCCGACCCCGTCTCGCTGCGCGCCGCCGTCGAGGCCGCCTACCGGGGGCGTCCCGCGCCCCGGGCCGACCCCGCCGCCCGCGGGGCGGAACGGCGTGCCGTGGCCGCCGCGCACCGGGCGCTCTACGAGGACCTGCTGCGATGAGCGCCCGCCTCAAGATCGCGCTCATCGCGTCCGCGCGCCATCCCATCCGCGAGCCGTTCGCCGGCGGTCTGGAGGCCCACACATGGTCGCTGGCCCGGGACCTCGGCGAACGCGGGCACCATGTCACCCTCTTCGCCGGAGCGGGCTCCGATCCGGCCCTCGGCGTCCACGAACTGCCGGTCCACCGTGCCGTGTTCAGCGACGCGGCGCGGGCGGACCTGTCCATGACGGACCCCTCGTCGCTCGCCGAGCACCACGCCTACCTGCGGCTGATGGTCGACCTGTGCCAGGACGGCGGCTCGCCCTACGACGTCATCCACAACAACAGCCTCCACTATCTGCCGGTGGCCATGGCGCCGGCCCTGCGCACGCCGGTGGTGACCACGCTGCACACCCCGCCCACGCCGTGGCTGGAGTCGGCCGTCCAGACGAGCCCCGGGTACCGCGGGAACTTCACGGCGGTGAGCGACCACACGGCACGGGCCTGGGCGCCGCTCATCCCCTCCGCGCGCGTGATCCACAACGGCGTCGACACCCGGCACTGGCGTCCGGGCCCCGGCGGCACGGACCTGGTCTGGTTCGGGCGGCTCGTGCCCGAGAAGGGCCCGCACCTGGCGATCGAGGCGGCGCGCGAGGCCGGACTGCCGCTGCGGTTGGCCGGCCCGACACCGGACCGCGCCTACTTCGACCGCCGGATCGCCCCCCGGCTGGGCGACGGCGTCTCCTACGAGGGGCACCTCACCCGGGACGAGCTGATCGCCCTGGTCGGCCGTGCCGGGGCGGCCCTGGCCACGCCCTGCTGGGACGAGCCGTACGGACTGGTGGTGGCGGAGGCCCTGGCCTGCGGCACCCCGGTGTGCGGCTTCGACCGGGGCGCGCTGCGGGAGATCCTCACCCCCGAGTGCGGCCGGCTCGTCCCCTGGCCGGACACGTCGGCGCTGGCCGAGGCGATCGGGGAGACGCTGACGCTCGACCGGGCGGCCTGCCGGGAGCGCGCCGTACGGCACTGCTCGCTGGAGGCCATGACCGACCGGTACGAGCTGCTGTACGAGGAGCTGATGGCGGCATGATCGGCTACTACGTCCACCACCAGGGGCGCGGTCATCTGCACCGGGCCGGCTGCGTCGCCCGGCACACCGCGCAGCCGGTGACCGGACTGTCCAGCCTGCCCCGCCCGGCGGACTGGCGGGGGCCCTGGGTGCGGCTGCCCCTCGACACCGGCGGCACCCCACGTGACGTCGAGGCGGGCGGCCGGCTGCACTGGGCGCCCGTTGGCCACGACGGCTACCGGAGCCGGATGGGCATGGTCGCCGAGTGGATCACGCGCGAGCGGCCCTCGCTGCTGGTCAGCGACGTGTCCGTGGAGATCGCCGGGCTCGGCAGGCTGATGGGCGTGCCCGTCGTCGTCGCCGCGATGCGCGGCGAGCGCCTGGACCCCGCCCACGTCCTCGCGTACGACCTCGCCCTCGGACTGCTCGCCCCCTGGCCCGCCGCCCTGCCGGAACCGGGCTGGCCCGAGCACTGGTACGCCAAGACCCTGCACGCCGGGGCCTTCTCCCGCCACGACGGCCGGCCGCGGCTCACCGGAGCGCCCCGCTCCGACGGACGGCGCCGGGTGCTGGTGATGCTGGGCGCCGGGGGCGACGACATCGACGAGGCCCGGCTGGCGGAGGCCCGGCGCTCGGCACCGGACTGGGAGTGGACCGTCCTCGGCGGGAGCGCCGGCTGGTCCGCGGACCCATGGCCGCTGCTCTGCGCCGCGGACGTCGTCGTCACCCACGCCGGCCAGAACGCCCTGGCCGAGTGCGCGGCGGCGCGCCGGCCGGCCGTCGTGATCCCGCAGGACCGGCCCTTCGGCGAGCAGCGGGCCACCGGCCGCGCGCTGGCCGAGGGCGGTGTCGCGTTGGTCCGGCCGGACTGGCCCGCCGGTCCGCTGTGGCCCGGGGTCCTGTCCGAGGCGGTCCGGCTCGGCGGCGCCGGCTGGACCCGCTGGTCCCACGGCGACGGCGCCCGGCGCGCCGCCTCGTTCCTGGACCGCCTGGCCGGTCCGGCCCTGGAGGAGGCGTCGTGCGTCGCGTAGCCGTGATCACCCCGGTGTCCGGGCGGCACGAGCACCTGCTGCTCCAGCAGCGGGCGCTGGCCGTCGGCAGCCGTCGCCCGGACCACTACGTCGTGGTGACCATGGACGACCCGGTCGCGGGAGAGCTGGTGGCCCGCCGGGAACCCCCCGGGGACGCCGTCGCCGTGGAGCGGCGCCCGGACGCGCCCGGACTGCCGCTCGCCGCGGCCCGCAACGCCGGGGCCCGGCGGGCACTGGAGCGAGGCGCCGACTGTCTCGTCTTCCTCGACGTGGACTGCGTGCCCGGCCCGGAGACGATCGCCCGCTACGCCGAACTCGCCCGCGACGACGGCATCCTGTGCGGCACGGTCAGCTACCTGCCCCCGCCGCCGCCCGGCGGCTACCGGCTCGACGACCTGCCCGCCATGGCCGAGCCGCACCCCGCCCGGCCCGCACCCGGCCCGGGCGAGATCGTCCCCGAGGCGGACCCGGCCCTCTTCTGGTCGCTGTCCTTCGCCACGACGGCGACGGCCTGGGAGCGCATCGGCGGCTTCTGCGAGGAGTACACCGGGTACGGCGGCGAGGACACGGACTTCGCGCTGCTGGCCGCGGAGGCGGGCGTCGGCGTCGCGTGGCTCGGCGGCGCCCCGGCCTACCACCAGCATCACGCCGTGAGCCGTCCGCCCGTCGAGCACCTGGACGACATCCTGCGCAACGGCGCCCTGTTCAACCGGCGATGGGGCCACTGGCCGATGCGGGGATGGCTGGAGGACTTCGCCCGGCTGGGTCTCGTCCGGCACGACCCGCGCAGCGACGGCTGGGTCAGGACGGCGGCCGCGCCACGGCGGGCGGACCCGGCGGGCAGGCCGTGAGCCCGTACCCGGTCCGGTGGGGTCCGGGGGCCGGGGGAGGCCGCCGTGTCGAAACGGGCGAGCCGGGTACCGGAACGGGTACCCAAGTGTCCAAACCGGTCTCGGGACACGGAAACGGAGCAGCAATGACGCAGAACGCGGACGACGCCGCTCTCGACCAGCGGCAGATCTCTCCTGAACTGCGACTGGCGGCGGTACGCCCCAAGGAGGCCGGCCGGCTGCTCGACCCGCACGAGCTGGATCTGCCCCGCGACCGCAATCAGGCGATCCTGGAGGCGGCCAAGCAGGTCGGCGCGATCCTGAAGCGGAACGAATACGAGTTCGCCCTGGCCGGCAGCGTCGCCGTGTACGCGCACGGCGGCACCGGGAACCTCCAGCACGACGCGGACTTCTGCGTCAAACCCGAGGACGCGGGGCCGGTCGCGGACACCCTGCGCGCGTCCGGTCTCGAGGTGTTCGCGCCCCCGGAGGACTGGCTGCTGAAGGCCAAGTGCCTCGGGCAGGACATCGACCTGATCTTCGAACTGGCGCACCAGCCGGTGGACAGCGACATGCTGCACCGGGCGGACACCCTGTCCGTCGACTCGGTGCAGATGCCGGTCCTGGCACCGACCGACCTGATGCGGAGTCTGCTGTCCGCCTTCTCCGAGCACCACTGCGACTTCGGCGCGGTGCTGCCCATCGCGCGGGCGCTGCGCGAGAAGGTCGACTGGGGGCAGGTGCGCGAGACCTGCGGGAACGCGCCGATGCCGGACGCGTTCCTCTACCTGCTGGAACGCCTGGAAGTCATCGCACCGCAGAAGGATGGACGATGAGCGAGCACACAGCGGACCACGCGAGCCGGGACCCGGCCGCCCCGGGCGGCGCCGGGCAGAACGTCGAGTACCGGGTGGCGCACCTGCGCGACCGGCTGGCGGCCGACGACCTGGGGGAACTGGGCGTCCGGGCCGAGGTGCGGTCCGGGGCGGTCATGCTCACGGGCACCGTCTCCTCCTCGCACTGCCGGGACGAGATCCTGCGGATCGCACAGGACGAGCTGGCGGGTCTGACGGTGCACTGCGACATCGTGGTGGCCGAGACCAACGCCCCCGACCACACGGAGGAACTGGCATGATCCGGGTCGCAGCCGTCGGGGACATCCACATGGGGCCCGACAGTCGGGGCCTGCTCCGGCCGGCTTTCGACACCCTGCCCGAATGCGCGGACATCCTGCTGCTGGCGGGTGACCTCACCCGGCACGGCACGCCCGAGGAGGCGCGCGTGGTGGCCGACGAGGTCCGGGGGCTCGGCGTGCCCGTGGTGGCCGTCCTGGGCAACCACGACCACCACGACGAACGGCCGGAGGAGGTCACCGCGATCCTCAAGGACGCGGGTGTCGAGGTGCTGGAGGGCGAAGCGAGCGTCGTGGAGACCGGCTCCGGGCGCGTCGGTGTCGCCGGCACCAAGGGGTTCGGCGGCGGCTTCGTCGGCCGCAACGCCGGGGAGTTCGGCGAGCCGCTGATGAAGGAGTTCGTCCGCTACAGCCGGCGCTGCGCGGACGGTCTGCGGACCTCGCTGGAGTCACTGGCCCGGGAGGACTGCGACGTGCGGATCGCGCTGACGCACTTCTCCCCCGTGCCGGACACGCTGGCGGGCGAGCCGCTGGAGATCTACCCCTTCCTCGGCAGCTACCTCCTCGCCGAGGCCGTCGACACGGCCGGCGCGGACCTCGCCGTGCACGGGCACGCGCACGCGGGCACCGAGCACGGGATGACCAGCGGCGGGGTCCGGGTGCGCAACGTGGCGCAGCCGGTCATCCGGCGCGCCTTCAGCGTGTACGAGCTCCACGCCCACCGCCGGGCCGGGGAGGGTGTCCCGACCGGGACGTCCGTCTGAGCCCCGGCTCCCGCGCGTACCACCGCGTCCGCCGCCGGGCCCTCTGTCACGAGGGTCCCGGCGGCGGACGCTGTCGTGCCGGGCGCGGTTCAGCCGCGTACGGCCGGTGCCGGGGCCGCCGCGGTGCCCGCCGGGGCGCCGGCCCGGGGCGTGCCGGTGACGCGGCGGGCGCGCTGGACCGGGACGAGCAGCGCGGCGAGGGCCGCGCCGAGGCAGAGCAGGGCGAGCAGGGCGAACGCGTGGGTGTAGCCGGAGGCGTAGGGCAGGCCGGAGGGCTGGAGCCGGCCGGTCACCAGCACGCTGGTGACCGCCGCGCCGATCGATCCGCCGATGGTCCTGATGTTGGCGTTCATGCCGGTCGCGGCACCGGTCTGGGCGGCCGGGACGCTGCCGACGATGAGGTTGGCCATCGAGGCGAAGGCCAGTCCGATGCCGAGGCCGAACACGCCCGCGGCGAACGCGGCCTGCCACGGCCGGTCGTGCCACAGGGCGAGGAAGGCGCAGGCGACCGCACCGAGCGCGGCCCCGGCGACCAGCAGTTTCTTGGCGCCGAGCACGGGCTCCAGGCGTCCGCTGAGCACGCCGGAGCAGAACATGGCGACCAGCATCGGCAGCATGAGCAGTCCGGCCGTGGTGACGCTCGCGCCGAAGCCGTATCCCGCGGAGCGCGGGGTCTGCACGAAGGCGGGCAGGAAGGACCAGATCGCGTACATGCCCGCGCCGAAGAGAAGGGCGGCGGTGTTGGTGGTCCACACGGCGGGCAGCCGCATGACGCGCAGGTCGATCAGCGGGCTGCGCGAGCGGGCCTCGGCGAGGAGCCACAGGGCGAAGAGGACGACGGCGGCGGCGAAGAGGGCGACGACGCGGGCCGATCCCCAGCCCCAGCGGGTCGCCTGGCTGAGCGGCAGCAGCAGCGCCACCAGCCATCCGGACAGCAGGACCGCGCCGAGCCAGTTGACGCGCCCCTCGGCCCGGCCGGGCGACTCCGGGACGTAGCGCAGGGCGATCAGGGTGGTGAGCGCGACGACGCCGACGGGGAGCCAGAACAGCCAGCGGTAGTCGAGCGCGGTCACGATGGGGCCGGCGGCCACGATGCCCACGCCGCCGCCCGCGGCGATCACGGCGGACAGGTTGCTGATGGCGGGGCTCACCTCGGCGGCGGCGAACTCGTCCCGGATGATGCCGAAGGACAGCGGGAACAGCGCGCCGCCGATGCCCTGGACGACGCGGGCGACGATCAGGACACCGATGGTCGGGGCGAGCGCGGCCAGCAGACAGCCGGCGGTGACGGTCACCAGGACGGCGACGAGGGTGCGTTTCCTGCCGACGAGGTCGCCGACGCGGCCGAGGATCGGGGTGCAGACCGAGGCGGACAGCAGATAGGCCGTCATCACCCAGGTCGCGGTGGACTGCGAGGTGTGCAGGGCGTGCTGGACGGTCGGCAGGGCCGGCGCGATCAGCGACTGGAGCATGGAGAAGACGCCCGCACCGGTCGCGAGGACCGCGAAGGTGAGGCGGGTGGACTTGCGGGGCATGGAGGAGCCTCTCCGAACAGGGTGCGGCCGGAAGAAGGCCGGCCGCGGTCGTACGGACCGGACGGGCTGCGGGCAGCCCGGGGAGCGGCGCCGGGGACCGCGCGGGGCGGTTGTACGGGGCGCCGGGGTCGGGGGTGCAGGGGTACGGCCACGTCGTTGCGGGCCGTCGAGGGATGTGCGGCCACGGGTGCGGTCGCGAGGGAGGCGTGGAGTGGGGCGGGGCGCTCGGTACGCGGCTGTCGACGTGCCGTCGTACGAGCGGGGCCGGCGGTGCGTACGGCCGTACGCAGCGTCGGAGAACCGCCCCGACTGTTAAAGTGGAGGTACGCCTCCACTCTAGCGGAGGCACCCCTCCGCTTCAACCACCTTCCCGGCCTGGAGGCAGCAGTGACGGCTCAGCGGTTCCCGGTCGGCGAGATCGTCGCGTCGCAGCGCCCGCACCGCAAGGACGCGGCCCGCAACTACGACGCCCTGCTGGCCGCCGCCCGCGAGGCGTTCGCCGAGAACGGCGCGGAAGCCTCGCTGGAGGACATCGCCCGCCGCGCGGGCGTGGGCATCGGCACGCTGTACCGGAACTTCCCGACCCGCCGCCACCTCTTCGAGAGCGTCTACGCCGACGAGGTGAACGAGCTGTGCCGCACGGCACTGGACGTCGCCGCGCTGGAGCCGTGGCAGGCGCTGGCGGCCTGGCTGCGCCGGTTCGTGGACTACACCGTGACCAAGCGCGCCGTCCGCGAGGCCCTCAGCAGCGAGTCGGACGTCTCCCTCGCCTGCCGCGACTCGATGTACCAGGCGGGCGGCCCGCTCTTCACGCGCGCCCAGCAGGCCGGCGAGGCGCGCGCGGACATCGACTTCGACGACCTGCTGCGGATGGTCGCCGGGATCACCGCGACGAACTTCCTCGACGACGCCCAGCGCGACCGCGTGCTCGCCGTCGCCCTCGACGGCGTCCGCACCCACCACTGACCCGCCCGCCGGCGCGGCCCCGAGGGGCCGGCGGGACCGGCATGCGAGCACCGGAGCCGCCGGTGGCCGACCGCACCCGGGCGCCCCCGGTCACCGGAACGGCCGCACACCGACCGGCAGTTGCGCGACCCGCGCCGGACGCCGGTGGCCCGGCCGGACCATCCGCTCCACGAGTGCCGGCCCCGCACCGCGTGCGCGGCCCCGCGATCAGCCCGTTGACAACTTTCCGTTGCCGCTCATGTACGTTGCGTATATGAGTGCCCCAACTACACCGCCTGCCCCCGGTCCTAGCGCCGCCGCGGTCCTGACCGGCGTGGGCTCCTGGCTCCCGCCCCGCCGGGTCACGAACGAGGAGCTGTGCACGCGGCTGGACAGCAGCGACCAGTGGATCCGGGAGCGGATCGGCATCCACGAGCGCCGTCGGGCGGACGAGGCCGTGTCCACCGGCGACATGTCGGTGGAGGCCGGGCGCCGGGCGATGCGCTCGGCCGGGGTGGACACCGTCGACGCCGTGGTCCTCGCCACCACCACCCCCGACCACCACTGCCCCGCCACCGCGCCTGCCGTGGCGCACCGGCTCGGTCTGTCCGGCGCGGTCGCCTTCGACATCACCGCGGGCTGTGCCGGGTTCGTGCACGCCGCGGCCGTCGCCGCCGGGCTGATCGCGGCCGGCAGCGCCCGCCGGGTCCTCGTCGTGGGCGCCGAGACGATGTCCGCCATCATCGACCCCGACGACCGCGCGACGGCCCCCCTCTTCGGCGACGGGGCGGGAGCCGTGGTCCTGGAGGCCGGCACCCCCGGCGGCGACGGCACCCTCGGCCCGTTCGCCTGGGGCAGCGACGGTTCGCTCGGTGACGCCATCGAGATCCCGGCCGGCGGCGCCCGCGAGCGGCACCGGCGTCACTCCGCTCCCCCGGCCGACTTCTTCGTTCACATGCGCGGGAACGAGGTCTTCCGGCACGCCGTGCGCCGGATGACCCAGGCGGCCCGGGACGCGGTCGCGGCGGCCGGCTGGACCCTCGACGAGGTGGACCGGCTCGTCGTCCACCAGGCCAACGGGCGCATCGGCGCCTGCGTCGCCGACGCCCTCGGCATCCCCGCCGAGCGCACCCCGTCCAACATCGACCGGGTCGGCAACACCGCGGCCGCGTCGGTGCCCCTGCTGCTCAACCACGCCGCGGACGAGGGTCGGCTGAAGCCGGGGCACCGCGTGCTGGTGGTCGCCTTCGGCAGCGGTCTGGCCTGGGCCGCCACGACGCTGGTCTGGCCCCCGGGGATCACCGCGGAGCTGTGAGGCCCGTCCGCTCGGTACACAAGGAGACGCACACGTTGCTGGAAGAACTCAAGGGAATCCTTACCACCCAGGCGGGCCTGCCCGCCGGCCCGATCACCCCGGACGCGACGCTGGCCCGCGCGGGCATCGACTCCATGGCGGTGACCGTGCTGTCCATGCATCTGGAGGACCGGATGGGACTGGTGATCCCGGAGAAGGAACTCGCCGGGGTCCCCACGGTCAGCGCCCTGGCGGACCTCATCGCCGGGCGGGCCGCGGAGACCTCGTGATGCCCCCCACCACCACCGCCCCCTGGACCGCACCGCCCTGGATCCCTCCGGAACACACGCGCGAAGAGGTCGTACGGCTGAACTGGCGCGGTCTGCGCTACACCTGCCGCGTCGTCACCTCCGACGCGGCCCCGGTCACCGAGCCCCTGGTGCTGCTCGGCGGCGCGCTGCAGGACATGTACGCCTGGCCCCGGCTGGAGCGCAGGCTCACCGGGCACACCTCGCTGGTGCTGGTCGACCTGCCCGGCACCGGCACCGCGGACGACCTGCCCGCCGAGGAGGGCTTCGACGTCCTCGCCGACGCCGCCCTGCACCTCGCGGACCGCCTCGGCCACGACCGCGTCAACCTCCTCGGCGCCTCCTACGGCGCACCGATCGCCTACCGCGCGGCGCTGCGCCGGCCCGACCGCGTGGCCCGGCTCGTGCTGGTCGGCGCGGCCCGCGGGATGAACCCCCGGCTGCGGGCGCTGTGCGAGGACATGCGGGGTGTCGGCGCCGTCCTCGGCCGGGAGGACGCCGACGCGGAGGCCGCGGTGGAACGAGCCGTCGCGGGGCTGCTCAACACGGCCCGCGCCGACCGGGTGGCGCAGGCGCCGGCCGTGGCCCGGCTGCTGCGGCGGCAGTTCGCGGGGATCACCCCGGCCGAGGCGCGGCGTCACGCCGTCTGCCACGAGCGGCTGGTCGCGGCGGACCCCATCCCGAGCGAGCGCATCGACTCCGTCCCGGCACTGGTGTTCACCGGCGAGCACGACCACACCAGTACGCCCGAGGAGAACCGTGCCGTGGCGGCCTCGATCACCGGGTCGACCTTCCTCCTCGTACGGGACGCCGACCACATGGTGCATCTCGAACGGGAGGCGGAGTACGCGGATCTGCTGCTCCGTTTCCTGACGGACCGTCCCCTCGACGGCCTGCCCTACGGCACGGCGCCGGAGCACCCGGGAGCGCCGGACCCCGCGGACTGACGCGCCCGCTCCCCCCGCCCCGATCCCCCTCCGCACACCTTCCCCGGACGCCGGAAGACTGTATTCTGTATACGACCTCAGTCCGGCGAGCCCCTGCGCGGAGGAACCATGGAAGATCTGAGTCCCGAGGTGGTGCTGGGCATGGCGGCCCACGCACCCGACGGCATAGTGATCATCGACCATGAAGGACTGATCCGGTACTGGAACCGGGGCGCGGAGCGCATCTTCGGGTTCCCGGCGGCCGACGTCGCGGGCCGCAGCCTGGACGTCATCATCCCCGAGCGGCACCGGCAGCGGCACTGGGACGGCTTCCACACGGCCATGGCCGAGGGCGCCACCAAGTACGGGGAGAGCGACCTGCTGTCGGTGCCCGCCGTGGACGCGGACGGCAAGACCCTCTCCATCGAGTTCAGCGTGGTGCTGCTGGCCGATCCCGGCGGCGGCCCCGGCCACGTGGGGGCGGTCGTCCGGGATGTGACCGCGCGGCGGGCCCGCGAGCGGGAGGTGATGCGCCGGCGCCAGGAGCGGGCGGCGGACAGCACCCCGGTCTGACGGCGCGCACGACTCGACCGGCGCACTCCTCACGGGAGGCGCCGGCCGAGTCGTGTGCGCACGCCGATGCCCCGCGCACGGCACGCGCGCGGGGCATCGGAGCGGTACGGGTCAGGCGACGACCCTGCCGGCGTGCAGCTTGCGGATGTCGTCCGCGTCGTAGCCGAGGTCCGCCAGCACCTCGTCCGTGTGCTCGCCCAGCAGCGGCGCCCCGAGGATCTCGGGCTTGAAGTCCGAGAACTTGATCGGGCTGCCCACCGTCAGGTAGGTGCCGCGCTCCTTCTGCTCGACCTCGACGATCGTGCCGCTCTTGCGCATGTCGGGGTCCTCGGCGAGTTCCTTCATGCTGAGCACAGGGGCGCAGGGCACCTCGAACGTGCGCAGGATGTCCACCGCCTCGTACTTGGTCTTGTCGGCCAGCCACTTCTCGATCTCGCCGAAGATGTCCATGATGTGCGGCTGGCGCGCCAGGGCGGTGCTGTACTCCGGGTCCTCGGCCCACTCGGGCCTGCCGATGGCCTCGCAGGTGCGCGCCCAGTTCTGCTCCTGGACGGTGAAGTAGATGTAGGCGTTGGGGTCGGTCTCCCAGCCCTTGCACTTCAGGATCCAGCCCGGCTGCCCGCCGCCGCCCGCGTTGCCGCCGCGCGGCACCGCGTCGCCGAACTCGCCGTTCGGGTACTGCGGGTACTCCTCCAGGTAGCCGACCTTCTCCAGGCGCTGCTGGTCGCGCAGCTTGACCCGGGTCAGGTTGAGGACGGCGTCCTGCATGGACACGGAGACCTTCTGGCCGAGGCCGGTCGCCTCGCGCTGGATGATCGCGGTCAGCAGCCCGATCATCAGGTGCATACCGCTGTTGCTGTCGCCGAGGGCCGAGCCGCTGATGGTGGGCGGACCGTCCCAGAAGCCGGTGGTGGACGCGGCGCCGCCGGCGGCCTGGGCGACGTTCTCGTAGACCTTGAGGTCGTTCCACTTGGAGTCGTCGTTGAAGCCCTTGACGGAGCCGAAGATGAGCCGCGGGTTCAGCTCGGGGAGGCGGTCCCAGCCGAGCCCCATGCGGTCCATGGCACCCGGCGCGAAGTTCTCCACCAGGATGTCCGCCTCGCGGATCAGCTTCTCCATGACCTCCTTGCCCTCGGGGGACTTGGTGTTGATGGCCAGCGAGCGCTTGTTGCTGTTCAGCATGGTGAAGTAGAGGGCGTCCAGGTCGGGGATGTCACGCAGCTGACGGCGCGTCACGTCGCCGCCGTCGATGCGCTCGACCTTGATGACGTCGGCGCCGAACCAGGCGAGCATCTGGGTGCATGCGGGACCGGCCTGGACCCCGGTGAAGTCGATCACCTTGATTCCGGCGAGCGGCTTTTCACTCATCGTGGCTTCCTTCTCGTGGAGGTCTCGTGCGAGGGCGTGCGGTGCGGGAAGGGCTGCGAGGGTCCGGGGCGCTCACTTCTTCGGCGGCGTGATGTTGCCGACGGTGATGCCCTTCGGGTTGAGGTGCGAGATGTGCCCGCTCTCGGTGCCGGCCGAGGGGTCGATGACACAGTCGATGAGGGCGGGGCCGCCCGAGGCCAGCGCCTCGGTGAGGGCCGCGGTGACCTCGGCGGGCGTGGTGGCGCGGTAGCCCTTGCCGCCGAACGCCTCGATCATCAGGTCGTGGCGTGCCGCGGCCATCAGGGTCGTGGGAGAGGGGGCGTCACCGAGGGGGTTCACGTCGTCGCCGCGGTAGACGCCGCCGTTGTTCATGACGACCGTCACGACGGGGAGTCCGTAGCGGCAGACGGTCTCCAGCTCCATGCCGCTGAAGCCGAGGGCGCTGTCGCCCTCCACGGCCACGACCGGCGCGCCGCTCTCGACGGCGGCGGCGATCGCATAGCCCATGCCGATGCCCATGACGCCCCAGGTGCCGCTGTCGAGGCGGTGCCGCGGTACGTGCATGTCGATCACGTTGCGCGCGATGTCCAGCGCGTTGGCGCCCTCGTTGACGAGGTAGGTCTCAGGGCGCTCGCGGAGGACGTCGCGGACCGCCTTCAGCGCGCCCATGAACTGCATCGGGCTGGGGTCGGCCGCCAGGCGCTTCGCCATCTTGGCGACGTTCTGCGCCGAGCGGGCCGCCAGCTCCTCCCGCCAGGCCGCCGGGGCCGCGATCCGGCCGGGCTTGGTGCGTTCGGCGAGCGCGTCGAAGACCGACTCGATGTCGCCGACGAGCGGGGCGGCGATGGGCTGGTTGCTGTCCATCTCCCGGGGCTCGATGTCCACCTGGATGAACCGGGCGTCCGGGTTCCACTGCGGTGCCTCGCCGTGACCGAGCAGCCAGTTGAGGCGGGCGCCGACGAGCATCACGACGTCGGCCTTCTTCAGCGCCAGCGAGCGGGCGGTGGCCGCCGACTGCGGGTGGTCGTCGGGCAGCAGCCCCTTGGCCATCGACATCGGTACGTAGGGCACGCCCGTGGACTCGACGAACTCGCGGATCCGCTCGTCCGCCCTGGCGTACGCGGCGCCCTTGCCGAGCACCACCAGCGGCCGCTCGGCGCCGGCGAGCAGCTCGATCGCGCGGTCCACCGCCTCGGGCGCGGGCAGCTGGCGGGGCGCGGGGTCGACGAGCCGGCTCAGCGTCCTCGCGCCCTCCCGCGCGTCCATGACCGAGCCGAGCACCGCGGCCGGGATGTCCAGGTAGACGCCGCCGGGGCGGCCCGATATCGCGGTGCGCAGCGCACGGGCGATCCCGCGGCCGATGTCCTCCACGCGGCTGATCCGGTACGCGGCCTTGACGAACGGCTGCGCGGCGGCGAGCTGGTCCATCTCCTCGTAGTCGCCCTGCCTGAGGTCCACCAGGTGCCGTTCGCTGGAGCCCGAGATCTGCACCATCGGGAAGCAGTTGGTGGTGGCGTTGGCCAGCGCGACGAGGCCGTTGAGGAAGCCCGGCGCGGACACCGTCAGGGCCACCCCGGGCTTCTTGGTGAGGAAGCCGGCGGCCGCCGCCGCGTGTCCCGCGTTGCTCTCGTGGCGGAAGCCGAGGTAGCGGATGCCCTGGGCCTGGGCGAGGCGGGCCAGGTCGGTGATCGGGATGCCGACCACCCCGTAGACGGTGTCGACGTCGTTCATCTTGAGCGCGTCGACGACCAGGTGGTACCCGTCGGTGAGCTCGGTCGGAACGTCGGCTGCTGCCGCGGTCTCCATGGACGAGGGGGCGGTCATGATCGGAGGTCCTCCTTGGGCAGGTCCTGCCGGTGCGGCTACTGCTCTCACCTTCGGTAGCGCGCGCGTCCGCGTCCAAGACCCATCGGCGACCAGCCGATAAACAGCGTCTATCGACGGCAGGTGGCGCGCCGCTGCCAGGCCCCGCAACTCCCTTGATAGACGGCCGCTATCGGCCGTTCGCCAGTGGGTATTGGACGCGCGCCGCGCACCGCCGCAGGCTCGCAGAGGACTGCTTCACCGAGCGCGGGGAGATGGGGTCATGGCCGTTCCGGCAGCGGCTTTCGAGCGCGGCGCCGACCGGTACCGGACGCCCGGCGTCACCGGGCTCACCGACCTCCTAGACCGGCATGTGCGCGAGCGTCCGCACGCCGGGGCGCTGATCGTCACCGGGGAGCGGGTGCGGCTGTCGTACCGGACCCTGGACGCGCTCGCCGACGAGGTGGCGGCGCGGCTCGGCGGCACGCGGCTGCGGCGCGGCGACGCGGTCGGCCTGGTCTGCGCCGACACGGCGGAGTTCGTCGTCGCGCTGCTGGGCGCGGCGCGGGCCGGTCTCGTGGCCGCGCCGGTCGACCCCGCGCTGCCCGGACCGCGGCTGTCGGCCCGTCTGGAGGCCCTGGGCGCGCGGGCCGCCCTGGTGGGACCGCCCGCGTCGGGCGCGCCGGCGGTGGCGCGGGCCGGTGTCCCGGTCTGGCCGCTGCGGGTGGACGTCGCCCCGGGCGGGGCGGCCACGGTCGCGCTCGACACCGGCGCGCGCCCGCTGCCCCACGCCGGGGGCGCGGCGCACGAGCTGACGGACGGGGACGCCCTGGTCCTGTTCACCGCGGGCACCACCGACCGGGCCAGGATGGTCCCGCTGACCCACGCGAACGTGGCGGCGTCGGTGCGCAACATCTGCGAGGCCTACGCGCTGGGGCCCGCCGACGCGACGGTCGCGGTGATGCCGTTCTTCCACGGGCACGGGCTGTTCGCCGGGCTCGTGTCGTCGCTGGCCGCCGGGGGCTGCGTGCTGCTGCCGGAGCGGGGCCGGTTCTCGGCCCGGACGTTCTGGGACGACGTACGGGCGGCGGGCGCCACCTGGTTCACCGCGGTCCCGACGGTCCACGAGATCCTCCTGGACCGGTCGGCGGACGGGTTCCCGGTCCCGCAGGCGCCGCCCATGCGGTTCGTCCGCAGTTGCAGCGCGCCCCTGAACGCCGCGACGCAGCGGGCGCTGGAGCGAACGCTCGGGGTGCCGCTGCTGTCCGCGTACGGGATGACGGAGTCCACGCACCAGGCGACGAGCGAATCCCTGCCCCAGCACGGGTCGTTGCGGCAGGGCACGGTGGGCCGGCCGACCGGCGTGGACGTCCGGGTCGTCGCCCCCGACGGGCGGACCCGGCGGGCCGGCACGGAGGGTGAGGTGTGGGTGCGGGGACCGACCGTCGCCCGCGGCTATCTCGGCGACCCGGCGGAGACCGCGCGGTGCTTCACCGACGGCTGGTTCCACACGGGCGACCTGGGGCTGCTGGACGAGGACGGCTGCCTGACCCTGACCGGGCGCATCAAGAACCTCATCGTGCGCGGGGGCGAGAAGATCTCCCCCGAGTACGTGGAGGACGTCCTCGCCGGATGCCCGGGGGTCGTGGAGGCGGCGGTGTTCGCGGTGCCCGACGCCAGGTACGGGCAGCGGGTGGGCGCCGCCGTGGTCGTACGCGAGGGCGAGTGCCTGGAGTCCGCGCACATCCTGGAGTACGCGCGCGGCCGGCTGGCGTCCTTCGAGGTGCCCGAGCGGCTGCACGTCGTCGCCACGCTGCCGCACACCGCCAAGGGCGCCCTGGACCGGGGCGCGGTGGCGGCCCGGTACGCGGGGTGAGCCCGGGCGGTCACCGTACGCGGTGCTCCGGCGGCAGCGGCTGGTCGAAGAAGTCGTCCAGCGACAGGCTTGTCGCCGCGTTGACGAAGGCGCGGGCGGCGACCGAACCGGGGGTCGCCGCGTGGATGGCCACCGAGACCTGGGCGCCCGCGGCCGGTTCGACCAGCCGCAGCGCCCGCGTCCTGCCGACCACCGGCATCGCCCGCAGCCAGGTGTGGGGCACGATGCTCGCCCAGTCGCCGACGCCGACGTGCGCGTAGAGGGAGGCGATCGAGTCCGTCTCGACCTGCGGGGTCACCACGAACCCCTGGGCCGCGAAGACCGAGTCGATGATCTGCCGGATACGCATGTCGGGGGTCAGCAGCGCCAGCGGCAGCTGCGCGGCCTCCGCCCATGTCATCACCGAGGCCTGGGAGGTCAGCTGGTCGCCGGAGACCAGCAGCGTGTACCTCTCCTCGTACAGCGGGACGACCTGGAGGCCCTCCTGGTCGCCGGGATCGAACTGGGCGATGGCCACGTCCAGTTCGTAGTCGCGCAGCTGGCGGTGCAGCTCCTTGGTGGACAGCCGCGAGCGGACCTGCACCTTGGCCAGCGGGTGGGCGGCGCAGAACGCGGCGACGGGCAGCGCGAGGGTCGTGGAGGCGGTGGGGTCGGTGCCCAGCCGCAGTGTCCCGGTGATCCCGGACTGGACGGCGGCCACCTCGGCCTTGAACGCGTCCTGTTCGGCGAGGATCCGCTTGGCCCACACGACGAGCCGCTCGCCCTCGGGAGTGAGGCCCTGGTAGTTGTGGCCGCGGTTGATCAGCGTGACGTTCAGTTCCCGCTCCAGCTTGGCGATCGCCGCCGAGAGCGCGGGCTGCGACACGTAGCAGGCCTCCGCCGCCCGGGCGAAGTGCCTCTCCCTGGCCACCGCCACGAAGTACTCCAGCTGGCGGAACAGCATGCACGACTCCTCTCACCGGGGCCGGCCCAGCCTACCCAGCGCGCGCCGCCCCCGGCCCGCGCGAGTACCGCGGGCCGGGGGCCTGGCGTCAGGGGCGCAGGAGCCCCACCGCCGCGACGACGAGGGGGTCGAGGCCGTCCGCTCCGGCGTCGACGAACGCGTGGAGCCGGCTGCGCATGCGCGGGTCCCAGAACCGGTCGATGTGCCCGGCGACCGCCCTCGCGGCCTCCTCCCCCGGCAGGTGCCGGAGGTTCGCCGCGATGTCGTTGGCCATCCGGCGCTCCGGCGGGACGCCGGCGGTCACCGGTCCACCGCCGCGGCAGGCACGCCGTCCCCGGCGGGCTCCGCGCCGCGCGGCGCGAGGCCCACCTGCACCGCGGTCACCTTGTACTCCGGGCAGTTGGTCGCCCAGTCGGAGTTCTCGGTGGTCACCACGTTGGCCCCGGTCACGGGGTGGTGGAACGTGGTGTAGACGACGCCGGTGGGCATCCGGTCGGAGATCTCCGCGCGCAGCGTCGTCCGTCCGACGCGGCTGGCGAGCGTCACCATGTCGCCGTCGTTGATGCCCCGCACCTCCGCGTCGTGCGGGTGCAGTTCGAGTACGTCCTCGGGATGCCAGGCGACGTTCGCGGTCCGGCGGGTCTGGGCGCCGACGTTGTACTGGCTGAGGATGCGGCCCGTGGTCAGGACCAGCGGGAAGCGCCGGGTGCTGCGCTCGTTCGTCGGGACGAAGGAGGTGACGACGAACCTGCCCTTGCCGCGCACGAACTCGTCCACGTGCATGACGGGAGTCCCCTCGGGCGCCGACTCGTTGCACGGCCACTGCACGCTGCCGAGCTTGTCGAGCACCTCGAAGGAGACGCCGGTGAAGGTGGGCGTGACCGAGGCGATCTCGTCCATGATCCGGCCCGGGTGGTCGTAGGACATGGGGTGGCCCATCGCCGTGGCGATCTCGCTGACGATCTGCCACTCGTGCTTGCCGGTCTTCGGCTTCATCACCGCGCGCACCCGGTTGATCCGGCGCTCGGCGTTGGTGAACGTGCCGTCCTTCTCCAGGAAGGAGGCGCCGGGCAGGAAGACGTGCGCGAACTTGGCCGTCTCGTTGAGGAACAGATCCTGGACGACGACCAGTTCCATCGCCCGCAACGCGGCGGTGACGTGCTTGAGGTTCGGGTCGGACTGGGCGATGTCCTCGCCGTGGACGAAGAGCCCCCGGAACGTCCCGTCGATCGCGGCGTCGAACATGTTGGGGATGCGCAGCCCCGGTTCGGCCAGGATCGTGCCACCCCACAGGTTCTCGAAGACGGTGCGTACGGCGTCGTCGGAGACGTGTCGGTAGCCGGGCAGTTCGTGCGGGAAGGAGCCCATGTCGCACGAGCCCTGCACGTTGTTCTGGCCGCGCAGCGGGTTCACGCCGACGCCGTCGCGGCCGATGTTGCCGCACGCCATCGCGAGGTTGGCCATTCCCATGACCATGGTGGAGCCCTGGCTGTGCTCGGTGACACCGAGGCCGTAGTAGATCGCCCCGTTGGGCGCCTGGGCGTACAGCCGGGCGGCGGCCCGCAGTTCACCGGCCGGGACGCCGGTGACCGGCTCCACGGCCTCGGGGCTGTTCTCCGGCAGCGCGATGAACTCGGCCCACTCGTCGAAGCCTTCGCAGCGGCGGTCCACGAAGTCCCGGTCGACCAGGCCCTCGGTGACCACGACGTGCGCCATGGCGTTCACCACGGCGACATTGGTGCTCGGCCGCAGCTGGAGGTGGTGGCGCGCCTCGATGTGCGGCGAGCGCACCAGGTCGATCCGGCGGGGGTCGACGACGATGAGTTCCGCGCCGTCGCGCAGGCGCCGCTTCATCCGCGAGGCGAACACCGGGTGCCCGTCGGTGGGGTTGGCCCCGATCACCATGATGACGTCGGCCTGGGCCACGGAACGGAAGTCCTGAGTGCCGGCGGACTCGCCGAAGGTCTGCTTGAGCCCGTAGCCCGTCGGGGAGTGGCATACCCGGGCGCAGGTGTCCACGTTGTTGTTGCCGAAGGCCGCGCGGACCATCTTCTGGACGACGTAGACCTCCTCGTTGGTGCACCGCGAGGAGGTGATGGCGCCGACCGAGTTCGGCCCGTACGCCGCCTGGAGCTCGCGCATCCTGCGGGCGACCGTGCCGATCGCCTCGTCCCACTCGACCTCGCGCCAGGGGTCGGTGATGCGCTCCCGCACCATGGGCTTGAGCACCCGGTCGGGGTGCGTGGCGTAGCCGAACGCGAAGCGGCCCTTCACACAGGAGTGGCCCTCGTTGGCGCCGCCGTCCTTGTGCGGCACCATCCGCACGAGTTCGTCGCCGCGCAGCTCGGCCTTGAAGGAGCAGCCGACCCCGCAGTAGGCGCAGGTGGTCACCACGGACCGGGTCGGCATGCCGAGTTCGACGACCGACTTCTCCTGGAGGGTGGACGTCGGGCAGGCCTGGACGCAGGCCCCGCAGGAGACGCACTCGGAGTCCATGAAGCTCTCGCCGGCGCCCGCCGCCACCTTGGACTCGAAGCCGCGCCCCTCGATGGTCAGCGCGAACGTGCCCTGCACCTCGCCGCAGGCGCGTACGCAGCGGGAGCACGCGATGCACTTGGCCGGGTCGAAGTCGAAGTAGGGGTTGGACGTGTCCTTCTCGGCGTCGAGGTGGTTCTCGCCCTCGTAGCCGTACCTGACCTGCCGCAGTCCCACCACGCCCGCCATGTCCTGCAGTTCGCAGTCGCCGTTGGCGGGGCAGGTGAGGCAGTCCAGCGGATGGTCGGAGATGTACAGCTCCATGACGCCCTGGCGCAGCTTCTCCACCTTGGGCGTCTGCGTGCTGACCCGCATCCCGTCCGCGACCGGCGTGGTGCAGGACGCCGGGGTGCCGCGCCGGCCGTCGATCTCCACCACGCACAGCCGGCAGGAACCGAACGGCTCCAGGCTGTCGGTGGCGCACAGCTTGGGTATGTCGATGCCGGCGAGCGCGGCGGCGCGCATCACCGAGGTGCCCTCGGGGACGGTGACGGGCAGGCCGTCCACCTCCACCGAGACCGTGGCCGCCCCGGGCTTCTCCGGGGTGCCGAAGTCGGGTTCCTTGAGCAGTGTCATGCCGTGCCCTCCGTCCTGGCGCCGGTCGTGTGTACGGGTCGGATCTCCAGGACTCGGCGGCGAGCGAGGAAATCGTCGGGGAAGTGCGCGAGGGCGCTGCGCACGGGCATCGGCGTCAGTCCGCCCATGGCGCACAGCGAGCCCTCGGTCATCAGGTCGCAGAGGTCCTCCAGCAGCGCCAGGTTCTCCTCCCGGTGCTGCCCGGCCACGATCCTGTCGATCACCTCGACGCCGCGGACCGAACCGACGCGGCAGGGCGTGCACTTGCCGCACGACTCCTCGGCGCAGAACTCCATCGCGAACCGCGCCTGGGCCGCCATGTCGACGGAGTCGTCGAAGACCACGATGCCGCCGTGGCCGACCATGGCCCCGGCGGCGGCGAACGCCTCGTAGTCCATCGGGAGGTCGAACATCGACGTCGGCAGGTACGCGCCGAGCGGCCCGCCGACCTGCACCGTGCGCACGGGGCGCCCGGAGAAGGTGCCGCCGCCGTAGTCCTCGACGAGTTCGCGCAGGGTGACGCCGAACGCCGTCTCGACGATGCCGCCGTGCGCGACGTTGCCGCCGAGCTGGAAGACCTGGGTGCCGCGCGAGCGTTCCACGCCGAGGTCCTGGTAGGCGTCGGCGCCCTCGGCGAGGACGACGGGCACGGTGGCGAGGGTGAGCACGTTGTTCACCACGGTCGGTTTCCCGAACAGCCCCTCGACGGCCGGGATCGGGGGTTTCGCGCGGACGGTGCCGCGCTTGCCCTCCAGGCTCTCCAGCATGGAGGTCTCCTCGCCGCAGATGTACGCGCCGGCACCGACGCGGACGTGCAGGTCGAAGTCAAGCGCGGAGCCGAGGATGCCTCGCCCGAGCCAGCCGTGCTCGCGCGCGACACCGATCGCGGCGCGCATCGTGGCCACGGCGTCGGGATACTCGGAGCGGATGTAGAGGTAGCCCTCGCTCGCGCCGACCGCGTGGGCGGCGATCGTCATGCCCTCGATGAGCATGAAGGGGTCGCCCTCCATGACCATGCGGTCGGCGAAGGTGCCGCTGTCCCCTTCGTCGGCGTTGCAGCAGACGAACTTCAGCTCGTCGGCGCACTCCAGCACGGTCTTCCACTTGATCCCGGCCGGGAAGCCGGCGCCGCCCCGGCCGCGCAGTCCGGAGCGGGTCACCTCGGCGACGACGTCGGCGGGGGCGAGTGCCAGCGCCGCGCGCAGTCCGGCGAGGCCGCCGTGGTCCAGGTAGTCGCGCGTGGACAGCGGGTCGGTCACGCCGACCCGGGCGAAGGTGACCCGTGTCTGGCGGGCCAGCCAGGGCAGTTCGTCCACGACGCCGAGCCGCAGCGGGTGGTCCGCGCCGTCCAGCAGACCGGCGGCGAGCAGATCCGCCACGTCCTCGGGGGCCACCGGCCCGTAGCCGACCCGGCCGTCCGGGGTCGCCACCTCGACGAGGGGCTCCAGCCAGAGCATGCCGCGTGATCCGTTGCGTACGACGTCGATGTCCGGCCCGCCGTCCGGGGCGGCCTGCCGCAGGGCGTCGGCGACCTCGTCCGCGCCGACGGACCTGGCCGCCGAGTCGCGGGGGACGTAGACCGTCACGGCCGGGCGCCGTTCGCCGCGCGTGGCGGTGTCCTGGGTGACAGGGTCCGTGGAGCCCGTCGTCCCGCCGCCCGTCGAGTCCTTCATGATGAGACCGCCCCCTTGAGGATCGAGCCGAGCCGGGCCGTGCCCACGCGGCCGTGCAGCCGTCCGTCGACCTCCACGGCGGGCCCCAGCGCGCAGTTGCCGAGGCAGAAGACCTGCTCGACGGTGACCGAGCCGTCCGCGGCCGTCTCCCCCAGGGCCAGTCCGGCCTCGCGGACGTAGCCCACCAGGCGGTCGGCGCCCAGGGCCTGGCACGCCTCGGCGCGGCAGATGCGGACCGTCGTGCGGCCCGCCGGCTCGCGGCGGAAGTCGTGGTAGAAGGTCACCACCCCGTGGACGTCCGCCCGGGAGAGGTTGAGTTCCTCGGCGAGGACGGGGACCGCCTCCTGCGGCACATGCCCCAACTCGGCCTGTACGGCGTGCAGTACGGGCAGCAGCGAACCGCGCTGATCCCGGTGACCGGCCACGAGTCTGCGGACCACGCTCTCGACCGTCACATCACTCCCGCTGGTCGTCATGATCGCTTCGCCTTCCGTCTCCTGCGGATCCGCGGGGTCCGTGACCGACGAACAGAGCCGCTCTTCCCAGCGATGCTGGCGGGACATCGCGACCATACCCCATACAGACTTCTGTATACAGAAGCCCGACGAAGAAGGTTCACCCAGAGCCTCCAGGGGCCGATGTGGCTCCACTCCCCGGCCTTGAGCGCCGCTCAAGGCACTCGCCATCTTGCATACGAAAACCTGTATGCTCGCCCTGCCCGCCGACCGTGAGCGCACGGGCGGCCACCTCTGGCAGAGCCGCCGGCCCACCGGCCGTCGGCGGAACGGGGAACCATGCGCGAGGCCCTGTCGGCTGCGGCGTCCCGCCGCGTCGCCCGCCCGGCACCGCTGCGCCAGGCCGTCTACGACGCCCTGACCGAGCTGATCGTCAACGGCTCCCTCAAGCCCGGCCAGCACCTGGTCGAGGCCGAGCTGGCCGAGCACCTCGGCGTCAGCCGCCAGCCGGTGCGCGAGGCGCTGCAACGCCTCCAGACCAACGGCTGGGTCGATCTGCGCCCCTCCCAGGGCGCCTTCGTGCACTCCCCCACCGAGGAGGAGGCGGCCCAACTCCTCGGCGTACGCGCCGTGCTGGAGACGTACTCGGCCCAGCTCGCCGCCGAGAACGCGAAGCCCGAGGACGTCGAGCGCCTGTGGGAGCTCCACCAGGAGGGCGTCGACGCGCTCGCCGCCGGGGACGTCGACCGGCTGGTCGCCGCCAACACCGCGCTGCACGCCTGCCTCACCGCGGTCGCCGACAACGCCGTACTGGCCGACCTGATCTCCCAGGTGGGCCAGAAGGTGCGCTGGTACTACACGCCCATCGCGCGGCCCCGCGGCAAGGAGGCGTGGAACGAGCACGCCCAGCTCATCAAGGCCATCGCCAAGGGTGACGCGGACCGGGCTAGCGAGATCATGCGCAGGCACACCCAGCGCACCACCGACTTCTACCGCAAGCAGATCGCCGCCGGCCCGGAGCAGGACTGACCGCGCGTCCTCAGGACGGCGCGAGAGTGCCGACGGCCGGAGTGCGGGTGTCGGCCACCGCGTGGTCGTCGGCGGCGGTGCGCAGTTCGAGCAGCCAGGGCGTGACCGTGCGCACCACGATGTCCAGCCCACCGCCGTCCGGCCCGAGCATCGCGTCGGCGGGGACGAGGACCGGATCGGCGCACACGGTCGAGGTCGCGCTGCCTCGGGGCCCCGGCCCGCCGGGCCGGGCGGGGACGAACAGGTCGGGGGCGTGGGCCGGGACGGTCCACAGGGTCAGGCCGTCCGGCGCGGCCAGCGGCAGGGACGACCACACGTAGCTGTCGGCCTCGCCCGCCGCGACCACCCGCCGCTTGTGCGCGCGCAGGGCGACGACCTCGCCGGTGCGGACGGCCGTGGGGCCACCGGACCGCGACTCGCCCCGCGCAGTCGGCTGTTCGTCCCCGACCTCGGCCAGGGCGAGGCTGCTGAGGTGGCGTCCGGCGGCGATCTCACGGCGGAGCCACGGGCTGCCGTACGCCTCGACGACCGCGACGGCCGCGTAGTGGGACCGCAGCACGGCGGCGGTCGCCGGGCAGACGCGCGCGACCTCGGCCACCACCTCGGCGGCCTCCGGCAGCCCGCGCCCGCCGCCGCCCGACTCGGCGGAGACGGTGAGGCCGAGCAGCCCGGCCCGCCCCAGTTCCGTCACGGCGCCGCGGGGGAACCTCCCCTCGGCTCCGGTCCGGGCGGCACCGGGCGCTATGACGGTGCTGAGGACGTGGGTGAGCGTGGTGCGGTACGACACGGGGCGACCCCCTCGGGAGTGGTGTGCGGGTCCGCCGTCGGACGGCGGCCCGGTCGGGCGAGGCGTCAGACCCGAGGGTCGACCTCTTTCAGCAGGCCCGTCCTGACGTCGAAGACGAAGCCGCGTACGTCCTCGGTGTGCGGCAGGAACGGTGAGGTGCGCACGCGCTGCATGGACTGCCGTACGTCCTGCTCGACGTCGGCGAAGGCCTCCACCGCCCAGGCGGGGCGCTGGCCGACCTCCAGCTCCAGGTCGTGCCGGAAGCCCTCGGTGAGGGACTCCAGACCGCAGCCCGTGTGGTGGATGAGGACGACCGCCCGGGTGCCGAGGGCGCGCTGGCTGATCGTGAGGGAGCGGATCACGTCGTCGGTGACCACGCCGCCCGCGTTGCGGATCGTGTGGCAGTCGCCCAGTTCCAGGCCGAGAGCGGCGTGCAGGTCGAGGCGGGCGTCCATGCAGGCCACCACGGCCACGCCCAGCACCGGCCGGGCGCCCATGCCGGGGTCGGCGAAGCTCGCGGCGTAGACCCTGTTGGCCTCCACGAGCCGCTCCGTGACCGGCACGTCGTCGACGGCGGTCCCGGCGGTTCGCGTGGGGCGGTGCGCTGAAGTCGACATGGTGGGTTACCTCACTCGGGTCGGATCGGAACCGCGTCACCGTCGAACGGAGAGCAAACTGCATACAGTATGGAGTAGTCAGTATTCTGGAGCGGGTCGGCGGTGTTGTCCAGAGGTCCGCCGCGGTTTCCACGGACGCGGGCGAGCGGGCGGCGCGACGCGGGCGCCCCGAGGGCGCTTCAGCCCCCGCACAGACCGGAAGGCCGCCCGGCGCGGGCGGCCTTCCGGCGGACGACGCCGACGGGGCGACGAGTACTCCCTAGGCGGGGAACCGGCCGCAGAGATAGTTGCCGGGTTCCGTCGGCTCGTCGCTGATCCAGTACTGGCGCCACAGCGACGCGAACCGCTCGCGGCCGAGGTGGCCCTCGCCCTGCGGATCGAGCAGGTCGAAGACGCCGGTCAGGTCCATGGGCCGCCCCGTCCAGGTCTCGACCAGCGCGCGGTGCTCCTGGGGGGAGATACGGCCGTCACCGTCGGCGTCCACGACATCGAAGAGGGTGTCGGCGGTCGCCGTGACGGCGTCGGCCATGGCCGGCAGCCGGTCGACGAGGGCGAGCATCTCGCCGAGATCGACGGAGCCGTCCCCGTTGGCGTCCCCGGCCATCAGGAGCGCCGCCCACCAGCCCATGAGCAGCGTCTCCACCCGGCCGCGCAGCTGCGTGCCGGGCTCCACCCCCGGCAGTCGGCTCCAGCGGGCGACCAGCTCCGTGAAATCGCCCTCGCGCAGAAAGCCGTCACCGTCCGCGTCGAACGCCGCGAACATCCCCCGCAACTTGCGCTCCTGGAACGTACTGGCCATGAGCGGCCTCCCCTCGACACCGGACCGGACGGCGGATCCGCCTGCCGCGGCCGCCGCCGTGTGCCTTCCCCAGCCGCCCCCACAGCGCGCCTCGGCCACCTCGGGCACATCTGCGCGAAAGGTCACCTCGGCCTGCCCGTCGCGGAGATCCATCGCGCCCGCCGCACCGGCAGCGCAGGAAATATGCGCCGCCGAAGTGAGAAATACGGCCTCAGGGCACGACACGACGCTCCGAAAGTCGTACTTGCCGCGCCCCCAAGCGCACATCATGCTAGGCTCAATCTCAGTTGCAGTTGTGGTTCCCGTAAACTTCAAGTGCCTTGGACGACATATCGTCGTCGGGCACTTTTGTATTTCCGGTGCTGTTTTTCCGGACGGGGTTCATTACGGCGACGCCGGGGTCCACACAGTGCGGGCCCCTGGGCACAGCCCCGAAGGAGAATTAGACATGGCTACTGGCACCGTTAAGTGGTTCAACGCGGAAAAGGGCTTCGGCTTCATCGAGCAGGAGGGTGGCGGCCCGGACGTCTTCGCCCACTACTCGAACATCGCCGCCCAGGGCTTCCGCGAGCTCCAGGAAGGCCAGAAGGTGAACTTCGACGTCACGCAGGGCCAGAAGGGCCCCCAGGCGGAGAACATCACTCCCGCCTGACGCTGACAGCGCACTAGACAGCTGGGGCCCGCACCTCGCGGTGCGGGCCCCAGCTTGTCGCTTTCCCGGGTGTCCCGCCGATGTACGCAGGGTGAACCGCGTACCTCCGGGCCTCGGGCACGGGGCCGCGGACGCGGGCCGGTCGTCCATTCCAGTGGATTTCCGGCCCTCTTCCGCCGGCCCCTCCGTCTTCCCGCGCCGGGCGACCGGCCGGGTTTTATTTGCATTCGGCTCGTTCTTGCAATTCGTTCGGCCCACGGCTGCCGAGAATTCCTCGATACGTGCCATATCGAGGAAGGTTCTCCATGAACCGTTCAGCTCGCACGAACGACCGTTACTCCGGAAAGCGTAAAGACGGCTTCGCCGGTTCCGACCGGGGTGCCCGCTTCCGCCCGCAGGGCCAGGGGCGTCCCGTCACCCGTCCGGACGGCTCCGGGCGCCGCCCCTCCGCACCGCAGGGTGAGTTCGCGCCGCCGGTAACCGTCACGCCCGCTCTCCCCGCCGTCACGGCGTTCGGGGAACTCGATCTTCCCGCCGAGCTGCTCGGGAAGCTCACCGAGCTGGGCATGCACGAGCCGTTCCCCATCCAGGCCGCCACGCTGCCGAACTCCCTCGCGGGCCGTGACGTGCTCGGCCGCGGGCGCACCGGGTCCGGCAAGACGCTCGCGTTCGGCCTCGCCCTCCTCGCCCGTACGGCCGGTCAGCGCGCCGAGGCCCGCAAGCCGCTGGCCCTCGTGCTCGTCCCCACGCGCGAGCTGGCCCAGCAGGTCACCGACGCGCTCACGCCCTTCGCCCGGCTGCTGAAGCTGCGGCTCACCACCGTCGTCGGCGGGATGTCGATCGGACGCCAGGCCAGTGCGCTGCGCTCGGGCGCCGAGGTCGTCGTCGCGACCCCCGGCCGCCTCACCGACCTCATCGAGCGCAAGGACTGCCGTCTGGACCGGGTGAGCATCACCGTCCTGGACGAGGCGGACCAGATGGCCGACATGGGCTTCATGCCGCAGGTCACCGAGCTGCTCGACCAGGTCCGCCCGGACGGCCAGCGCATGCTGTTCTCCGCGACGCTGGACCGCAACATCGACCTGCTGGTCCGTCGCTACCTGAACGACCCGGTCGTCCACTCGGTCGACCCGTCGGCGGGCGCGGTCACCACGATGGAGCACCACGTGCTGCACGTGCACGGCACCGACAAGTACGCCACGGCCACCGAGATCGCCGCCCGTGACGGGCGCGTCCTCATGTTCCTCGACACCAAGCACGCGGTCGACCAGTTCACCCGGCACCTGCTGAGCAGCGGGGTGAAGGCCGCGGCGCTGCACGGCGGCAAGTCGCAGCCCCAACGCACCCGTACGCTCGCCCAGTTCAAGTCCGGTGGCGTCTCGGTGCTGGTCGCGACCAACGTCGCGGCGCGCGGCATCCACGTCGACGACCTCGACCTCGTGGTGAACGTGGACCCGCCGGCCGACCACAAGGACTACCTGCACCGCGGCGGCCGTACCGCCCGCGCCGGGGAGTCCGGCAGCGTCGTCACGCTGGTGACGCCCAACCAGCGCCGTGACATGAGCCGCCTGATGTCCGTGGCGGGCATCCGGCCGCAGGTCACCCAAGTGCGGTCAGGCGAGGCCGAGTTGAGCCGGATCACCGGGGCGCAGACGCCGTCCGGGGTGCCGGTCGGCGGCGCCCCGGTCATCGAGCGTCCGAAGCGGGGCGGCACCCCGTTCCGCGGCATGGGCACCCGCCCGGGCCGCGTCGGCGGCGAGTCCCGCCGGGCCACCGAGGCCCGCCAGACCGCCGAGGCCCGCAAGGCCGCCCGGATCCGCCGGGGCGTCTAGCCGCCGCGGGGTGGCGCGTCAGGCGGGCCCCGCGGGACCGCCCGGGGAGATCAGCCCCGTCTCGTAGGCGAGGACGACGGCCTGGACGCGGTCGCGGAGGCCGAGCTTGGACAGGATGCGGCCCACGTGTGTCTTGACCGTCGTCGGGCTGAGGAACAGCCGCTCCGCGAGCTCCGCGTTGCTCAGCCCCGTCGCCAGCAGGCGCAGCACCTCCAGTTCGCGCGGGGTCAGTTCGGACAGGTCGCTGTGGACGCCGGGCGTCGGCGCCTCCTCCCGGTGGGCGAAGCGTTCGATGAGCCGGCGGGTGATGGCGGGCGCGAGCAGGGCGTCCCCGGACCGCACCAGGCGTACGGCGGCCACCAGATGCTCCGGGGTGACGTCCTTGAGCAGGAACCCGCTCGCGCCCGCGGTCAGCGCCGCGTAGACGTAGTGGTCCAGGTCGTACGTGGTGAGGATGACGACCCGGGTCCCCGCCAGGCCCGCGTCGCCCAGGATGTGCCGGGTGGCCTCGATGCCGTCCATGTTCGGCATCCGGATGTCCATGAGGACGACGTCGGGCCGGGTGCGGCGGACGGCGGCGACGGCCTCGGCCCCGTCCGCCGCCTCGGCCGTCACCTCGATGCCGTCGGCGGCCAGGATCATCCCGAAGCCCGTGCGGACCAGGGCCTGGTCGTCCGCGATGACCGCGCGCAGCGCCGGCTCGTTCACGCGGTCCGCCACGGCACCCGGGCCTTGATCCGGTAGCCGCCGGCGAGGGTCGGGCCGGCGGTGAGGTCGCCGCCGTAGACCGCCAGGCGCTCACGCAGTCCGATCAGCCCGCGGCCGTTGCCGTCCACCGGCGGACGGTCCTGTGCCCCGCCGGTGTCGACGACCTCGATCTCCAGGCGGTCGTCGGTGTAGCCGATCACGACCGACGCCTCGGCGCCCGCCGCGTGCTTGAGCGTGTTCGTCAGCGCCTCCTGCACCACCCGGTACGCCGTGAGGTCCACGCCGGGCGGCAGGGGGTCCGGGGGCAGCGAGACCGCGACGCCGACCGGTGTCCCGGCCGCGCGGACCTGCACGACCAGGGCGTCGAGCCGGGCCAGACCGGGCTGCGGTTCGAGGCCGTCGGCGGGGGTCTCGGCGCGGCCCGCGTCGGGTCCGGCGAGCAGGCCCATCACGTGCCGCAGTTCCGCCATGGCGGCCCGGCCGCCGGCCTCGACCGCCAGCAGCGCCTCCTTCGAGCGCTCCGGCGCGGCGTCCATCACCGTACGGGCCGCGCCCGCCTGAATGACCATCACGCTCACATTGTGGGTGACGACGTCGTGGAGTTCGGCGGCGATCCGGGCGCGTTCCTCCTCCACCGCCCGGCGCATGGCCTCCTCCTGTCCCTGCTGCAACGCGGTGAAGCGTTCCCGGCTGGCGGCGAGCCGGCTCTGCCAGAAGCGGACCAGACCGGCCAGCACCCCCGCGACCAGCAGCACGACCGCGGGGCTCGACCATCCCGGAAGCATGGGTTCCGTCTCCCGGAACGCGAAGGCCGCGAGGACGGCGGCCACGATCAGCCCGACCGTCGCGCGCGCCCGGTGGCGGCTGTGGACGACCGCGCCGTAGGCCGCGATGACGCAGGTCAGCACGTTGATCCAGGAGGCGTCGTCCCCGATGACCAGCGCGGCGCCGAGCACCACCGTGAACACGGCCAGCGGACGGCGGCGCATCGCCGCCAGCGGCAGCGCCGACAGCACGACCAGCGCCCAGTGCGCGGTGGGGGGCCGCTCCTCCAGCAGCGGCCCTCCGGGGGCCGGGGGCAGGGGCGGCTCAGGAGGGACCGGAGGCATCGGGCCGTAAGCGCCGCCAGGCCCGACCCGTACCGGTCCGTCGCCGGGGTAACGCGCCGCCACGTACAGGGCGATGACGGTCAGTACGACCGCCAGCGCCACGTCCGCGTAGACGGCGCGCCTCGGCGGCGGGGGCGGCTGCCCCTCCGGTGCGAGCGCGTCCCGCAGTCGTCGCCGCCACGCCGGTCGGCCGTCCGTCTCCATCCGGTCATTGTGGAGCCCGCTCCCCCGGCGCCGCGTCCGCCTGTGCGACCGGACCTCCGTACCCGGGGAGTACGCCGCAGGGAGGACCCCGCGCCGGGTCCTCCGCGGGGAGGGCCGGATGTCGGTGCCGCGGCCGACGCGCCCCCGGCCGTCCGGCCCCTACGTTCACCTGGCCGGCACCGCACGTCCCGTACCGACCGATCCGAAGGACGGACCACTCCCATGACCCAGGTGATCCAGCTGGAGGGCGCCGCCAAGCGCTACGACAGCGCCGGCGCACCCGTGCTCGGCCCGCTCACGCTCTCCGTGGACCGGGGCGAGGCACTCGCCGTGACCGGCCCCTCCGGCAGCGGCAAGTCCACGCTGCTGAACCTCGTCGCGGGCCTGGACCAGCCGACCGCGGGCACGGTGACCGTGGCCGGGCGGCGGATCGACGGGCTCGGCGAGCACGCGCTGGCCCGCTTCCGGCGCGAACACGTCGGCATGGTCTTCCAGTTCTTCAACCTCCTCGACGACCTCACCGTCGCCGACAACATCCAGCTTCCCGCCCAGCTCACCGGAACCTCCCGGCGGACGGCGGCGGCCCGGGCCGCGGAACTCATGGAGCTGCTCCACATCCACCAGCACGCCCGCGCCTACCCGGGACGGCTCTCCGGCGGCGAGCGCCAGCGGGTCGCGGTGGCCCGGGCACTGGTGAACCGGCCCGCGCTGCTCCTCGCCGACGAGCCGACCGGCGCGCTGGACACCGCCTCGGGACAGGACGTACGGGACCTGCTGGTGGACCTGCACCAAGGCGGCCAGACCGTCGTCCTGGTCACGCACGACCTCGCGCTCGCCGAGGCCTGCGCGAGCCGCACGATCCACCTGGTCGACGGGCACCTCGCCCTCGACTCGCGGGCGGAGGCGGTCCGTTGAGCCCCCTCGGCACCGGCGCGCTCGGCCGCGTCGTACGGTCCGGCGTGGGCCGGCGGCGCGTGCAGACGGTGGTCGTCGCGGTCGCCACGATGATGGCGGTGGCCTCGGCCGTGGTCGCCGGCTCGCTCATGGTCGCCGCCCACGCGCCCTTCGACCGGGCCTTCGCCCGACAGCACGGCGCACACCTGACCGCGCATTTCGACCCGGGGAAGGCGAGCGCGGACCGGGTAGCGGCCACCGCACGGCAGGAGGGCGTCGGCGCGAGCGCGGGACCGTACCCCGCCACGACGGTCAGCCCGGTGGACGAGGGCGGCGGTCATCTGCCGCGCCTCACCCTGGTCGGGCGGTCCGCGCCGCACGCCGACGTGGACGATCTGGACCTGACGTCGGGCCGCTGGGCGGCCGGGCCCGGCGAGATCGTGCTCTCCGCGTCCTTCGCCGGCCCCGCCTTCAGACTCGGCACCGTGCTGCGCGCCTCGGACGCGGCGGACGGCAGGGCGCTGACCGTCGTCGGCCTTGCCGTGTCGACGAGCAGGACCGCCGACGCCTGGGCAACTCCCGCTCAGGTCGAGGCACTTGCCTCGGCGGACAACCCGCTCACCCGTCAGATGCTCTACCGGCTGGACTCCGCGGGCACGAGCGCGGACCTCACCGCCGGGCTGAAGCGGATCGCCGCCGCCGTGCCGTCCGGGGCGCTGCTGGGCAGCCAGTCCTACCTGGACACCAAGCGGGAGAGCGACCGGGGCGCGGCGCCGACCATCCCGTTCCTCGTCGCCTTCGGTGTACTCGGCATCGTCATGTCGGTGATCATCGTCGGCAGTGTCATCGGCGGCGCCGTCGGCACCGGCCTGCGCAGGATCGGCATCCTCAAGGCGATCGGTTTCACACCGCGCGAGGTGGTGCGCGCCTATGTCGCGCAGGCGCTGATCCCGGCGAGCGCGGGTATCGCCCTCGGGGTGGTGCTGGGCAACCTGCTGGCCGTGCCGCTGCTTCAGGACACCGAGCAGGCGTACGGCGGCGCCTCGCTGTCGGTGGCGTGGTGGGTGGACGTCGTGGTTCCGGCGGCGGCGCTGCTGGTCGTCGCGCTCGCGGCGCTGGTGCCGGCGCTGCGGGCCGGGCGGCTGCGGACGGTCGAGGCCATCGCGGTCGGCCGGGCGCCCAGGACCGGACGCGGCCGGTGGGCCCACCGGGCGGCGGGGCGGCTCCCGTTGCCGCGGGCCGTGACCTACGGTCTCGCCGCCCCCTTCACGCACCCGGTCCGCGCGGCGGCGCTGCTGCTGGCGGTGTCCTTCGGGACGGTCGCCGCGACGTTCGCGGTCGGACTCACCGCGTCGCTCAACGCGGTCGGCGACGCGCAGGACCCCGAGGACCGGGTCGCGGTCACCGTGATCACCGGCGGCGGCGCGCCCCGCGACGGGAGTGGGCCCGTCCGCAGGGAGAAGGACGGGACGCCGGGGCCGGCCGCGGACCCGGCGCGGGTACGTGCCGCCGTCGAGGCGCAGCCCGGCACGGCCTCCGCGTACGGCACGAGCGAGGTGGACGTGAGCGCGACCGGTCTCGCCGGCCCGACGCGGGCCACCCTCTACGAGGGCGACTCCGGGGACGCGGGCTACGAGATGATCTCCGGGCACTGGATCGAGCGCGCCGGGCAGATCGTCGTGCCCACGCGTTTCCTGGAGAAGACCGCGACCGCAGTCGGTGACTCGGTGCGGGTGACGTACGCCGGGCGGACGCGGGCGCTGCGGATCGTCGGCGAGGTCTTCGACACGTCGGACGGCGGTCTGCGCGTCCACGCGCGGATGGCCGACTTCGCCGGCGCCGAGCCCCAGGTGTACCAGGTCGACGTGAAGCCGGGCGTCGTCCCCGCCGAGTACGCCGCGAAGCTGGCCGCGGTGGTACGTCCGCTGGGCGGCGACGCGATCGCCGGCACCCCCTCGGAGCGGGAGAACATGATCCTGCTCCTGGAGGCGATGGCGGGCCTGCTCACCCTCATGCTGGTCTCCGTGGCCGGCCTCGGGGTGCTCAACTCCGTCGTCATCGACACCCGGGAACGCGTCCACGACCTCGGTGTCTGCAAGGCGCTCGGCATGTCGCCGCGGCAGACCGTGGGGCTCGTCCTCGCCTCGGTGGGCGTGATCGGCGTGCTGGGCGCCCTGCTCGGCGTACCGGCCGGACTCGCGCTGCACGGCCATGTCCTGCCGGTGATGGGACGCGCCGCGGGCACCGGACTCCCGCCGTCGGTCCTCGACGTCTACGCGCCCTGGCACCTGGCCCTGCTGGGCCTGGCCGGTCTCGCGATCGCCCTCCTCGGCGCGCTGCTCCCGGCGGGCTGGGCGGCCCGGACCCGTTTGGCGACGGCACTGCGCACGGAGTAGGCGTGGGCGGTGGTCGCCGGGGCCCCCGGTGCGGTGCCGCCCGGTCCGTGCCGACGTCAACTACCCGTCGAGCTCAGAGATTTGGCCGTCGCACTCGGCACCCGGGTCAGGCGGCCGGGGTGGCCTGGGCGATGAGCCGCTGGAGGTGCAGGCCGCGCCGGGCGTCGAGTTCCGGGCTCCTGCCGGTGCGCACGGCCACGGCGAAGTCGCGGCGCAGCACGGGCCAGCACTCCTCGTGGTCCAGTTCGGCGGTGTCGTAGACGAGTTCGGGGTGCGGGCCGAAGAGTTCGACGCGGGTGACGGCGTGCGGGAGGTTCACCGAGCCGGACAGGGAGGCCTGGCTGATCGCGCCGTTGACGTGTTCGCAGGTCAGCTCGATCCAGCGGCGCGGGTCCCCCGTCCCGCGGACGTGGGCGATGGGTCCGACGGCGGCGTCCAGCAGGTCCAGGAGGTGCGGGCCGAGGTCGAGCAGGGCGCCGTGCTCAAGGCGCCAGGTCGTGGCGAAGTCGCCGCCCAGGAAGGCGCCGTGGAGGTAGCAGGAGCGTGCCCCGGCGACGTCGAGTCGCCGGGCGGCGTCGACGAAGGCACGGGTGACCGGGTGGTACCGCTTGGTCAGCACGAGCTGGGAGACGACGCCGGCCTCGTCCACCGCGTCGGCCAGCCGCTCGGCGGAGGAGAGGTCCGGGCCGAGGGGCTTCTCCAGGAGCAGGGCCTTGCCCGCCTTGGCCGCGCGCGGGGCGAGTTCGGCCTGGACGGCGGGCGGCACCGCGAAGGCGACGGCCTCGCAGCTGTCGAGCAGTTCCTCGAACGTGGCGACGGCACGGGCGCCGTACGGTGCGGCGGTCTCGCGTGCGGCGTCCGGGCGGCGCGCCCAGACCGCGGCGAGGCGGGTCTCGGAGCCGGTGGCGAGCATGCGGGCGTGCATGGCGCGGGCCCACGGCCCGGCTCCGACGAGGCCGACCTCGACCGGGCGGTCGGTCCACGCTGCTGGTGCGGCGGTCACGGGGGGTGTCCTGTCTGTGCGGGCGCCGTCAGCCGGTGTGCGCGGTGAGGCGGACGTCGGCGCGTTCGGGAGAGTAGAGGAACTCGACGACCATGGCGGCGGCCCCGATGAGGCCGGCGTGGTCGCCGAGTCGGGAGGTGACGATCTGGAGGTTGGCGGTGGTGCGCGGCATGGCGCGCTGGTAGAGCAGTTCGCGGACGCCGGTCATGAAGGGGACCCCGGAGAGGTCGCCGGCGAGCATGAGGACTCCGGGGTTGAGCAGGGTCACGACGGTCACGAGGACCTCCCCGGCGCGCCGTCCGGCCTCCCGGGCCAGCCGGATGGCGTCGGGGTGCCCGTCGGCGAGCAGCCGTCTGACGTCCGACCCCGAGGCGGTGTCGAGGCCGAGCTCGGACAGTTCACGGGCGAGTGCGCGCCCGCTGGCCACGGCGGCCAGGCAGCCGTGGGAGCCGCACATGCACAGGGCGTCCGGGCGGTCGTGCAGGCGGATGTGCCCGATGTCGCCGGCGCCGCCGTCGACACCGCGGTACACCTCGCCGTTGACGACGACTCCGGCGCCGATGCCGGTGGAGACCTTCACCAGGACGAAGGCGGAGCACTCCCGGTGGCTCGCCTGGTACTCGGCGAGCGCCATCAGGTTGGCGTCGTTGTCGACGAAGACGGGCACGGGCCCGTCCTCCAGGCTGCGTCCCACGTGCTGGGTGTACGCCTCCTGCATGCGCTCGCGGATGGGGTACTGGTCCCAGCCCGGCATGATCGGCGGCTGGACGACCCGGCCGGTCTCCCACTCGACCGGGCCGGGGACGGACAGCCCGATCCCGCAGATGTGCGCGGGGTCGGTCCCGGCGGCGGCGATCAGGTCGGGAAACCAGCCGGCGAGCCGGTCGAGGACTTGGTCGGGGCCGTCGCTGATGTGCAGCGGGGCGGTGTGCTCGGCGAGGATCGTGCCGGCCAGGTCGAGCACGGCCGCGCGGGCGTGGCGGGTCTCCAGGTCGATGGCGATGACCGAGGCGTGCGTCGGGTCGAAGACCAGCCGGTGGGAGGGACGCCCGCCGGTGGAGGTGCCTTCGGCGTGGCGGAGCCAGCCCGCGCGGTTCAGGAGGTCCAGGCGCTGTCCCACGGTGGAGCGGGACAGGCCCGTGACGCGTTGCAGGTCGGCCCGGGTGTTGGCCCGGCCACTGCGGATCAGGTCGAGCAGTTCGCCCGGACTGGCCTGGTTCGGCGTCATCATGTGCTCCCCCATTGTTCAGCTCTTGTCGGCGCCGCTGGTGAGGCCCTCGGTGAGCAGGCGTTCGGCGGCGAAGAACAGAAGTACCACGGGGATGGTGAGCACCACGGATCCGGCCATGAGGACCGTCTTGGGCACCTCGATGCCGTTGGACAGCTGGGCGAGGCCGAGGGACACGGTCCACTTGTCCGGGTCGGCGGCGAGGAACAGCAGGGCGAACAGGAACTCGTTCCAGGCGATCATGAAGACGTACAGCCCGGTCGCCATCAGGGACGGCAGGGCGAGCGGCAGGATCACCTTGCGCATGGTCTGGAGCCGGGAGGCTCCGTCGAGGGCCGCCGCCTCCTCGATGGAGTAGGGGATGGTGACGAGGTAGTTCTTCAGCATGTAGATCGTCACGGGCACGGTCTGGGCGACGTAGACGATCGCGAGGCCGACCAGGCTGGAGGACAGGCCGATCCTGGCGAAGATGACGAAGAGCGGGACGGCCAGCAGCGTCGTCGGGAACAGGTACACGGCGAGGAAGAACGCGCTGATCTGGCGGTGGCCGAAGAACTTCAGCCGGCTGACGGCGTAGGCGCCGGGCACGGCGGCGACGAGGGTCAGGATCACGGTGCCGAGCGACACAAGCGCGGAGTTGAGCAGGAAGTTCAGGAATCCCTGGCCGCCGTCGTCGGCGGAGCGCAGGACGTCCTGGTAGGTGGAGAGGGTGAAGTCCTTGCCCGACACCCACAGGGAGCCGGGGTCGAGCAGGAGCGCGTCGATGGGCTTCAGCGACAGCAGCACCATGTAGTAGAAGGGCAGGACGGTGATCACCACGAGGAACGCGATGACGAACCAGCGCAGGACGCCGAAGAACCGCTCCTCGAATCGGGCCCGGGTCAGGGCCGCCTTGCGGGTCACGCTTCCTCCTGGACCTTGTTGCCGAAGAACTTGAAGTAGAGGCCCAGCAGGATCACCAGGCAGCCGGCCAGGACGAGGGCCTGGGCCGCCGCCGCTCCCACGTCGTAGCGGGCGGTGAGGAAGTCGTAGACGCGCACGGCGGCGACGTCGGTGCCCGCGCCGCCTCCGGTGAGCAGGTAGACGTCGTCGAACTTGTTGAACGTCAGGATGAAGCGCAGCACGCACAGCAGGGCGATCACGGGCATCAGCTGCGGGAGCAGGATGTGCCGGAAGCGCTGGCTGGGGGTGGCGCCGTCGACCAGCGCGGCCTCCTCCAGGCCGTCGGGCACCGCCTGGAGCCGGGCCAGGATGAAGAGGAAGGCGAACGGGAAGTAGCGCCAGGTCTCGAAGGCGATGACGGTCAGCAGGGCCAGCGGGATGTCGAAGTGCAGGCCCAGCAGGTGGACTTCGTACTCGCGGGTGGAGAGGAAGGCGATGGGGTCGTCCCAGCCGAACAGGCGCCGGCCCCAGTCGTTGACCACGCCGTACTGCGGGCTGAGGGCGACCTCCCAGACGAACGCGACGGCCACGACCGGCGCGACGTAGGGCAGGAGCATCGCGGCGCGCAGCAGGCCCCGGCCGCGGAAGGGCTTGCGCAGGGCGAGCGCCGCGATCAGTCCGAGCAGTACGGAACCGCCGGTGGCGCCGACGGTGTAGACGAGGGTCGTGGACAGGCTCGACCAGAAACCCTCGGAGCCGAAGACCTGGCTGAAGTTGTCCAGGGACCAGTTGCCGAACAGGCCCATGCCCTGGATGTCGACGAGCTTGGCGTCCTGGAAGGCGAGCAGCACCGTCCACAGGATGGGCAGGACCACCACGACGAGCACGACGAGGAAGGTGGGTGAGACGAAGGCGAGTCCCGCGCGGTTCGCGCGCCGGCTCGCGGTCATCGGCCGGCGGGGAGCCGCGGGGGTGTCGGGCTTCCTGTCGGACGGACCCGGGGGCTGGGGGCGCTGCTTCGCGCCCGATGGGGCTGTTGTCATGACGAGACCTCTGGTGACGTGCGGCGAACGGCTACTGCAGGGACTTCTTCAGGGCGGCGACTTCGTCGTCGGCCTCGCGGGCCGCTTCGGTGGGGGTGAGCTGGCCGCCGGTCATGGCGCCGATGACCTTGGGGACGGGCAGTTCGCCGTTGGTGGCCCCGACGAGGGCTCCTTCGCCCTGGGTGATGCCCCAGCGGCGCATGTTCGTGACCCCGTCGGCGAGTTGGGTGAGGAGCCGGTCGGAGTAGACCTGGTCCAGGGGCTTGCGGGTGTCGACGCCGAGGTCGCTGTGGCGCCAGGCGTCCAGGTACTTCTCTGGCTGGGCGGCGGTGCCACGGCGGACGGGGATCTTGCCCTCGGGGGCCATGCCGAACCAGGACTCGTAGCCGGCGCCCATCATGTACTCGATGAACTCGCGGGAGGCCGCCGTCTCGGCGGTCTTGGTGGTCACCCAGGAGGTGATCTCGCCGAACTGCGCCGGCCGGGCCGCGCCCGGGCCCTTGAGCGCGGTGACGATCCCGCTGTTGTCCGAGAGGTAGCGGGGGTCCTTCTTGCACTCGGGGCAGCTCGGCAGCGCGTCCTTGCGCAGTCCCGCCAGCTCGTCCAGCAGGAAGGAGGACCAGATGACCATCGAGGAGCGGCCCGCGAAGTAGGTGGCGCGGGTGGAGTCGACGGTCTGGGTGCCGGGTGCCCCGTAGTCGCGGGCGAGTTTGTCGTAGGTGTCGAAGGCGGCCTCGCAGCGCGGTGAGTCGAGGGCGACCTCGTGCCGGTCGTCCACGAGTTGGCAGCCGTTGGCGAGGGCGAGGCTCTCGAAGCTCTGCGAGGTGAAGACGTCACTGGGGTCCGTGGCGGCGGACATCCCGTCGTGGCCCTTGGTGGTGAGCTCCTTCGCCGCCTTCAGGACGCTCGCGTAGGTGTCGGGGGCGCCGAGGCCGGCCTTGTCGAGCTGGTCCTTGCGGTAGACCAGCAGCTGGAGCCAGGCGTCGGAGGGGACTCCGAGGCTCTTGCCGCCGTCGGAGGTCAGGTCCAGGGCGTTGGCGTTGAAGGTGCCGCGGCCCAGTTCCCCGATGATCTCCCGTGGGATGTCGGTGTTGAGTAGCCCGTTGGTGTACATCTGCCAGGTCTGGCCCATGGGGGCCGCGCCGATGACGTCGGGCAGGTCCCCGGCGGCCGCGGCGGACATGATCAGCTGGGGCATCTGGCCTTCGTCGACGCCCACCAGGTGGACCTTGATCCCGGTCTTCTTCTCGAAGCCGTCGACGATCTTCTGGGTCGCGGCCACCCTGTCGGGGAGGTTCTCCTGGGACCAGACGGTGATCTCCCGGTCCGGTCTACCGGGTCCTGTGCTGTTGGCACAGCTGGTGAGCAGTCCGAATGCCAGGGCTGCCGTGACACCGGCCGCGGTCGTCCTCGACCGCCGGGTCCTCGTGCGCATTGCATGTCCTCATCGCCGACTTACGTCTACTGAGCACGCATCTCAGCACTACTTTTGCTGGTTGACAAGACATAAGTGCGAGATATTCTCGACGCAACCGAAGCCCGCAACCCTTCCGGAGCCGTCCGTGGAACGCGTCGTCCAATTCACTGCCCCACGCCAGGTGGAGGTGGCCGAACACCCCCGTGCCGAGCTTCCCCCCGGCCATCTGCGCGTGCGTACCCGCTACTCGGGTATCTCCGCCGGCACCGAACTCACGGCGTACCGCGGCACGAACCCCTATCTGACGCGCACCTGGGACGCCGGGGCACGGCTGTTCCGCGACGGCTCGGCCGGCATCGCCTATCCCGTCGCGGGCTGGGGCTACTCCGAGGTCGGCGAGGTCACCGAGGTCTCCCCCGAGCTGTCCGGCACGCCCGGTCTGCCGGCCCCGGGCGACCTGGTCTGGGGCATCTGGGGGCACCGCAGCGAGGGCGTCGTCCCCGCCGAGCGCATGATCGGCCACACCCTGCCGGCCGGACTGGACCCGCTGGCCGGAGCCTTCGCCCGCGTCGGCGCCATCGCCTACAACGCGGTGCTCGCGGGCGACATCCACGTCGGTGAGGACGTCGCCGTGTTCGGCCAGGGCGTCATCGGCCTGCTGACCACCCGCCTCGCCCAGCTCAACGGCGCCCGCGTCACCGCCGTCGACGCCCTCGACGGACGGCTGGAGACGGCGAAGCGGTACGGCGCCCACCGGACCCTCAACGCCCGCGCCGACTCCGTCGCCGAGCGCGTCCGCGAGGCCACCGGCGGCGCGGGGGCCGACCTCGCCATCGAGATCAGCGGCGCCTACCCGGCCCTGCACGAGGCCCTGCGCTCGGTCGCCGTCGGCGGCCGGGTGGTGGCGTCCGGCTTCTACCAGGGCGACGGCATCGGCCTGCGCCTGGGCGACGAGTTCCACCACAACCGCGTCCAGCTCATCTGCTCCCAGATCGGCGGCGTGCCCCCGCAGTTGTCCGGACGCTGGACGGTCGAGCGGCTCCAGCAGACCTTCCTGCGGCTGGTGGCGGAGGGCCAGGTCGACGTCGCGTCCCTGGTCAGCCATGTCGTACCGGCCGCCGACGCGGCCGACGCGTACGTGCTGCTGGACGAACGCCCCGCCGACGCCCTCCAGGTCGTCCTGGAATTCTGAGAGGCCCCCCGATGCTCAAGACCGCCGCACAAGAACAGCTCCTGCCGGGCGAGACCCTCCAGGAGAAGTGGGAGTTCGCGCAGGACGCCGGCTACGACGCCATCGAGCTGCGCGCCCGGGGCGACCTCCACTTCGCCTCCCGCCTGCCCGAGCTCAGGCAGGCCCGCAAGGACGGCGTCGTCATGCCGACCGTCTGCGTCGACATGCTGCACTTCTTCGGCGCCTTCGACGACGACCTGCGCCGCGACGCCCTCGTACAGATGAAGTCGCAGCTCACCGTGATCGCGGAGATCGGCGGCCTGGGCGCCCAGACGCCCGCCTCCTACGGCATGTTCTCCCGCCGACTGCCCCCCTTCGAGCCGCCCCGCACCGAGGAGCAGGACCGCGAGGTGCTGCTGGCCGGGCTGTCCGAACTCGGCGAGCACGCCCGCTCCGAGGGCGTCACCCTCTTCCTCGAACCGCTCAACCGCTACGAGGACCACATGGTCAACCGCCTGGAGCAGGCGGCCGACCTGATCCGCGAGACGGGCCTGGACTCGGTCAGGATCGGCATCGACAGCTACCACATGAACATCGAGGAGAGCGACCCCGCCGCCGCGATCCTGGCCCACGCCGAGTTCATCGGGCACGCCCAGGTCTCGGACTCCAACCGCTTCCAGCCGGGCGCCGGACACCTCGACTGGCCCGCCTGGCTGGGCGCCCTGCACACCATCGGCTACGACGGCTACCTGGCCGCCGAATGCCGGCTGACGGGCGACCCCGTCGACGCCGTCCGCTCCGTTCCCGCCTTCCTCAAGAGGTCCGGCGCGTGAGGGGAGTTCTCGACCGGCCCGCGCCCACCGCCGCCGCAGACCTGACCCTGGGGCGCGGTGCGGCGCGGGTCCTCATCAACAACTGGACCGGCACCTCGACCGTCCCCTCCCGGACGCTCTACCCGCACCAGTGGAGCTGGGACTCCGCGTTCATCGCGATCGGCCTGCGGCACCTGTCCGTGCGCCGCGCCCAGCGCGAACTCGAAGCGCTGCTCGCGGCCCAGTGGGCGGACGGCCGCATCCCGCACATCGTGTTCAACCCGGCCCTGCCCTTCGACGCCTACTTCCCGAGCCCGGACTTCTGGCAGTCCTCCCGCGCCGGCCGCGACGCCGGGGCACCCGCGGCGACGGAGACCTCGGGCATCGTGCAGCCGCCCGTCCACGCCCTAGCGGCCTGGCTCGTCCACCGGGCCGACCCCGCGGAGTCCGGGCGCCGCGAGTTCCTCACCCGCCTGTATCCCCAACTGGCCGCCTGGCACGACTACTTGCTCACCCGGCGCGATCTGGCGGGCGGCGGTCTCGCGGCGGTCGTCCATCCGTGGGAGCCGGGCATGGACAACAGCCCTTGCTGGGACCGGCCGTTGGCCCGCGTCGTCCCGGCGGCGCCCGGCACGTACCGCAGGGCCGACCTCGACCACGGCCATCCCGCCGACCGGCCCACGGACCTCGACTACGGCCGCTACGTCCAACTGGCCGCCGACTACCGCGCGTCCGGGTACGACGACGCGGATCCGCACACGTTCGCCGTCGAGGACCCCTGCTTCAACGCGCTGCTGGCCGTCAGCGAACTCGCGCTCGCCCGGATCGCCCGCGAGGTCGGCGCCGACCCCGTCCCGCACGAGACCCGCGCCGACGACCTCACCCGGGCCCTGGTGAGCCGCCTGTGGGACGAGGAGAGCGGGCTGTTCCTCGCCCGCGACCTCGCCGACGACCGGCTCGTCCCGGAACGCAGCGTGTCGGGACTGGTCCCCCTCCTCGTCCCCGGGCTGCCGGACCACGTCGTAGAGCGGCTGGCCGGCACCCTGGACGGCCCGCACTTCCACACCGGACCCGGCGCGCTCGTGCCCAGCTACGACCTGACGGGCCACGCCTTCAGCAGCACCAGGTACTGGCGCGGCCCCGCCTGGTTCAACACCGCCTGGCTCATCGAGCGCGGGCTGCGCGTCCACGGCCGCACGGCACGCGCCGACCGCCTGCGCGCCGCCTTCCTCGACACGGCGGGCGCCTCGCGGTTCGCCGAGTACGTCGACTCCGCCACCGGCGAGGGCCGCGGCACCCGCGACTTCTCCTGGACCGCCGCCCTCACCCTCGACCTGCTGCGCGCCGACGGCCTCGACCTGCCGGGCGCCGGTGACAAGGAGCCCGTGCCATGACCGGCACCGCCCGCGTCCAGCTCGTACGGGACGCCACCTTCGCCGTCCTCGGCGACGACGGGAGCGTCAACGGCTCCCGCGGCGCCGCTCCGGACGGTCTCTTCCTGCGCGACGCCCGGCACCTCAGCCGCTGGCGGCTCACCGTCGACGGGGACTCCCCCGGCGTCCTGCTGCCCTCGGCCGCCCGCCCGGACGGCACCGCCGAGTGCGTCCTGACCCCGGCCGGCACCCGCGACGAACCGGCCGCGTACACGGTCTTCCGCCGCCAGGAGGTCACCGCGGGCCGGCTCACCGAGCACCTGCGGCTGGTCAGCAACCGGCCCGATCCGGTGACCGCACGGGTCGAGGTCACCGTCGACGCCGACTTCGCCGACCTGTTCGAACTGCGCGCCGACGACCGCCACTACCCCAAGCCCGACTCCGTCCGACAGGCGCACCCCACCGCGGACGGCGCGCACTTCGACTACCGGCGGGCGGACTGGCACGCGCGGACCACCGTCACGGGCAGCCCGCACCCCGACGCCGTACACGCCGGCCCGGCGGACGCCGACGGGACGGCACACCGGCTGCTGTGGAACCTGCCCCTGCCGCCCCACGGCGAGGCGGAACTCCGGCTGACGGTCGAGGCCCGCCCGCACGGGGTCCCGGACGCCACTCCCGTCGCGCCCGCGCCCGGCCCGGTCGCCGACCTGCCGCCGGGCGAAGACGACGACCTGGACCGGGCGTGCCGCCAGGGCCTGGCCGACCTCGACCTGCTCACCGTCACGGCGACCGGGGTCGACGGCGAACCCGTCGCCGTACCCGCGGCCGGCATCCCGTGGTTCCTCACCCTGTTCGGCCGGGACTCCCTGCTGACGTCCTTCTTCCTGCTCCCCTACCGGCCCTCGGCCGCCGCCGGGACCCTCAGCGCCCTCGCCGCCACCCAGGGCCGCCGCCACGACCCGTTCAGCGGCGAGCAGCCCGGCCGCATCGTCCACGAGATCCGGCACGGCGAACTCGCCCACTTCCGGCAGATCCCCTACGGCCGCTACTACGGGGCGGTCGACGCGACCCCGCTCTTCCTGGTGCTGCTGCACGCGCACCACGAGACGACCGAGGACCCCGCCCTCGCCGTCCGCCTCGAACAGCACGCCCGCGCCGCGGTCGACTGGATGCTGGACGACGGCGGCCTGACCCGCCACGGCTACCTCGTCTACACCCCCGACCCGGGCGGCCTGGTCAACCAGAACTGGAAGGACTCGGCGGGCGCGATCTGCTTCACCGACGGCACCCAGGCCAAGGGCCCCATCGCCGTGTCGGAGGCGCAGGGCTACGCGTACGACGCCCTGCTGCGCACCGCCCGCCTGGCCCGGGAGGTGTGGCACGACGACGCCTACGCCGAGGAGCTGGACCGGCACGCGGACCGGCTGCGCGCCCGGTTCACCCGGGACTTCTGGATGCCGGACGCCGGCTTCCCCGCCCTGGCCCTGGACGGCGAGGGCCGTCAGGTGGACGCCCTGGCCTCGGACGCCGGGCACCTGCTGTGGTCCGGCATCCTGGACGACGAGCACGCCCGCCGGGTGGGCCGCAGACTCCTCGCCCCCGACTTCTTCTCCGGCTGGGCGATCCGCACCCTCGCCGCCGGCCAGCGCCCCTACCACCCGCTCTCCTACCACCGGGGCAGCGCGTGGCCGCACGACAACGCGGTCATCGCGCTGGGCCTGGCCCGGGCGGGCCTCCACGACGAGGTGCGCACGGTGGCGGAGGGACTGACCTCGGCGGCGGCCCACCACGGCCACCGCCTCCCCGAGGTGATGGCGGGCTACGACCGCACCCGCGCCACGGGCCCGGTCCCCTATCCGCACTCGTGCTCGCCCCAGGCGTGGGCCGCGGCGACGCCACTGGCGCTGCGGACGGCGCTGGACGCCGGTTCCGGCTCGTCCTGACCGGGGACTCCGTGGGGCACCGCCGGACGGCGAACGCCGCGACCCGCGCCCCGGTGTCCTCGCAGGTCGCTGCGGCGGTCGTAAGGTTCGGGGTGTTTTATGGTGACTCAAGGAGAATGCCCCTACCGGAGGTGCAATGATGCGCGCCGCGGCAGCGATCGTCTCTCTGGCCCTCAGCGGAGCGCTCGTCGTCGCGACAGCGGCTTGCGACCAGGACGGGTCCGAGGCGTCGGAGGCCCACTACGGCGACTGCGAGGTCTCGGGGCGGTACGGGGAGTTCCACCTGTCGCCCGAGACGGCGGGCGCGCTCACGGTCAAGACGACCCTGCCCGCACCCGGCTGGTGGAACGGCGACGCGGCGGACTCCGTCAAGAGCGGCTACGAGTACTGCATGGCCGCCAACATCGCCTACCGGTCCGGACTCGACCGGGTGAAGGTGGAGAACGCCCCCTTCCCGGAGGTCGTGTCCGGCAGGACCGACGACTTCGACCTCGCCCTGGCTCAGATCACGATCACTCCGGAACGACGCAGGGTCGCCGACTTCTCCCCGCCCTACCTCTCCTCGACCCTGGGAGTACTGATCAGGGACGACGAGAACGTCGGCGCGGACAACATCCGCGACGTGCGCATCGGAGTGGCGGAGGGCACCACGGGCGACGCGTTCGTCGAGGACCGGCTCAAGCCGACCAAACCCGTCACCGCCTTCGCCAACGACCCGGAGATGGTGACGGCGCTGGAGGAGGGCCGGATCGACGCGGTCGTCCACGACACGACCATCCTGCTGGCGTATCCCCAAAAGCGGGAGGGCAGGGTGCGGCTCGTGGGCCAGTACCGCACCGACCAGGGTTACGGCGCCCTGTACCCGAAGGGGTCACCCGACCGGCGCGAACTGGACCGGATCATCGAGCAGCTGATCGACGACGGGACGCTCGCCAAACTGTCGGTCGTCTACCTGGGGGCCGCGTTCGGCCAGGACCCGGCCAAGATCCCGTACTTCACGGTCGCCGCCGGCTCCTGAGCGCTCCGGACGCCTCACCCCCGAGGTGCGCGGCGGTCCGGAGTCCGTCCTGCGTCACAGGTCGGCCAGGAGATCGCCCAGGTCCCAGGCAGGGCCGGCGTCGAGCGCCTGCTCAGCCCAGATGATCTTGCCGCGGTCGGTGTACCGGGTCCCCCAGCGGCGGGACATCTGCGCGACGAGGAACAGACCGCGGCCCCCTTCGTCGGTGAAGGCCGCCCGGCGGAGGTGCGGGGAGGTGCTGGTGCCGTCGGCGACCTCGCAGATCAGGCTGTCGCCGTCGCGCAGCAGCCGCAGACCGATGGGGCTCCCGCCGTACCGGATGGCGTTCGTCACCAGTTCGCTGAGGATCAGCTCGGTCGTGAAGGCGGCCTCGCCGAGCCCCCAGGCTTCCAGTCTGCGGGTGGCCTCGGCGCGGATCCGGGAGACGGCCGCCGGGTCGTCCGGCACCTCCCACTCCGCGACCTGCTCCGGGTCGAGCAGCCGGGTGCGTGCGACGAGCAGGGCCACGTCGTCGACCGAGCCGGTGGGCAGCATCACGTCGAGCACCGCCCGGCAGGTCTCGTCCGGGGTGGCGTCGGCCGTGTCGGCGAGCGCCTCCCTCAGCATGCCGAGCCCGACGTCGATGTCACGGCCGCGGGCCTCGACGAGACCGTCGGTGTAGAGGACCAGCCGGCTGTCGGCGGCCAGCCGGAGTTCGGCGGTCTCGACCGGCAGGCCCCCTCCCACGCCGAGTGGCGGAGCGACGGGGACGTCGGGGAAGGTCACGGAGCCGTCGGGCGAGACCAGCGCGGGCCCGGGGTGACCGGCCCGGGCGACGACGCACCGCCCGGAGACCGGGTCGTAGACCGCGTACAGGCAGGTGGCGCCGGTGACGGACTCGGTGTCGCCCTCGGCCTCGGTGCCCTGGTCGAGCCGGGTGACCAGTTCGTCCAGGTGCGCGAGGAGCTCGTCCGGGGGCAGGTCCAGGGCGGCGAAGTTGTGCACGGCGGTCCTCAGGCGGCCCATCGTCGCGGCGGCGTGCAGACCGTGTCCGACGACGTCGCCGACCACCAGGGCGACCCGGGCACCCGGCAGCGGGATGACGTCGTACCAGTCGCCGCCCACCCCCGCCTGGGCGGGCAGGTACCGGTGCCCGACCTCCAGCGCCGAGAGCTCGGGCAGCGCGCCGGGCAGCAGGCTGCGCTGGAGGGTGACGGCGGTGATGTGCTCGCGGGTGTAGCGGCGCGCGTTGTCGATGCACACGGCCGCCCGGGCGGCGAGCTCCTCGGCCGGGGAGACGTCGTCCGGCTCGAACGGGTCCTGATCCGAGCGCCAGAACTCCACGACCCCGAGCAACTGGCCCCGGGCCCGCAGCGGCACCGAGATCATGGAGTGGACACCGTATTCGATGACCCGCCGGGCCCGCTCCGGGTTCTGGACCCGCCACCCCTCGGCCAGGGCGAGGTCGGTCACCAGGACCGGCCGGCCGGTCGCCATACCGGTGGCCACGGGGTTGCCGGGCGCGTAACGCATCCGCCTTCCCACCGGGTAGAGGGGCACGTCGTCCCGGATGCCCTGGGACGCGACGCGGTACATCTCCGTACTCGCCCCGGTCGGTTCACCACCCCGCAGCACGGGCTCCAGCAGCTCGATGGTGGCGAAGTCGGCGAAGCGCGGGACCGCCACCTCGGTCAGCTCCTCGGCGGTGCGCTGTACGTCGAGGGTGGTGCCGATCCGCGTGCTGGCCTCGTAGAGCAGCTGGAGCCGCACGGCCGCCACGTCCGCACGGCCCGCGAGGGCGCGCAGTTCCGTGGTGTCCCGCAGGGTGGCCACGCTGCCGCCCTTCGCGCCCACCGGGCGCACGTTGACCCCGAGCAGGATGTCCCCGGCCGGGAAGACCTTGTCCGTGACGGCCCGGCCCGACGCCAGCAGCTCGGCCAGGGGCGGGGTCAGCCCGAGTTCGCCGACCGCCCTGCCCTCGGCCTCGGGCGGCAGGGCGAGCAGCCGGCGTGCCTCGTCGTTGGCGAGCAGGAGCCGTCCGTCGCCGTCCAGGATGATCACGCCTTCGCGGACCGCGTGCAGCACCGCCTCGTGGTGTTCGTACATGCGGGTCATCTCCACCGGGCCAAGGCCCCGGGTCTGGCGCCGCAGACGCCCGCTGACCAGCGCCGACCCGCCCGCGGCGAGCAGCAGCGCGACTCCGCCGGCGGCGAAGATCACCGGCAGCTGGTCGTCGACCACACCGGACACCTTGTCCACCGTGACCCCCACGGTGATGAGCCCGACGGCGGTGCCCTGCTCGTCGAACACGGCCACCGTCGAGTCGACCGCCTTCCCCAGGCTGCTGTCGAACGTGGTCTGGTGGGGTTCGCCTTCGAGCGCCTCGCCGTAGGAGGTGGAGACGTGCTTGCCGATCTGCTTCGGGTCCGGGTGGGTCCACCGGAAGCCGTAGGGGCTCAGCGCCACGACGTAGTCGACGCCGGTCTTCTTGCGCACCGCCTCGGCGTGCGGCTGGAGCGCGGCCGTGGGGTCCCGGCTCTTCATCGCCGAGGCGGTGCCGGGGGCGTTGGCGAACGACTCGGCGGCCACCAGGGACCGGTCGCCGGCCTCCTGGATCGCACGGTTGCGGTCCTGGAGCACGAGCACCACCACGGCCGTGGCGATGAGCAGCAGGACGACCACCAGTTGCAGCAGGAAGACCTGACCGGCGACGCTGCGCGGCTTCAGCAACGCCCGCACCCGCCGGCCGGCCGCACGGTGACGGGCCTCCGGGCCCCTTTCCGGCGGCCCGGCCTCCGGCGGCACGCGGTCGCCCCGAAGGATCGCCGTCCCGGATTGCCCAACTTTGCCCATTTTCTCAGTATCAGTGACCTGCCCGCCGGGCGCGGCTCCGGAGGGCCCGGTCCGGTCCCGCCGGGGCCCACCCGGGCGGCAGGAACGACGAAAGCCGGTGATTCATCCGAATCACCGGCTTCTCGTGAACATGACGGGGACGATCGCCTGAACGTCTCCTGTGTTTCTGTGTGTCCGAGGGGGGACTTGAACCCCCACGCCCGATAAAGGGCACTAGCACCTCAAGCTAGCGCGTCTGCCATTCCGCCACCCGGACCAGGTGTCTGCCGCCAGGGCGGGGGTGTTCCCCGCGCGGCGACATGCACAACAATACCAAGCTTTCAGAGTGCCTTTCACCTGCGTTTCCGGGCCGCCGGAGCGGTGCCGCGGGGCCCCGCGGGGGTGCGCCTACAGTCTCACCATGGGTGACTGGACGACTACGGCGGACGGCTGGAAGGGGCGTCGCCCGCGGGCGCTGTCGCCCTTGCGCGAGCACGTGCGCGACACCTTCTGGTTCGCGCCGACCGCGGCCATGCTGCTGGTCCTCCTCGTGTGGGCGGCGGCCGCCGAGGCCGACGCCCGGATCGTGGATGCGCTCCGGGAGTCCGGCGACTACGAGTCGCTCAAGGAGCTTCTGAAGTTCGCCGACGACGCCCGGGTCGTGGTGACCACGGTCAGCGCCGCGATGATGACCTTCATCGGCGTGGTGTTCAGCATCTCGCTGGTCGCCCTGCAGATGGCGAGCGGCCAGTTCAGTCCCCGCGTGGTGCGGATCTTCGTACGGAGCCGGATCAGCAAGGCGACCTTCGCCGTCTTCCTCGCGACGTTCGTGCTGTCGCTGCTCGTGCTGACCGGCTTCGACGGGGAGCGCGACCCCCGGCTCGTCGTGTCCGTGCCCCTGGTGCAGTCGCTCCTGACGCTCTTGATGGTGGGGCTCAGCCTGCTGCTGTTCGTGATGTACGTGAACGCGATGCTGCGGCTCATGCGGGTCGGGCACGTCATCGACCGGATCACCCGGGAGGCGTTCCGTGTCATCGCCCGCACCACCGCCCCGGCGTCCGGGCGTGATCCGGCGCCGGACGCCGGTCCTGTCGCGCTCGGGCCCGTGACCGCGCAGGTGATCCATCACGGGAGGGCAGGGGTGCTGCGGGACGTGCATGTCTCCCGGCTGGTCCGCGCCGCCCGGCGGCAGGGTGTCGTACTGCGGCTGATCCCGCGCATCGGTGACTTCGTCGTGCCGGGCACGCCCGTACTGGCGGTGCACGGAGGCGCCGCTCCCGCCCCGCGCCGGCTGCGCGGCACCGTCTCCGTGGGGGTGGAGCGCACCTTCCACCAGGACCTCTCGTTCGGGCTGCGGCAGCTGTCCGACATCGCGTTGCGCGCGCTGTCCGCCGCCGTGAACGACCCGACCACCGCCGTACAGGCGCTGGACCGCATCGTGCAGTTCCTGGCGGCCGTGGCGGGGCGGCCGCTCGACACCTCGCTGCACCTCGACCGGCGGGGAGAGGTGCGGCTGGTCCAGCCGGTGCCGGGCTGGACGGAGCTGGTCGATCTCGCGTTCACCGAGATCCGGGGGTGCGCCGTCGGCACCCCCCAGGTCACGCGGCGGATGACGGCCGGGCTCGACGACCTGCTGCGGATCACGCCGGCCGGACGGCGCGCGCCCCTCGTACGGCACCGTGAACTGCTGGCGCAGGCCGTGGAGCGCGCGGTGCCGGAGGCCGCCGACCGGGCGTTCGCCCTGACGCCCGACCGGCAGGGCATCGGGTGACCAGGGCCGCGCCCCCGTGGTCCGCCTGCCGGGCGGTACGAGGAGCGGCGCCCCGCTCCGGGACGCCGGCCCACGCACCACGGCTCGCTTCACCGGACCTCACCGGGCGGCGTGCGCCCGGTGACGCCGGCCGCCCTCACCTCACGGCATCAGGTGGTACTCCGGGAAGTTGCCCGGCAGCCGCTCCCCCGCCGGGCCGTGCGTCACCGCGCGGACCAGCAGTTCGCCGCCGACGAAGGCACCGCTCCAGGAGGCGCCGAAACCGCCGAAGAGCTCGTCGCGGTCACCGCGGGAACGCGGCGTCCCGTGCCCGACCTTGAACGCGCGGATCTGCGGCGCCAGCCGGTCGTACGTGGCCCGGTCGTCCGTGGACAGCGTCGCGACCAGGGCGCCGTTGGACGCGTTCATCGCGGCGAGCAGCTCGGCCTCGGTGTCGACCAGGACGATGGTGTCGACCGGACCGAAGGGCTCCGCGTGGTGCAGGGGTGAGGACGGCGGCGGGTTCAGGATCGTGACCGGCTGGACGTACGCCGAGGTGTCCTGTCCGGGCAGGAAGCGCGCGTCCGACAGCTTGCCGCGGTGCAGCGGGACGGCGCCGCGGTCGATGGCCTCGGCGACCTGGTCGTGCAGTTCCTTCGCCTTGGCCGCGTTGATGACGGGCCCGAAGTCCAGTTGCGGACAGGGGTCGTCGGGGTGCTCGACCGCGAGGGGGTGGCCGACCCGCAGGGTGCGGACGGCCGGCAGGTACGCGGCGAGGAATTCGTCGAACAGCGTGCGCTGGACGACGAAGCGCGGATAGGCGGTGCAGCGCTGCTTGCCGTAGTCGAACAGCTTCGGGATGACGGCGGTCAGCGCGTCCCAGTCCGTGTGGTTCCAGATGCCCCAGGTGTTCAGGCCCTCCTGTTCCAGGACGTGCCGCTTGCCGAGGTCGGCGACGGCCGTGGCCACCGCGGCGCCGGTGTCACGGCCGCCGACGAAGGAGACGCAGCCGATCTCCGGTGCCCGCACGAGCGCCTCGGACAGCTGTCCCCCGCTGCCGCTGACGAGGGTGACGGGGATGCCCTCGCGGGCGGCGAGCGCGCAGGCCAGGGTGAGACAGGCGACGCCGCCGTCGGTCGGGGTCTTGGCGATGACCGCGTTGCCCGCCAGCGCCTGCACCAGCATGGCGTGGACGAGCACGCTCATCGGGTAGTTCCAGCTGGCGATGTTGGACACCGGTCCTTCGAGCGGCGTCCGCCCCTCGACCATGGGCTCGATGCCGTCGACGTACCAGCGCACGCCGTCGATCGCCCGGTCGACGTCGGCCTGCGCGAGGCGCCAGGGCTTGCCGATCTCCCAGACGAGCAGCAGGGCGAGCAGTTCACGGTGCCGGGTCAGCGCGTCGAGGGTCGCCGCCACGCGGGCCCGGCGCTCGGCGAGGGGGACGTGGCGCCAGGCGCGGTGCTGGTCGAGCGAGGCGCGTACGGCCTGCTGGGCGGTGGCCGCGTCCAGGCGCGGCGGGCCCGCGATGGGGCCGGCGTCGACGGGGCTGGTGGCGGGCAGCGCGCAGCCGTCGGCCCGCCACTCGGAGCCCCAGAGGTTGAGGACCCGGTCGTCGCGGAACGCCTCGGGGGCGACGGCCAGGCAGCGCTGCCAGGCGTCGGTCCAGGACGTCCCCTTCTTCAGGGTGAGGGTGGGGCGACTCTCGTCGGGGGTTGTTGCCATTCGGATGTCTCCGCTCTCGGTGCACAGTCGGGGGCGGGGGTGCGTGGCTCGGCTGCCGAGCCGGATCGCTCGGCTATCCGTCCCGGCTCCGTGGCCGGTACGGCGCTCCGTCCCGGCTCGGTCAGCCCGGGTATGGCTGTCCGTCCTGGCTTCGGTGACCAGGTACGGCTGTCCGTCCCGGCTCGGTGACCAGGTACGGCTGTCCGTCCCGACGGTGGTCGGGTACGGCGGTTGGTCGTCCCGGGACAGTGGTCGTCCGGGGACGGGGGTCGGGCCGGTCGCGTAGGCGTTCCGCGCTCGGCGCTCGGCGGCTGTCGGGTACGGCGGGCCGGGCGCGCCGTGGGCACGTACGGCTCGGGTGGGTGCGGTGGGCGCGGCCGTGCGGGCGGTGGCCCGGGACCGCGGTCGTGGCGCAGGGTGGTCGTACGCCGGTCCGTGCGCCCAAGTCGGCGCGCACGTACGGACGACGGTAGTGAGGCGGGCCGGTCCGCGACAGTCGGCGCGGGTCAACCATGAGCCACGTCACGCTCCGCCTCCAGGCGGTCCAGCACCAGCCGTGCCGTCTCGGTCGGGGTGCCGCCCACCCGTACCCCGGCCGCCTCCAGGGCCCGCTTCTTCGCCTGCGCGGTGCCCGAGGAGCCGGAGACGATCGCGCCCGCGTGGCCCATGGTCCTGCCCTCGGGCGCGGTGAACCCGGCGATGTACCCGATGACGGGCTTGGTGACGTGGTCGCGGATGTACGCGGCGGCCCGCTCCTCCGCGTCGCCGCCGATCTCGCCGATGAGCACGACGAGTTCGGTCTCCGGGTCGGCCTCGAAGGCCGCGAGGCAGTCGATGTGGGTGGTGCCGACGACGGGATCGCCGCCGATGCCCACGCAGGTGGAGAAGCCGATGTCGCGCAGCTCGTGCATGAGCTGGTAGGTGAGCGTGCCGGACTTGGAGACCAGGCCGATCGGGCCCTGTCCGGTGATGTCGGCGGGGATGATGCCGGCGTTGGACCGGCCGGGGCTGATCAGTCCCGGGCAGTTGGGGCCGACGACCCGGGTGCCGCGCCGCGCGGCGTACGCCTGGAAGGCGACGGTGTCGTGGACGGGGACGCCCTCGGTGATCACGACGGCGAGGCCGATCCCGGCGTCCGCGGCCTCCATGACGGCCGCCCTCGTGAAGGCGGGCGGCACGAAGACCACGCTGACGTCGGCTCCGGTGGCCTCGACGCCCTCGCGTACCGAGCCGAAGACGGGCACGGTCACGGAGGCGCCGGTCAGGCCCCCGGGACCGGCGGCCAGGTCGAACTCGACGCTGCGGCCTGCCTTGCGCGGGTTGACCCCGCCGACCACGTCGGTGCCGGACGCGAGCATCCGCCGGGTGTGCTTCATGCCCTCGGCGCCGGTCATGCCCTGGACGAGGACCTTGGAGTCCTTGGTGAGGAAGACAGCCATGTCCCGCTCCTTCAGGTGGAGTTGGCGAGTTCGGCGGCACGGCGGGCGGCGCCGTCCATGGTGGTGGCCTGCCGCACCATCGGGTGCGCGTGGGCGTCGAGGACCGCGCGGCCGCGCGCGGCGTTGTTGCCGTCCAGGCGCACGACGAGGGGCTTGGTCGGCCGGACGGTGTCCAGGGCCCGCACGATCCCCTCCGCGACCGTGTCGCAGGCGGTGATGCCGCCGAAGACGTTGACGAGGACGGACCTGACGTCGGGGTCGGAGAGGACGACCGAGAGTCCGTCGGCCATGATCTGGGCGGACGCGCCGCCGCCGATGTCGAGGAAGTTGGCGGGGCGGGCTCCGCAGCCGGCGACGACGTCGAGGGTCGACATGACCAGTCCCGCGCCGTTGCCGATGATGCCGACCTCGCCGTCGAGCTTCACGTAGTTGAGGCCCTTGGCGGCGGCGGCCGCCTCCAGCGGGTCGTCGTGGGCGGACTTCTGCTCGCCCCAACGTGCCTGCCGGAAGCGGGCGTTGTCGTCCAGGGTGACCTTGCCGTCCAGGGCGACGAGTTGTCCCTGGACGGTGCGGACCAGGGGGTTCACCTCGACGAGGACGGCGTCCTCACGGGTCAGCACCTCCCACAGCCGCACCAGGACGTCGACGGCCTGCGGGGGCAGTCCCGCCGCCTCGGCGATCTCGGCCGCCTTCGCCGAGGTGACTCCGCGGGCCGGGTCGATGTGGACGCGCGCCACGGCCTCGGGGCGGCTCGCGGCGACCTCCTCGATCTCCGTGCCGCCCTCTGCGGAGGCGATCGCCAGGAAGCGTCCGGCGGCCCGGTCGAGGACGTAGCCGACGAAGAACTCGCTCTCGATGTCGACCGGTTGGGCCAGCATCACCTCGCGGACCGTGTGGCCCTTGATGTCCATGCCGAGGATCTGTCGTGCCGTCAGTTCGGCGGCGGCCGGGTCCTCGGCGAGGCGCACCCCGCCGGCCTTGCCGCGTCCGCCGGTCTTCACCTGGGCCTTGACGACGACGCGCCCCCCGAGCCGGCGGGCCGACTCACGTGCCTTCAGCGGGGAGTCGGCGACCTCGGCCCTGGGCACGACGATGCCGTGTTCCTCGAAGAGTGCCCTCGCCTGATGTTCGTACAGGTCCATCTTCGGCTCCTGTCTTGAAAGTGGCGCACGCCCCCTGGACATCACCCATCGGATGCGGGATAACAATCTTCATACAGTATTCGTCGACTGTATGCAATGTGCCAACGGCCGCTTCCAGGCAGCCCGGGAGGGACTTCTCGACTCCCCTTCTCCGAACCCGTGAAGGCGGCTGACCGGCGCCATCACCGTCCGGGGCGGACCGGACGCACAGGCCACCGGAACCCCGAACCTGACGATGCACCAGTGAGGTGACCCGGCATGACCAAAGCCCTCGAAGGCATCCGCGTCCTCGACATGACGCACGTACAGTCCGGTCCTTCCGCGACGCAGCTCCTCGCCTGGCTCGGCGCGGACGTCGTCAAACTGGAGGCGCCGAGCGGAGACATCACACGCAGGCAGCTGCGCGACCTCCCGGACGTCGACTCCCTCTACTTCACGATGCTCAACTGCAACAAGCGCAGCATCACCCTCAACACCAAGACGGAGCGCGGCAAGGAGATCCTCACCGAGCTGATCCGGCGTTCCGACGTGATGGTCGAGAACTTCGGGCCGGGCGCGGTGGACCGGATGGGCTTCACCTGGGACCGCATACGGGAGATCAACCCCCGTATCGTCTACGCCTCCATCAAGGGGTTCGGCGAGGGCCCATACACCGACTTCAAGGCGTACGAGGTCGTCGCGCAGGCCATGGGCGGCTCCATGTCGACCACCGGCTTCGAGGACGGGCCGCCGCTGGCCACCGGGGCGCAGATCGGCGACTCGGGCACGGGCATCCACGCCGTGGCGGGCATCCTCGCGGCGCTGTTCCAGCGGGAGAACACCGGGCGCGGGCAGCGGGTCAACGTGGCCATGCAGCACGCCGTGCTCAACCTCTGCCGGGTGAAGCTACGGGACCAACAGCGCCTGGCGCACGGCCCGTTGGCGGAGTATCCCAACGAGGACTTCGCCGACGAGGTCCCCCGGTCCGGGAACGCGTCCGGCGGCGGGCAGCCCGGGTGGGCGGTCAGGTGCGCGCCGGGCGGCCCGAACGACTACGTGTACGTGATCGTGCAGCCCGTCGGCTGGAAGCCCGTCGCCGAGCTCATCGGCCGGCCCGAGCTCGCCGAGGACCCGGAGTGGGCCACTCCCGAGGCCCGGCTGCCGAAGCTGACGAAGATGTTCCAGCTGATCGAGGAGTGGACCGGCACGCTCCCCAAGTGGCAGGTGCTGGAGAAGCTCAACGCCCACAACATCCCGTGCGGCCCGATCCTGTCCACCCGGGAGATCATCGAGGACGCGTCGCTGGCGGCCAACGAGATGGTCGTGAAGGTGCCGCATCCCGAGCGGGGCGAGTTCGTGACCGTCGGCAGTCCCCTCAAGCTCTCCGACTCCCCCGTGGACGTGACCACCTCGCCGCTGCTCGGCGAGCACAACGAAGAGGTGTACGTCGGCGAACTGGGCCTCGGCGACGGGGAACTGCGCCTGCTCAGGTCGAGCGGGGTGATCTGACGTGACGGACCGGGACCCGGCGTCGAGGGTGCGCGCGCTGCTCGACGCCGTGCGCGCCGAGGGGCGGACCACGCTCACCGCGCCCGAGGGAAAGGTGATCGCCGACGCGTACGGGATCGCCGTACCGGACGAGGCGCTGGCGGCGGACGCCGACGAGGCGGTGGCGCACGCGGCACGCTTCGGCGGGCCCGTCGTGATGAAGATCGTCTCCCCCGACATCACCCACAAGACCGACGCGGGCGGCGTGATCGTCGGCGTCGAGGGCGAGAGCGACGTGCGTGCCGCGTTCGCGGAGATCGTCGCCAACGCCGGGTCCTACGATCCCGAGGCGCGCGTAGAGGGCGTCCAGGTACAGGAGTTGCTGCCCTCGGGGCAGGAGGTCATCGTCGGCGCGGTGACCGACCCGACCTTCGGGAAGGTCGTGGCCTTCGGCCTCGGCGGTGTCCTCGTCGAGGTCCTCAAGGACGTCACCTTCCGGCTCGCCCCCGTCGACGGCGGCGAGGCCCTGTCGATGCTGGACTCGATCCGGGCGGCCGAGGTCCTGCGCGGAGTGCGCGGCGCGCCCGCCGTGGACCGGTCCGCCCTCGCCGAGCAGATCCGCCGGGTCTCCCGGCTCGTCACGGACTTCCCGGAGATCGCGGAGGTGGACCTCAACCCCGTGATCGCCACCCCGGAGGGCGCGGTCGCGGCCGACATCCGCGTGATCCTCGCCGAGGAGGCCCCGAAGGAGCGCCGCACCTACACCCGCGAGGAGATCCTCACCTCGATGCGCCGGCTGATGCGGCCGTCCTCGGTGGCGGTGATCGGCGCGTCCAACGAGGCGGGCAAGATCGGCAATTCGGTCATGCGCAACCTCGTCGACGGCGGATTCGCCGGGGAGATCCACCCGGTGAACCCCAAGGGCGGTGACATCGCGGGCCGCAAGGCGTACAAGAGTGTCACGAACGTTCCCGGTGAGGTGGATGTGGCGGTCTTCGCTGTGCCCGCCAAAGCCGTCGCCTCCGTCCTGGAGGAAGTGGGCCGCAAGGGGATCCCCAACGCCGTGCTCATCCCCTCCGGCTTCGCCGAGACCGGTGAACACGCCCTGCAGGACGAGGTCGTGGCGATCGGCGAGCGCTACGACGTGCGGCTGCTCGGACCGAACATCTACGGCTACTACGCGACGTGGCAGAACCTGTGCGCCACCTTCTGCACGCCGTACGACGTCAAGGGCGGGGTGGCGCTGACGTCGCAGTCCGGCGGTATCGGGATGGCCATCCTGGGTTTCGCGCGGACCACCAGGACGGGCGTCTCCGCGATCGTCGGGCTCGGCAACAAGTCGGACCTGGACGAGGACGACCTGCTCACCTGGTTCGGTGAGGACCCCCGCACCGAGTGCATCGCGATGCACCTGGAGGACCTCAAGGACGGCCGCGCCTTCGTGGCGGCGGCCCGCGCGACGGTGCCGAAGAAGCCGGTGGTGGTCCTCAAGGCGGGGCGCACCGCGGCCGGCGCGAAGGCGGCCGGCTCGCACACGGGCGCGCTCGCCGGAGACGACGCCGTGTACGACGACATCCTCCGGCAGGCCGGTGTCGTCCGGGCGCCGGGCCTCGGCGACATGCTGGAGTACGCGCGCGCGTTGCCGGTGCTCCCGGCTCCCCGGGGCGACAACGTCGTGATCATCACCGGTGCCGGCGGGAGCGGGGTGCTGCTGTCCGACGCGGTGACCGACAACGGCCTGTCCCTGATGGAGATCCCGCCGGACCTGGACGCGTCGTTCCGGGCGTTCATCCCACCCTTCGGCGCCGCCGGCAACCCGGTGGACATCACCGGAGGCGAGCCGCCGTCGACGTACGAGGCGACGATCCGGCTGGGCCTGAGCGACCCGCGCGTCCACGCGCTCGTCCTCGGCTACTGGCACACCCTCGTGACCCCTCCCATGGTCTTCGCCGAGCTCACCGCGCGCGTGGTGGCCGAGTTCCGCGCGCGCGGGATCGAGAAGCCCGTGGTCGCGTCGCTCGCGGGCGACGTCGAGGTCGAGGAGGCCTGCCGGTACCTCTTCGAGCGGGGCGTCGTGGCGTACCCGTACACGACCGAGCTGCCGGTGGCCGTGCTCGGCGCCAAGTACCGCTGGGCCCGTGCGGCAGGGCTGTTGGGGGGCGGGTCCATGACCTGAGTGCACACGGGGGCGGCCGACGGTGCGCGTCGGCCGCCCCCGGGACCCGTGGGCGCACGAAAGGCATTTGGCAGGGGGCGCTGACCAGATCTTTCGACGCAAGGGGTGCTTGAGCACGATGACTACCACCGATTTCTCGACGCCCGTCCCCTACAGAGAGGTGACGGACGTCAACGGCCGCCTGTACCGCATCGGTGAGACCGATCGGGACATCATGGGCCGACCACGCTGGACAATGGTGCTCTTCCCCTGGATGGGGATGCTGGGCATCAGTTCCTCGGAGTACGCGTTCACGTCGGCCGAGGACACACTGCACGATGCCCACCTGTGGAGCAGTGGGCACATCTTCTGGCTGATGGGTGTCTGGGTGTTCTTCCAGGCCGCCGTCGCCTTCCCGGCCGGGCAGCTGCGGGAGAGCGGGAAGCTGCCCGCGCGCTACGCCATGATGCTCGGCGCGCTCGGCACCATCCTGGGCTATCTGTCCCTGGCGTTCGCGCCGCACGTGATCGTCGCGTACCTCGGGTTCGGGATGTTCAGCGGCATCGGGGCCGGACTCGTCTACGCCACCTGCGTCAACATGGTGGGCAAGTGGTACCCGGAGCGCAAGGGCGGCAAGACCGGCCTGGTCAACGGCGGTTTCGCGTACGGCTCCGTGCCCTTCGTCTTCCTGTTCACGTCGTACATGGACCTGAGCAACTACGAGACCGTCCTGGTCGCCGTCGGACTCGTCTGCTGCTCCGTGGTGGCCTTCGCGGGCTGGTTCTTCAAGGACCCGCCGAAGGGCTGGTGGCCGGCGCACGCGGACCCGCTGAAGGTGTCCGACGACCCGAGGGTCCGCCGCGCGCTGGAGAAGAACCCGCCCGCGGTGAAGCAGTACACCCCGAGGGAGGCCGCCCGCACGCCCGTCCTGTGGATGATGTGGTTCTGCCTGCTGTGCACGGCGGGGATCAACATCTTCGGCATCGCCTTCCAGGTGCCGTTCGGCAAGGACATGGGGTTCGCGGGCGGGATCGTGGCCACGGCGATGTCCCTGAAGGCCATCGTCAACGGCACGGGGCGCGGTGTCATCGGCTGGATATCCGACCGCGCCGGGCGCCGTCACACGCTGATCATCGTGTGTCTGGTGCTGGGCACCGCGCAGTTCGGTGTGCTGGTCTCCGGCCAGATGGGCAGCATGCCGTTCTTCCTGTTCTGCTCCATGGTCTCCGGCTTCGGCGGCGGCGCGATCTTCCCGCTGTTCGCGGCCATGACGGCGGACTACTTCGGTGAGAACCACAACGCCTCCAACTACGGCATGGTCTACAGCTCGAAGCTCATCTCCGGGCTCGTGGGCTCCGGCATGGGCGCCGTCGTGGTCGGCGCCTGGGACTACGAGGGCGCCTTCGTCATCGCGGGCTCCATCGGGCTGGCGTCGGCCGTGCTCGCGCTCTTCCTGAAAGCGCCGGGCAGGCCGCAGGCCCGGCAGATCGTCCCCAACCCGCACCCGACAGGCGAGGAGGCGGCTGCATGACGGCGGAACCCGTCGCCGCGAACGACGCGCCGGAGGAACCCGGCGCCGCGCACCGCTCGTACCGTGAAGTCACCGATCCCAGGGGCCGCGTCTACCGCGTGGGCGAGACGGACCGCGACATCCTGGGCCACTCGCGCAAGCTCATGGTGTATCTGCCGTGGATCGCCATGATGGCCATCAGCGTCTTCGAGTACGCGTACGGTTCGGCCGAGGACACGCTGTCCCACGCGCACGGATGGACGCAGAGCAACACGTTCTGGATCCTGAGCGTGTGGGTCTTCTTCCAGGCTGGCATCGCCTTTCCCGCGGGCTGGCTGCGGGAGAGGGGCGTGCTGACCGCCCGCCGGGCCATGTACCTCGGCTCGGGCATGTGCCTGGTCGGGTTCCTCGCCCTCTCGCACCTGAGCGATGTGGTCCTGGCGATCCTCGGCTTCGGCGTCATCGGGGGCATCGGGTCCGGGCTGGTCTACGCGACCTGCATCAACATGGTCGGCAAGTGGTTCCCCGAACGCCGGGGGGCCAGGACCGGGTTCGTCAACGGCGGGTTCGCGTACGGCTCGCTGCCGTTCATCTTCATCTTCAACTACGGCTTCGACACCGCCAATTACCACCGCGTCCTGGACCTCATCGGCTGCTACGTGATGATCGTGGTGCTGTCCTCGGCGTTCTTCTTCAAGGACCCGCCGAAGAACTGGTGGCCGGCGGACATCGACCCGCTGACGTACGGCGGCACGGAGAAGGGCGCGGCGTCCCTGGCCAAGAACCCTCCGGCGGTGAAGCAGTACACGCCGAAGGAGGCGGTCAGGACGGGGATGCTGCCCCTGATGTGGATCGCCCTGGTCATGTCCGCGGGCGTGTCGATCTTCGGGATCTCCTTCCAGGTCGACTTCGCCAAGGAGGTGGGGTTCGGGCCGCTGGTGGCGGCGTCGTCGATGGGGGTCATGGCCGTCGTCAACGGCGTCGGCCGCGGGGTGGTCGGCTGGCTCTCCGACCTCTGGGGGCGCAAGGAGACCCTGGTGTTCGTCATCGTCGTCCTCGGTCTCGCGCAGTTCGGCGTGATCTGGGCGGGTGACGTCCACAGCGAGTGGCTGTTCCTGTTCTTCGCCTTCCTCTCCGGGTTCGGCGGCGGGGCGTTCTACCCGATGTTCGCGGCCCTGACGCCGGACTACTTCGGCGAGAACTACAACGCCACCAACTACGGGCTGGTCTACAGCGGCAAGCTGATCAGCGGCCTCTTCGGCGGCGGACTCGGCTCGATGGTGGTGGCCGCCTGGGGCTACGACGGCGCCTATGCGCTGGCCGGAGGTGTCTCGATGGCCGCGGCGGCCGTCGCCCTGCTGCTCAGGCAGCCGGGACGCACCGCGAAGGCCGGCGGGGCTCCGGGCCCGCAGCCCGCGGGCTGACCGGACGGCCGGCACACCGCACCGCACCGCACCGCACCGGGCGGCCCTCTCCGCGACGCACGTCGGGGAGAGGGCCGCCGCGGCGCGCGACGGGACTCAGCCCACCGCCTGCTTCACCAACGCGCCGATCCGCGCCTCGACGTCGGGCGTGACCTCGGTCAGGGCGAAACCGGCCGCCCACATCGGGCCGTCGTCCAGCTTCGCCAGGTCGCTGAACCCGAGGGTCGCGTAACGCGCCTTGAACTTCGCCGCGCTCTGGAAGAAGCAGACGACCTTGCCGTCCAGCGCGTAGGCGGGCATGCCGTACCAGAGCTTCGGCGCGAGGGACGGGGCCGCGGCCCTGACGACCGCGTGGACGCGCTCGGCCATCACCCGGTCCGAGTCCCCCATCTCGGCGATCTTCGCCAGGACCTCCCGCTCCGCCTCCGCCGCCTTGTCCGCGCGCGAACCACGGCGGGCCGCGGTCTTCAGCTCCTTGGCGTGGTCCTTCATCGCGGCCCGTTCCTCGGCCGTGAACCCCTCGTGCGTGCCGCTCTCTCCGCCGCTCATGCCAGGTCTCCCCCCTGTGCGCGTCCGGGTACTGCTGTCGTGGGGAGGGACTTTATCCCGGGCCACCGACACCGCGGGCGGCCCATGCGCGGAGGGCGTCCGCGCGGTGGTGCGGCGGTGGTCCGGCCGCCGCCGCACCACCGCCGCACGAACCGGGCCGGTCAGCCCGTCAGGGCGGTGCTCACCGGCCGCGCCTGCGCCGCAGCGCCGCGAGGTTGTCGTAGCCCGTCTTCGCGTGGCGCAGCGACTGGCCGGGATCGGTGGCGCTCGGGGCGTTGTCCTGCTCGACCATCGGGTTGTGGTAGTTCCTGTCGCCGACGCGGGAGAAGAACGTCGTGTAGTCGATGACACCGGTGCCGAACGGCACCATGTCGTACCCCATGCCGTTGGTGGTGTTGACGACGCCGTCCTTGGCGTGGAACAGCGGGTAGCGCTTGTTGTGACAGGCGACCAGGCCGGCCGGGTCGAAGACCTTCTCCCGCACCGAGCCGTCGTGGGCGGTGTAGGTGTGGAACTTGTACCGGGCCACGTGGGCCCAGAAGATGTCCATCTCCAACCACACCGCCTTCGGGTCGGTGACCTGGAGGAAGTACTCCAGCTTGCGGATGCCGGAGCTGCGCGTCGGGCGGCCCTCGGCGTCGAGCGGACCTCCGTCGAGCAGGAAGCCGTAGGCCGCGTCGTGGTTGTGGGTGTAGAGCTTGATGCCCTCGCGGCGGGCGATGGCGCCAAGCGCGTTCCACTTGTCCGCGGCCACGTCCCAGTCGGCCCGGTAGGCGCTGCCGGTGGGGTCGCCACCGGTGCCCATGTGGTCCATGCCGAGGATGTTGGCGATCTCCAGGTGCTTCTTGAAGGTGTCGAGGTCGGGGGTCGTCAGCGGCCAGGAACCCGGTATGAAGCCGTGGTTGCCCTGGGCGCGCAGGCCGTGGTCGTCGAGCCAGGAACGCAGCAGCCGGGCGCCCTCGACGGATTCGAGGTTCGCGCCGCCCGGCGCGTTGGCGTGCTGTCCGTAGCCCGCGAACTCCACCTGGCGGTACCCGTACCGCGAGAGCTGCTTGAAGACCTCGCGGAAACCGGAGGGCAGGTCGCTGGAGAGCGGGTCGCGGCCCACGGCGTCACGGACGGTGTAGAGGATGATGCCGCGCCGGGCCGCGGGGACCAGGACGTCGCCGCCGTGTCCGTGGCCTCTGCTCCGGTCCTGGGCCAGGGCCGGCGAGGCGCCGAGGACGGGCGCGGCGATCGCCGCGGTCGCGGCGGCGGTGCAGGTGCTCAGGAAACGGCGGCGGTTGACGCCGAGGGTGCGGCGCAGGGCCTCGCCGGCTCCGGATTCGTCGTTGAACGCGGTCACGGTGTCTCTCTTTCGGGTCGGTGTACGGCTCGGACGGGTGCGGACGCGGCCACGGAGCGGCCCCTGCGTGTGCCGGACACGGCCGTGGCGGCCTGGGTGCGTGCCGGTGGGGCTGCTGCCTGGGTGCGTGCGGGGCGCGTTGTCAGTGGCGCGTGTTTCACTTTCCGTAGTCGCTCGTCACGCCGTGTCAGGCAGGCCGGCGAGGGCGAGCAGGAGCGATTTCACTTCGGTGGCCGCGACGCGGCCGGGGAAGGCGTGGGGGGTGGAGCAGATGATGAGCGGACCTTCGTCGTCGCTCGCGGGGAGGCGGCCGTGGCTGCCGCTGACGGGTGAGGGATCGAGCGGCACGACCGCCATCCGGTACCGCATGCCGAGTTTCTTGCGGGCGAGGGCGCCGGCCGCCTTGACCTTGACGTAGGGGTCGAGGGGGTCCATGAAGAGTTCGGCCGGGTCGTAGCCGGGTTTGCGGTGGATCTCGACGAGCTGCGCGAAGTCGGGAGCGCGCGCGTCGTCGAGCCAGTAGTAGTACGTGAACCAGGCGTCGGGCTCCGCGACGGCCACGAGTTCGCCGGAGCGCGGGTGGTCGAGGTGATGGGCCTTCTTGCCCTCGTCGTCGAGGAGTTGCCCGACGCCGGGCAGTTCGGCGAGCACCGCCCGCACCGCCGCCAGGTCCTCGGGGCGGCGCACGTAGACATGGGCGATCTGGTGGTCGGCGACGGCGAAGGCGCGCGAGGCCATCGGGTCGAGGTACTCCATGCCGTCCTGCGTGTGCACGTCGAGGAAGCCCGCGCGGCGCAGCGCGCGGTTGATGTCGACGGGGCGGTCCGCGCGGGTGATGCCGTACTCGGAGAGCGCGACGACGGTGCGCCCCTCGGCCCCGGCGTCGTCGAGGAGGGGTGCCAGGGCCGCGTCGAGGTCCGCGGCGGCCTGGTGGGAGCGGGGGTCGTCGGGGCCGAAGCGCTGCAGGTCGTAGTCGAGGTGGGGGAGGTAGCAGAGCGTCAGGTCGGGTCCGCGGGTGCGGTTGACGTGCCGGGTCGCGTCGATGATCCACTGGCTGGAGACCAGGTCGGCGCCGGGCCCCCAGAAGTGGAAGAGGGGGAACGTGCCGAGTTTGTCGGTGAGTTCGTCGTGCAGGGCCGGAGGACGGGTGTAGCAGTCGGGTTCTTTGCGGCCGTCGGCGTAGTAGACCGGACGGGGTGTGACGGTGATGTCGGTGTCGGCGCCCATGGCGTACCACCAGCAGATGTTGGCGACGGTGTAGCCGGGGTGCGCGCGCCGGGCCGCGTCCCACAGCTTGTCGCCGGCCACCAGGCCGTTGTGCTGGCGCCACAGGAGTACGTCGCCCAGCTCGCGGAAGTACCAGCCGTTGCCGACGATGCCGTGCTCGCCGGGGTGGGTGCCGGTGAGGAAGGTGGACTGCGCGGCGCAGGTGACGGCGGGCAGCACGGTGCCGAGGGGGGCACGGGAGCCGGCCTGGCCGAGCGTCTTGAGGCGGGGCATGTGGTCGAGGAGGCGGGGGGTCAGGCCGACGACGTCCAGGACGAGGAGAGGGGTGGGCCGGGGGTGTCCGGGTGGGGCCTGGGTCACGGCAGCTCCTTGAGGCCGAGGTCCGTCAGCAGGTCACGGGCGAGGGTGAGTTCGGCGGCGATGCCGTCCGCGAGCTGGGCGCGGGCGCGGGGGCGCAGTTCGGGCGGGAGCGCCTGCCAGGTGTAGGTCTCGACCTCCAGATGGCGGGTGAGGGGCCGGGGGCCGCCGACGAGCCGGGCCAGTGCGGCCTTGAGCACGGGGAGGGTGGAGGTGAGGGGCGCGGCGGGGGCCGCGTGCAGTGGGACGTGGAAGTGGGCGCGCCAGGGTGAGCCGTCGGGCAGGACGTCGCCGCCTGGGTCGTGTCCGCACAGTCCCTTCGTACGCCCGGAGGGCGGGCCCTGCGGCGTCTGGTGCGTGCTCTCGGCGTGCCGGGCGCAGTCCCTCGTACTGGGCGTACTCGGGGCTGTGCCCGGTGCGGCGAGAGGGCGTGCCAGGCGTCGCGGGGCAGGAGGGACTGTGCGGACGCGACCGAGGGCCTCCCCCAGGTCGTCGGTGCCGCGCAGGCCGGCGGAGGTGCGGGTGCGGGTCTGGTGCAGGAAGCGGGGTTCGTCGAAGGCGGCGAGGGCCGTGCGGACCTCGGGCAGGTGGGGGTGTTCGGCGTGCAGGGCGGCGGAGAGCTGGGACTTGACGACGGGGACACCGGCGCGGGCGAGTGCGTCCAGGGCGGTGTCCGGGTCCTCGAAGGAGGTGGCGAGGTGGCAGGTGTCGACGCAGACGCCGATGCGGGGGTGGCCGACCGCGGTGAGGGGGGCGAGGGCGTCGTGGGTGGTCTCGATGACGCAGCCGGGTTCGGGTTCGAGGCCGATCCGGATGGAGCGGCCGGTCGTCTCCGCGAGGGCGTCGAGGCGTTCCGCGAGCGTCGTCAGCGCGGCGCGTGCGGTGGCGGCCCGGCCGTCGTCACAGGCGGTGCGCCAGGCGAGGGGCAGGGTGGAGATGCTGCCCTCGGTGACGTCGTCGGGGAGGAGCTGGGCGAGGACGCGGGCCAGGGCGGTGGTGTGGTCCAGCCGTTCGGGGTCGGCCCAGTCCGGCCGGTACACGCGGTACTTGACCTCCTCGGCGCCGAAGCCCTCGTAGGGGAAGCCGTTGAGGGTGACGACCTCCAGGCCGCGGCGTTCGAGCTCGGTGCGCAGGCCGCGCAGGGCGGCGGGGTCGGTGACGAGGGCGCGGGCGGCGTCCCTGGCGAGCCACAGGCCGATGCCGAGGCGGTCGCGGCCCAGGCGCCGGCGGACCGGTTCGCAGTGGTCGCGGAGCTGGGCGAGGACGCCGTCGAGGGTCTCGGCCGGGTGCACGTTGGTGCAGTAGGCGAGGTGGACGGTGGAGCCGTCGGGGTGGCGGAAGCGCATCGCTCACGCCCCCGTCGCGGGTGTGCCGTCGGGCGCCTCCTCGGGGCTCCCGGGCCCGGGAGCGCCGCGCAGGATGGAGTTGCCCTCGTGGGTGGCGGCCGTGCCTGCGACGTCGAGGTCCAGGCGTCCGCTGAGTCCGTAGAAGGCGACGGGGTTGTGCCACAGCACCCGCTCGACGTCGTCCTCGGTGAACCCGGCCGCGAGCATCGCGTCACCGACCTTGCGGGTCTTCAGCGGGTCGCTCCTGCCCCAGTCCGCCGCGGAGTTGACGAGCACCTTCTCCGGTCCGAACTCCTTCAGGACGGCGACCATGCGCTCCTCGTCCATCTTGGTGTCGGGATAGACGGAGAAGCCGAGCCAGCTGCCGCTGTCCTTGGCCTCCTTGACGGTCGTCTCGTTGAGGTGGTCGAGCAGGACCCGTTCCGGTGCCAGCGCGGAGGCGCGGACGGCGTCGACGGTGCGGCGGAGCCCGGCGAGCTTGTCGCGGTGCGGGGTGTGCACGAGCGCGGGCAGGCCGTGGTCGGCGGCGAGCTGCAGCTGTGCGGCGAGGGCGGCGTCCTCGGCGGGGGTCATCGAGTCGTACCCGATCTCGCCCACGGCGACGACCTGGTCCTTGAGGAGATACCGCGGGAGTTCGTCGAGGACGGGGAGGCAGCGGGGGTCGTTGGCCTCCTTGGGGTTCAGCGCGAGGGTGCAGTGGTGGGCGATGCCGTACTGGGCGGCGCGGAAGGGTTCCCAGCCGAGGAGGGAGTCGAAGTAGTCGAGGAAGGAGGCGGGCGAGGTGCGGGGCTGGCCCAGCCAGAAGGCCGGTTCGACGACGGCGCGGACACCGGCCGCGTACATCGCCTCGTAGTCGTCGGTGGTCCGTGACGTCATGTGGATGTGGGGGTCGAAGATGCGCATCAGGACTCCTTGCCGGACCGGCCGCGGCGGCCGGGCGTGGGGGAGGTACCGGACGGGGGACGCACGCCCGGCTGGGCGGGCGCGCCGGGACCGGGATGGTCGTCGGGGCTGCCGGACGCCCCGGCCGTACGGGGTGTGCCTGGCGGGGCCGCCGCCGGGCCGCGGGACTCGGTCAGCGCCAGGACGCGGCGCAGGTCCTCGGGCACGGGACGGCCCGCGGCGAGGCGTTCCTCGGCGTAGGCGCCGAGCATGCGGGCCAGTTCGCGGTCGCCGTGGGCGCGCCGGGGCAGGTCGCTCACCTCGTCGACCGGGACGCCGGTGAACAGGCATTTCAGGACGGCGTGACGCCAGTTGTGGGCGTCGAGGTGGCGGGCGGCGTACGGGCCGACGGCCGCGGCGACGAGCCGGGTGTCGTTGGTGCGCAGCGCGTCCTCGACCAGGGGCAGCGCGTCCGGGCCGGGCACGAGGTGCGGGAGGGCCTGGAGGACGGCCCGGCGTTCGGCGGCGGTGCCCTGCCGGTAGACGCGGGTGAGGGCGCCGGTGTCGGCCCGGGCCGCGTGCAGGAGCAGGACGCGGACGGCGTCGGCGTGCTCGGGCCCGCACCGGCGGCCCGCCTCGGCGATCCGCAGCTCCCAGACGGAGATGGGCCCGTGGGTCCCCGGATGGTCGGCGGCCTCGTCGAGGGCCTGGTCGAGCCAGGCGCGGGCGGCGCCGCCGAGGCGGGCGTCCAGGCGGGCGCGCAGGGCGGCGACGGCGGTGTCGTCCGCCCTGGTGTGCAGGGTGCGGTGCGTGTGGTTCACGGGGTTCTCCCTTCGGGGCCCTCGGGGGTCGCCCGGGCCGCGCGGTGGAGGAACGGAAGGGATCGGCCGGCGAAGTGGGGGCCCGCGTGGGAGTGGCGGGGCAGTTCGACGACGGTGAGCGCCTGGTAGCCGGTCGCGGCCAGGGCGTCGAGTACGGGCGGGAAGTCGATCTCCCCGTCCCCGAACGGGAGGTGCTCGTGGACGCCTCTGCGCATGTCCTCGATCTGGACGTGGCGCAGCCAGGGTGCGGCGGCGCGCACGCAGTCGGCGGGCGGCAGCGGTTCGAGGCACTGGCAGTGGCCGATGTCCAGGGTGAGGCCGAGGACGCCGGGGTCGCCGAGCGTCTCGCGCAGCCGGTGGAAGTCGGCGAGCGTGGCGAGCAGGTGGCCGGGCTCGGGTTCGACGGCGAGGGGGACGCCCGCCTCGGTCGCGGCCTCCACGACCGGGGTGAGCGCCTCGGCCAGCCGCCTCCAGGCGGTGTCCTCGTCCGTACCGGGCGGGGTGGTCCCGCTGAAGCAGTGCAGGGCGTGGGCTCCCAGGTCGGCGGCCACCCGTACGGCCCGGACGAGCAGGTCCACGCGGCGCGCGCGGTCCTCGGGGTCAGGGTCGAGGAGCGACGGCCCGTGCTTGCGGCGCGGGTCGAGCACATACCGGGCGCCGGTCTCGACGGTGACGTCCAGACCGAGCGCGTCGAGGCGCCGGGCCACCTGCCTGGTGCGGTCGGCGAGGTCGGGGGCCAGCGGATCGAGGTGCATGTGGTCGAGGGTCAGGCCCACGCCGTCGTACCCGAGGTCGGCGAGCAGTCCGAGCGCGTCGTCCAGCCGGAGGTCGGTGAGTCCGTTCGTCCCGTAGCCGAAGCGGAGCGGGTGGGGCGCGGCGTCGGGACGCGCGTACGCGGCCGGGCCCTGGCCGGTGCTCATGTGACACTCACCTTCCTCGCGAACGTGCGTGCCGCCGGGGCCAGCGCCGCCGTCAGGAACGCGACGGCGGGGGCGCCCGCGCGGGCGGTCAGCGCGGCCTGGAGCGGGATGAGCGCGCGGATGCCGCCGCCGACGGCCCGCTGGGTGAGCGGGGGTGACGGATTGAGCGCGGCGTGCAGGAGAGGGCGCGCGGCGGTCGCGGCGTAGCCGACGGTGAGGGCGGCCCGCAAAGCGTCGTGCGCACCCGGGTACGGCGAACGCCCGGGTCTCGGACGCCACGCCCGAAGAGCGACGCCCACCGAACCGGAACCGGCGAACGGGCCCGTACGGGCAACGGTCAGGGCGAGGCCGGCGGGCTCGCCGTTGCGAGCGACGCCCGGGTGAGGAGCGGCAGGCCCGCCCTTGAGAGCAACGCTCGGGTCGGGACCGGGAGCCGCGCCCTTGCCAGCAACGCCTTCTCCGCGAGCGGCAGTTCGCCCCCGGCGAGCAACGCCCTTTCCGGAAGCGGCAGTTCGACCATGGCGAGCAACACCCGGGCCCGGAACGGAAGTTCGGCCCTGGCGAGCAGCAGTCAGGTGAGGACCGTCAGGCTTGCCCTCACCAGCAGCGGACACGTGAGGACCGGTAGCCGTGCCCTGGCGAGCGGCGTCCGCCGGGGTGGCCGGGGGCGTGTGGACGCCGGCTCGGGATCTCGTCAGGTCCCAGGTGAGCGCGGCTGTCGTGGCGAGGGCGGCCAGGGGGGCGAGGTGCGAGCCGCCTCGGGTCTCGCCGCGGGAGACGGTGGTCACCGCGAAGGTGTGCGTGCCCAGTACGAGGGCGGAGGGCAGGGCGCCCCGGGTGCCGCCCGTGGTGGCCGCCGCGCCGAGCAGCAGGTCCAGGCCGCGGGCGGCGCCCATGGCCGCCGGACCGGCGGGGGTGTGCTTGAGGGTGAGGTCGTACGCCCACACCGTGGCCGCGAGGGGCACCGCGACCGCCAGGGCGGAGCGGCCCGCACGGGCGGCCAGGGCGAGCCCCGCCGCCGTGAGCAGGCCGGCCGCCAGCAGGGCGGATGCGGGACGGACGCGGCCGGAGGGCAGCGGGCGGTGCGGGCGTTCGACGGCGTCCTCGGCGCGGTCGGCCCAGTCGTTCAGGGCCATGCCCGCCTCGTACAGGCAGACCGAGGAGCCGATGGCCAGCAGGGTGCGCGGTCCCGGGCGCGCCCCGGCCGCGGCGGCGCCCGTGAGCGCGTCGCCGGGGACGGTGAACAGGGCGGGCAGGCGCAGCAGTTCGGCCCAGGCCCGTGCCGTCGCCCGGGCGCGCGTACCGAGCCGGGGCCTCATCCGGCCGCCCGGGGAAGCGCGCGCAGTCGTGCGGCGAACTCCGCGAGGGCCGCGTACTGCTCGCCCAGGGACGCGGGTCCGTCGCCCACGGGGTCCTTGAAGTAGAAGCCGAGTTCACCGAGCGGACCGGCGAGGCCCGCCTCGTGGGCGCGGGCGGCCAGCCGGGCCAGGTCGAGGACGAGGGGTGCGGCGAGCGCGGAGTCGCAACCCTGCCAGGTGGTCTGCAGAACCATGCGGGTGCCGAGGAAACCGTCGAACGCGATGTGGTCCCAGGCGGTCTTCCAGTCGCCGAGGGCGGGGACGTCGTCGATGTGCACCTCGCCCTGCGGCACCGAGCCCAGGGTGTCCGCGAGCACTCGTTCCTTGCCCGCGTTCTTCGCCGCGGCGGCGGCCGGGTCGGCCAGGGAGGCGCCGTCGCCGCCGCCGAGGAGGTTGGTGCCGGACCAGGCACGGACCCGCAGCGCCCGTTGCGCGAACATCGGACCCAGCACCGACCGCAGCAGGGTCTGGCCGGTCTTGCCGTCACGGCCCGCGTAGGGCAGCGGGGAGGTCTCGGCCATCGCGGCGAGCGCCGGATGGTGCAGGCCCGCCGACGGGGTGAAGTTCACGTAGGCGCAGCCCGCGCGCAGGGCCGCCGCCGCGTAGAGGGAACTGGCGGGGAGCGGCCGTCCGCTCCCCGCGTGCTCCTCGGCGCCGCTCGAAGCCGTGACCGCCTGGGCCGGGCCGGGGGCCGCGCCCGGTGGTTCGGGCTCCGTCGACGCCACGTTCACCACCACGGCTCGGGCGAGCCCTCTGCGCCGTACGAAGTCGCGGATGTCGGCGGCGAAGGTGTCGATCAGTTCACCGGGGCTCCTGGTGTCCCCCGCGACAGGACCGCCCGGCCTGATCTCCCGGTCGGCGTCGAGGAGTTCGGCCCCGACGGCGGAGGGCAGTCCGGGTGGCAGCACTCCCCCGGCGGCCAGCGCCTCCGCCCGCTTGGGGAGGGGACAGTCGTCCGTCTCGTGGCCGCCGAAGACGAGGGAGGACAGGGCGGGCAGGCCGCTGCCGGAGAAGAGGTCCGTCTCCGTCACCATCCCCGTCGGTGGATGCAGACCGGCGGTCGTGGCGGCGCAGCCCGCGACGACGGTGGTGGCGACGGAGCCGCGGGCCCCGATCAGCCACACTCCCACCCGGGGGTCAGAGAGGGACGCGGACATGGGCAGCCTCCTTGTCGTACTTGCCGTACTTTCCGTACGCGACGCGGTGACGCGGTGACGCGGTGACGCGGTGACGCGGATGACTCTGGTGGCGCAGGTGGCGCACGTAGCGCTGGTGAGACATGTGGCGCTGGTGACCGACGTGCGTGTGCCCGGCCGGCCGGTGCGGTGACCGGCCCGGTGCGGACGGCCGGCGCGGCGCGGGGACCTGCGTGGCCGGTGCGGCCGGTGCGGTGCGCTTCGGCGGCGGCCGGCCACGCGGGTCCCCGGGGGCGGAGTCGGGGGTGTGGTCAGGGGTGGGACGACGGGCGGGAGTCCGGCGTCTCCCGCCCGCCGTCGCTCAGTCGCCCGGCGCGGCGGGGCGCGCGGGCAGTTCCTTGATCCGGATGTCCCGGAAGGACACCTGGTCGTCGGGGCCGTGGTTCTGGATGCCGACGTGGCCGTCCCGCAGGCTCCGGGCCGGATCGGTGTTGGTGAAATCGTTGATCTTCACGCCGTTGAGCCAGACGCGGAGCCGTTCGCCCTCCACGCGGATCTCGTACGTGTTCCACTCCCCCGGCGGGTTCAGCGCGCGGTCGCGCTTCTTGAGGTCGGCGGACTGGAAGCTGTACACGGCCCCGGTGGTGCGGTCGGGGGCGTCGGTCGCGTCGATCTGGATCTCGTAGCCGTTGTCCACGGCGGACCAGGGGTCGTCGGAGGCCGGGAAGCCCACGAAGACACCGGAGTTGTCGTCCCCGGCCGTCCGCCAGTCCAGCTTCAGCGAGTACGAGCCGAAGCTCCCGCCGGACCCGGACCCGGACCCGGGACCAGAACCGGGACCGGAACCGGAGTCCGAAGCGGAACCGGAGTGCGCGCCGGCTTCCGTGCCCGCGTACCAGAGCATGCCCAGCCCGCCCGCTGACGTCAGCGACCCGTCGTCGTCCAGCGAGAAGGAGCCCGGTCCCGCCTGCTTCCACCCCGTCAGCGATGCGGCGGTGCCGTCGAAGAGCGGCCGGTAGCCGTTCTCCGGGCGGCAGTCCGCCTGTGCGTCGCCGACGGCGTACCGGATGCCGCCGGACAGGTGCCGCCGGAAGGCGGGGTCGGTGTACGACTCCTTGGTGTGACCGCCCCCGGTGTAGAAGGCGCGGCCGCCCCGGTAGGTCTGGCACCAGGCGATCGGATGGTCGCCGCCCATCGAACCGCCGGTGTACGACGACTCGTCGAGCGAGGCCAGGACGTGCACCCGGTCCCGGGGGTTCGAGCGGTAGTCGTACCACTCGTCGGTACGGTCCCAGGTCGCCTCCAGGTGCGAGGTCGCCGGGTTGCCCCGGTCCTCGACGAGGACCCTCGCGGGCTGGATCGCCGGGTGGGACCGGAAGTAGGCGCCGACGAGGCCGCCGTAGAAGGGCCAGTCGTACTCGGTGTCGGCGGCGGCGTGCACGCCGACGTATCCGCCGCCGCGTCCGATGTACCGCTCGAAGGCGGACTGCTGGGCCGGGTCCAGGACGTCGCCCGTGGTGGACAGGAACACCACGGCCTCGTACCGCGCGAGGTTCGCGGGGGTGAAGGCCGTCGCGTCCTCGGTGGCGTCCACCGCGAAACCGTTCTCGGCGCCCAGTTCACGCACGGCCGCGACTCCCTCGGGAATCGAGTCGTGGCGGAAGCCGGCGGTCTTGGAGAAGACCAGCACCCGTGTCCCGTCGGACCCCTTGGAGGCGGCCGGGCCCGACACGCAGCCGATGAGCAGGGCCGCGGCCGCGGCGGCCGTCATCACTCGCGCCGATGCGCGCATGACACCCACTCTCCTGTCAGCCCGTCGTCGTGAACGTGAAGTCGTCCACGTCGTACAGCGCACCGGTGCCGCCGCCCTTGAAGACCAGGTAGAGCGTGGTCGTGCCCGAGGGTGCCTTGGACAGTGGGGCACTGACGTCCTGGAAGGTGTCCCAGCCGCCGGTCACCGGGACCTTCGCGCTGCCCAGCAGCCGTCCGGCCGGCGAGCCCGCGCGGACTTCGAGCGTGCCGCCCGCCCCGCCGGAGGAGACCCGCGCGGTAAGCGTCCTGGCGTTGCTCAGGACGTAGGGCGTGAAGGAGATCCAGTCCCCGTTGTGGATGTCGCCGACCGTCTTGCCGCCGTGCGCGGTGTCCTTGTTCTGGACCGTGACGCCGGACTGCTTGCCGTAGTGCTCGGCCTGGCGGTGCTTGGGCTGGACGACGTTCTGGTCGTGGGAGGTCAGCGGGTCCTGGCCGCCGCCCCCGCCGTCGGTGTACTCGGCGTCGAAGACCCCGAAGATGTTGGCGTCGTCGTCGTGGCCGCCGTCGGCGCTGGTCTGGATGGTGCCGGAGCAGCCGTTGGCCGAGGTGACGGGGTGGCCGTGGCTGTCGTGCCCGAGGACGAAGGTGACCTTCACCTTGGCGCAGTCGACCGCGTCGCCGTCCTCCGGGTCGGTGACCCGCACCTTGAACGGTATGGCGTCGCCGAAGCTGAACAGCTGCCCGTCCTTGGGGAGTTCGAGGACCACCTCGGGCGCGGTGTTGCCGACGACGATCTGCACGCTCGCGCTTCCGGTGCGGCCGGTCGCGTCCTTGGCCGTCAGCGTCGCGGTGTACGTGCCGTTCGTGCGGTACCTGTGGGTGGGGTTCGCGGCCGTGGAGGTGCCGCCGTCGCCGAAGTCCCAGCTGTAGGTGAGGGCGTCACCGTCGGCGTCGCTCGTGCCGGCGGAGGAGAACCGTACCCGCAGCGGGGCCTGTCCCGAGGTCCGGTTCGCGGCGGCCTGGGCGACGGGTGAGTGCCCGTCGGTGGCGTTCTCGATGCGGTACAGGCCCGAGTGCTCGTCCCCGCCGAACCAGGCGGTGCCGTAGTCGAGGACGTACAGCGCCCCGTCCGGTCCGAAGGCCATGTCCATGACCTGGGTGCCGGTCCAGGGCACGTCGTCGATGGACTGCACGGTGCCGTTGTCGTCCGAGGCGATCCGCTTGATCCAGCGGCGGCCGAACTCGCCCGCGAAGAAGTCCCCGTCGTACGCCTCGGGGAACTTCACCGGGGAGTCGAGCGAGGCGTCGTAGTGGTAGACCGGGCCGCCCATCGGGGACTCCGAGCCGGTGCCGAACTCGGGGACGGAACCGCCGTCGTACGGGATCCAGGCGGCCTGCGCCGGGGGCAGGTCGGTGAGTCCGGTGTTGTGCGGTGAGTCATTCCTCGGTGCCGCGCAGTCGAAGGCGGACCCGGAGGTCTTGGTGCCGAAGTCGTAGTCGACGTAGGCATCGTTGTCACCGGTGCAGTAGGGCCACCCGAAGTTGCCCGGGCGGGTGACGCGGGCGAACTCGACCTGGCCGGCGGGGCCGCGCGCGGGGTCGGCGGCGCCGGCGTCCGGGCCGTAGTCGCCGACGTAGAGGATGCCGGTCTTCTTGTCGACACTGAAGCGGAACGGGTTGCGGAAGCCCATGGCGTAGATCTCGGGCCGGGTCTTGTCGGTGCCCGGGGCGAAGAGGTTGCCCTCGGGTATCGAGTACGAGCCGTCCGCGTTCACCTTGACGCGCAGGATCTTGCCGCGCAGGTCGTTGGTGTTGCCGGAGGTCCGCTGGGCGTCGAAGGCGGGGTTGCGGTCGGTGCGCTCGTCGATGGGGGTGAAGCCGTCCGACTGGAAGGGGTTGGAGTCGTCCCCGGTCGACAGGTAGAGGTTGCCGTCCGCGTCGAAGTCGATGTCGCCGCCGACGTGGCAGCAGATACCGCGGGACGTCCGCACGTCGAGGATCTTCTTCTCGCTCGCCGCGTCGAGGGTGCCGTCGGTCTTCAGGACGAACCGCGAGAGCCGGTTGACGCCGTCGAAGGGGGCGAAGTCGGCGGCGGTCCCGGTCTCGGGGGCGTCGCCGGCGGGGGTGTCGAGGGGCGGCGCGTAGTAGAGGTAGATGAAGCGGTTGTCGGCGAAGTCCGGGTCGACTCCGACGCCCTGCAGGCCTTCCTCGTCGTGCGTGTACACGTCGAGCTTGCCGGCGATCCTGGTGTTGCCCGCGGCGTCGGTCAGGCGGAGTTCGCCGTCGCGGGAGGTGTGCAGGACGGAGCGGTCGGGCAGGACGGCGAGCGACATGGGCTCGCCGACCTCGGGCTCGCCCTTGGCGAGGGTGACCTGCTGGAAGTCCTCCGCGGCGACGGCCGGGGCGTCACCGGGGTCGGCGACGGCGGCGCCGGCCGCCGGTGCGGTCAGGGAGAGGGACGCGGCCGCGAGCAGCGCGCCGCTCAGCAGGGCGAGTGCTCTGCGGAGTCTCGGGCGTCCGGTGTGGCTGTCGGTGTTCCTGTTCCTGCCGTTCGGGTGCACGAAATGCCTCCATGAAGGGGCTGGTCGTACGGGCGGGTGCGGTGTCGCCGGGGTGCGCCGTCACCCCGGAGGTGTGGTGGGTGGCTCTGCGGGGTCCCGCGGCCGGGCCCTGCCCTGGCCGCGGGCGCTCACTGGTCGTTGCCGCCGAAGGCCGCGTCGAAGGAGGCCGAAGGCGGTTCGAAGTCGTACGCCTTGAGGCGGGCCAGGGCCTCCGGGGCGCCCTGGAACCGGTCCATGCCGGCGTCCTCCCATTCGACGGACACCGGACCGGCGTAGTCGATGGAGCGCAGCATCCGGAAGACGTCCTCCCAGGGGACGTCGCCGTGGCCCGCGGAGACGAAGTCCCAGCCGCGCCGCGGGTCGCCCCAGGGCAGGTGGGAGCCGAGGCGGCCGTTGCGGCCGTCGAGCCGCTTGCGGGCCTCTTTGCAGTCGACGTGGTAGATGCGGTCGCGGAAGTCGTAGAGGAACCCGACGGGGTCGAGATCCTGCCAGACGAAGTGGCTGGGGTCGAAGTTGAGGCCGAAGGCGGGACGGTGGTCGACGGCCTCAAGGGCGCGCCGGGTCGTCCAGTAGTCGTAGGCGATCTCGCTGGGGTGGACCTCGTGCGCGAACCGCACGCCCTGTGCGTCGAAGACGTCCAGGATCGGGTGCCAGCGGGTGGCGAAGTCCTCGTAGCCGCGTTCGATCATCGCCTCGGGGACGGGCGGGAACATGGCCACCAGGTGCCAGATCGCGGAGCCGGTGAAGCCGATGACGGTGTCGACGCCGAGGGCGTTCGCGGCGCGCGCGGTGTCGGCGATCTCGGCGGCGGCCCGGCGGCGTACGCCCTCGGGTTCGCCGTCGCCCCAGATCCGGGCGGGCAGGATCGCCTGGTGGCGTTCGTCGATGATCGCGTCGCAGACGGCCTGGCCGACCAGGTGGTTGGAGATCGCCCAGCACTTGAGGCCGTACTTGTCGAGGAGTTCGTGGCGGGACGCGACGTACGAGGGGTCGGCGAGGGCCTTGTCGACCTCGAAGTGGTCGCCCCAGCAGGCGAGTTCGAGTCCGTCGTAGCCGAAGTCGCGGGCGAGCCGGCAGACCTCCTCGAGCGGCAGGTCGGCCCACTGGCCGGTGAAGAGGGTGAAGGTGCGGGGCATGCTCGGGTGCCTCCTCGGGGCGCCGGGACGGTCAGGCCGGGACGGTCGTGTAGACGGAGTTCTTCGCGGCGCTCTCCTCGACGGCGGCCAGCACGCGCTGCACCTGCAGCCCGTCGGCGAAGGACGGCACGGGCGCCCGGTCCGCGGCGATCGCGCGTACGAGGTCGCGGGCCTGGTGGGTGAAGGTGTGCTCGTAGCCGAGGCCGTGGCCCGGCGGCCACCAGGCGTCGAGGTAGGGGTGGTCGGGCTCGGTGACGAGGATGCGGCGGAAGCCCGCGTAGGTGCCCGGCTCGGTGTGGTCGTGGAAGGAGAGCTCGTTGAGCCGCTCCAGGTCGAAGGCGAGCGAGCCGAGTTCGCCGTTGAGTTCGATGCGCAGGGCGTTCTTGCGTCCGGTCGCGAAGCGGGTGGCCTCGAAGGAGGCGAGGGCTCCGGAGGCGAAGCGGCCGGTGAACAGGGCCGCGTCGTCGACGGTGACCGTGCCGAGCGCGGTCGCCGGGTCGTCGGCCCCGGCCTGGATTCCGGCCGCCGACAGGCCGCTGGAGGCGCCGGCGGGCAGCGGCCGCTCCCGCACGAAGGTCTCGGTGAGCGCCGAGACGCCGACGACCGGCTCCCCCGCCAGGTACTGCGCCAGGTCCACGATGTGCGCGCCGAGGTCGCCGAGCGCGCCCGACCCGGCCAGCTCCTTGCGCAGCCGCCAGGTCAGCGGGAAGTCGCGGTCCACCAGCCAGTCCTGGAGGTACGTCACCCGCACGTGCCGCAGGGCTCCGAGGCGGCCCTCGGCGACCATCGACCGGGCGAGCGAAGTGGCGGGCACCCGCCGGTAGTTGAAGCCGACCATGGCCAGCTGGCCGCGTCGTGCGGCCTCCTCGGCGGCCCGGGTCATCGCCTCCGCCTCCTCGACCGAGTTGGCCAGGGGCTTCTCGCACAGCACGTGCTTGCCCGCGGCCAGCGCGGCGACGGCGATCTCGGCGTGGCTGTCGCCGGGGGTGCAGATGTCGACCAGGTCGACGTCGTCACGGGCGATGAGGGCACGCCAGTCGGTCTCGGTCGCGGCCCAGCCGTGCCGGTCGGCCATCTCCCGTACGGCCTGGGCGTCGCGGCCGCAGACGGCGGCGAGGACCGGCCGGCGGGGCAGGTCGAAGACGTGGCCCACGGTGCGCCAGCCCTGGGAGTGGGCGGCGCCCATGAACGCGTAGCCGATCAGGCCCACGCCCAGGGGCGGCTTCGCGGCCTCGGCCCCGGCTTCCTCGCGCTGGTGCGGCTGTCCCATGCCGATGTCCTCCTCGTCGTCGTGGCGCGGTGGGGGGTGGGGCCCGGCCCGGCTGAGCGGGGCCGGGCGGGTCCCGTCACTTGAAGCCGGTGGGCATGTAACGGTCGACGTTCTCCTTGTCGACGACGGCCGAGTAGAGCGTGAGCGAGGCCGGGATCTCGAACTCGGCGAGGCCCCCCACCCCCTTGCTCTGGCCGAGGGCGCGGGCGAGGTCGATCGCGGACGCCGCCATGGTCGGCGGGTAGAGGACGGTGGCCTTGAGCACACTGTCGTCGGCCTCGATGGCCTGGAAGGCGGAGAGCGCGCCGGCGCCGCCGACCATCAGGAAGTCGTCGCGTCCGGCCTGCTTGATCGCGCGCAGCGCGCCCACGCCCTGGTCGTCGTCGTGGTTCCACAGGGCGTCGAACTTCGACTGCGCCTGGAGGAGTTGGGACATCTTCGCCTGGCCGGACTCGACGGTGAACTCGGCGGCCTGGCGGGCCACCTTCTTGATGTTCGGGTAGTTCTTCAGGGCCGCGTCGAAGCCCTCGGTGCGCTGCTTGGTGAGTTCCAGGTTGTCCAGCCCCGCGAGTTCGATGACGCGGGCGTTCTTCTTGTCCTTGAGCTTCTCGCCGATGTAGTGGCCGGCGCTGAGACCCATGCCGTAGTTGTCGCCGCCGATCCAGCAGCGGTACGCCTGCGGGGAGTTGAAGATGCGGTCCAGGTTGATGACGGGGATGCCGGCCCGCATGGCCTTGAGGCCGACCTGGGTGAGCGCCTTGCCGTCGGCGGGCAGCACCACGAGGACGTCGACCTTCTTGTTGATCAGCGTCTCGATCTGGCCGATCTGCGCGGCGGTGTCGTTGGAGCCCTCGGTGATCTCCAGGGTGACGTCCGAGTACTTCTTGGCGCGGTTCTTCGCGTTGTCGTTGATCGCGTTGAGCCAGCCGTGGTCGGCCTGCGGTCCCGCGAAGCCGATGGTGACCTGCTTGCCGGGCTTGTCGTCGGCGGCCGGCTGGTCGTTCGCGGCCGTCTTGTCTTCCTTGGGGTCGTTGCTGGTGCAGGCGGTGAGGAAGGCTCCGGCCGAGACTGCGGCGGTCCCGAAGAGCAGTCCTCTGCGGCTCGTGCGGCTCGTGCGTTCTGGCATGGCGGTGGACCTTTCCGTACGGTGCGGCTCAGGTGGTGTGGGCGGTGCGGCGCTGGGCGAGCATGGCGGCGACGATGATCGCGCCCTTGGCGATCTGCTGGACGTCGCTCTGCAGGTTGTTGAGCGCGAAGAGGTTCGTGATCGTCGTGAAGATCAGGACGCCGAGCACGGACCCGGTGATGGTGCCGCGGCCTCCGCTGAGGAGCGTGCCGCCGATGATGGCGGCCGCGATGGCGTCGAGTTCGTACAGGTTGCCGTTGGTGTTCTGGCCCGAGCCGGACAGGATGATCAGCAGGAACGCGGCGATGCCGCAGCACAGTCCGGAGAGCAGGTACAGGTAGAGCCGCTGCCTGCGTACGTCGATGCCCGCGAGCCGGGCCGCCTCGGCGTTGCCGCCGACGGCGACCGTGCGCCGCCCGAAGGTGGTGCGGTTGAGGACCAGCCAGCCGATGACGGTGACGACGGCGAAGACGAGGACCAGCGGCGGGATGCCCAGCACGTAGGAGTCGCGCTCGCCGAGCTTCAGGACGCCGTCCACGGTGACGATCTGCGTCTTGCCGTCGGTGAGCTGGAGGGCGAGTCCGCGGGCGGAGGCCAGCATGGCGAGCGTCGCGATGAACGGGACCAGCGCCCCGTACGCGATGAGGAGGCCGTTGACCAGGCCGCAGCCCACGCCGACGATCACCGCGGTGAAGAGGATGCCGGCGAAGCCGTACTCCTGGGTGGCGACCGTCGTGGCCCAGACCGAGGCGAGCGCGACGATGGCGCCGACGGACAGGTCGATGCCGCCCGAGATGATGACGAAGGTCATGCCGACGGTGACGACGCCGATCACCGACGCCTGGGTGAGGACGAGTTGGAGGTTGCGGGTGTCGAGGAACTCGTCGGGCTTGGTGATGCCTCCGATGAGGATCAGGACGGCGAGCACGCCGAGGAGGGAAAGGGTGCGGACGTCGGCGCGGACCCCGAGCGTCTGCCACGGTGTGCGGTCCTTGGTCGGTGCCGCCTTGCGGGTGTCATCCCTGGGCGGGGATACGGGCTGCGTCATGACGCCGGGCTCCCTTCACTGGCCACCGGGCCGCCTTCCATGACGAGGTCGAGCACACGGTGTTCGTCGAGTTCGCGGGCGGGCGCCGTGTGGACGACCCGGCCTTCGCGCAGTACGAGTACGCGGTCGGCGAGCCCGAGCACCTCGGGCACTTCGCTGGAGACCAGCAGGACGGCGAGGCCCTCGTCGGCGAGCCGGCGGATGACCGCGTACAGCTCGGCGCGGGCGCCGACGTCGACGCCGCGCGTGGGTTCGTCGAGCAGCAGCACCCGGCAGCCGCGCAGCAGCCAGCGCGCGAGGACGGCCTTCTGCTGGTTGCCGCCGGAGAGGGTGCGCACCGGCGCGGAGGGGTTGTCGGGCCGCAGCGACAACTCCCGGGTCGCCGCGCGCGCCGCGCCGAGCTCGGCCCGCCGGTCCACCCAACCGCCGCGCGAGAAGCGGGACATGGAGGAGACGGACACGTTGCGGGTGACGGACTCCAGCATCAGCAGGCCCTGGGCCTTGCGTTCCTCGGGGGCGAGTCCCAGTCCCGCGCGGACGGCGGCGCGGACGCTGCCGGGCCGCAGCGGGGTGCCGCCGACGACGACCTGCCCTGCGGTCGCCTTGCGCGCGCCGTAGATCGTCTCCAGGATCTCGGAGCGGCCGGAGCCGACCAGTCCCGCGAGGCCCACGATCTCGCCGGGGCGCAGTTCCAGGTCTAGCGGTTCGAACTCCCCCTGCCTGGTGAGTCCCCGGACTTCCAGGACCGGCTCCGACGTGGGTTCGCGGTCCGGCCGGTCCGGGAACACGTACTCGACGTTGCGGCCCGTCATCAGGGCGACCACCTCGCGGGTCGGGGTGGACTTCGCGGGCAGCCCGACCGCCACGGCGCGCCCGTCCTTGAGGACGGTCACGCGGTCCCCGATGCGGCGGATCTCCTCCAGCCGGTGGGAGATGTAGACGACGGCGACGCCGTCCGCGGTGAGGTCGCCGACGATGCGGAAGAGGTTGTCGACCTCGTCGGGGTCGAGTGCCGCGGACGGTTCGTCCATGACGATGAGGCGTACGTCGTGGGAGAGCGCCCGGGCCATGGAGACGATCTGCTGCTGGGCCGCCGAGAGGTCTCCGACCAGTCGTCCCGGGTCGATCTCGGGGTGCCCGAGCCGTGCGAGCAGCGCGCCGGTGGAGTCCCGGGCCGTCTTGCCCCGTACGACGAAGCCGGCGGTGGTGGGTTCGTGCCCGAGGTGGACGTTCTCGGCCACCGACAGGCCCTCCACCAGGTCGAGTTCCTGGTAGATGGTGGCGATGCCGAGGCGCATGGCGGCGATCGGGGACCGGAGCGTGACGGGCTCGCCGCGCCAGCCGATCGTGCCGTCGTCGGGCTGGTGGGCGCCGGCCAGGACCTTGATGAGGGTGGACTTGCCGGCACCGTTCTGGCCGAGGAGGCAGTGCACTTCACCGGCCTGGACCTCCAGGTCGACGCCGTCCAGGGCGCGGACTCCGGGGAACGACTTGGTGATGCCGGACATGGTGAGCAGCGGTGGTTCGGGTGCCATGACGGTTCCCCTCGGCGGGCGTGCGGGCCGGTTGCAGGGCAGGGCGCTTGCGGCGAAGTCGGTTTCGGGGCAGGCGTGTTCGGGACAGGCGTGTTCAGGGCAGGGCGAAGCAGCGGGGCGTGCGGGTGAGATGTGCCGGGGCCTGTCGGCCGCGGGTGCTACGCGGGTGAGAACAGGTGGTCGCTGATGAGCCGGGCCGCGCCGATGACTCCGGCGGTGGGGCCCAACTCGCCCAGGACGATGGGGAGGTTGCCGGTCGCCAGGGGGAGCGACTGGCGGTAGACCTGGGTGCGGATCGCGGCGAGCAGGGTGTGGCCGAGACCCGTCACCCCGCCGCCGATCACCACCAGGCCGGGGTTGAAGAAGCTGACGAGTGCGGCGAGGACCTGGCCGGTCCGGTTGCCGCCCTCGCGGATCAGGTCGAGGGCGGTCGCGTCCCCCGCGGCCGCCGCGGCGGCGACGTCGACGGCGGTGAGCGCGCCCACCGCCTCCAGCCGTGCCGCGAGTTCCTGCGAGAGTCCGTGTTGCGCCGCCTCGGTCGCGTCGCGGGCGAGCGCGGCCCCGCTGAAGTGGGCCTCCAGGCAGCCGCGGTTCCCGCAGGCGCAGGGGCGGCCGTCGGGCACCGCCTGGATGTGCCCGATGTCGCCCGCGCTGCCCGTCGTACCGCGGTACACCTCACCGCCGACGACGATCCCGCAGCCGATGCCGGTACCGATCTTGACGCAGAGGAAGTCGCCCACGGAGCGCGCTACGCCCGCGTGCTGCTCCCCCATGGCCATCAGGTTCACGTCGTTGTCGACCATCACCGGGCAGCCGAGGTCCTGACTGAGGGCCTCGCGGACCGGGAAGCCGTCCCAGCCGGGCATGATCGGCGGCGCGACCGGGACGCCCTCGGGGAAGCGGACCGGCCCCGGGACGCCGATGCCGGCGCCGTCGAAACCCTCCGCGAGCCCGGACGCCCTCAGTTTCGCCGCCATCGCCAGGACCTGCTCGAAGACCGCGACGGGTCCTTCGCGCACGTCCATGGGCTGGTTGATGTGTCCGAGGACCTCCAGCTCGGCGTTGGTGACGGCCACGTCGATCGAGGTCGCCCCGATGTCGACGCCGAGGAAGCGCAGTGCGGGGGCCAGCCGGATGTTGTGGGAGCGGCGGCCACCGCGGGAGGCGGCGAGTCCGTCGGCGACCACGAGGCCGGTCTCCAGGAGCCGTTCCACCTCGACGGCCAGCTTCGACCGGGAGAGGTCGATCTGGTCGCCCAGCTGGGCACGGGAGTTGGGGCCGCCGTCCCGCAACAGGCGCAGCAGCCGCGCCTGGTGGGCGTTCGCGGGTCGAGCCGTCATGCGTCTCACGTGCCCCTCCCCGCCTCAATCGGCCGTCTCCGTCGGGCTTTCGAGGTGAACGTAGCAGCGGCTGCCGGGAGTGGGAAGAAGTCGCGCACGAATTGCCGCAGACTTTCTCCACTCACAGGACAAAGACGGGCGAGGAGAGGGCCCCCGGGGCCAACAGCCCTTGCCCGATGGGCTCTTGAGGGGCACGCAAAAGGGCGGCGGCCGTCGTGGCCACCGCCCTGCCAATAGCTCCCGCCCTGCGGGCCGGCCTTACCGCTCGCGCTCGTGGTACGTCTTGCGGGTGTGCTCCGTGTGGGCGCGGGACACCGCCGTGGCCCGCTCCTCGTCGTGGTCGGCGATCGCGGCGATCAGCTCGCGGTGCTCCTCCCAGGACCGGTGGCCGCGCTGGCGGGCGACGGGGGTGTAGTACCAGCGGACGCGCCGCTCGACCTGCGCGGCGAGTTCCGCGAGGACCGTGTTGCCCGCGAGTTCCATCACCTTGGTGTGGAAGCGGGCGTTCAGGGCGACCGCGGTGTCCACGTCGTCGGCGGCGACCGCGCGCTCGCCCTCGGCGCACAGCTCCTCCAGGACGGCGATGCCCGCGTCGTCCGCCGAGGTGGCGGCGAGCCTGGCCGCCTCGGCCTCCAGGAGCGTACGGACCGTGAGGAGCTGGTCGGCCTCCTGCTCGGTCGGCTCGTGCACGAACGCGCCCTGGGCGGGCCGGAGATCGACCCAGCCCTCGGTGTTGAGCCGCTGGAGTGCCTCGCGTACGGGCTGGCGGGAGACGCCGAGGTGTCCGGCGAGCTCGCTCTCCACCAGGTGCTGCCCCGGCAACAGGGCGCGGGTGATGATGAGTTCGAGCAGGGCCTCGTAGACGCGGTCGCGCAGCGGGCCGGGACGTTCGAGCCTGGGCACCGCCCCCTGCGGCAGTCCGGTGGACAACATCGCGGTCTCCCCTCTGGGCAGCGGCGGCACCGGGCGACCAGTGGTCACGGCGCGGCTCCGTGAAGTCAGTATGAATTGCCTTTCGTCTACAGTCTACGGCGCACAATGACCAGACCGGGCGAGGGTCGCGCTCGTCACACCGCCCCCGACGAGGGCACTCCCTCGGACTCCGGGACCTAGGGCCTGTCGTTTGGATCAGGCCGGTGTCGCGGGGTCTGGCACGCACATCTGCGGCGTTGTCGTCGGTCGCCGACTCCCCCACTCTCGGCTCCGCTCGAGCGGGGGGACCCCCATCGCTTCGACTCCCTCCTCCGCCTTGCAGCTGCACGCACCAGACCCCGCTCGGGTCGGCCGGGACGAACCGTCTGTCACGGCCGACCTGATCCAAACGACAGGCCCTAGGGGCAGCGGACGACCTGTCCCGCGTACGACAGGTTCCCGCCGAAGCCGAACAGCAGGACGGGGTCGCCCGAAGTGATCTCCCCGCGCTCCACGAGCTTGGACAGGGCGAGCGGGATGCTGGCCGCGGAGGTGTTCCCGGAGTCGACCACGTCGCGTGCCACCACCGCGTTCACGGCGCCGATCTTCCCGGCGAGCGGCTCGATGATGCGCAGGTTCGCCTGGTGCAGGACGACCGCGGCGAGGTCCTCGGGGGCGAGTCCGGCGCGTTCGCAGGCCTGGCGGGCGATGGCGGGCAGCTTGGTGGTGGCCCACCGGTAGACGCTCTGGCCCTCCTGCGCGAACCGGGGCGGGGCGCCCTCGATGCGCACGGCGTGGCCCATCTCCGGGACCGAGCCCCACAGCACCGGGCCGATCCCCGGCTCGTCCGACGCCTCGACCACGGCGGCCCCCGCGCCGTCGCCGACCAGGACGCACGTCGTGCGGTCGGTCCAGTCAGTCACCTCGGTCATCTTGTCGGCGCCGATCACCAGCGCCCGGGTCGCCGCCCCGGCCCGCAGCGAGTGGTCGGCGAGGGCGAGGGCGTGGGTGAACCCGGCGCAGACGACGTTGACGTCGAGCGCAGCCGGGGAGGGGACGCCGAGGCGGGCGGCGACCCGGGCCGCCATGTTCGGTGAGCGGTCGATCGCCGTGGAGGTGGCGACGAGCACCAGGTCGATGTCGCGCGGGCCCAGGCCGGCGGCGGCGAGCGCCTTGGCGGCGGCGTGCCCGGCCAGCTCGTCCACCGGTTCGTCGGGCCCGGCGACGTGGCGGGTGCGGATGCCGACGCGGCTCCTGATCCACTCGTCGCTGGTGTCGACCAGGCCCGCCAGGTCCTCGTTGGTGAGCACCTTGGCGGGCTGGTAGTGACCGACGGCGGCGATCCGTGAGCCGTTCATGGGTGGGTCCCCTCGTTGCCTTGGGTAGCGGGATCCACCAGTCTGATCAGTGACTCGCGGGTACGACGGCAGGTGATGCCACAGGATTGCGGCGCCATGCTTGTCGGCTTCTGTCAGGCCGTCGGACGCCGGCACACCTTACGTACGCGTGCCCGCCCTCACCCGGTGAACAGCTGCTTGGCCTTCAGTACGAGCTCGTAGAGCCCGTAGCACAGCGGCGCCCCCACCCAGACCCAGGCGAGCGCCACGAGCCACCGGCGGTCAGGCTGACTCGGACTGCTCTCGCTCGGCATCGGCGGCCTCCCTCGGCGCGGGGATGTGGTGACGGGTGTGGACGGGGCGTACGAACTCGTTGGCGACGAGGCCGACGAGCAGCAGGCCGATCATGATGAGGAACGACAGGCCGTAGAGCGACGCCCCGTGCTTGCCGGCGTCCTCCTGCCGGTCCGCGATCCAGTTGACGATCAGCGGACCGAGGACGCCCGCCGTGGACCAGGCGGTGAGCAGCCTGCCGTGGATCGCGCCGACCTGGTGGGTGCCGAAGAGGTCCTTCAGATAGGCGGGGATCGTCGCGAAGCCGCCGCCGTAGAAGGAGAGGATCACCAGCGCGCAGACGATGAACAGTGGTTTGGAGGAGTCCCCGAACCAGGCGATGAGCGCGTACATCAGGGCGCCCACGCCGAGGTAGACGCGGTAGACGTTCTTGCGGCCGATGAGGTCGGAGGTCGAGGACCAGCCGATGCGGCCGGCCATGTTGGCCGCCGAGAGCAGCGCGACGAACCCGGCGGCGGCGGAGACGGACACCGGTGTCGAGCTGTCGGCGAAGAAGTCGGTGATCATCGGCGCGGCCTTCTCCAGGATGCCGATGCCCGCGGTCACGTTCGTGCAGAGCACGACCCACAGGCACCAGAACTGGGGTGTGCGCACGGCGCTCTTCGCCGTCACCTGGACGCCGTCGACAGCGCTCGGCCCGGCCGCGACCGGCCGCTCACCGCGCGGCACCCGCACCAGCAGCACGCCGAGGGACATGAAGACGGCGTACGTCAGTCCGTGCACCAGGAAGGCGAGGGCGATGCCGGTGGAGTCGGAACCGTAGGACTCCAGCATCCGCGCCGACCAGGGCGAGGCGATGAGCGCGCCGCCGCCGAACCCCATGATCGCGATTCCGGTGGCCATGCCGGGCCGGTCGGGGAACCACTTGATGAGGGTCGACACCGGGGAGATGTAGCCGATGCCGAGGCCTATCCCGCCGACGAAGCCGTAGCCGAGGACGATCAGCCAGTACTGCTCGGTGGCGGCGCCCAGCGAGGCGATGAGGAATCCGGAGGAGAAGCAGACGAGGGCGACCGTCATGGCCCAGCGCGGCCCGTTGCGCTCCACGAGCGTGCCGCCGAAGGCGGCGGACAGGCCGAGCATGACGATGCCGAGCTGGAAGGGCAGGGCGCTCTGGGTGCCGCTCAGGCCGAGCGCGGACTCCAGCGGGGGCTTGAAGACGCTCCAGGCGTAGGCCTGGCCGATGGCGAGGTGGACCGAGAGGGCGGCCGGCGGGACGAGCCAGCGGCTCCAGCCCGGCGGTGCGACAGGGGGGCTCATGATCCCGAACGATAGGAAGCGGTTGCTCCGTTGGGAACCCGCTCGGCGTCGACGGCCGGGCGGTCTGCGACGAGCGGTCCCTCTGGCGCGACGAACGGTCGGTGCGACCGGACGAACGGCTTCCGGATGGCCCCCGCGGGTCCGGCCGGCGGCCTCCCGCGGCGGCCTCGGTCCCCTGCCGGCCGGGGAGGGGCGGTTTGCCCGTGCTGCGCGAAGTATTGCCGCCTCTCATTCCATCCTGTAGACAATATTTCGTCGACACAGTGCGACAGTTCCTCGGTACCCTCGATCGGACGGAGCTCACCAAGTGAAAGTCGCAGTTCTCGGCGCCGGTGCGATCGGCGCCTACGTCGGTGCGGCGCTGCACCGTGCGGGCGCCGACGTGCATCTCGTCGCCCGTGGGCCGCATCTCGCGGCCATGAGGCAGCACGGCGTCCGCGTGCTCAGCCCGCGCGGTGATTTCACCGCGCGCGCCCACGCCACCGACGACCCGGCCGACATCGGCCCGGTCGACTTCGTGTTCCTCGGCCTCAAGGCCAACTCGTACGCGGCGTGCGGGCCGCTGATCGAGCCCCTGCTCCACGACACCACGGCGGTCGTCGCCGCCCAGAACGGCATCCCCTGGTGGTACTTCCACCGGCACGGCGGACCCCACGACGGCCACCGCGTCGAGAGCGTGGACCCCGGCGGCGCGGTCAGTGCGGTGCTCGCGCCGGAACGGGCGATCGGCTGCGTGGTGTACGCCGCGACCGAGCTGGCGGGACCGGGCGTCGTCCGCCATCTCGAAGGCACGCGCTTCTCCGTCGGCGAGCCCGACCGCTCGGTGTCGCCGCGCTGCACCGCGTTCAGCGAGGCCATGCAGGCGGGCGGCCTCAAGTGCCCGGTCGAACCCGACCTGCGCAACGACATCTGGCTCAAGCTCCTCGGCAACATCTCCTTCAACCCCATCAGCGCGCTGGCCCGCGCGACGATGCGGCAGATGTGCCTGCACGGCGGAACCCGCAAGGTCATCGAGATCATGATGACCGAGACGCTCGCCGTCGCCGAGGCCCTCGGCTGCGAGGTCGGGGTGTCCATCGAGCGGCGGCTCGCGGGCGCCGAGCGCGTCGGCGACCACCGCACCTCCACGCTCCAGGACCTGGAGCGCGGCAAGCCGCTCGAACTCGACGTGCTGCTGGCCGCCGTCGTCGAACTGGCCGAGATCACCGGCGTCCCGGTGCCCACCCTGCGCACCGTCCACGCCATCTCGGACCTGCTCGCGCTGCGGACGGCCGCCTGAGCGCGCCGGGCGGACCGCCGCCGCGTTCCGCCGGTGCGGGACAATGGGACGCCGGGGGTCACCTCGCCGCACGACGGCCGGTGACCCGCGGGCCACCTCCGCAGCAAGGGCCGCTCTCGGCCACCAGCACGTACAGAACCGGGGCTGATCAGGACATGGGACGAGTCACGGAACGACGCAAGGTGATCCGCGTCCGGGACGGCGTGGTGAGCACCCGCCCCGACACGCTGGTGGCCGAGGAACCGCTGGAGATCCGGCTCAACGGCAAGCCGCTCGCCATCACCATGCGCACGCCGGGCGACGACTTCGCGCTGGCGGCGGGCTTCCTGGTCAGCGAGGGGGTGCTCGGCGCGGCGGACGAGCTGCAGAACATCGCGTACTGCGCCGGCGCGACCGTGGACGGCTCGAACACGTACAACATCGTCGACGTGCGGACCGCTCCCGGCGTGGTCGTCCCGGACATCACGCTGGAACGCAACGTGTACACGACCTCGTCCTGCGGTCTGTGCGGGAAGGCGAGCCTGGACGCGGTCCGCACGACGGCCCGCTGGACGATCGACGACACTCCCCCGGTGCGGCTGGAGCCGGCGCTCCTCGCGGGTCTCCCCGACCGGCTCCGCGAGGCGCAGCGGGTCTTCGACCGGACCGGGGGCCTGCACGCGGCGGCCCTGTTCGACGAGGACGGCGAACTGCTCGACATCCGGGAGGACGTGGGCCGGCACAACGCCGTCGACAAACTCGTCGGCCGGGCGCTTCAGAGCGGCGCGCTGCCGCTGTCGCGGGCGGTGCTGCTGGTCTCGGGCCGGGCCTCCTTCGAGCTGGCGCAGAAGGCGGTGATGGCGGGAATCCCCGTGCTGGCGGCGGTGTCGGCCCCCTCGTCGCTGGCGGTGGACCTGGCCGCCGAGACGGGACTGACGCTGGTCGGCTTCCTGCGCGGCGCCTCCATGAACGTGTACGCGGGTGAGCACCGCATCGCCCTGCGGGCCGCGGTCGCACAGGGCTGACCGGCTCCCCCGCGACACGGCGGCGGGGCCCCGACCGGCGGGGAGCGCCCCCTGCGCCGGCGGGGCCCCGCCCGTATCCGTCCCGTACCCGTCCCGCCGGCCCGTTTCCCCGACCTCAGCCGGTGGTGAAGCGGACCTCCGAGGAGTGCACGACCGTACCGAGGCGCGGGAAGTCCAGGCCGACGGAGGCCTCGTGCTCGGGGGCGGTCAGCGCGGCCATCGCGTCCTCGACGAACACCAGGTCGTAGCCGAGGTCACCGGCGGCGCGGGCGCTCGACTCGACCCCGAGGTTGGTGGCGACACCGCCGAACACCACGGTGGTGACCCCGCGCTCGCGCAGGCGCTCGTCGAGACCGGTGCCCTGGAAGGCGCCGATCGTCCGCTTCACGATCTCGATGTCGCCGTCCGCCGCGAGCCCGGCGACCAGACCGCTGCCGGGCGGCTGTTCGGCGACGCCCTGCCGTTCGACCCGGACGAGTACCACCGGCGCCCCGACGGCCCGGAAGGCGTCGGCCAGCCGCTCGGCGGCCGCGAGGACTTCGGGACCCTTCCGCGGCTCCAGGGGCAGCCCGACGATGCGGTCCATCAGGTCGACGAGGACCAGTGCGGAGCGTGCGGGGTCGAGGGCGAGACGGGGCTCGGCTTCAGGTGCGGTCATGACGGAACGTTAGCCCGCGCCCGCCGTCCGTACCGGAAATCCGGATCGACGGCTGTGTGAACTGCTCCCGTTCGGCGGCCGGGGGCGGGGCCATCCGGGTGCGGTCCCGGCATCGCGCGCGAGGGTGCTTCCGGCGTGCCGCAGGCGATCGGGGCGCGGGCCGGACGCCGCCGCGCCGATCCCCGGCCGCACGGTTCTTGTGGGGCCCGGAAGGCCCAAGTAGCGTCTGTGCCGCGAACGTTGGACGTGGGATGTCCAGAATGTCCAGACGCCTGAAGGGCAGGGCCGCACCATGCCGTCGAGTCTCCGCACCCGTCTGAGATCCACTCTCACCGCCGTCCTCACGACCGCCGCGCTGCTGGCGTTACCCGGCCCCGCGAGCGCCGAACAGGCGCCCGCGGCAGGCGAGTACGAGCAGCAGGTCCTCTTCCGCGCCTCCCAGGACCCCGGCTACGCCTGCTTCCGCATCCCCGCCGTCGTCCGGACCACCGAGGGCACCCTGCTGGCCTTCGCCGAGGGCCGCGTCCTCAACTGCGGCGACTCCGCCGACATAGACATCGTGGTCAAGCGCTCCACGGACGGCGGACGCACCTGGGGCCCGCTGCGGGTCGTGAACGAGGGCGGCGGCGACACGCACGGCAACCCGGCCCCCGTCGTGGACCGCCGCACCGGCCGCATCCTGCTGGCCGAGACCTACAACACGGGCCGCACCGACAGCGGCAGCTGCTCGGTGCCCTGCGACCGGACCCCGCACCTGCAGTACAGCGACGACGACGGCCTGACCTGGTCGCGGGCCCGTGACCTGAGCGACGAGATACTGCCCGCCCACTGGAACTCCTGGTACGCCACCGGTCCCGTGCACGGCGTCCAGCTCACCCGCGGCAAGCACGCCGGACGGCTGGTCCTCACCGTCAACACCGAGACCTGGAACGGCAGCCGTGTCACCGCCAACCACGCCGCGCTGATCACCAGCGACGACGGCGGCGACCACTGGGACATCGGCGCGACGGACTCGTGGCCGGTCGCCGACGACGGCACCTTCCGCCAGAAGCCCTCCGAGATGACCCTCACCGAACGCGCCGACGGGGCCCTCCTGGTCAGCGGCCGCGAACAGGACGGCACCGACCTCGGCCACCGCACCCAGACCCTCAGCCATGACGGCGGCGACAGCTTCGTGACGCCCTTCCGCGACATCCCCGACCTCTACACCCCCCAGGTCCAGGGCTCCGTGCTGCGCCTCGGCGGCCGGCTGCTGCTGGCCTGCCCCGGCGACCCGGACCGCCGGCGCACCATGATGATCCGCTCCTCCTACGACGGCGGGCGCACCTGGGAGAGCGTGGACCGCGGGACGGTCGTCACCACCGACTGGTCCGGCTACTCCGACCTGGTGCGGGTCGACGGGGAACGCGTGGGGCTGCTGTACGAGGGCGGCGCGGTCGACGCCCGCGACGAGATCCGCTTCGCCCGGTTCACCGAGGACTGGCTCGCCCCCCGCCGCGGCCCGGACCCGACCACGGCCGACCGCGCTCCCCACGCCCGGCGCGCCCTGGTCCTCGGCGGCGCCGGCACCACGGCGGGCGTGAGCGGGAACGCCCTCCTGTTCGACGGCACCGACGACGCCGTACGGCTGCCGTACAGCGAGCGGCTGCCGCTCGGGACCAAGGACTTCACGGCCTCCCTGTGGTTCCGCTACACCGCCACCGCCGGCGAGCAGCCGCTGCTGTGGATGGGCGGCATCGGCACCTCCCAGCCGCAGGTGTGGCTGCGCGGCGAGCCCGCGTCCCACCGGATCACCGGGCTGATCACCGCGAGGAACGGCGCGGCGCCCCCGGCCACCGCCTCGGTGCGCACCGCCGACGCGTACAACGACGGCGAGTGGCACCATCTCGCGCTGCGCCGCGGCGGCGGACGGCTCACCCTCCTCGTCGACGGCGCGGCGCTCGGCACGGCGGACGTCCCGGGGTCGGTGAGCCGCAACTCGCCGTTCGGGGTGCACGTCGGGCAACGCATGGACGGCCGCGCCCACTTCACCGGCGCGGTCGACGAGGTCAGGGTCTACGACCGGGCGCTGAGCAACGAGGAACTGGCAGCCGTCCGCTCGGGTGAGCCCGCCGGGACCCGGGACACCGTCCTGTGGCTGCCCATGGACCGGGTGACCGCGGGCCACTAACGTCCCGTCCGTGCCCGACGACCCACGAGCACGACGACGGACGGGAACCGGCCTCGGTGTCCTGCTGGCCCTGGTCTGCGCGGCCGTGCTGCTCACCGCCCTCCCGGACCACGACCGGGAGGGCGGCGGGGCGTGCGCGGCCCGCACGTTCACGTCCTGGAAGACCGAGGGGAGGCTGACGGACGAGTTCGCCCGGTACGGCGACGACCCGGCGCGCACCGACGACTGGACCGGCGGCGACGGCACCCACTCGCTGCGGCTGCCGGACGGCCGGGTCCTGTGGCTGTTCTCCGACACCTACCTCGGCCGGGTGCACGGGCCGCCCAACCCGGTCGGCGAGTCCTACGCCTGGCGCGACACGACCGCGCCGCTCGTGCGCAACTCGGCGGTGCTGATGTCCCGGTCGGGCCGCCTGGAGCGCACGCTGCCCGCGCCGCTGTTCCCCGATCCCGGGGCCGGGCAGTGGCGCTGGCCGGTGGCGGCCCGGGTCGAGCCCCGCTCTCCCGGCTCCCCGGACCGGGTGGTCCGCGTACTGCTGTGGACCCGCGCGGCGGGAGCGGCGCCGTGGATCTACGGCGTGCCCACGGCCACCGAGGTGGCCACCCTCTCACTGCCCGGACTGCGGCTCGAAGGCGTCCGGACGGTCCTCGACCAGCGCTCCGTCGCGGACGCCTCCCGGCGCGTGCTGTTCGGCACCACGACGCTGGACGAGGGCGACTGGACGTACGTCTTCGGCGGCACCGACGCGCAGGCGACGGCGCGTCCCACCTCCACGGCGTACGTGGCGCGCGCACCGCGCGGCCGGCTCGGCGAGCCGGGCGCCTGGGAGTACTGGGACGGCTCGCAGTGGGCGGCGCGGGCCCGCCCGGCCCCGGTGCTCGGGGACGGCCGCCGCCGCGGCGTGGGCAGCGCGTTCACGGTGGTGCGCGACGGCGGCACGTACGTCCTGTTCACGATGGCCGCCGGCACCCGGGGCCTGACCACGGTCACGTCGTACTGGGCGTGCTCGCCGACCGGCCCGTGGCGCGGGCCCGCACGGGGTTTCAGCCCCCCGCTGCCCGCAGGCGAGGTGGCCGCGTACAACCCGCAGGCGCATCCGGCGCTCGGCGCCGACGGCCGCCTGGTCCTCAGCTACGACGTCAACTGGCTGGATCCGACGGGGGTTTCCGCGCAGGCGAACCTGAGCCGGAACGTGTCCCTGTACCGACCGCGATTCGTGACGCTGCGGCTGGGGCCGCCTCGCTGACCGGCAGCGGGTCGCGGGAGCGGCGCTTGGCGATCACCGCGCACACCATCAGCTGCATCTGGTGGAAGAGCATCAGCGGCAGCACCGCGAGCGAGGCGTGGGCGCCGAACAGGACGCTGGCCATGGGCAGCCCCGAGGCGAGGGACTTCTTGGAGCCGGCGAACTGGATCGCGATGCGGTCCTCGCGGTCGAAGCGCAGCGCCTTGGTGCCGTACCAGGTGAGTGCCAGCATCACGGCGAGCAGGACGGCCTCGACGACCAGCAGTCCGGCCAGCCGCGCGGCACTGACCTGGTGCCAGATGCCCTGCACCATGCCCTCGCTGAACGCGGTGTAGACGACCAGCAGGATCGAGCCGCGGTCGACGTACCCGAGGACCTTCTTGTGACGGGTGACGAACCCGCCGATCCAGCGGCGGAGCAGCTGCCCGGCGAGGAACGGGACGAGCAGCTGAAGCACGATCTTCACCAGCGAGTCGGCGGAGAAGCCGCCGCCGCTGTTGCCGAGCAGCGCCGCCGCGAGCAGCGGGGTGAGCACGATGCCGGCGAGGGAGGAGAAGGAGCCCGCGCAGATCGCGGCGGGCACGTTGCCGCGCGCGATGGAGGTGAAGGCGATCGACGACTGGATGGTCGACGGTACGAGTGTCAGGAACAGCAGGCCCTGGTACAGCGGGTCGGTCAGGAGGACCGGCACGAGTCCGCGGGCGGCCAGGCCGAGCAGCGGGAAAACCACGAACGTGCAGACCAGGACGGTGACGTGGAGCCGCCAGTGGCGCAGTCCGTCCATCGCCTCGCGGGTGGACAGCCGCGCTCCGTAGAGGAAGAAGAGGAAGGCGATCGCGACCGTGGACGCGCCCGACGCCACGTCGGCCCCCGTACCCCGCGCCGGGAAGAGGGCCGCCAGGCCCACCGTCCCGAGCAACAGCAGGATGTACGGGTCGATCGGCATCCAGCTGGGCCACTGCAGGCGTTTCACGGTGCTCCACTGCTTCGTTCGGTGCGTCGTTCGTCTCGGACGGGGCGTGCCCTCTCCATCGTCCTCCTCCGGGCCATGATCGGGAATCCGTCATACCGCTCTTACTGTCATCGCGTACCGCGATAGCGTGGGGGCGTGTACGACCCCTCTCATCTGCGTACCTTCCTGGCCGTGGCTCAGACACTGAGTTTCACCCAGGCCGCCCGCAGGCTCGGGCTGCGCCAGTCCACCGTGAGCCAGCACGTACGCCGCCTGGAGGACGCCGCGGGCCGCAGGCTCTTCACGCGGGACACCCACTCCGTGGAGCTGACGGAGGACGGCGAGGCGATGCTCGGCTTCGCGCGGCGGATCCTGGAGGTGCACGAGCAGGCGAGCGCGTTCTTCGCCGGGACGCGGCTGCGCGGCCGGCTGCGCTTCGGCGCGTCGGAGGACTTCGTGCTCACCCGGCTGCCGGAGATCCTCGAAGGTTTCCGTCATGACCATCCCGAGGTCGACCTGGAACTGACGGTGGAGCTGTCGGGCACCCTCCACGAGCGGCTGGCCGGGGGGAAGCTCGACCTGGTGCTGGCGAAGCGCCGTCCCGAGGACCCGCGCGGCGAGCTGGTCTGGCACGACGAGCTGGTCTGGGTCGGCGCCGAGCGGCTGCGGCTGGAGCCGGACCGCCCGGTCCCGCTCATCGTGTACCCGCCGCCGGGCATCACGCGCGCCCTCGCCTTCGAGGCGCTGGAGCGACAGGGCCGCCCGTGGCGCGTCGTCTGCACGAGCGGCAGCCTCAACGGCCTCATCGCCGCGGCCCGCGCCGGACTCGGCGTGATGGCCCACTCGCGGGGCCTGGTCCCGCCGGGTCTGGTCCGGATGCCGGAGCGGGCGGGACTGCCCGAGCTGGGCGAGGTCGACTTCGTCCTGGTCCACGGCCGGCGCCGTCCCGCGGCCCAGGACGCGGCGGACGCGCTGGCGGCGGCGATCCTGAGCGGCGGCGACCGGCTGCAGCGGGGGCGCGGATAGCGGGCCGACGGGGCCGGCCGGACGGTGCGTGGACACACCGCCCGGCACGACTCCCCCACCCCCGTGACTTGCCGGGGTCTCCGCCCTACGGTCCGCGCCGGACCGCTCCCGCCCGGCGGTTCACGTCCGCGGGACTAGACCCATTGCTGGTAGATGCCGCCGTTGCAGGCGACGAGACGGACTCCCTGGGTGGCGCTCCCGTCCAGGCACCGGCCGGACTGAACGTGCCTGATCTCACCGGTGGTTCCGGTGGGACGCCACTTCTGATAGCTGCTCCCGTTGCAGGCGACGAGACGGACGCCCTGGGTGACGCTCCCGTCGAGGCACCGGCCGGACTGGTAGTGCCTGATCTGGGCGGAGGCGTCCCAGAAGTAGTCCCACTTCTGGTAGGTGCTCCCGTTGCAGGTGTTGAGCCGGACCCCTTGGGACGCACTCCCGTCGAGACACTGATTGGCGTACGCCAGGTTGTCCCAGGTGTTCCAGACGGTCGTCGTCGCCTGGGCCGGTGCGGCGAGCAGGGCGGTCACGGCGAGGGTCGCCGCGGTCCCCCCGGCCAGTGCTGTCGCCCGGGACAGGGCACGTTTGATCATCAACGGTCTCCTTCTCGTCAGTGGCTCTTCGACGGGCGCACCCGGCACGATCGCCGTGCGGTCCGGAGTCCGGCGCCTCCCCCGACGCGCCGGACGCCATGAATGCTCCGGGTTGCCGACACGGGCGGCCACGCCCTTAAGTCACGGCTTAAGGGGCCACTGCCGTGCCCGGGTGGCGCTACCGGTTCCCGTCGAGCAGCTCGCGGCCCAGGGCGGTGGCCATGTGCAGCACGGAACTCCCGCGCCGGCTGGTGGTGATGAGACGTGCGTCGCGCAGCGCCTTGGTGTGCTGGCTGACCGCCGGCGCGGAGACGCCGAGCCGCGCGGCCAGCTCGGTGGTGCTGCACCCGCCGGCGGCGACCCGCAGGGCGGCGGCCCTGGTACGTCCGAGCAGGGCGCCCAGGGGATCGTCGGTGACCGCGCCCCCGGTGTGCCACAGCGCCGCGCCGACGGCCGGGTCGGTCACGGCGGGCACGGTCAGCCGCGGCACCGCCTCGTCGTCGTACGGGTCGTACAGCAGGCTGAACCGGCGCCAGGAGAACACGGTCGGCACGAGGATCAGCCCTCTGCCGCCCAGCTGGACCTCGACCGGGCGGGGGTGGCGCAGCTCCAGCACGGGCGGCCGCCAGCGCACCAGCTGAGGGCTCAGTCCGGCCAGCAGGGCTTCGACGCCGCCCTCCATCACCGTGCTCGCGTACTGCGCGCGGACGACGTCCAGTTGAGACCGCAGCGCCGTCCAGTACGGGGCGACGGCCACCCGGTGGCACGCCACGAGGCCGGCCGCGAGGGCTCGCCGGGCGTCGGCGCCCCCGTCGGCCACGGATCTCGCCCACGGCATGTGGGCGGGGCTGACGCCGACGGGCTCCAGCTCGCGGCGTAGCAGGGTGCGCGGTGCCCGCAGCAGGGCCTCCACGGCGTGGTCGATGTCGGGCGAGTCGCCGGCGAGCGCCAGCAGATCGAGGCCGGGGCCCCGGCTCGGCAGCAGGGCGAGGAGCGGCCCGGCGTCCTCGCCGAGCCGGCCGGCCACAGAGGCCCGCCACCGCCGGAAGGGTCCCGGGAGGGAACGCCCGCGCAGCATCTCCAGGCCGTAGTACGTCTCCGCAGCGGCCCCGACGGTGCCGGCGACGCGGGTGCGGGCGAGATCCTCCGCGGTGAAATGAATGCGCAGCACCACACACCCCCGTCACGGAGCGGGGACACCCTCGGCTGCGGGGTCGGTCCCGGCTGCCGCCCCCGTGGCGACCGACACATCGTCGTCCGGGACGAGCGCAACGGACAACGCGTTTTCCGGACCTTCGCCACGGGGGGGGCGTCCACGGTTCCGGGGAGCCCCTCGGTGCCTGGCCGGTCAGGATGCCGTACCCGTCCGAAGGGGGGCGGTCCGCCGCTCCCGACACCTCGCGGCCCCGGGGGTCACGTCACGGACCCGGGGTCTTGCCCTCGGCCGCTCGCGCCGTCGCCACGTAGTCCCGCAGCATCGCCTCGAACTCCTCGGCCGCGAGTTCGCAGTCCTCGAACTGCCCGTGGAGGTCGACCAGTCCGACGGTCCCGGCGCTGACGCGTTCGACCCCGGCCGACATGGTCGACAGGGAGAATCCCGACCCCCACCGCCGCGAGTCCGCGCACCACGCCGCCAGGTACGTCTCCGCGGCTCCGGCCGAGGCGATCCCCATGACCAGGGTCTCCACCGCGAGTCGCAGGTTCTCGTCGTCGGCGGGTTCCCTGGCCGCGACCCAGTCGTCGTCCTCGTCCAGGGTGAACGTCCATACGGCTGGGCGGGCGGGGCTGGCCATGACACCTCGTCGTCTGCGGACCGGAGCGGTTGCCACCACCATGGTGCCAACAGCTGCCGCGCCCACCGCCGCCCGCCCCGGAAGCCGGGGCGCCCGCGTCGGGTTGCGCTCCGGGCGGACGTGTCGACGCCGGCGTCCGAGGGGTCAGCGGGTGGTGAGCATGCCCTCGCGCAGTCGCGCCAGCGTGCGGGTCAGCAGCCGGGAGACGTGCATCTGCGAGACGCCCAGGCGTTCACCGATCTGCGACTGGGTCAGCTCCTCGACGAACCGCATGTGGATGATCTGCCGGTCCCGCTCGCCCAGTTCGGCGATCAGCGGCGCCAGCGCGTGGAAGTCCTCCACCAGCTCCAGAGCGGCGTCGTCGGCGCCGATGAAGTCCGACAGCGCGCTCTCGCCGTCCTCGCTGCCCGAGATCGCGGCGTCGAGAGAGGCGGAGTTGTAGCCGTTCGACGCGAGCCGCGCCTCGATGACCTCTTCCTCGGTCAGGCACATCAGCTCGGCGAGTTCCTTCACGGTGGGCGCCCGGTCCAGGCGTCCGCGGAGCTCCTCGGTGGCGCGGGCCAGGTGGACCCGGGCCTCCTGCAGCCGCCGCGGCACGTGCACGGCCCACGAGGTGTCGCGGAAGAACCGCTTCATCTCGCCCACGATGTAGGGAATCGCGAAGGTGGTGAACTCCACTTCGCGGGACAGCTCGAACCGGTCGATCGCCTTGATCAGCCCGATCATGCCGACCTGGACGATGTCCTCCATCTCCTGCGGCCCGCGGCTGCGGAAGCGTCCCGCCGCGAAACGGACCATGGACATGTTCATCTCGATCAGCGTGTTGCGCGCGTAGCTGTACTCGGGTGTCCCCTCCTCCAGACGCGCCAGCTGGTCGAAGAAGAGTCGGGACAGCTCGCGGGCGTCCCGCGGAGCGACCTTGCAGGGATCCGCGACCTCCGGTAGCTCGGCTATGTGCGTGTCCGCCGTCACCGTGCCCGTGAGTGCCATGATGTTCCCCTCCAGTAGCCGATCGACCGCTTCCGTCCTCTGTGAAGCCGCCGACGACAGGTCGCCTACCCCGGCATCCCCCGTGCATGCCTGCCATCTCCTCGACGTCCCCGAGGTCGGTGACGTGCACGCGGCCGCCGCCCGGGGTCACACGACCTCCGAGACCGTTTCGAGCCAGGTGAGGAGCAGGCGGTTGACCTCGTCGGGGCGCTCCTCGGGGAGCCAGTGGCCGCAGCCGTCGAGCAGGTGGGAGGAGACCAGGCCGGGCAGCGTCACCGGGTACGCCTCGATGGCGTCCGCCATCCAGGTCGTGGAGGCGTCGAGCGTTCCGCCGATGAACAGGGACGGTTGCGTGACCGGCGAGCCGTCGAGTCGCCTGAGGTCCTCCCAGTCGCGGTCCATGGCGCGGTAGCGGTTGATCGCTCCGGTCACGCCGGTACGTTCGAACTCCCCGGCGTAGAAGTCGAGATCGGCCTCGGTGAGCCAGGACGGCAGGCGCCCCTGGGGGAACCGTTCGCGCAGCGTGCCTCCGTCGGCGACGAAGTGCGGGTCGGGTTCGTGCGGCCCCGGCATGGTGTCGGCGGACAGGGCCGCGTAGAAGCCGGCGAGCCAGCCGCGGACGTCGGGTTCGATCTCGGCCTCGGCCCGGCCCGGCTCCTGGAAGTACGAGACGTAGAACTCCTGGTCCCCTCCCATGCCCGCGAAGACGTCACTGGGCCGGGGGCCTCCGGGCGGGGCGTAGGGGACGCTCATGAGGCCCACCGCGCGGAAGACCTCGGGGTGGAGCAGGGCCGAGGTCGCCGCGATGTTCGAGCCCCAGTCGTGCCCGACGATCACGGCCGTCTCCTCACCCAGGGCGTGGACCAGGCCCACGTTGTCCTGGACGAGGGCCCGCATCCGGTACTCATCGGTCGCGGACGGCGTGGAGGAGCGGCCGTAGCCGCGCACGTCGAGGGCCACGGCGCGATATCCCGCCGCCGCGAGCGCCGGGAGCTGGTGACGCCAGGCGTACCAGGACCCGGGGAATCCGTGGACGAGCAGGACCAGTGGCCCCGCGCCCTGTTCGACCAGGTGCAGTCGTACGCCGGATGTCTCGATGGTGCGGTGGCGCGGCGTCGCGGACGGCTGGCGCTCGTTCATATTCTCTCCTCGCACTGGCGGTGGCCTCGGCCCCGCACCGATCATGCGTCGCGCCGCCCGGGGAGGGCGACTACCCTTGTCAGATTGGCAAATGGCCACGTCAGAGACCCGGAGTACGGGCACTGACCGAAAAGGGGCGATGTCGATGACGGACGAGGGCATCGCTCGATCCCTGGCCGCCATCGGGCCACGGCTGCGGGCCGTGCGCGAGGGGCGCGGAGCGACACTCACCGAGGTGAGCCGCGCGACCGGCATCTCCCTGAGCACGCTGTCCCGGGTCGAGAACGGCAGGCGCACACCGAGCCTGGAGCTGGTGCTGCGCCTGGCCGGGGAGTACGGCTCCTCACTGGACGAGCTGACCGGCCTCGCCCCGGGCCCCGCGCGGAAGCCGGCGGGCCCGCCGTCCCGGCGTCCGGTGTCCGGCAAGGTGGTGTTGCCGCTGACGCACTACGTGGGCGGCCTGCACGCCCACAAGCACGTCCTGCCCCCGGCGGACGAACAGCCGCAACGGCCACGGCAGATGACGCACGAGGGGTACGAGTGGCTGTGCGTGCTGTCCGGGCGCCTGTGGCTGGCGCTCGGCGACCACGACCTCGTCCTCACGGCGGGCGAGGTCGCCGAGTTCGACACGCGCACCCCGCACGGAGTGGGCAACGCCGGGACCGGCGGCCCGACCGAATACCTGATCCTGTTCGGCCCCCAGGGCGAACGCCCGAGACCACGGGTCCAGCCGACGGCCGGGTGAGTGCCATGGGGGGCCCATCGCGTCCGAGAACTCGCAACCTGAGGGCGATCGAAGCCCGGCCGACCACGCTATTCAACCATTCGGTTGACAACGCAGCGAGCCGGGTCGTACGGTTATTCAACCGACTGGTTGAGGATGTGAGGTGCGAGGTGGGCGACGACCGGCTTTCCCGGGTGTTCTCCGCTCTGGCCGACCCGACCCGGCGCGACATCGTGGCGAGGCTGGCCTCCGGGGACGCCACGGTCAACGAACTGGCCGAGCCGTACGACGTGACCGTGCAGGCGGTGTCCAAGCACATCAGGGTGCTGGAGGACGCCGGTCTGGTCAGTCGCGGCCGGGACGCCCAGCGGCGCCCCTGTCGCCTGGAGGCGGACGTGTTCGACCTGATGACGAAGTGGATCGAACGGTACCGGCGTGAGGCGGAGGACCGCTTCCGTCGGCTCGACGCCGTCCTCGAGCAGACGGCGCGGCAGCCGGTGACGGACAGCGCGACGAAGGAGGCGGCATCATGAGCGCCGCGACGACGAACGGCCGGCACGAGACGCGGATCGTGGCCGACCCGGATCTGCCCACCATCCTCATCACCCGGGAGTTCGACGCCTCGCCAGACCGCGTGTTCCGCGCGTACACGGACCCCGAGCTGGTCGTCCAGTGGCTCGGGCCGCGCCGGCTCACGATGCGGATCGAGGAGTACGACGCCCGCAGCGGCGGGTCGTACCGCTACGTGCACAGCGAGGACGACGGCACCGAGTACGGCTTCCGCGGCGTCTTCCACGAGGTGCGCCCCGCCGAGCGCATCGTGCAGACCTTCGCCTACGACGGCTTCCCGGACGGCGTCAGCCTGGAGACCACCACTTTCGAGGACCTCGACGGCCGCACCCGCGTCACCACCAAGTCCCTGATGGACTCCGTCGAGGCCCGCGATTCGATGATCAAGAGCGGTATGCAGCGCGGCGTCCGGGAAGGCCACGAGCGCCTGGACGAACTGCTCGGCCGCCAGAGCGGCAGCGCCGACCGGCGTACCGAAACGAAAGGCGCAAGATCATGACGAGTGCAGCCGACGAACACCGCGTCGTAGCAGGGGTGTTCACCGAGCGCGTGCGCGCGGCGAGTCCCGCCTCCTGGGACGACCCGGCGCCGTGCGAGGGGTGGGTCGCCCGGGACGTGGTGCGCCATCTCGTCGAGTGGTTCCCGGCCTTCCTGAAGGCGGGCGCCGGGGTCGAGCTGCCCACGGGGCCGTCGGTCGACGACGACCCGGTGGCCGCCTGGACGGTGCACAGCGACGGCGTGCAGGCCCTGCTAGACGATCCGGCCACGGAGCACAAGGTGTTGTCGAACCCGCACATCGGAGAGGTCCCGCTGGACCAGGCGGTGGACCGGTTCTACACCGCCGACGTCTTCATGCACACCTGGGACCTGGCGCGGGCCACCGGCCAGGAGGAGCGCCTCGACCCCGGCAAGTGCGCCCAGCTGCTCGACGGGATGCTCCCGCTCGACGAGGTGCTACGCGCCAGCGGCCAGTACGGGCCGCGAGTGGAGGTGGCCGAGAGCGCCGACGTGCAGACCCGCCTGCTGGCCTTCATCGGCCGCAACCCCTGACCTACGGGCCCGCCGCCTCGACGGCGAGCCCGGAGGCCTGGACCTCGGTCCCGTGCCCTGGGCGAGAGACCGCCGCCCGCCGATGTGCGGACGGCGGCTGTACGGCTACTTCCACATGCCTCCGTGCTGGGAGCCGTGCTGGTTGCCGTGGTGGGACCCGTTGACGCACGCGTTGCCGAAGGCCGGGTTGAGCAGCCCGATGACGTTGACCGTGTTGCCACAGACGTTGACCGGCACGTGGACGGGGACCTGCACGACGTTGCCGGACAGGACACCGGGCGAGTTCGCCGCGACCGCCTGCGCGTCGCTGTCGGCCGCCGCCACGGCGGAGCCGCCCAGTACGGCGCCGCCGACAGCGGCCAGCAGGGACAGGCTCTTGATCACACGAAGCATGGAACTACCTCACAGACAGGTGCGTTGCGCTGCCGCTGGTCGCGGCCGCCCGGGCCGCACTCTTCGCGACCCTCGTACGCTGGTCCGTCCGCCGACCCCGCCCGGATTGCCCCGACGGGACTTCTTCACTCGTATGGGGCACGTTTTCATATGGACGTCGGCCGTCGTCACCGTCGACCGCCCGACAGCAGTTCCCCCTCAGCGACTCCTCAGCGCCCCGACCAGGTCAGCGAGGTGAGCTCGCTGACGGGAGGTCTGGCTGGCCCGGCCTACGGGTGCGTGTCCGTGATCGCGATGACCTCGTCGAGGCGGTCCAGGGCAGCCCGCAGGTCGTCGGCCTTGGCCTGGATGCGCTCGCGCTCGGCTCGCAGCATGGCTCGTTGTTCCGCATCGGTGTGCCCGGCGTCCCAGCACGGAAGGAGTTCCGCGATCCTCTGGCTGGTCAGGCCGGCGGCGAACATCTGCTGGAAGAAGCGGACCCGGGGGATGGCGTCCTGCCGGTAGAGGCGCTGGCCGGACGGGCTGCGCTCCGCGATGAGCAGCCCCTGCTGCTCGTAGTAGCGCACCGCGCGTACCGAGACGCCCGCGCCCCGCGCCACCTCGCCGATGCGGATCAGCCGCTCGGCCGCGGCCCCTGTGACGGTCATGGTGATTCCTCTCACCCCGGCCCTGACGGTCGGCACTTGCCCCTGACGTTGGCGTCAGGTTTTAGCGTACCGGGCATGGACATCAACAACTCCGTCGCCCTTGTCACCGGAGCCAACCGCGGCCTGGGCCGCGCATTCGCCCAGCGCCTGCTCGAAAGGGGAGCCCGCAAGGTCTACGCGACGGCACGCCGGCCGGAGACCGTGGACCTGCCCGGGGTCGAGGTGCTGACCCTCGACATCGCCGATCCCGCATCCGTGAGGGCCGCCGCCGAGGCCGCCCCGGACGTCTCGCTGCTCATCAACAACGCGGGAATCAACACGGGGACCGACCTGGTGACCGGTTCCCTGGACGCGGTACGGCACGAGCTGGAGACCAACATGTTCGGCCACCTGGGAATGATCCGGGAGTTCGCGCCGGCCCTCGCCAGGAACGGCGGGGGCGCGATCGTCAACGTCCTCTCCGCCATGTCCTGGTTCGGGGGCAAGGGCGCCAATACCTACCACCTGACCAAGGCCGCCGCCTGGGCCATGACCAACGGCGTCCGCCTGGAGCTCGCCGAGCAGGGCACGCTCGTCACAGCGGTACACCTCGGCCTGGCCGACACCGACATGGCGGCGGGCTGGCCCGTGGACAAGATCGCGCCGTCGGACCTTGTCGACGCGGCGCTCGACGGAGTCCAGGCGGGCTCCGCCGAGGTCCTCGCCGACCAGTGGAGTCGGGACGTCAAGTCCCGTCTGCCGCTGACACCGGAAGAGTTCGACGCCGCGATGGACCGCGCCCTGGCGGCGCTGATGGCGGCCTGAGAGCCCCACCGAACGGACGCTCACCCGAAGGCCTTCGGCGATCACCGAGCTCGCCTCAAGTAGCTCGCGACGACATCGAGCAGCCCCTCCCCGCACGGATTGCGGGGAGGGGCTGCTCGCGGAAGTACGGCCTGAGGGACGATCGCCCACGCGGCGAAGGCGGTCTGACGGCGAGGCGCCGACCACCCGTCGCTCAGGTGCAGTTGCCGTTCTCCGAGTTGTAGTAGATGTCGAACGAACCGCTCCACGTCAGGCACTGGCCGTCGTCCGGGACGTCCTTGTAGACCGGGCCCGCGTAGCTGCCGTAGGAGCCGGAGTCCTTGGCCTCGCCGCTGCTGTAGGGCCAGGTGTCCAGCGTGACCTCCATGAAGACCCGGGTACCGGGGTTCGTGCGCACGGTGACCGCGCAGACCTTGCCGGCACTGCTGTTGTAGGTCACGAACGTGGTGGCGGGGACGGTGGACTGCGACGAGCGGATCGGCGTCGCCCTGATGACGTCGTAGCCGGTGCCACAGGCACCGTTGTACTGAGTGGGCGTGGCGGCCGAGGCCGGCGCGGTCGCGGCGAGCGTGCCACCGAGGGCGAGTGCGGCCAGGACGGTTGCGGTGACTGCCTTGCGGCGGGTCGACTTCATGATGTGTTCCCCCTGTTGTGGTGTGCGCGGATGCGCTGCGAACGGCCGGTCGTCGCCGTCCACGGAAGATGAGACCCGGCGTGCCCCCTGATAGTTGTGGGGCATCCCGTCACCGTTCTGTCACCAGTGTCACGACAGCGAACGACAACAACGGTGCAGAGCAAGGCGGTTGGGGTGCCGCGGACTTCGGGGTGGGCCCGCGCGCCTCACTCGCGCCGGCTCCACCGCGCCGCGAGTGCCGATCGAGTACCGCATGGAACGCTCTCGGTTCGTGAGCTCCGATGCAGCTGGTCATGAACCTCCGCGGAGCGCCGAACCGTCCGCTGGTGCCCCCACCATCCCCCGAGGGCACCGGCGGGCTCTGCTGCGTGCGCGCACGGTCCGGCCGCCCCGGGGCCTCCCGTGCACCCGGGCCGCCCCGAACCGGTCCCCAGTGCGCCACTCGGCCGACCCCGGCGCCCGCGGTACCCCACCGAAGGCCTCCCCATCGGACGTTCCAATAAGAAACGTTGCCACCATGACGCCAGTGTGGCGCGCGCTTTCACCTGCATAAACCTAAGATTTACCCCGGCCGTGGTTACGTGACCCCAGCATGTGGCGCCAATCACGGCTCCACATGGCGCCAAATATGTGCCACCATGGGGTCACGGAAACGGAGCGACGCCGGGAACGGTGTTCGACGTACTAAGGAGCCCCCCATGTCTGTCACCTTCAGCGACCAGGACAAGGTCACCCTGCGCAACGCCGCTTACGGGGCCGTCACGCTGATGGCCGCCGCCGCCGGGGCCGACTCCCCGCACAAGGTGGCCACCCCGGGCAGCATCGCGCTGACCTCGGCGACCGGCCCGGTCGGGCACGTGCTGGCGGAGAAGTCGTCGGTGGGTGACCTGGGCGGCAAGTCCGCGGCCGAGATCGCCGACCGTGTCCTGCCCGCCCTCACCCAGGCCATGGACCTGCTGAGGAAGCAGGCGCCCGAGGAGGCCGGCAACTTCCGCGACACCGTCCTGGTCGCCGTCGAGGCCGGCGCCCGCACCGCCAAGGGCGCAACCGCCAACCCCACCCTGGCCGCCATGACCCGCAAGATCACCGACGCCCTCGACGCCGCCTGAGTCACTGACAGGAGGAGATCCCGTGACGCTGACGGGAGTTGACCCTCACTCGACGCCCGGGCCCCGCCGGACAGCTCTCCGGCGGGGCCCGGGCGTCGGCCGTACCACTTGTCCTGTCCCGCCGGCGGGACAGGACAAGTCCTCGGGCCGTGCGCCCCCTCACGGGACCGGAATGCCTTGAACCGCGTGCCCCGCGTGCGTGACGGTGGAGGCGACGACGTGACGGGCGCAGCGTGACAGAGGGGGACGACGTGGGAGACGCCGGCATGGACACGGATGTGGTGATCGCGGGCGCCGGGCCCACGGGCCTGATGCTCGCCTGCGAACTGCGGCTGGCGGGTGCCGACGTGGTGGTGGTCGAGCGACTCGCCGAGCGGTCGGGCGAGTCACGGGCCGGCGGGATCCACTCCCGCACCCTGGAGGTGCTGGACCAGCGCGGCATCCTCGACCGCTTCCTCGCCGAGGGCTCACTCCAGCCGGTGGGCCACTTCTCCGGCCTCTACCTCGACTTCGACGAGTCCGAGTCGAGGCACCCCTACCCGCTGATGATCCTGCAGTCCGCCATCGAGCGGCTCCTGGAGGAGCGGGCGGAGGAACTCGGCGTACGGGTGCGCCGGTCCTGCGAGGTGAGTGCGCTCCGGCAGGACGAGAGCGGCGTGAGCGTCGAGCTGGACACCGCACGGGGGCGCGCAGCGCTGCGCGCCCGCTATCTGGTGGGCTGCGACGGCGGGCGCAGCACGGTGCGCAAGCTGGCGGGCATCGGCTTCCCGGGCACCGAGGCGACGATGACCGCGCTGATCGGCGACGTGGAACTGCCCGATCTGCCCGAGGACTACGTGTGGGTGCGGCGCACTCCCGGCGGCGACTACTCCGCGATCGCCTTCGAGCCGGGGTGGTACCGGGTGATCACGTCCGAGTTCGACCGGGTCGCGGACCGCGACGAGCCCGCCACCTTCGACCAGTTGCGGGAGTCCCTCGTCCGGGTCGCGGGCAGCGACTTCGGGATGCGCAACCCCCGGTGGGTCTCCCGGTTCAGCGACGCCGCACGGCAGGCCGACCGGTACCGGGCGGGCCGGGTACTGCTCGCGGGCGACGCGGCGCACATCCACTTCCCGGCCGGCGGGCAGGGGCTGAACATGGGAGTGCAGGACGCGGTCAACCTCGGCTGGAAGCTCGCCTCGGTGGTGCGCGGCCAGGCCCCGGAGAGTCTGCTGGACACCTACCACGCGGAGCGGCACCCCGTCGGGGAGCGCGTGCTGCACAACACGCGGGCGCAGTCGGCGCTGGTGCGGCCCGGCCCGCAGACGGACGCGCTGCGCGAGGTGTTCAGCGCCCTGATGGTGTTCGACGACGTCAACCAGTACCTGCGTCACCTGCTGACGGCGCTGGACCTGCGCTACCCCGTCGACGGCGAACACCCGCTGGCGGGACGGCGGGTGCCGGACGCCGACCTCGAAGGGTACGAGGGCGCGGAGGGGGTGCACGAACTGCTGCACGCCGCCCGCCCCGTGCTGCTGGACCTGCGCGGCAGCACCGAGGTCGCGGCGGCCGCCAAGGGCTGGGCCGACCGTATCGACCTGATCGAGGCACGCAGCGCGGACGAGCACTGGCCCGTCCCGGCGGTCGGTGACATCCCCGCTCCCGACGCGCTCCTGATCCGGCCCGACGGCCACGTCGCCTGGGCGGCCTCCGGCGGCGTACCCGACACCTCCGCACTGCGTACGGCGCTGGCCACCTGGTTCGGGCCGCCGCTGCGGGGATGAGACCACCACCGAGACCGACAGGCCCAGGGCGCGGGCGCCGCTCGCCCGGCCCGGACGAAGGGACACACCGACAGTGAACAGCACGTGGTTCCGACGCTTCACCACGGTCACGGGAGACGGGCCGCGGCTCGTGTGCTTCCCGCACGCGGGGGGCTCCGCGACGGCCTTCAAGGACCTGACGCACGCCTTGCCGGGGCACGTCGACGTGGTGTGCGTGCAGTATCCGGGGCGTCAGGACCGTTACCGCGAGGAGCCGTTCACCGCTCTCACCGCGCTCGCGGAGGCGGTCGCCGAGGAGCTGGCCCGCGAACTGGCCGCGGGCGGCGCGCGGCCGTACGCCCTGTTCGGGCACAGCATGGGCTCGCTCGTCGCGTTCGAGACCGCGCGGCTGCTCGCCCGGGACGGACTGCCGGGCCCCCAGCGGCTGTTCGTGTCCGGCCGGGGCGCGCCGGACACCCCCAACGACGTCCCCTACCACCTCTACGACGACGCCGACGTGCTGGCCGACGTGCGCAGGCTCGGCGGCACCGACCAGGCCATGCTGGAGGACCCCGACATCCTGGAGCTGGTGATGCCGGCGCTGCGGGCCGACTACGGCGCCCTCGGCACCTACCGCTGGCAGGCCGGTGAGCCGATCGCCGCCCCGGTGACGGCCCTGATCGGGGACAGCGACCCGATGGTGAACGAGCGGCAGGCCCGGACGTGGGCCGCGCACACCACCGGCGCGTTCGACCTGAAGGTCTTCCCCGGCGGTCACTTCTACCTCTTCGACCACCTCGGCGAGGTCGCCGCGGCCCTAGCCGAGGGGCTGCTCACCGAGGCCGCCGCTTCCTGACATCGCGCACCACGCGGTCGCCGGGCCACAGGTCCCACTCGACGAACCGCCCGTCCCCCGCCACCGGCATACCCGGGACGGTGGCGGCAGGGCGGCGTCGGGTACCGGCGGGCGCGGAGCGTACGGCCGCCCCCACCGCGTTCCTGTCGAGGCTGGACGGGCGTCGGTCTCGGCCGATGTGACGGCGGCGGGGCCGGACGGTGTGAGGGCGGTGGACGCCTCGGTGTAACGGGGGTGGCCACGGTGGCGCTGGTACTGGTGTCCGCGCGGGCGCCGCGTCCCGAGCCGGGCGTGACCGAGCCCTCGCGACGCGAGACCACGGCACCGTAGCGGCAAGGCGCTGACCTGGGCTTCAATGGTTCCGTCGCGGTCGGCCGACGGGAAACGTGGCTCCTGGAACCCCGGATTCCGCGCCCGGGACCCGGGGCGGCCAGCCCGGTGAGCGGGTCGTACAGATTCCGTGGAGATTACGCCACCGAAACTTACCGAGCCGTAAGTAATCTGTCCGCCCCTTCCCCATGTGCGCGCATTTTCTCGGCTGACCTGTGCGTACGGCGTGGTGTCCCGCTCCTCGGCCCCCCTCCCGTCCGCTCCCGGGGTGGGGTAGCTTTCACGGCGCTGTGCCGAGCGCCACAAGGAGCGGGTTTGCGCGAGTTCACCAACCCTCCGCCGGCGTCGCCGCCGCCCGTGGGCGGTCTGGCCGACGTCGTGTTCGACCATGCGCAGGAGGACCCGCTGCGCGTCGCCCTCGGCCGCAAGGACGAGCGGGGGCAGTGGCGTGACGTGACCGCCGCCGAGTTCCGCGACGAGGTGCTGGCCCTGTCCAAGGGGCTCCTCGCCCAGGGCGTCCGCTTCGGCGACCGCGTCGCGATCATGTGCCGCACCCGGTACGAGTGGACGCTCTTCGACTACGCGCTGTGGACGATCGGCGCGCAGGTCGTGCCCGTCTACCCGACCTCGTCCGCCGAGCAGGTCTTCTGGATGCTGCACGACGCGCAGGTCGCGGCCGTCATGGTCGAGCACGAGGACCACGCGATGACGATCGCCACGGTCGTGGACCGGCTGCCGCAGCTGCACAAGCTGTGGCAGCTCGACGCGGGCGCCGTGCAGGAGCTGTACGAGGCCGGCGCGCACATGGACGACGAGGTCGTGCACCGGCACCGGCGCGCGGTCACCCCCGAGTCGGTCGCGACCGTCATCTACACCTCGGGCACCACCGGCCGCCCCAAGGGCTGCGTGCTCACCCACGCCAACTTCATGTTCGAGGCGGACACCGTCATCGACAGGTGGGAGCCCGTCTTCCACTCCAAGCGCGGGGACGAGGCGGCCACGCTGCTGTTCCTGCCGCTCGCGCACGTCTTCGGGCGGATGGTGCAGGTCGCCGCGGTCCGGGGCCGGGTCCGGTTCGGGCACCAGCCGCAGCTCAACGCGTCGGCCCTGCTGCCCGACCTCGCCGCCTTCCGGCCGACCTTCTTCCTCGCGGTGCCGTACATCTTCGAGAAGGTCTTCAACGCGGCCCGCCGCAAGGCGGAGAAGGAGGGCAGGGCGGCTGCCTTCGAGAAGGCCGTCGACGTCGCCGTCCGTTACGCCGACGCGATCGAGGCGAAGGCCTGGGGCATCGGCCCGGGCCCCTCCGCCGCCCTGCGGATGCAGCACCAGGTCTTCGACAAGCTCGTCTACGCCAAGGTGCGCGCGGCGATGGGCGGCCGGGTCAAGCACGCAATGTCGGGCGGCTCGGCGATGGACCGCAGGCTCGGCCTGTTCTTCGCGGGCGCCGGGGTCACCATCTTCGAGGGCTACGGGCTCACCGAGTCCACGGCGGCGGCGACCGCCAATCCGCCCGAGCGCACCCGGTTCGGCACCGTGGGGCAGGCCATCCCGGGCACCACCGTGCACATCGCGGACGACGGCGAGATCTGGCTGCGCGGCGGCAACGTGTTCCAGGGCTACCTGAACGACACCAAGGCCACCGACGCCACCCTGCACGACGGGTGGCTGGCCACCGGCGACCTCGGTTCCCTCGACGAGGACGGCTATCTCACGATCACCGGCCGCAAGAAGGAGATCCTGGTGACCTCCGGCGGGAAGAGCGTCTCGCCCGGAGTGCTGGAGGAGCGGGTGCGCGACCACCCGCTGGTCGCCCAGTGCATCGTCGTCGGCAACGACCGGCCGTACATCGCGGCCCTCGTCACCCTCGACTCGGAGGCCGTCGAGCACTGGCTCCAGATGCGCGGCAAGCAGCAGATGACCCCGTCCGAGCTGGTGCGCGACGCCGACCTGGAGACCGAGGTGCGGCGTGCCGTGGTCGCCGCCAACACGCTGGTCTCGCAGGCGGAGTCCATCCGTACCTTCCGGATACTGGCCCACCAGTTCACCGAGGAGCAGGGGCTGCTGACGCCTTCCCTCAAGCTGAAGCGGAAGGCCATCGAGAAGGCGTACCTCTCCGAGGTCGAGGCGCTGTACCGGGCCTAGGGCCTGTCGTTTGGATCAGGCCGACCCGTCTGTCACGGCCGACCTGATCCAAACGACAGGCCCTAGGTGTATTGACCCGCAGGGCTGTTCACACGGCTGATGGGTGGCTGGCCTCGGGGAAAGCGGGTTCCGCCGACCCGTGCCCGTCGCCGGATCGCCCGCTTTCCCGGCCCGGGATGCCTCCCGTACTCCGCCCCCGCCTCGGCGCGCGGCGGCCTCGTACCGTCCCTGCGCCCCGGTGCCGTGCTCCTACTCCCTCGCCCCGATCGCGTCCGCCGGACGTGCCCGCAGCACGAGGCGCGTGGGGAGCATCGTCCCGGCCAAGGTCAGTACGGCGGTGGAGCCGAGGACGGCCACCCAGCCGAGGACCGGGGCGGTCGGCAGCGGTCCGCCGGTCAGCGCCGTCGCGACGAGCACCAGCGGCGGCACGGACGCGAGGACGCCCACCACGGCGCCGACGGCCACCACCGTCAGGCTCTCCCGGCGCATCATGCCGAGCACCTGCGAACGGCTCGTGCCGGTCAGCCTGAGGAGGGCGAACTCCCGCCTGCGGGCGACGGTGTTCATGGCCTGGGTGTTCACCACGGTGATGGCGGTGTAGCCGATGATCAGGCCGACCACCACGTAGTTCACCCACGCCGTGGCCCGCTGCTCCTCGATCTGCTGATCCGCCGCGAGGGCGTCGCCGAGGACGGTGCCCGGGTAGTCGTGCGCGAGCGCGGCGAGCCGGCGTCCGGTGCCGGCGGCGCCCGGCTCCGAGCGGACCAGGACGGACTGGTCGACGCGGTCGGTGGTGTGGGACAGCAGCAGGTCGTGGTCGAAGGTGAGGTCGGCGAAACCGGACCCCCTGCCGTAGAGGGCGATCACCTTCCCCTCGAAGGCCGTGCCGTCCCCCAGCCGCAGGTGTGCCCGGTCGCCGACGTCCAGCCCCAGCCACGAGGCCGCCGTCGTACTGAGGGCCACCGTGTCCGGCGCGAGGGAGGACAGGTCGCCCTCGCGCGCGTCGAGGTCGAGTGTGTCGGCCAGCGCCCGGGGCCGCACGCCCTGCGCGCTCAGCGACACGGTCTCCTGTTCGCCCAGCATCGAGCCCACCCCGACGACCTTGGAGCGCACGACGCCCGTCGCGGCCTTCACGCCGGGCAACTCCGCTGCCTCGCGCGCCAGTTGGGGGGACACTCCGGCCGGTGCGGTCAGGACGCGGTCGGCGACGGTGCCGGAACGGACCTGCTCGGCCGCCTCGTCCAGCTGCGTGGTCTGGGTGAACACCACCGTCGCCGCGAAGGAGACGGCCAGGACGAGCGGGGTGACGGCGGCGGCCGTACGGGCCGCCGCGCTGCGGGAGTTGGCCGCGGCGAGCCAGCCGGCGACACCCGTCCGGTTCAGCGCCGGCGCGAGCAGCCGGACCGCCGTACGGGTGAGCAGCGGGCCGAGCACGGCGACGGTGACGGCGAGGAGCAGCACCAGGGAGTTGGCCAGTCCCACCAGGGTCAGGAAGTCGGCCCGGTACCCGAGGCCCAGGCCGAACACGGCGACGGCCAGGACCAGCAGGGCACCGCCGGTGACGGTGCTCCCGCGGCCGAGCCGGGCGGGTTCGACCGCAGCCTCCCCGAGCGCCTCGGTGGGGCGGATACGGGCCGCCCGCCGGGAGGCGACGAAGCCGGCCGTCACGGCGGTGGCCACGGTCGCGGCGACGGCGGCCAGGAACGGCAGCGGGCCGATCACCGGGCGGAAGTCGGGCGGCACGATGCCCCGGCCGGCGAACTGCGAACTGAGCCAGTGCACGACGCCCACCCCGAGCGGGCAGCCGAAGACGCCCGCGACCAGGCCCGCCGTCGCGGACTCCGCGGCGATCATGCGGTGCAGCTGGCGCGGTGTGGTGCCGACGGCCCGCAGCAGCGCGAGTTCCCGGCGGCGGTGGCGGATCGCCAGGGATGTGGTGGCGCACAGTACGAAGACGGCCACCAGCAGGACGTTCCCGCCGATGCCGGTGGCCAGCTCGACCACGTTCGCCGCGCCGACGGCGAGGTCGGTGAACTCGGCCCGGCCGCGGTCGTCACCGGCGTACACGGAGACGGACTCGCCGGTCAGCGCCCGTTCGATCCGCGCGGCGACCCGGGACGGCGGGACACCGGAGGCGGTGACCACCCCGAAGGCGTCCGCCTGGCGCGCGGTGCCGGGGGCGAGCCGGTGGAGCGCGGGGTCGGCGGCGAACAGCACCGACTGGCGCGGGGTCCGGCCGCCGTCCAGGGCGACGAGCCCGGACACGTGGAAGGTGACCGGGGTCGAGGACGTCATGAGCCGTACGTCGGAGCCGACCCGCAGGTCGCCGCGGGCGGCGAGGTCGGAGTCCAGGACCACCTCGCGGGCGCCGTGCGGCGGGCCGCCCGAGGCGAGGCGGAAGCCGCCGAGCGAGAGACCGTCCCAGTTGTGCAGCCGGGGCGACGCGCCGTTGCGTCCGCCGACGGTCCGGTCGCCGTCGAGCAGCCGGACCGTGGCGCCGCGGTCCGCCGTCACGGAGGCGACGCCGTCGACGGCGGCGAGGTCGTCCCCGAGGGAGGCGGGCAGCCGGAGCCGCTCGGACAGCGGCCGGGAGCTGCGGTAGGTGGAGCCGTCGGCGGACCTCACGTCGACTTCCGCCCGCTGCCGGCCGGCGACGATCAGCGACGCCTTCTCGTAGCGCTCGGGCGGCAGGCCGGAGCGCAGACCTGACTCCAGCAGCACCCCGCAGGCGCTGACGACGGCCGCGGCGAGCAGGAGGGCGAGGAAGCTCGCGGCGAAGGCACCCTTGCGGGCGCGCAGGGTCGCGAGGGCGAGGCGCAGCATCAGCGGGTCCTCCGCAGCTCGGACATGGCGTCCTTGACCTGGTCGGCGGAGGGGCGGTCGACGTGCCGCACGACGCGTCCGGCGGACAGGAGGAGGGCCCGGTCGGTGTGCTCGGCCGCCACCGGATCGTGGGTGACCATGACGACGGTCTGATGCAGGTCGGTGACCGCCTGCCGCAACAGGAGCAGGATGTCCTGCGCGGTGTCGGGGTCCAGGGCGCCGGTGGGCTCGTCGGCGAAGACCACCTCGGGCCGGGTGATCAGCGCCCGGGCGATCGCCACCCGCTGCTGCTGTCCCCCGGAGAGCTCGGCGGGCCGGCGGCTCAGCAGGCCGGTGAGGCCGACGCCGTCCGCGACGCTGTGCACGGACACGTTGTCGGCGGCGGTCCCGGCCAGCCTCAGGGGCAGGGTGATGTTCTGCTCGACCGTGAGGGAGGGCAGCAGGTTGAACGCCTGGAAGACGAAGCCGACGCGGGTCCTGCGGTACTCGGTCAGCCGGGTCTCGTCGAGTTCCCCGAGGTCCTGGCCGTTGAGGTGGACGGTGCCGGACGTGGGCCGGTCGAGTCCGGCGGCGCAGTGCAGGAAGGTGCTCTTGCCCGAGCCGGAGGGCCCCATGACGGCCGTGAAGGTGCCGGGGGGTATCCCCAGGCTGACGTCGTCGAGGGCGACCGCCGCCGCGTCACCGTGGCCGTAGCGCTTGGTCACGCGGGTCAGTCGTACGGCGCTGTCGGTGGTGCGGAGGGGGGCGGGCGCCGGTGTCCTGCGGGTGCGTGCTCCGAGCATGGGGTCCTCGCTGGGTGGGGGGCGGCGGGTGGTACTCCGAGTCCATCGCCGGAAACGCCCCGCGGCCTCCGTCCCCGCGTCGAATCGGGGCCTCCGCCGGCCGGTGGAGGGGGGCGGCCGGGCTCGGCCGCCGGGAGGAGGGGATGCGGGTGTGCGCCCCGGCCGGCGGGGGCCGTCTCCTCCTTGAGGAGGGGACGGCAGGGAGGACGGGGGCGGGGGCGGCTCCACCCTGGGTACGGCGGTCCGGGACGGGCGCCGCTCTAGGGTTGAGGCATGAAAGCGATGAGCTCCCCGGCCGGAGGGGGCCTACAGGCCGCGCTGGCCGACACGGGGCTGGCCGTCCTGGCGGCGGGCGGCTGTCTCGCGCTGCCCGCGGTGATCCCCGCGGACGGTCCCCAGCTGCGGTCGCCGGACGCCTGGTGGTTCGTCCTCGTGCTGCTGACGGCGCTGCCGTTCACCGTGCACCGCAGACTGCCCCTGGCGAGTCTGCTGGTCACGGCGTCGGCGGCGACCACGCTCCAGGCGCTGGAGTACGTGCCTCATCTCGCGGGGCCGGACGGCACGTCGATCGGGCCCACGTACCTGGCCGTCGCGACGGCCGTGTTCCTCACCGCCGCGCGCCGCGGGCCCCGGGTCACCACCCTGGTGGCGGCGGTGTTCATCCCGCTCGACGCCCTGCTGGAGGCGCTGCTCGCGCCGGCGGGGCACCGGATCACCGCGTTCCTGACCGTGGCCGTGCTCCTGCTGGCCGCCTGGGCACTGGGCCGCCTGGCGCGGGCGCGGGCCGCGATCCGGGACGAGGCGGTGGAGCGCGCGGCCGCGCTGGAGCGGGAGCAGGCCGCCAACGCCCGGGCGGCGGTGATGCACGAGCGGGCCCGCATCGCCCGCGAGCTGCACGACATCGTCGCCCACAACGTGAGCCTCATGGTCGTGCAGACGATCGCCGCGGACCGGGTGCAGGACCGGACCCCGGCGAAGGCGCACGAGCTGCACGCGGCGGTCGAGCAGACCGGCCGCGCCACCGTCACGGAGCTGCGCCGCCTGCTGGACGTGCTGCGCACCGACGAGGAGGCCGGGGCCGATCCCTCGAAGGAGCCGCCGCAGCCGACCGTCGACGCGCTCCCCGCCCTGATCGAGTCGGTGCGCGCCGCCGGTCTGGACGTCGACTTCGGGGTGACGGGTTCGGCGGTCCCCCTGCCGGCCGGTACCCATCTGACGGCCTACCGGGTCGTGCAGGAAGCGCTGACGAACACCCTGAAGCACGCCGGTTCCACCCGCGCCCGGGTGCGTCTCGCCTGGGAGGACGGGCCGCGGCGGCTCAGTCTGCGGATCTGCGACGACGGCCGGACCGACGCCTCGCCGCCCGTCCGGGTCCCCGCGGCGAGCGCGCACGGCACCGGGCACGGACTGGTCGGCATGCGGGAGCGGATCGCCGCCGTGGGCGGCACCCTGCACACCGGGCTGCGGCCCGGTGGCGGCTTCTGCGTGCACGCCGTACTCGACCTGCGGTGATCCCGCACCGCGGCACCCCGACGGAGGAACCGAACCGTATGCGTCCCATCACCGTTCTGCTGGCCGACGACCAGCCCATGATCCGGACGGGTTTCCGGCTCATCCTGGAGGCCGAGGGGGACATCGAGGTCGTCGCTGAGGCGGCCGACGGCCGGGAGGCCGTCGCCGAGACCGCGCGGCACTCACCCGACGTCGTCCTCATGGACATCCGGATGCCGCACATGGACGGGGTGGAGGCCACCGACCTCATCGTCCGGAGCAACCCGTCCACCCACGTCATCATCCTCACCACCTTCGACCTGGACGCCCACGTCGTGGACGCGCTGCGGGCCGGGGCGAGCGGCTTCCTGGTGAAGGACGGGCCGGCGGACTCCCTGGTGGAGTCGATCCGTACGGTGGCCACCGGCGACGCCGTGCTCGCTCCCCGCGTCACCCGCCGGCTCCTGGACCGCTTCGCCGCCATGCCCTCCGACACGGCGCCCGCGGTGCCGCCGCGGCTCGACTTGCTGACGGCGCGCGAGCTGGACGTGCTGCGCGCCCTGGCCCGGGGGCTGTCGAACGCGGAGATCGGCGGGGACCTCGGGATCGGGGAGACGACCGTGAAGAGCCATGTCGCGCACATCCTGGAGAAGTTCGGGCTGCGGGACCGGGTGCAGGCCGTGGTCCTCGCGTACGACTGCGGGCTGGTCGCACCCCGTGCGGCCCGCCCGGCCGACCCCGGCTGAGCGGCCCCGGACGCGTCCGCCGACGGGCGTGCCGGGCCGGTCACGGGCCGCGTCCCCGCACTTCGGGGCCATTTCCGGCCAATATCCGGTTCTCATCGCTCATCCCCGAGCGTTTTGGGCGCTCAGGAATGCATCACGCGCTGTGATCGTTGACGATGGGAGTACCACCCGACGAACTGAAGGATCGAGAGCTCGTGAGCAAGGTCCCCCCGATCATCCTGAACAACGGCGTCGAGATGCCGCAGCTGGGCTTCGGCGTCTGGCAGGTCCCGGACGACGAGGCGGAGCGGGCCGTCACCACGGCGCTGGAGGCCGGGTACCGCAGCATCGACACCGCGGCGATCTACGGCAACGAGGAGGGCACGGGCAAGGCGATCGCCTCGGCCGGCGTCCCGCGTGCGGACCTCTTCGTCACCACCAAGCTCTGGAACAGCGACCAGGGGTACGACTCCACCCTGCGTGCCTTCGACACGTCCCTGGAGAAGCTCGGCCTCGACTACGTGGACCTGTACCTGATCCACTGGCCGCTGCCCTCCCGGGGCACCTACGTCGACACGTACAAGGCGTTCGAGAAGATCCACGCGGACGGCCGCGCCAAGGCCATCGGTGTCTCCAACTTCCTTCCGGAGCACCTGGACAAGCTGATCGCCGAGACGTCCGTCGTCCCGGCGGTCAACCAGATCGAGCTGCACCCGCACCTCCAGCAGGGCGAGTCCCGCGCGTACCACTCCCAGCACGGCATCGCCACGGAGGCCTGGTCCCCGCTCGGCCAGGGCAAGGGCCTGCTGGAGGTCCCGGCGATCGTCGCCATCGCCCGCAAGCACGAGCGCACGCCGGCCCAGGTCGTGCTGCGCTGGCACCTCCAGCTCGGCAACGTGGTGATCCCCAAGTCCGTGACGCCGTCGCGGATCCGGGAGAACATCGAGGTCTTCGACTTCGAGCTGGACGCCGAGGACATGGCGGCGATCAGCGCGCTCGACGAGAGCCGCCGCATCGGCCCCGACCCGGCCTCCTTCGACGTCGTCTGAGACACGGCACGTCCTGACGGCCGCCGGGACACGCACCCGGCGCCCCGTCGGCGGAACACATTCGGGCGGGCGCCCCGGCTTCACCACCGGGGCGCCCGCCCGCCGCGCTGTCGGGGCACGGGACGCGCCCGGTGCCAAGGCGTCCGGTGCTGGCTACTCCGCCTTCACCCCGACGTGGACGGTCTGCGCCGTCAGCAGGAACACGTCCGGGCGGTGGTGCACGCTCGCCTTGTCGTCCGGGTCGAGGAGCCGGTCGAGGGTCGCCAGGTCCTCGGCGCCGAGACCGTCGGCGAGGCCCTCGCGACGGCGGGTCAGCGAGGTGACGACGAAGGCGCGGCCCTGCTCGGACAGCGGTGCGGGAAGGTCGAGCAGGAACGTGCGCGTCGCCACGTGCCGCAGGCCCACAGCGGTCAGCAGGGCGGGCCAGTCCTCCGTCTCGGACACGGCGCCGGGCAGATCCGCGCGCATCTCCTCGAACCAGTGCTCCTGCACGGCGTCCAGCCGGGACTGGAGCCCCGGGCGGCCGATGCCGATGGCGCGCGGCAGGAAGCGCGGGGCGAGGCCGCCCTCCAGCAGGGCGAGCGTGCCGCCGGGCGCGAGGCTCCGCGCGAACCCGGCGAGGGCGGCCCGCTGGTCGCCCACGTGGTGCAGGGACCTGCTCGCCCACAGGAGGTCCGCCGGGTACTCCAGGTCGCCCAGCCCGTCGGCGAGGTCGGCCTTCAGGGTGCTGAAGCGGTCGGTCAGGCCCCGGTCGGCGGCGCGGTCGGCGGCGCGGTCGAGGAGCGCCTGCGCTGCGTCGACGGCCACGACACGCGCCCGCGGGAAGGTCTCGGCGAGCAGGCACGAGACGACTCCGGGGCCGCTGCCCGCGTCCACGACGAGCCCGGGTTCCGGCTCCAGCTCCCGCAGCCAGGCCGCGGCGCTCGTGTAGAGGGGCGTGAAGAGTTCCGCCTCCTGCTCCAGCAGGGGCAGCATCTGGGCGAAGTCCGTGACGGTGTGGTCGTGGCCGGACGGTCCGGCGTGGTGGTGAGCGTGCGCCATGTCTGCGAGCCTCTCGTTCGGCATGCGGACAGCGTGCTCCACCCCTCCCGGAAACGGCCAGTCGTGTTGCGCGAACGGCAAACAAGAGGGTGCGAACGAGGCGGCACCTGTCGCGTCGGACCGAGCGGCGACGGGACGACTGCGGTCCGCCAGGGGCCGGGGCCCGCGTGACACACGCGGCCGGCTCCTGGCGGACCCGTTCACCCGGTGACTACAGCGCCGGGTAGGCGTTCTTCATGAGCTCCTGGAACTGTGCCGAGAACCAGTGGCCCGACAGCGGGGCGTTCGGCAGCGCGCCGGACATGTTGTTGTTGTTCCGCGGGTTGCCGGTGTACGTCGGGTCGCACATCCGGTCGAAGCCCTTGCCCTCGTCGTTGTCGATGGCGGTGCTGGAACCGTCCGACTCCCCCGGGGGCTTCATCCACACGTAGGCGTCGATCCCGGCCGCCGGTGCCGCCTGCGGCCGTTCACCGAGGCCCGCACCCGCCTGGTTGCACCAGTTGCCGAGGTGGATGCGCCGGTCGTAGCGGCCGCCGTTGACGTAGGTGTCGACGTTGGTCAGGGCGCCGGGTCCGGTGGGCCGTGCCGTGCCGCCCCAGCCGTTGCGGGAGGTGTCGATCAGCATGCCGAGCTTGGAGTCGAAGCCGATCGAGACCAGCTGGTTGCGCATGGCCTGGGCGTACGACAGCTCGTCCACGTAGCGGTTCCAGTCGATCCACTTCGAGGTGCGGACCGAGGCGCCGTTGACGGTGTCGTTGACCGTGAAGTGGTCCTCCTTCAGGGCGCTGTAGTTGGCGGTGTTGACGATGAAGCCGTGCACGTCGGCGACCGTGGCGCCCTCGGCGGTGGCGGCCTGCTTGAAGAGGTCGGCGGAGGGACCGAAGTTGTCGTCCCAGCCGAGCCAGCCGTGGTGTCCGGCGTCCACGTAGTTGTAGACGTTGGGCACGTCACCGAGCTTGTTCAGCGCGTAGCCGACGCCCTTGATGTAGTTGCCGTTCGCCTTCATGGTGTCGCAGTTGGGGGTGGCGGTGGCCCGCGGCGTGACGTTCGTGACCAGGTTGGGCAGCGAGTCGATCTCGACGGTGGTGACGATCCGCAGTCCCGCGTACTTGCTGTCCTTGAGGATCGCCGCGATCGGGTCGATGTACTGCGTCCTGTACTTGTCGATCTCCGTCGGGCCGAGTTCGCCGTTGGAGGCGAGGGCGGCGCAGTCCCGGCCGGGCAGGTTGTAGATGACCAGCTGGACGACCAGCTCGCCGGAGCCCTTCTGCTTCAGTGCCTCGTCGAGGTGGTCCCGCAGCCCCATGCCGCCGCCGGCCCCCTCGATGGCGGCGATCCGGTCGAGCCAGACGCCGGTCGGCTGGTTGGCGATGCGGCTGCCCCCGGGCTCGGCGGCGGCCTTCGCCGCCCACTCCGGGTTCACGTACACCTTGGCACCGGCGTACGGGTTGTCGGCGCGTCCGGACGGCTCGGGATCGGGGTCCGGATCCGTGCCGCCCCCGCCGTCCACGTTGCAGGTGACGCCGTCGAGGGTGAACGTGGCGGGCAGCGCGTTGCTGCCGCTGTACGAGGCGTTGAAGCCGAAGCTGACCGAACCGCCGTTGGCCAGCGTGCCGTTGTAGCTCTCGTTGGCGGCGGTGACGGCCGTGCCGCTCTGGCTGAGCTTCGCGTTCCAGCCCGAGGTGACCTTCTGGTTGCCGGCGTACGACCACTTCACCGCCCAGGACGACTTGGCGGCGCTGTGGTTGGTCACCGTCACGGCGGCGGTGAAGCCGGAGTCCCACTGGTTCTGCACCTTGTAGTCGACGGTGCAGGGGACGGCGGCGGGGCCGATGTCGCCGGGGACGGCCGCGAGGGCGGTGCCCGAACCGCCGGCGACCAGGGCGAGTGCCGCCAGGAGGGCTGTTCTTGTACGGCTCATGTGCGGGTTCCTATCCGTTGAGGGAGCGCAGGTGGTCGCGCAGCCCGGTGCCGTAGGACGTGGGTGTCCCGTCGTAGTCGGAGATGAGGGAGGGGCCGGAGGAGCAGTCCCAGGTGTTCCAGGTCCAGCCCAGGTAGGAGAGGTTCCGAGCGTCGAACCAGGCCATGACACGGTCGACGAAGGAGTGGGCGCAGGTGTTCTCGCCGATCTCGCCCGCCACGAGCGGGACCCGCTCGGCGACGGGGGCGAGTGTGGAGTTCCAGCAGCTCTCGGTGGCGCAGGAGTTGAAGTTGTAGACGTGCCAGGCCGCGGCGAGATTGCCCGCCGGGTCGCTGGGCCGGTACGTCAGCCACTGGCTCAGGTCGTTCGAGTACGCGAGCCCGCCCGCCAGGATCAGGTTCCTGGCGCCGGTGCCGCGGACGGCGTCGACCAGGTCCTGCATGCCGGCGACCTCGTAGCCGATGCCGGGGCAGGTCCCGCCGTCCCGCCAGCAGGTCCACGCCTGGGCGGCGGTGGACGTCGCGCGGTCCGGGTAGGGCTCGTTGAACAGGTCGAACGCCGCCGCCGGGTCGTCCTTGAACGCGCTCGCGACGGACGCCCAGAAAGCGGGTCCGTACCGGGCGTCCGGCATCGGTTTCTGGCAGCTGGCGTGCACGTCCGAGCAGCCCGCCGAGTTGCCGGTGTACTGCCCGTACGTCCAGTGCAGTTCGAGCACCGGTGTCATGCCGTGCGCCTCGATCCTGGACACGAGGTCCCGGACCGCGGCGACGTAGTCACCTCCTCCGTAGCGGGGGTCGATGTTCGAAAGTCCCAGCCAGCACTCCTCGTTGAGGGGAATGCGGACCGTGTTCGCCTTCCAGTCGGCGATCGCCTTCACCGACGCGTCGTCGACCGGGCCGTCGAAGATGCCACGGCCCTGCACGCACATGAACTCGCCGCCGGAGCGGTTGACGCCGAGCAGCCTGCGGGTGCGGCCGTCGGTGTCGACGAGCTTGTCGCCGTCGACGTGCAGCGCGGGCGGCGCGCCGGAGGGCGGCGGCTGCGTGGGCGACGGAGTCGGTGACGGCTCCGCGTCCGTGTTGCACAGCGTGCCGTTGAGCCGGAACGCGGTCGGTGTCGGGGCGCCTCCCGTGGAGGAGGCGATGAAGCCGGCGCCGACCTCGGCGCCCGTGGCCAGCGAGCCGTTCCAGCTCTCGTTGGCCGCGGTGACGGTCGAGCCGGTCTGGGACCACTTGGCGTTCCAGCCCTGGCTGACCTTCCGACCGTCGGGGAGTTCGAAGGTGAGGCTCCAACCGCTCACCGCTGCGCTGTTGTTGGTGATGCGCACGGCACCCTGGAAGCCGGTGTCCCACTGGCTGGTGACGGAGTACTCCACCGTGCACGCGGGTGCGGCTCCTGAAGCCGTGACGACCGGCGCGATCGCGGTCCCGGCAAGGGCGACCGCGATGCCGGCCACTGAGAGTGCCAAACGCGGGGGGTGTCGCATGAGCGACTCCTTGCAGTTCGGGCGCGTCGTGTTCGACGCGTCGACTGATGGAACCGCTCCCACTGGTGCCGAAGAAGGTAGCGGCAAGTCACGGCGAAGAACAGAGGGGTCGCACTGTCGATCAATCGAATCATTTCGACTCTTCAAGCACCTTGACCCCCCACACCCCCCTCCCCATCATGGGAGCGCTCCCACTGGTTCAAGGCTTGTTGCTCCTCCCCCACTTCTCCGAGCCGCAAGGAGGAACCAGCACATGCACTCCAGACCCGCACGCCGCACCGCGCGGCGGATGTGGACCGCCGTCGCGGCGGCCCTGGCACTGCCGCTCACGATGCTCGGCACCGGCACGACCACCGCACAGGCGGCGGCGGTTCAGTGCAGCGTCGACTACAAGACCAACGACTGGGGCTCCGGCTTCACGGCGGATCTGACGATCACCAACCGCGGCTCCGACGCCATCAGCGGCTGGACCCTGACGTACGCCTACACCGGAAACCAGTCCCTCACCAACGGCTGGAACGGCACCTGGTCGCAGTCCGGCAAGACGGTCACCGCGAAGAACGCCTCCTGGAACGGGACGATCGCCGCCGGGGCCGCCGTCACCACCGGCGCGCAGTTCACGTACAGCGGCACCAACACCGCGCCCGCCTCCTTCGCCGTGAACGGCACGACCTGCGCCGGCGCGCACCGGCCGCCGGTCACCGTGCTGACGTCCCCCACCGCGGGCGCCGTCTACACACAGGGCGACCCGGTCCCGCTGGCCGCCACCGCCGCGGCGGCGGACAACGCCACCGTCAGCAGGGTCGAGTTCTACGACGACACGACCCTGCTGGGCACGGACACCAGCTCCCCGTACACGCTCTCCACCAGCTCGCTGACGGCCGGCAGCCACTCCCTGGTCGCGAAGGCGTACGACAGTCTCGGCGCCTCGGCGGACTCCACGCCGGTCGGCATCACCGTGGCCTCCGGGCCCGCCGTCGTCGCCTCGCCGGCCCAACTCGGTGTCCAGCAGGGCAAGTCCGGGACGTTCGACGTGAAGCTGTCGACGCAGCCGAATGCGAACGTCACGGTCTCCGTGGCCCGTACCGACGGGAACACGGGTCTGTCCGTGACGGGCGGCTCCTCGCTCACCTTCACGCCGTCCAACTGGAACACGGCGCAGAAGGTGACCGTCACCGCCGACTCCTCGGGCACCGGTTCGGCGACCTTCACGGCGTCCGCGACCGGCCACACCAAGGCGACGGTCACCGTGACACAGCTGGCCGCGGCCAAGGAGTACGACGCCCGGTTCCTCGAGCTGTACGGCAAGATCACCGATCCGGCGAACGGCTACTTCTCCCCCGAGGGCATCCCCTACCACTCGGTCGAGACGCTGATCGTCGAGGCTCCGGACCACGGGCACGAGACGACGTCGGAGGCGTACAGCTACCTGATCTGGCTGCAGGCCATGTACGGCAAGGTCACGGGCGACTGGTCCAAGTTCAACGCCGCGTGGACGATCATGGAGAAGTACATGATCCCCACGCACGCCGACCAGCCGACGAACTCCTTCTACAACGCGTCCAAGCCGGCGACGTACGCCCCCGAGCACGACACTCCGAACGAGTACCCGGCCAAGCTCGACAGCGGAGTCCCGGTCGGTTCGGACCCGATCGCCGGCGAGCTGAAGAGCGCGTACGGCACGGACGACATCTACGGCATGCACTGGCTCCAGGACGTCGACAACGTCTACGGCTACGGCAACGAACCCGGCAAGTGCGAGGCGGGCCCCACGGCCACCGGACCCTCGTACATCAACACCTTCCAGCGCGGACCGCAGGAGTCCGTCTTCGAGACGATCCCGCAGCCGACCTGCGACGCGTTCAAGTACGGCGGCCCCAACGGCTATCTGGACCTGTTCACCGGGGACGCCTCCTACGCCAAGCAGTGGAAGTTCACCAACGCACCCGACGCCGACGCACGCGCCGTGCAGGCGGCCTACTGGGCCGACGTCTGGGCCAAGGAGCAGGGCAAGAGCGGCGAGGTGTCGGCGACCGTCGGCAAGGCCGCCAAGATGGGCGACTACCTGCGCTACTCCATGTACGACAAGTACTTCAAGAAGATCGGCAACTGCGTGGGGCCGTCGGCGTGCCCGGCCGGCACCGGCAAGGACGCCTCGCACTACCTGATGTCCTGGTACTACGCCTGGGGCGGCGCCACCGACACCTCGGCGGGCTGGGCCTGGCGCATCGGTTCCAGCCACACCCACGGCGGCTACCAGAACCCCCTGGCCGCCTACGCCCTCAGCTCGAACGCCGACCTGAAGCCCAAGTCGGCGACCGGGCAGGCGGACTGGGCCAAGTCGCTCGACCGGCAGCTGGAGTTCTACCGCTGGCTGCAGTCGGACGAGGGCGCCATCGCGGGCGGCGCGACCAACAGCTGGGGCGGCCGGTACGCCACCCCGCCGACCGGGACGCCCACCTTCTACGGCATGTACTACGACGAGAAGCCCGTGTACCACGACCCGCCGTCCAACCAGTGGTTCGGCTTCCAGGCGTGGTCCATGGAACGCGTCGCCGAGTACTACCAGCAGACGGGTGACGCGGACGCCAAGGCCGTGCTCGACAAGTGGGTCGACTGGGCCCTGTCCGAGACGACCGTCAACCCGGACGGCACCTTCCAGGTCCCGTCCACGCTGAAGTGGTCCGGCAAGCCCGACACCTGGAGCGCGTCCAGCCCGGGCGCCAACAGCGGGCTGCACGTCACCGTCGCCGACTACACGAACGACGTCGGAGTGGCGGCCGCCTACGCCAAGACCCTGACGTACTACGCCGACCGGTCCGGTGACACCGAGGCGAAGACGACGGCGAAGGCCCTGCTCGACGGCATGTGGGAGCACGACCAGGACGCCCTCGGTGTGGCCGTCCCGGAGACCCGCGCCGACTACAACCGCTTCGACGACGGCGTGTACGTCCCGAGCGGCTGGACCGGCAAGATGCCGAACGGCGACACGGTCAACTCCTCGTCGACCTTCGCCTCGATCAGGTCGTTCTACAAGAACGACCCGGCCTGGTCGAAGATCGAGAGCTATCTCGCGGGCGGCGCCGCCCCCGTCTTCACGTACCACCGGTTCTGGGCCCAGGCGGACATCGCACTCGCCATGGGCTCGTACGCGGAGCTCCTCGAATAGCCCCGCTCGCTCCGCGTACCGAGGTCCCGCCGCCCGTCCCACGGCCGGCGGGGCCAGGGCCGGGCGGGTCCCTCGCCGCACCGAGGGACCGCCCGGCCTTCGCGTCTTTCCACGTCCCTCGTCCCCCGGGGAGGACCTCACCGTGCGAAGAACCCGCATCCTCACGGCCGTACTGGCCCTGGCCGCCGGTCTGCCGGCCGGCAGTCCGCCGGCCATGGCGGCCGAGGCCCCGGCGCGGACGGCCGCCGCCGACACCTACACCTGGAAGAACGCCCGCGTCGACGGCGGCGGCTTCGTCCCCGGCATCGTCTTCAACCGCTCCGAGAAGAACCTCGCCTACGCCCGCACCGACATCGGCGGCGCCTACCGGTGGGTGCAGTCGTCGAAGACCTGGACACCACTGCTCGACTCGGTCGGCTGGGACGACTGGGGGCACACCGGAGTCGTCAGCCTCGCCTCCGACCCCGTCGACCCGGACCGGGTGTACGCGGCGGTCGGCACGTACACCAACGGCTGGGACCCGGGGAACGGCGCCGTCCTGCGCTCCGCCGACCGCGGGGCGAGCTGGCGGAAGGCGGACCTCCCCTTCAAGCTCGGCGGCAACATGCCCGGCCGCGGGATGGGCGAGCGCCTCGCCGTGGACCCCAACCGCAACAGCGTGCTGTACCTGGGGGCGCCCAGCGGCAAGGGCCTGTGGCGGTCGACGGACTCGGGGGTGAGCTGGTCCCAGGTCGCGGACTTCCCGAACGCCGGCACCTACGTCCAGGACCCGGCCGACACGAGCGGCTACGCCAGCGACAACCAGGGCATCGTGTGGGTCACCTTCGACGAGTCCACGGGGTCGGCCGGGCACACCACGCAGTCCGTGTACGTCGGGGTCGCCGACAAGGACAACGCGGTGTACCGCTCGACGGACGGCGGCGCCACCTGGTCGCGCCTGCCGGGGCAGCCCACCGGGTACCTCGCCCACAAGGGCGTCCTCGACGCCGGGAACGGCTACCTCTACCTCGCCTACAGCGACACGGGCGGCCCGTACGACGGCGGCAAGGGGCGGCTGTGGCGGTACGCCACCGGGACGGGGACGTGGACGGACATCAGTCCGGTGGCGGAGGCCGACACGTACTACGGCTTCAGCGGGCTGACCGTCGACCGGCAGCACCCCGGCACGGTGATGGCCACGGCGTACAGCTCCTGGTGGCCGGACACGCAGATCTTCCGCTCCACGGACCGCGGCGGCACCTGGACGAAGGCCTGGGAATACACCGCCTACCCGGAGCGCTCGAACCGCTACACGATGGACGTCTCGTCCGCGCCCTGGCTCTCCTGGGGCGCCAGTCCCGCCCCGCCCGAACAGGCCCCGAAACTCGGCTGGATGACCGAGTCGCTGGAGATCGACCCCTTCGACTCCGACCGGATGATGTACGGCACCGGTGCCACGGTCTACGGCACCGAGGACCTGACCGACTGGGACCACGGGGAGAAGTTCACGATCACTCCGATGGTCCGGGGACTGGAGGAGACCGCGGTCAACGACCTCGCCGCTCCCCCGTCCGGCGAGGCCCGGCTGTTCAGCGCGCTCGGCGACATCGGGGGCTTCCGGCACACGGACCTCGGCAAGGTGCCGCCGATGATGTACACCTCGCCGAACTTCACGACGACCACGAGCCTGGACTACGCGGAGACCGACCCGGGGACGGTGGTGCGCGTCGGTGACCTGGACTCCGGACCGCACGTGGCGTTCTCCACGGACAACGGCGCCCACTGGTCCGCGGGCACGGACCCTTCGGGGGTGAGCGGCGGCGGGACGGTCGCGGCGGCCGCCGACGGCAGCCGCTTCGTGTGGAGCCCGCAGGGCACCGGGGTGCGGTACACGACCGGGTTCGGCACCTCCTGGTCCGCGTCGAGCGGCATCCCGGCGGGCGCGGTCGTCGAGTCGGACCGGGTGGACCCGAAGACGTTCTACGGCTTCAAGTCGGGCCGTTTCTACGTGAGTTCGGACGGCGGCGCCACGTTCACCGCCTCGTCCGCGACCGGTCTGCCCGCCGGTGACAGCGTGCGCTTCAAGGCGCTCCCCGGCACGAAGGGGGACATCTGGCTGGCGGGCGGCGCGAGTGACGGCCCGTACGGCCTGTGGCACTCGACCGACGGCGGCGGCACGTTCACCAGGCTGGCCGGGGTGGATGAGGCCGACGCGATCGGCTTCGGGAAGGCGGCGCCGGACGCCTCGTACCAGACGCTGTACACGAGCGCGAAGATCGGCGGCGTGCGCGGTGTCTTCCGCTCCACGGACAAGGGCGCGAGCTGGACCCGCGTCAACGACGACGCCCACCAGTGGGGCTGGACCGGAGCCGCCATCACCGGCGACCCGCGGGTGTACGGGCGGGTGTACGTGTCGACGAACGGGCGGGGGATCGTCTACGGGGACGTCGCCGGTACGGGGGACGGTGGCGGCCCCGGTCCGGAACCGGCGGCCGACTGCACGGTGACGTATCGCGTCACCAACCAGTGGGCGGGCGGTTTCCAGGCCGACGTGACGCTCGCCAACACGGGTACCACCGCCTGGAACGGCTGGTCGCTCGGCTGGACCTTCCCGGACGGCCAGCGGATCACCCAGATGTGGAACGCCGACCCGGCCCGGTCCGGCCCGGCGGTCACGGCGAGGAACCTCCCCTGGAACGCCCGCGTGGCCCCGGGCGCCGCGGTGAGCCTCGGCTTCACGGGGACCTGGTCCACCACGAACACGAAACCGACGTCGTTCCGGGTGGGAGAGGGGGTGTGCGGGGTGGGCTGATCCGGGGGGACCACCACCCCGTGGGCGGGCTCCAGGTGGGCGTGACGCTCACGGAGGGCCGGATCGGACCCATTCCCAAAGCCTTCCGGCACGTAGTCACAGGGCTACTCGGGAGCCTCGCCCGTGACGGGCGGGGCTCTTGCCACACCTGGTTTGTGGCCCTCCTCACAGACCCGTCGGTAGACCTTGCTGCCCGCCGGACCGCTGGTCAGGCTGCCGCCAACCCGGTGCGAGACTCTGGAGGTCGCGGTGGTGTGTCCGAAGTGCCAGTCGCCGAACGTGCGGCGGCTGCGCGGGTATTGGGAGGATCTTCCGGCGGAGTCGCCGAACCGGCGGCGGTACGCGCCTCCGGACGCGCCGAAAGGGCAGCCCATGGTGGCCCTCGTCGCGGTCGTCGTGGGGATCGCGCTGGCGGTGTCGGGCGACGTTCTGCCCGGGCTGGTCGTCGCGGCGGCGGGCCTGTTGTGGGGTGCGGCGATGCGGCGGCGGTCGACGCGCTACCAGGGGTCGCTGACCACGTACGACGCTTCCCGCATCTGCCTCGCCGAGTACTACGTGTTCGCGTGACCGGCCGCACGACGCCCCCGCGGCCTCTCCGGCACCGACGGTACGGGGACCACCGGCGCCGGAGGGGCAACTGGGCCAGTGTGCAGGCTATTTGATGGTGCCGGTCCAGTTCGGCTCGTCGCCGAAGGCGTCGTCGCTCTTCATCCACGCGTCGTCCATGCGGGCCACCTCGACGACGACTTCCTTGCCGTCGGCCTTGGGCAGCGAGTACTCGCCGGTGTAGGTGCCGGAGCGACTCGGGGCGAGGCGGCCGGCCATCTGCTTGGACCCCTTCTCGACGTAGATGAACTTGGTCTCCCCGCCGGTGGTGGCACCTTGGGGGTTGAAGCCCCACGAGTCGAGGTCGACGGGCTTGCTCGTGCCGTTCTCGACGGTCCACGTGACGCGGAACGCGGTCTCGTCGGCGTCCGGCCGGTCATCGAATTCGCCGAAAGCGGTGACCTTGGCGATGCGGTCGACGGTGACCTTGACCCCGTCGGTGTAGCGGAACGTGTCGCCGACGGCGAGTTCGGTGTCGGGCTTGTCGTCTTCGGTCGGCTCGTCCGCCGCATCCTTCTCGTCGTCGGTCTTCGTGCCTCCACCACTGCTGTCGGCCTTCGTCTGGCTGCCGGCACGTTCGGCTGTGCCCTGGTCACTGTCGCCGCAAGCGGAGACGAGCGGGAGGAGCATCGCAGCCAGGACGACTGCGGCTCGGAATCGGATGTGCACATTCCCCCCTGAGAAGTTGAACGACGAATGGAGGACTCGTGAAGACCGGACATGGTTGTGCTGAAAGCGCCAGGTGTTTCGGGAACTGCGGTCGACCACGACGCGAGGGTGTGGACGCTGACCAGGCCGCGGGGCGAGCCTCTCCACCTGGCGGGCGGTCAGCGGCGGCGCGGTGAGGGTGGTGAGTCCGGCGGCGCCGAGCGCGCCGCAGACGGCTGCGGTCAACGCGGGTGCGGGAGACCGCGCGTCTGTGCGTGCAGTGCGGTTGCGGGTGCCTCACGTTGGTTCCTCCAGAGGGGAACAGAGGGGTTCTGTTCCCCTCAGTCGCCCCCGGCGAGAGCGGAGTTGCCGTACCGGGCGGCCAGTACGCGGACGGTGTGCGCGATACGGTCACGCAGCTCCGCCGGCTCCAGCACCTCGATGTCCGTGCCGAGGCCTAGGAACTCGTCGTGGGCCCGCTCGACGGACTCGACGGGGACGACAGCGCGCACCCAACCGCCCTGCTCAGGGCGGCCGTTGACCTCGACCGCGCGGGCCGCCGGGCCGGACAGCCGGGCTGCGGCGCCCGGTGCCAGCCGGACCACCGCCTCTCCCTGGCGCAGCCTTTGGTGGAAGTCCCGCTGGTACGCCGTCCAGTAGGCCGCCAGGTCGAAGTCCTCGGGACGGGTGAACTCCTCCTCCGACGAGGTCAGTTCGAGGATCTGGTCGACGCGGAACGTCCGCGGTCCGGGTCCGGCGACCACGTACCAGCGGCCGGCCTTCAGGACCAGGCCGTACGGTTCCAGGCGCCGCTCCACGTCGGTGGGCGCGCGCCAGCGCCGGTAGCGGACGTGCAGGACCCGGCTGTTCCACACCGCGTCGGCGACGGCCGGCAGGTAAGGGGTCGCGTCGCCGTCGGCGTACCAGCCGGGCGCGTCCAGGTGGAAGCGGCCCCCGACCCGGTCGGCGTGCTCGCGCAGCTCCGGCGGCAGAGCGGCCCGCACCTTCAGCTGGGCGGCGGCCAGGACCGAGCCGAGGCCCAGTTCGGCGGCGGGGCCCGGAACGCCCGCCAGGAAGAGGGCCTCGGCCTCGTCGGCGTTGAGGCCCGTGAGGCGGGTGCGGTAGCCGTCGAGGACCCGGTAGCCGCCCGCGTGACCCGCGTCCCCGTAGAGCGGGACACCGGCGGCGTGCAGCGCCTCCACGTCCCGGTAGACGGTGCGCACCGAGACCTCCAGCCGCTCGGCGAGTTCGGCCGCAGTCATCCGCCCCCGGGTCTGGAGCAGGAGCAGGATCGACACGAGGCGCGCTGACTTCACCCGTGAAGAATCCCAGATCCGTACGGGCTCCACTGACAGGAGGTGTCAGGGAAGGCGTCCTAGCTTCGCCCCATGACATCCAGCGACAGCCCGACCGCCCCCGCCGTGCCCGTTCCCGCGCACACGCCCGCCCCGACGGCCACCGCGAATTTCTCCGAGAAACTGCTGACCGTGCTGCCCCCGGTCGAGGTGGCCGGGCGGTGGATCAAGCGCTACCACGTCACCGCCGACCCGGCGGGCATCGCGCCCGACGTGCGGCGCGCGGCGTACGCGATGCTGCCGCGGCTGCTCCCGGAGGCGGACGGCACCCCGCCCGCGACGTTCGTCGTGCTGCACCGGGGCGGTGACGACGGCGCGTACCTCAACGCGTACAGCTGGGTGTGGGACAACGTCCTGCACTTCCGCGGGGCGGCGGCCGGCCAGCCGGTGCTCGGCTGCCCCGACCGCGACCCGGCGCACTTCGTCACCCTGGAACGCCCCTGGATCGGCTGCGTGTGGGAGCTGCCGCCGGTCCTGCACGAGCGCGACGCGTGGGTGCGGCACGTACTGGCGCCCGGCTCCCCCGACCTCGGCGCCTACCTGGCGGACTCGCTCCCCGAGGGCACCACGGGAGACCGCCGATGAGCAGCCCGCACGACTTCGACTTCCTGCACGGCACGTGGGACGTCGCCCACCGCCGGCGCACCGACTTCCTCGACCCCGGCAGCGACTGGGAGGAGTTCCGGGCAATGGGCCGCTGCTGGAGCCTGTTCGGCGGGGCCGCGAACATCGACGAGATGAAGGTGCCGGACCAGGGCTGGACCGGGCTCACACTGCGGCTCTTCGAGCCGGAGAGCGGGCAATGGTCGCTGCACTGGTCGTCCAGCCGAAGCGGCCGGCTGTTCCCGCCGGTGGTCGGCGGGTTCACCGAGGGCCTGGGCACGTTCCACGGGGACGACACGCACGACGGCAGGGACGTACGTGTGCGGTACCTGTGGTCGGGCATCTCGCCCACCACGGCCCGCTGGGAGCAGGCCTTCTCCGTCGACCACGAAGAGACCTGGCTGACCAACTGGGTCATGGACTTCGCCCCGCGAGCAGTTCCCTAGGCGAGCGGCGACGGGACACCGGGGCGGGAGCCGTGCCGCCGCTCAGCGTGCGCCGTGGGCGGCGGCCAGCGCCTCCACCCTGAGGGCGAGATCGAAGTCGAGCGCCGTGACCGCGCCGCCGACGCTGTGCGTGTTCACGGTGAGGGAGACGGTGTTGTAGCCGAGGGTGAGGTCCGAGTGATGGTCGAGCTCCTCCTGCACCTGCGCGATGTGCACGACCATCGCGGTCGCCGCGAAGTGCGAACCGAGCCGGTAGGAGCGGGCGATCCGATCCCCCTCCAGCGACCAGCCCGGCAGCCCCGCCAGACGGTCCTCGATCTCCTGCTGCGACAGCGGCTCGACGGCCATGACCTGGGTCCTTCCTCACGGCGGGGGTGCGCACGGGCTGCGGCCAGCGTGCCACAGGGAGCCGGTCCGGACCCGGTCCCGGCCGCCCGGACACGCCAGGCACCCCAGGCATCCGGCCCCGCCGGCCCCGGAACCGCACAGCCGCCTCCGCCACCCCGCCCCGCCCTCGGTTACGGTCCTCCCATGACCCGAGTCGCCTCCGGTGCCGTCCCGCTCCCGACCGCTCCTCCCGGCAAGGGCGTCGGCCCCCTGCTGCGCGGCTGGCGGGAGCAGCGGCGGGTGAGCCAGCTGGAGCTGGCGCTCCGGGCGGGCTCCTCGGCCCGCCACATCAGCTTCGTCGAGACCGGCCGCTCGCGCCCCAGCGAGGAGATGGTCCTGCGTCTCGCGGAGCACCTCGACGTCCCCGTCCGCGAGCGCAACGCCCTTCTGCTGGCGGCCGGTTACGCGCCGCACTACCCGGAGACCCCGCTCGGCGACCCGGCGATGGACGCGTTGCGCCAGGGCATGGAGCGCCTGATCCAGGGTTACGAGCCGTATCCGGCGCTCGTGGTCGACGCCACGTACACCGTCCTCGCCGCCAACCGCGGCATCACCATGCTGCTCGACGGCGTTCCCGGCTTCCTCCTCGAACCCCCGCTGAACGCGATGCGGCTCACCCTGCACCCGCAAGGGCTGGCTCCCCGCATCCGGAACCTTCGCGAGTGGCGGGGCCATCTGCTCGCGCAGATGGAGCGCCAGATCGCCCTGCACCGCTCGGACGCGCTGCGCGCGCTGTACGAGGAGGTGGCGGCCCACCCGGTGCCGGAGCGGGCGGCCGATGACGAGAGCGCCGAGCCGGTCGCCCACTTCGCGCTGCCGATGCGGATCGAGCACGAGGGGCGGGTGCTGTCGTTCATCTCGTCCATCTCGACGTTCAACACCCCGATGGACGTGACCGTCGCCGAGCTGGCCATCGAGACGTTCCTCCCGGCCGACCCGGCCACCGCCAAGTACCTTCACGAGATGCATTTCTGACGCTCCGTCGGTCCACGTGTGTGACAGGTGCGATGCGTACGCACCCGTGAGTGTTCCGGGGGAACATGACACACTGCCCGGGTACTTCGGCGCGTGGGGAGGCGTGGCGTGAGTGAGCGGCGGGCGGCGCCCACCGTGGGGCAGGTGATCCTGGGGCGGCGGCTCCAGGAGTTGCGGGAGGCCGCGGGCCTGCGGCGCGAGGAAGCGGCGCGCGTGCTGCGCGTGGCCCCGGCGACGGTGCGGCGCATGGAGATGGCGGAGGTCGCGCTCAAGATCCCGTACGTCCAGGTGCTGTTGTCGACCTACGGGGTGCCCGACGACGAGGTCGCGGCGTTCGTCGCGCTGACCGAGGAGGCGAACCAGGCGGGCTGGTGGCAGCGGTTCCACGACGTGCTGCCGGACTGGTTCAGCATGCACATCAGCCTGGAGGGCGCCGCCCGGATGATCCGGTCCTACGAGCCGCACTTCGTGCCGGGGCTGCTCCAGACCGAGGAGTACGCGCGCGCCGTGATGGAGGCGGGGACCGTCGGACAGAGGGACCCCGCGGCGGTCGAGCGGCATGTCACGCTGCGCATGACCCGGCAGAAGCTGCTCACCCGCGAACAGCCGCCCCGCTTCTGGGTGATCATGGACGAGACGGTGCTGCGGCGCCCGGTGAGCACGCGCGCGCAGGTCATGCGCGACCAGATCGACCGGCTGCTGGAGGCGACCGAGAACGACGACGTCACGCTCCAGATCGCCGAGTACGCGGACGGCCCGCACCCGGGGACGTACACGTCGTTCACGCTGTTCCGTTTCGCGGAACCGGAGTTGCCCGACATGGTCTACAGCGAGTACCTGACCGGCGCCCTGTATCTCGACTCGCGCCAGGAGGTCGCCCTGCACCTGGAGGTGCTGGACCACATGTCGGCGCGGGCGGCCTCCGCCGAGCGGACCAAGTCGCTCCTGCGGGAGTACCGCGAGAACTTCTGAGCCCGCCCGGCCGCTCGGCAGGCGCTCAGCCCGTGCCCGGACCGCCGTCCTTGCCGTCCCGGCCGCTGCGGTCGCCGCGGTCGTCGTCGACGATCTCGGCGTCCACCACGCCCTCCTCGTCCGCCGGTGCGGACCCGTCGGCTCGCGGCTCCTGCGGGGGCGACTGCCTGGCCTGCTCGTACATGGCCTGGCCCATCCGCTGGCTGACGGCGGCCAGCTTCTCGATGCCGGCCCGCAGGGCGGCGGTGTCGGCGGGGTCGTCGAGGAGGGCCTTGAGTCCGGTGATCGCCGAACCGACCTCCGTCCTGGTGTCGGCGGGTACGCGCTCCTCGTTCTCGCGGAGGAACTTCTCGGTCTGGTAGACGAGTTGCTCGGCCTGGTTGCGGGTCTCGGCTGCCTCGCGGCGCCTGCGGTCCTCGTCGGCGTACTGCTCGGCCTCGCGCATCATGCGGTCGATGTCGTCCTTGGGCAGCGCCGAGCCGCCCGTCACCGTCATCTTCTGCTCGCGGCCCGTGGCGAGGTCCTTGGCGGAGACGTGCATGATGCCGTCGGCGTCGATGTCGAAGGCGACCTCGATCTGCGGGACGCCGCGGGGCGCGGGCGGCAGCCCCGTCAGGTCGAACACGCCCAGCTTCTTGTTGTAGGCCGCGATCTCCCGCTCGCCCTGGAAGACCTGGATGCCGACCGAGGGCTGGTTGTCGACGGCCGTCGTGAAGATCTCCGAACGCCGCGTGGGAATGGTGGTGTTGCGCTCGATCAGCTTGGTCATGATGCCGCCCTTGGTCTCGATCCCGAGGGACAGCGGGGTGACGTCGAGCAGCAGGACGTCCTTGACGTCACCGCGGATGACGCCCGCCTGCAGGGCCGCGCCGACGGCCACGACCTCGTCGGGGTTGACGCCCTTGTGCGGGTCCCTGCCGGTGAGTTCCCTCACCAGGTCGGTCACGGCGGGCATCCGCGTGGAGCCGCCGACCAGGATGACGTGGTCGACGGCGGACAGCTTCACACCGGCGTCCTTCACGGCCTGGTGGAAGGGGGTCCGGCAGCGGTCGAGCAGGTCGGCGGTCAGTTCCTGGAAGCGGGCCCGCGTCAGCTTCTCGTCCAGGTGCAGCGGTCCCTCCGCGGAGGCCGTGATGTACGGCAGGGAGATCGTCGTCTCCAAGGAGCTGGACAGCTCGATCTTGGCCTTCTCCGCGCCCTCGCGCAGGCGTTGCAGCGCCATCTTGTCCTGCCCGAGATCGACGCCGTACGCGCCCTTGAAGCCCTTGACGAGGTGTTCGACGATCCGCTGGTCCCAGTCGTCACCGCCCAGCTGGGTGTCGCCGTTGGTGGCCTTGACCTCGATGACGCCGTCCCCGATCTCCAGGAGCGAGACGTCGAAGGTGCCGCCGCCCAGGTCGAAGACGAGGACGGTCTGCTCCTCGCCCCGGTCGAGCCCGTACGCGAGGGCGGCGGCCGTCGGTTCGTTGATGATCCGCAGCACGGTGAGGCCCGCGATCTCGCCGGCCTCCTTGGTCGCCTGGCGCTGGGCGTCGTCGAAGTAGGCGGGCACGGTGATCACGGCTTCCGCGACGTCCTCGCCGAGGTAGGACTCCGCGTCCCGCTTCAGCTTCTGCAGGACCCGCGCGGAGAGTTCCTGCGCGCGGTAGCGGGTGCCGTCGACGTCGCCCCGGTCGGGGAAGCGCCAGGCGGTGTCGCCCATGTGGCGCTTGACCGAACGCGCGGTCCGCTCCACGTTCGTGACGGCCTGCCGTTTGGCCACCTCACCGACGAGGACCTCGCCGTTCTTCGCGAAGGCCACCACGCTGGGGGTGGTGCGCGCACCCTCGGCGTTGGCGACGACGGTGGCATCACCGCCCTCCAGGACGGCCACCACCGAGTTCGTCGTACCGAGATCGATCCCGACCGCACGTGCCATGTCCGTCCCCTTCCGACCGGCCGCTACCCGCCTCCAGCACAAAACTTGAGTGCGCGTCTGTCAATGCCGCGTGCCGGGAAAACGGCGATGCCGCGCCCCTCGCGAGGGGCGCGGCATCGCCGTCGTGCGTGCGCGGGATCAGGTGAGCTTGGCCGACAGGGTGATCGTCGTGCCGGTGAGGGCCTGGCTGACCGGGCAGTTGACCTTGGCGTCCTCGGCGGCGGCGGCGAAGGCCTGCTCGTCGATCCCCGGCACCGTGCCCTCGACGCTGAGGTGGATGCCGGTGATGCCCTCGCCGGGCTGGAAGGTCACGTCGGCGGAGGTGACCAGCTTGGTCGGCGGCGTGCCGGCCTTGTCGAGGATGTTCGAGAAGGCCATCGAGAAGCAGCTGGAGTGGGCGGCCGCGATCAGCTCCTCCGGGCTGGTCTTGCCGTTCGCCTCCTCGGCGCGCGACGCCCACGACACCGGCTGCTCACCGATGCTGCCGGAGGAGTCGAAGGTGACGACGCCGTTGCCCTTGAACAGGTTGCCTTCCCACACAGTGTGGGCGGAGCGCGTGGTTGCCACGATGAGTCCTTTCGGATGGGGTCCCGTACCCGGGTGTTCGTGACCCCTATCCGATCACACTCCGGCTCAGGTCACGCGAAAGACCGGCCCACGTGAGGTGAACGGCAGGCGTGCGCCCTGGGGAATCAGGTACGCGTGCTCGCGCCGGATCCGCAGCACGTCGCAGTACCCGTCCGTGATCACCAGGACCGGCGCGCCCGGCGGGAAGTCGTCGGCGCGGTGCAGCAGGTCGACGCCGGGCTGGAGCACCGTACCGCCGCGGCCGTGGACCCGGACCCGGCCGGCGATCTCGGTGACCGGGAGGTAACCGGCGTCGTGGGGCGCCGCGTCGCAGAACACGACGCGTGCGGCCGGTACGTCGCGGGCCTCGGCGTACGAGGCGATCGCCCCCAGGGCCTTGCCGAGCAGGGTGCTGTTCATGGAGCCGGAGGTGTCGAGGACGACGCCGAAGGTGCAGCGGGCGACCTCCTCGGGCGGGAAGTGGCGCCCCGCGCGCGGGATGTCGGGGGTGGCGGCCTGGCGGCGGGCGGGGCGGGCGTAGGTGCGGACGGGCTCGGGCCGCGGCACGAACTCGTCGAACCAGCGCGCCAGCCGGGCGTCCCAGGGCAGGGGCGGATGGCTGAGGGTACGGATCTCCTGGACCAGTCCGCCGGGCAGGAAGCCGCGCTCCTGCTGCTGGTGCAGGTCCAGGCCCCGGGCCAGCCCGCGGCGGTAGAACTCGTCGAGGTCGACGACGTCGCGGGGCGGGCCGAGGGGTCCGCCGAGGATGTCCGGCCGGCCCTTCCCGCAGAGCGTGGACCTGCGCCGCATCCGGCGCAGATCGCCCACGATGCGGTCGTACACCTCCTCGGCCGAGAGGCCCCGCAGGTCCGGGTCGTACAGCAGCCCTTCGGGCATCGTGCCGATCTGCATCTCCAGCAGCCAGGCGTTGACCACGTAGTCGCAGGCGACGTTGAACAGGAGCGGGTCGCGCGGGCCGCAGCGGTCGCCGTGGCGCAGCGCGGCGTGCAGCATCTCGTGGGCGAGGACGAACCGCCATTCCTCGTCGTTCAGCCGGAGCAGCGGGTTGACGTAGATCTCGCCCGCCTCGGCGTCGACCGCGGCGACGGAGATGTCGTGCGCGCGGGCGAGTTCGGCGTCGGCGACGAGGGTGATGCCGGCCGCGATCCCGCCGAGCAGTGGGTACGAGGAGACGAACCAGCCGAGCGCCCGCTCCCAGGGCTGGAGCCGGGTGGGGCCGCCGCCCATCGAGTCGCGCCGGCCGCCCGCCAGGTCCATCGCGGTGGCCATGGTCCGGGTCAGGGCGTGCGCGAAGGCGAGCTGCCAGTCCGGCACCTGCCCGTTCCAGCTGTTCCACGGCAGCAGGATCTGGTCGGGTGCGCCGCCCGCGGTACCGCAGCGCTCGTAGGCGGGCGGGATGCCGTCGCGGCGCCAGCGGGCGGCGAGTTGCTCCTCGTCGCCGTCCGGGTAGGCGGCCGGCAGGTGCTCGGGGGTGAGCCCGACGGAGAAGGTGAGCAGGAAGCGGTTGACGACGACGCAGCGCGCGGCGAGGTCGAAGCGGTCGGGCTGCTCGCGCTCGCCGGTGGCCGCGGGTACGTGGCCGAAGCCGACGTGGATGAGTCCGTGCGCGATGGCCCAGGCCCACTCGGCGGGTTCGGTGACGGGCGCGCCCCCGTTCGGGCGGCGGGGATCCCGGGGCCGGACGGGGTGGGCGTGGAGCGTGCTGCCGGAGTCGACGCGGACGAGGCCGTCGTGCGGCGCGACGGTGCAGCTCTCCTCGCGGCAGATGCTGACGTCCAGGGCGGCCAGCGCCGGATTGGCCCGCACGAGCCGCAGTCCGGCGGCGAACGCCTCCGCGGCCCGGTCCGGCTTCTTCGGCGTCCGTTTGGCGGCCCGGCTCACCGGCGCGCCTCCACCAGGCGCGGCAGGTCGCGGGCCGCCTCCACCAGGAACCAGGCGGGCAGGACGGGGTTGCCGTCGGCGTCGGAGGCGATGACGTTCTGGGCGACCTCGACGGAGATCTCGGCGAGCTGCACGAGCAGCGACTTCGCGCGGTACGCCGTCTGCCGTCCGTTCGCCGAGAGGTGCTCCTTGCTCGCCGGCAGCTCCTTGACGAGGCGGCCGCGGAAGGACTCGGCGAGGTAGTAGAGCAGGTCGCGGTCCTCGAGGCGGCCCGGCCAGCGGGCGTCGCCGCGGATGACGGCCTCGATACCGAACCGGCTGCGCACGACCTTGACGTAGCCGCAGAAGGCGACGGCGTGGGCGGGGGTGAGTGTGCCGTGGGCGACGACCTTGAGGGTGTCCTCGTCGAGGTCCGGCCCGAAGGAGTGCAGCGCGTCGGAGAGCATGTGCCACGAGCGGGGCGTGGAGAACGGCTCCTCGGTCTTCGGCGGCTTGGACCAGAGGTGGTCGGGCCGGTCGGTGAGGTGGTCCAGGATCCACGGGTGGATGCCGTTGGCGGCGGCCCAGGCGAGCCAGTCCTTCGGCGAGGCCTCCAGGTGCACGTGGGCCAGGCGGTTGACCAGCGCCGAGGCGATCGGGCGGGCCAGCGCGTTGTCGGTGGCGCGGTTGCCCGCGCCGATCACGATCGACCCGGCGGGCAGTTCGTAGGCGCCGATGCGGCGGTCCAGGATCAGCGAGTAGAAGGCCTTCTGCACATCGGGCGTGGCCGCGTTCAGCTCGTCGAGGAACAGGCAGTACGGCTCGTCGCGGGCGATCGCCTCCGGCGGGCAGAACACCGAACGCCCGTCGCGGATCTGCGGGACGCCGATGAGGTCCTCCGGCGCCAGCTGGGTGCCCAGCAGGCTCACGCACTCCAGCCCCAGCGACTCGGCGAACTCCCTGACCAGGGAGGACTTTCCGATGCCGGGGGCGCCCCAGATGAAGACCGGCCGCACGGTCGCGAGGCCCAGCAGCAGTTCGGGTATCCGGGCGGGGGTGACGGTGGCGGCTGCCTGCACGCGGGGCTCCTGGGAGGGGGTCGACGGGGCGCGCAGGTGCGCGGTGTCCGAGACGGCCAGTGTGGGCGGGAACGTCCCCGCACCGCAGCCCATTTTTTCCGGCGGCGCCGGTCCCGCTCAGGAGGGCGGCGCGCCGGCGGGTGGCCGCCCCGCCCGCCCGGGGGCGCCCGTCAGGCGGCGCGCCGGTCCTTCCGGCGGGCCGTCAGCGGCACCTGGGGGCCGTCGGACTCGCGCAGCCAGCGCCGCAGCACGTGGTGGACCCGCTCGGCGCCGACGAGTTCGCCGCCGTCCTCGACGGGTGCGGACAGCGCCACCGGCGACATCAGGAAGGGGCGCCCCTGGGCTCCGCCGAGCCCGCCGTGCGAGCCGATCTGCTCCTCGAAGGCGAGGACCTCGCCCTCCTCCGGGTCGTACCAGGAGTTGACCATGAGGTCGGCGGTGTGCGGGAACCCGTGCGTGCGCCGTACGGCGTCGGCGGCGCCGGGCCCGAAGTCGGCCAGCGGGCCCGGGTGTTCGTCGCTCAGCTCGTCCACGGGCACCTCCGCGCCGTGCGCGCCGAGCACGAGCCCGCCGTGCTCCTCGCTGCGGACCAGCACGAAGCCGACGCCGGGGTGGTTGGCGAGGGTGGACAGCAGCGCCGGGTGGCGGCGGTCTATCTCCTCCCGGCTCATCCGGTGCGGCACGTCGGGGAACGAGACCAGACCGAGGTTGCCGGAGGCCAGCACGAGCGGTTCCGCGGGGCGGTGCGAGGGCCGGTACTGCCCGCCCTCCTCGACGGGGCGGCGCAGCGCGGCCCGTACGGCCGACCGGGCCTCGGCGCCGCTGTGGGTGCGCCGCACCCGGCGCGGCACGGGCAGTCCGCAGCCGGCCCGCACGAGATCGCCCAGCGTCAGCCCGTACCGGGTCAGGAAGGTCTCCCCCGGGCTCTGCCCGTGGTCGGACAGCAGCACGATCCGGTACGGCCGCGGGGCGTGCTCGGCGACCTTCGCGATCAGCGCCAGCGAGCGGTCGAGCCGCTCCAGGACCCGTTGGGCGTCCCGGCTACGCGGCCCGGAGTGGTGCGCCACCTCGTCGTACGCCACCAGGTCGGCGTAGACCGCGGCGCGGCCGGCGAGCATGTCGCCGATGACCGCGGCGACCACCACGTCCCGTTCGACGACGGTCGCGAAGGCCCGGATGAACGGGTACAGGCCGCCGCGCTTGACCCGCGGCCGGCACTTGCCGAGGCGGGCCCGGGTGGACTGGCCGATCTCCCGGAAGACCTCGGCGACGAAGGACATGGCGGTCCGCACGGCGTTGGCGGGGTCGCTGAAGTACGCGAAGTAGCCCGCCCGGGAGCGGTTGTCCGGGCCGCGCCGGGCGGCCATGGACAGCACCAGCGCGAGCTGCTCGGCGCCGCCGCTGAAGAGGTTGCCCCGGCTGGCGCCGTCGAAGGCCAGGAGTCCGCCCTCGCCGGTGCGCTCGACCGCGCGGCGCTGGAGTTCGGCGGCGCTGGAGGGGCGGTTGCACACCATCACCTCGCCGCTGTCCTTCTCGTACCACCGGAAGGCGGGCACGTCGTGGTTGGTGCCGTGCAGGATGCCGAGCTGGCTGGCGCCGGTCTGGCTGGACCAGTCGGTGCGCCAGGAGGTGAGCCGGTGGGTGGGCCCGCGGCCGGCCCGGGGCAGGGTTCCGCGCCCGGTGCCGGGGCCCGCGCCGAGCCATTCGGCCACGGTCGGCATCAGTCCCTTGGCGACGGCCTCGCACAGCACGTCGTGGCCGACGCCGTCGAGCTGGAGGAAGACGGTGCCGGGGCTGGAGGGCCCCGCTCCGCCCGTCGCGCGCCGCCGCCGGTCCGCGAGGCGGTAGAGCCTGCGCCGGTACGCGTCGTCGTCCCGGACCGCGAGGGCGGCGCCGGTGGCCGAGGCGACGGCCGACATGACTGCGGCCACCACCACGGCGGTCTCGGGCGCGGCCTCGCCGCGCCCGGAGGGGTTGATGCGCAGGGCGATCAGCAGCAGGGAGCCGTTGAGGAAGAAGACGAGCAGCCCGAGCACGAGGGCGGGCACGAGGAGCAGCGCCCGCACGAGCAGCGGCCAGACCAGCGACGACAGCAGTCCGAAGACCCCGGCGCCGGCGGCCGCGGTGAGGGCGATCCGGGTCGCGCTGTCCCCGGTGTCCGACTGGAGCTGGAAGTCGGGCAGCACTCCGGCGAGGACGAGCATCGTGACCGTGGACGCGGCCCACACGGTGATGCTCCGCCACACCCCGCTCAGCACGCTCCGCCAACGCCCGCCGCCCACGCCCAGCCACCTCACGTCCCGACCCGCCGGAACGCGAGCCCTCACGGCCCGCCCGGTGCGCGGACCGTCTCCCACCCTGTCACAACGCCCGGAAGGGCCCGGATGTCACCCGTGGGACGAGAGCGCGAGCGGCCCGCCGGTGCCGCGGGCGCGGCTCAGCGGCCGTCGTACCCGGCGGTCGGCATCGACAGGCGCCGGTGCACGCGGGCCTTCATCTGGGCGTCGTAGGAGGGTTCGGCGCGGCCGACCGTCTCGACCCGCACCCCGCGCCGCGCGCACTCGGCGGTGAACTCGTCGACGGAGGCGAGCGCGCGCTCCAGGACGCGGCGGCTCGGCGCGACGAACAGGTCGACGAGTCCGGCCTCGACGTCGTCCCACAGGGCGCAGTGGTCGGAGCGCAGTCCGCCGACGAGGAGTTCCCGGGTGACGACGTAGCCCCGCTCCGCGGCCCAGCGGGCGCACATCGCGTGCTGGCTGCGGGAGTCGACGAGGAAGGGATCGGCGTCCAGTTCCTCCAGCGGCGTCAGACTCGCGATCGCCGTGACACGCACCAAGGCGTCTCCCCCCTGCTCGTACGAAGCGGAGAACGTGAGCCGGGGCACGCCGGAGGCGGCGCCTGCTTCTCCCATGCGTCCCCTCACCTCCCGGTTTCGCCGCCGACCCTACTCCTGCCCGTAGGCTCGGGGGGAGTCGCGCGAAGGAGGCAAAGGGAGTGCCGGTGGAGATCACCTGGTGGGGTCACGCCACCTGCACGGTGGAGGACTCGGGGACACGTGTGCTGACGGACCCGCTGTTCGCGCGGAGGCTCGCGCATCTGCGGCGCCGGGGCGGACCCCCGCCGCCCCCGCGGGCGGCGGTCGCGGACGTGGTGCTCGTCTCGCATCTGCACGCCGACCACCTGCACGTTCCCTCGCTGGCACGCCTGGAGCCGGGTACGCGGCTGCTGGTGCCGCGGGGGGCGCCGCGGGCGGTCGGGGGGTTGCGCAGGCTCCGTCATCTGCGGCTGACGGAGGTGGCACCGGGCGAGAGCGTGAAGCTCGGCGAGCTGAACGTGCGGGTGGTGCGCGCGGCGCACGACGGGCGCAGGCTGCCGTTCGGACCGCACCGCGCGCCCGCGCTCGGTTACGTGGTCGAGGGCGAGGCCCGTACGTATTTCGCCGGGGACACCGGGCTGTTCGACTCGATGGCCGAGGAGGTCGGGGAGGTCGACGTGGCGCTGCTGCCGGTCGGCGGCTGGGGGCCGCACCTGGGCGAGGGGCACCTGGACCCGGAGCGCGCCGCCCGGGCGCTGGCCGGTCTGGCGCCGCGCACCGCCGTGCCGGTGCACTACGGCACGTACTGGCCGATCGGGATGGACGCCGTGCGCCCCCATGAATTCCACACGCCGGGCGACGAATTCGTGCGCCGGGCCGCGCGTTGGGCGCCGGGTGTCGCGGTGCACCGGCTGGGACAGGGCGAGAGCATACGTCCGGAGGTCGCCCGGTGATCCTCCGGTCCGCGGTGGTGCTGTCCGCGGCGGGTACGGCAGGGGCGACGATCCCGCCCGAGTCCACTCAGCAGGCGCTCGGGTATCCGTCGCTGTTCCTGCTGGTGCTGATCGGCGCGCTGGTGCCGGTGGTGCCGACGGGGGCGCTGGTCAGCTCGGCGGCGGTGGTGGCCTTCCATCAGACGGCGCCGTTCTCGCTGGCGCTGGTCTTCGGGGTGGCGTCGCTCGCGGCGTTCCTCGGCGACATCTCGCTGTACTGGCTCGGCCGGCGGGGCATGCACTCGAAGAACGGCTCGCGCTGGCTGGCGGCGATCCGCGACCGCGCCCCCGAGGACCGCCTCGCCCAGGCCCAGCGGAAGCTGGACGACCACGGTGTCGCCGTACTGGTCCTGTCCCGGCTGGTCCCCGCCGGGCGTATCCCGGTGATGCTCGCCTGCCTGCTGGCGAAGATGCCGCTGCGCACCTTCGCGCGCGGCGACGTCCCGGCCTGCCTCGCGTGGACCTTCACCTACCAGCTCATCGGCATCCTGGGCGGCTCCCTGTTCGAGGAGCCCTGGGAGGGCGTGGCCGCCGCGGTCGTCCTGACGCTGCTGGTCGGCGCGGCGCCCGGGCTGTGGCGCCGGGTGCGCGGGACCTCGTAGGGCGTCCTCGGGCGTGCCGGGACCGGCGCCCGGCGGGATCGCCTCGGTTCAGTCCAGGACGCGTGAGCCGCCCACCGGCAGGTCCCACAGGTCGTCCCGGTCGAGGCCGGCCTTCTCCCAGGCCGCCCGCACCCGGGTGAGCGGTTCGAGCACGGGCTCCGCGGACAGGACGAACGTGCCCCAGTGCATGGGGGCCATGCGGCGCGCGCCGAGGTCGACGGCGGCCCGCACCGCTTCCTCCGGGTCGCAGTGGACGTCCCTGAGCCACCAGCGGGGCTCATAGGCGCCGATGGGGAGCAGGGCGAGGTCGATGCCGGGGTGGCGCCGGCCGATGCGGGAGAACCAGTGGCCGTAGCCGGTGTCGCCCGCGAAGTACACGCGCTGTCCTTCGCCGGACGTCAGGACCCAGCCGCCCCACAGCGTGCGGCAGGTGTCGATCAGGCTGCGCTTGGACCAGTGGTGGGACGGCACGAAGTCGAAGCGGACACCGCCCAGTTCGGCCGCCTCCCACCAGTCCAGCTCGGTGACCGCGGTGAACCTGCGGCGCCGGAACCAGCGGCCGAGCCCGGCCGGCACGAGGACCGGGGTGTCGCGCGGCAGGCGGCGCAGGGTCGGGGCGTCCAGGTGGTCGTAGTGGTTGTGGCTGATGACCACGGCGTCGATGCGGGGCAGTGCGCTCCACGGCACGCCGACGGGCGTGACGCGGGCCGGGGTGCCGAGGATCCGGCGGGACCAGACCGGGTCGGTGAGCACGGTGAGGCCGCCTATGCGGATCACCCAACTGGCGTGCCCCGCCCAGGAGACGGCGACGGTGCGGGCGTCCACCTCGGGCAGCGGGCCCGGTTCGAAGGGCAGGCGCGGGACGTCGGCGAGGCCGGCGGCGTCGGGCCGCAGGGCGCCCTCGCGGGCGAACCGCGCGAAGGCCCGCAGGCCGGGCAGCGGCGCGGTGAGCCGGTCGGTGAACGACCGTGGCCAGACGCGCTGTTCGCCGAGCGGGCGCGGCTCGGCGGGCGGCGGGAGCGGGGCGGGCGCCTCCCGTGGTTCGTGCAGGACGAGGGAGTCGTGGGGACCCAGTACGGCCGGTGTCCCGGCCGCGGGTGCCGTCGCGGACTCCGGTGCCACCGCGTCCTGTTGTGTCGTCGTGGTCGACTCGGACCGCTGCGTCATCGAGGATGCTCCCATCGCTGAGCGTCGTCGCGTAGTTCGTCGAAGGCCGACCCCAGGTGGGTCAACGCGCGTTGCACGTACGGCAGTTCCAACGGCGTGGGGGACGAGAGGCATTCCTCGCGCTCCGCGTCCGTCGTGCCGAGCAGGGGGGCGGTGGACAGCCGTACCCGCGGCGCCGCCAGGTCGTCGCCGAAGCGGTGGCCGCCCGGCGCCGGGTATCCGAGGCGGGCGGTGAGGAGGTCCTCCAGCTCCTGGGCGTCGCCGACACCCCGGGCGGTGAGCTCGCCGTGCAGCGGGCCGAGGTCCACGTAGAGGTGCCGGCCGGCCCGCGGGGGTCTGGCGAGGGCGCCCGCGGCGACCACGGTGCGGTGCACGGCGTCCGCGACGGCCGCGTGCAGGCGGGCCGAGGCGGTGAGCCGCCCGTCGACGTCACCGGGTTCCTCCAGCGCGTACGCGGCGGCCGCGGCGACCGGGTCGGCCGGGCGGGCGCCGAGCGCGGTGAGCACGTCGAGGACGCGGGCGCGCAGCGTGGAGCCGTACGGGTTCGCCGGGAACCGGGCGACGGCGGCGGGCCAGCCGAGCGGCAGGAAGGGGCCGGAGAGGTCGGTGAGCACGGTGACCTCGTCGGGCAGCATCTCGGCGGGGCTGAGGAACACGGTGTCCAGGGGCCGGTGCAGGGTGTCCCGCCAGGTCTCGTCGCTGACCACGTGCAGGCCCTCGGCGACGGCGGCCTCCACGGTCTCGTGGACGGTCTCGGGGGGTGCGACCGTGGCCGTGGGGTCGTCGGCGACGGACAGCAGGAGCAGTCGCGGGTCGCCGCCCTCGGCGCGGACCCTGCGCACGGTCTCCAGGAGCGCGTACGGGTCGGGGACGCCGCCGCATTCGGCGGGGGTGGCCACGTGGAACGCGTTCCTGCCCAGCAGCCTGGTCTGCGGCGCCCACCAGGCGGCGCAGGGCCGCGGGAGCAGGACGTCGCCGCCGACCGCGGCGGTCAGCGCGAGCAGCAGGGAGGCGGCGCCGGGCGCCGCGGCCACCCGGCCGGCGGTGGCGGGCAGTCCGCGGCGGGACCAGTAGCCGCAGGCGGCGTCGAGCAGTGCCGGGCCGCCGCCCGCGGGTTCGGCGCCGGACCGGCCCGCGGACCGGGCGAGGACCTCGCGGAGTCCGGGCAGCAGGGGCAGCCCCTGGTCGGGGAGGGTCGGGCCGTAGCGAACGGGCCCGTGCCCCTCCGGGTACGTCCGCCCCATCCGTGACCTCCGCGCAGTCCGTGGTGCCGTGTCGCCGCCGTGCCGTCCGTGGCCGGTGGCCGGTCCTGTGCCGTCCCCCGCCCCACAGGCGTCTCCCTACCCCCGGACCAGGCGACCATGGCCGGTCACCGGGTCGCGCGGTCACGGCCTCAGTAGCGGCGGTGCGTCGAGCCTCCGCGGCGCAGCCGGTAGACGGCGGCGCCGACCGCGCCCGCGATGAGGACGCCGCCGGTGATCAGGGCCGGGAGGGAGTCGGTGAAGGCGCCGCCCTGCCCGGCGCGCACGCCGTGCCGGCTGTCGACGCCGGGGTGCTCGCGCGGCTCGTGGGGCGCGGTGCCGTCGTGGGCCGTGCCGTCGCGGGGGGTGTGCCTCTCGCCGGGTACGGGTTCCAGGGCGTCCGGCGCCGCCTCCTGGGGCGCACGGTCCGGGCCGACCGGTTCCGGCGGCACGCCTTCCGGGACGCCGTCCGGGCCCACGCCTTCGGGGACGCCGGCCGGTCCCAGGTCCTCCGGGACGCTGTCCGGGCCGACGGCGTCGGGGCCCACGTCGCCGGGGCTCGTCCCGTCCACGCCGCCGTCACCGGGCTCCACGGCGTCCGGGACGGTGTCGGCGGGCCCGGCGGCTTCCGGGCCCAGCGCCCGGGAGCCCGCGTCGCCCGGCTCCGTGCCGTCCGGTGCCAGGACACGCCCGTCACCGCCCGCGGTGCCGTCGGCCCCGGCCTGGCCCGCACCGCCGTCCTCGTAGGTTTCCGGGTCCACGCTGCGCGGGCCGAGGGGGCCGAGGGCCCGGGCGGTGTGCGCGGGCACGTGCGCGCCGGTCCCGTCGCGGAACGCGGAGGCGCTGACCGTGCCGCCGGGGCCGACGGCGCGGAAGCCGGCCTCCGCGGCCCGGTCCGCGAACGCGGCCGAGGCGGTCGCGCCCAAAGCGGCACTGGCCAGGGCGGTGGCGGACAGGACACGAGCGGTACGGCGCATGGGATGGGCTCCTTCGGCCGGCTCTGCGGTGAGGGCACGGCCGTCGTGCCCCCAGAGCCCATCACAGCCCCGGCGGCGGCCGGGCGCGCGCCGCCGGGCACCATTCGCGCTACCCGGGCCGCCGGACGGGGGACCCGGGAGCCCGCGGGGGCGCGAAACGGTGGCCACGGAAACGGCCCCCGGGCGAGGGGGGCGACATGCGAGGGGGCCGGGCGCTCCCGCGCGTCCGGCCCCCTCGCGATGCTGTGCCGGTTCACCCGGCGGAACGCCTACGCGGCGTCGCGCATCACCTGGTCGCGGAGCCTGCTGCAGCAGCGGCTGATCAGGCGCGAGACGTGCATCTGGGAGATGCCCAGTTCGTCGGCGATGCGGCTCTGCGTCATGTCGTTGAAGAACCGCATGTAGAGGATGGCGCGCTCCCGCTCCGGGAGCGCCTGGAGCCGGGGCTTGACGGCCTCGCGGTCGATGACCGTGTCCAGCGCCGGGTCGGCCGAGCCGAGGGCGTCGCTGAGCGAGTAGCCGTCCTCGCTGCCCGGCAGCTCGGCGTCGAGGGAGAGCGCGGTGAAGCTCTCCAGGGCCTCCAGGCCGGTCAGCACGTCCTCCTCGCTCATCCGGGCGTGCTCGGCGATCTCCGCGACGGTGGGCCTGCGGCCGGTGATCGTCTGCGACAGGTCCTGGCTGGCGAAGCGCACGCGGTTGCGCAGGTCCTGGACGCGCCGCGGTACGTGCAGGGTCCACATGTGGTCGCGGAAGTGGCGCTTGATCTCGCCGGTGATGGTCGGCACCGCGTAGCTCTCGAAGGCGTTGCCGAGCTCGGGGTCGTACCGGTCGACGGCCTTGACGAGCCCGAGCGCCGCGACCTGCCGCAGATCCTCGTAGCTCTCGCCGCGGCTGCGGAAGCGTCCCGCGAGACGTTCGGCCATGGGCAGCCAGGCCTCCACGATCCGGTCCCGGAGTGCGTCTCGCTCGGGGCCCGCGGGCAGCTCGGCGAGCCTGCGGAACGCCTCAGCCGTGTCGGGGGCGTCGTCGTGCGGGTGGTGCTTCACGCTCGCTTGGGTTCGCATGGTGCCTGCAACTCCCTTGGGGGGTGCCTTAGATGGACAGTCACCGTGGGAGCGCGCCCGCGCGCCGGACGGGTACACCCGGGGCGCGGTTCCACCGCTCCCACGGACGTGCCTCCTGTCCGAAGCACTCTCACGCGCCTGCCCCGAGTCATGCGTGGCAAACACCCGAGGTTTTCCGGCGTCTGGGGTGGTGACTCGGAAGGTGTTGTGTCCGTCCCCCCTGCCTCCAGGAGGTTCCGTCATGAGCACCAAGGTCGCCGATCACGTCCTGCAGCGCCTGCGTGAATGGGGCGTGGAGCAGGTCTTCGGCTATCCGGGGGACGGCATCAACGGTCTGCTGGCCGCCTGGGGCAGGGCCGAGGACCGGCCACGCTTCGTGCAGTCGCGGCACGAGGAGATGTCCGCGTTCCAGGCGGTGGGATACGCCAAGTTCAGCGGCCGTCTGGGTGTCTGCGCGGCCACCTCGGGGCCGGGCGCCATCCATCTGCTGAACGGGCTGTACGACGCCAAGCTCGACCACGTCCCGGTGCTGGCGATCGTCGGCCAGACGCACCGCACCGCGATGGGCGGCTCGTACCAGCAGGAGGTCGACCTCCACACGCTGTTCAAGGACGTCGCGTCCGACTTCGTGGAGACGGTGAACGTCCCCGAGCAGCTGCCGAACGTCCTGGACCGCGCGATCCGCACCGCGTACGCGCGCCGGGCCCCGACCGCCGTGATCATCCCCGGTGACGTGCAGGAGCTGGACTACGAGCCGCCCACGCACGAGTTCAAGATGGTCCCCTCCAGTCTCGACCTGGGCTCCTGGACGACGACTCCCTCGCAGGAGTCCCTGGAACGCGCCGCCGAGGTCCTCAACTCCGGTGAGCGGACGGCGATCCTGATCGGGCAGGGCGCTGCGGGCGCGCGGGCGGAGGTGCGGCGGACCGCGGAGCTGCTCGGCGCGGGCGTCGCCAAGGCGCTGCTCGGCAAGGACGCCCTGAGCGACGAACTCCCCTACGTCACCGGGTCGATCGGCCTGCTCGGCACGCGTCCCTCGTACGAGCTGATGCGCGACTGCGACACCCTGCTCACCATCGGCTCGTCCTTCCCGTACTCGCAGTTCCTGCCGGAGTTCGGCAAGGCGCGGGCGGTGCAGATCGACCTGGACCCGCACATGATCGGGATGCGTTATCCGTACGAGGTGAACCTGGTCGGGGACGCGAAGGCGACGCTTCAGCGGCTCATCCCGCTGCTCGACGGGGACCGCGGGCGGGAGTGGTACGACACGGTCTGCGCCAACGTCACGCGCTGGCACGAGGTGATGCGGCGGCGGGCGGAGGTCTCGGCGGACCCGATCAACCCGGAGTACGTCGCCCGGGCGCTGGACCCGCTGCTGCCCGACGACGCGATCGTCACGTCCGACTCCGGCTCGACGTCGAACTGGTACGCCCGGCACCTCACCCTGCGGGACGGCATGCGGTCGTCCCTCTCCGGCACGCTGGCGACGATGGGCTGCGCGGTGCCGTACGCGATCGGCGCGAAGTTCGCCCACCCCGACCGGCCCGTGATCGCGCTCGCCGGGGACGGGGCAATGCAGATGAACGGGCTCGCGGAGATGATCACCGCGGCGAAGTACCGGGACCGCTGGGAGGACCCGCGGCTGGTCGTGGGCGTCTGGAACAACCGGGACCTGAACCAGGTGACCTGGGAGCTGCGGGCGATGGGCGGCGCCCCCTCGTTCCTGCCCTCGCAGGAGCTGCCCGACGTGCAGTACGCCGCCTTCGCGCGCTCCCTGGGGCTGACCGGCATCCGGGTCGAGAAGCCGGAGGAGGTGGAGGACGCCTGGCGCGCCGGGCTGGCGGCCGACGGCCCCGCGGTGATCGAGTTCCTGACCGATCCGGCGGTCCCGCCGGTGCCGCCGCACGCCACCTGGGAGCAGATGGAGGCCACCGCGGCGTCGATCCTCAAGGGCGACGCCGACCGCGGCTCGGTGGTCCGCCAGGGGCTGAAGGCCAAGGTCCAGGAGTTCCTGCCGGGCCGCGACAAGCGCGGGAAGTGAGGTCCGGGCGGACGTGTCGACCCCGGGTGCTCGGGTACGCGTCGACCACTCCCGAACCTCTGGAGGGAAACATGCAGCGAGGCAGTGACCGGCTGAGCGTCCACCGGGACGAGGAGATGAAGCACGAGCTTCAGGGACTGCTCCGGTCCGGGCATCCGACCCGGGCCGAGGAGTGGCACGACCCGGAGCCCACGGCCGACGACGATCCGGTGATCGCGGGCGGTCCCGTGGTACCGGGTCGGGGGGCCGCCTCCCTGGAGACGGTGCGTCTGGAGATGGCCCGGATCCTGGGCCGGACCTCGTTCCCGGCGGGCCCGCGCGAGCTGGGCGGCGTACTGCGGGAGAAGCACGCGCCGGACGCTCTCGTGGAGGCCGTGGAGCGGCTGCCGCGCGAGGCGCACTACGGCACGGCCGGGGAACTGGCCGAGGCGGTCGTGCGCACCGGGCCGTCCTGAGGCCCGGAGTACGGCGAGGAGACACCGTGCCGCCCGAGGGCGGCGGACGACCGGCGGGCGGGCCGCGGACGCGGCCCGCCGGACGCCGGGAAAGGAGAAGGGACACCATGCGCATCGCGTTCCTGGTGGCGCCGGAGGGCGTCGAGCAGATCGAGCTGACCGATCCCTGGCAGGCGGTGACCGACGCGGGCCACGAGCCCGTCCTCGTGTCGACGCAGCCCGGGGAGATCCAGGCCTTCAACCACCTCGACAAGGCGGACACCTTTCCCGTGGACCAGGTGGTCACGGACGTGTCGGCCGACTCCTTCGACGGACTGGTCCTTCCGGGTGGCGTCGCGAACCCGGACTTCCTGCGGACCGAGGAGAAGGCGGTGTCTTTCGTCCGCGACTTCTTCGAGTCGGGGCGTCCGGTCGCCGCGATCTGCCACGCGCCGTGGACGCTCGTGGAGGCGGACGTCGTCTCCGGCCGGGTCCTCACCTCGTGGCCCAGCCTGCGCACGGACATCACCAACGCCGGCGGCACCTGGGTGGACGAGCAGGTGAAGGTCTGCGACCACGGACCGAACACCCTCGTCACCAGCCGCAAGCCGGACGACCTCAAGGCGTTCGACCAGGCCCTCCTCGCCGAGTTCGCGAAGGGTCGCCGGAGCGGCTGACGCCCGCGGCGGCGACGAGCGAGTCCGTGCCCGGGTCCCCGCGGGGCCCGGGCACAGCCGTGTCAGCGCTCGCGAGCGCCCTCGCGGGTGCGGCCCGCCACGATCGGGCGGCGCGGGTGGCGGCGCAGGTACTCGCCCTCCAGCTGCGCCATGCGCTCGTTGTGGATCCGCAGCGCGTCGTTGGACCCGTGCAGCAGCGTGTCGTGGCGGGTGCGGTGGATCGTCTCCAGCTCCCGCATCAGCTGCTGGTCGTCCAGCCGGTCCGGGTCGACTCCGGTCATCGCGGTACCCCGATCGTCGTGGTCCTCTGCGGTCCGGGTACCCACCCGGCACGCGATAGCCGGGGCCTCCCGGAGAAGGCCGTGGCATCGCTGTCTCCACTCTACGAACATCCGGCGCGCCGGGCCTGCGCACCCGCGGGCGGCCCCTCCCGCGCGGGGAGGGGCGGCCTGCCTACCGGGCCCGCTCCACCCGGCGCTCGTCCCACACGGGCTCGGTCGTCTCGCGCACCCGGCCGTCCGACCCGAAGACCAGGTAGCGGTCGAAGGAGCGGGCGAACCAGCGGTCGTGGGTGACCGACAGGACCGTCCCCTCGTACGCCTCCAGCCCCTCCTGGAGGGCCTCCGCCGACTCCAGGTCGAGGTTGTCGGTGGGCTCGTCCAGGAGCAGCGCCGTGGAGCCCTCCAGCTCCAGCAGCAGGATCTGGAACCGGGCCTGCTGGCCGCCGGACAGCTTCTCGAAGCGCTGCTCGGCCTGCGCGGTCAGCTCGTAGCGGCGCAGCCTGGACATGGCCGCGCCGCGGTCCTGCGCGTGCTCGGTCCACAGGATGTCGAGCAGCGTGCGCCCCTCCAGCTCGGGGTGGGCGTGCGTCTGCGCGAAGTGGCCGGGCACGACGCGGGCGCCGAGCTTGAACTCCCCCGTGTGCGCCACGTCGCCGCCGGCGAGCAGCCGCAGGAAGTGCGACTTGCCCGAGCCGTTGGAACCCAGCACGGCGACCCGTTCCCCGTAGAAGACCTCCAGGTCGAAGGGTTTCATCAGGCCGGTGAGTTCGAGGCCCTTGCAGGTGACGGCCCGGACGCCGGTACGGCCGCCGTGCAGCCGCATCCTGATGTCCTGCTCGCGGGGCGGCTCGGGCGGCGGACCGGCCTCCTCGAACTTCCGCAGCCGGGTCTGCGCCGCCGCGTACCGGGACGCCAGCTCATGGCTGATGGAGGCCGCCTGACGCAGGTTCAGCACCAGCTTCTTCAGCTGGGCGTGCTTCTCGTCCCAGCGGCGCCGCAGTTCCTCGAAGCGGGCGAAACGCTCGCGCCGCGCCTCGTGGTACGTGGCGAAACCACCGCCGTGCACCCAGGCGTCCGCGCCGGTCGGGCTGGGCTCGACGCTCACGATCTTCTCGGCGGCACGGGCGAGCAGCTCGCGGTCGTGGGAGACGAACAGGACGGTCTTGCGGGTCTCCTTGAGCCGCTCCTCCAGCCAGCGCTTGCCGGGGACGTCGAGGTAGTTGTCCGGCTCGTCGAGCAGCAGCACCTCGTCGCCGCCGCGCAGCAGCGCCTCCAGCACCAGCCGCTTCTGCTCGCCTCCGGACAGCGTCCGCACCTGGCGCCACTGCGCCTTCTCGTACGGCACGCCGAGCGCCGCCATGGTGCACATGTCCCAGAGCGTCTCGGACTCGTACCCCCGCACCTCGGCCCAGTCGGAGAGCGCCTGCGCGTACTTGAGCTGGGCTGCCTCGTCGTCGACGGTCATGATCCCGTGCTCGGCGACGTCGACCGCCCGCGCGACCTCGCGGATCCGTGGGGGCGCCACCGACACCAGCAGCTCGCGCACGGTCGTCTCGTCCCGTACGGAGCCGACGAACTGGCGCATCACACCGAGGCCGCCGCCCACGGTGACCGTGCCGCCGTGCGGTTTGAGCTCTCCGGAGATCAGGCGGAGCAGGGTGGTCTTCCCGGCGCCGTTCGGGCCGACGAGGGCCACGACGGACCCTTCTCCCACCCGGAACGACACGTCGCCGAGCAACGCCCTCCCGTCGGGGAGGTAGTACTCAAGATGCGCGGCTTCGAGGTGTCCCATGGTCAGGCATTGTCCGGGGCGGCGCCCTCGCCGGGCAAACGCATATCCGCACGCCCCCGACGTGGCCTGCGTCACCCCGGCCCGCGCTAGCCCCCGGTGCGGCAGGAATCCCGCGCCCTTGGGTACCCGAACCCCCATGACTGCGACCCCAGACGTCGACCTCACCGTCCGCCCGCCGGGCCATCACGTGCTCCGGGACCGGCTCCTGGCCGCCGACTGCCGGCTCTTCGAAGCGGTCGCGGCGCGGCACTGGCCGGGCGGCGACCGCGTGCTGCCGAGGCTGACCCGGAGCGCGAACCACGGCGTGCTCTGGTTCGCCACGGCGGCGGCGCTCGCCGCGAGCCGCAGCCCCCGGGCCCGTCGTGCCGCCGCCCGCGGTCTCGCCTCGCTCACCCTGGCGTCCGCCACGATCAACACCCTCGGCAAGCGCTCGGTGCGCCGCGCCCGGCCGGCACTGGACCCCGTGCCGCTGGTCCGGCAGCTGAAGCGGCAGCCGATCACGACCTCGTTCCCGTCCGGGCACTCGGCGTCCGCCGCGGCCTTCGCGACGGGGGTGGCCATGGAGTCCGGCGGCCTGGGTGCCGCGGTGGCTCCAGTGGCCGCGGCGGTGGCCTTCTCCCGCGTCTACACGGGCGTCCACTTCCCGAGTGACGTGCTCGTGGGCGCGGCGCTCGGGGCGGGCGCCGCGTACGCGGTGCGCGGACTCGTCCCGACCGGGGACCGGGACGGGCTGCCGCCGCCCGGCCGGACGGCCGCGGAGGCCCCCGCCCTGCCCGAGGGCGAGGGCCTGGTCATGGTGGCCAACAAGGGTGCCGGTACCGCGGGCCGGGCCCGCGCGCTGCTGGAGACCCTGCCGGGGGCGGAGCTCGTGGAGTGCGAACCCGCCGACGTGCGCGCCGAGTTGGAGAAGGCGGCGACGCACGCCCGGGTCCTCGGCGTGTGCGGCGGCGACGGCACGGTGAACGCGGCGGCGAAGGTGGCGCTGCGGCACGGCCTGCCGCTCGCGGTGCTGCCCGGCGGCACGCTGAACCACTTCGCGTACGACCTCGGTGTCGAGGACGCGCGGGGGCTTGCCCGTGCCCTGCGGCGGGGCGAGGCCGTCCGGGTGGACGTCGGGCTGTTCTCCTCGGACGCCGCCGAGGGGTGCTTCCTGAACACGTGCAGCCTGGGTGTCTATCCCGAGCTGGTGCGCGAGCGGGAGCGCTGGTCCCGGGCGGTCGGCGGCTGGCCCGCCGGGGTGATCGGGGCGCTGCGCGTGCTGCGTGCCGACCGCCGTCCGCTGCGGACCGGGTTCGAGGGCCGTGAGCACCCGCTGTGGCTGCTGTTCGCGGGCAACGGCACGTACCACCGGGTGGGTCTGGCGCCCGCCCGGCGCTTCGATCTCGCGGACGGCCGGCTGGACGTACGGGTGGTGCACGGCGGCCGGCGGCCCGCGGTGCGCCTGCTCGCGGCGGCTCTCGCGGGACCGCTGACCCGCTCCCCCGCGCACGCCGCGGTGCGGGTGGACCGGCTGCGGGTGGACGGCCTCCCGCCCGGCACCCCGCTGGCGTACGACGGGGAGGTCACGGAGGCCGCGGGCGAGCTGACCCTCGGCAAGGCCCGAGAGGCCCTGACGGTCTACCGCCCGGCCGACCGGGACTGACACTACGTCAGACCGCATGGTGAGATACGGATCTCACCATGCGGCCAAGGCGCGTACCGTGGCGCACATCGCCCCGCGGAGCAGCGGCTCCGCGGGCCCGTACGCCGCGAAGGGGAACGGTCATGCCGAAGTCGCAGGAGAGCGCCGTCTACACGCACGGCCACCACGAGTCCGTACTGCGCTCGCACACCTGGCGCACCGCCGCCAACTCGGCCGGCTACCTCCTCGGCTCCCTGAAGCCGCACATGCGCATCCTGGACATCGGCTGCGGCCCAGGCACGATCACCGCCGACCTGGCGGCGCTGGTGCCCGAGGGCCGGGTCACGGGCGTGGACCGCGCGCCGGACGTCCTGGAGCAGGCGCGGGCCACGGCGGCGGAGCGGGGGCTGCCGAACGTCGACTTCGCGGTCGCCGACGTGCACGCGCTGGACTACCCCGACGACACGTTCTGCGTGGTGCACGCGCACCAGGTCCTCCAGCACGTCGGGGACCCGGTGGCCGCGCTGCGGGAGATGGTCCGGGTCACCAGGCCGGGCGGGCTCGTCGCGGTCCGGGACTCCGACTACTCGGCGATGACCTGGTATCCGCGCTCCCCCGGCATGAGCGACTGGCTGGAGCTGTATCTGCGGGTGGCGCGCGCCAACGGCGGTGAGCCGGACGCGGGCCGCCGTCTCAAGTCCTGGGCGCTGCGAGCCGGGCTGGACGACATCACGGCTACGTCGAGCACCTGGACCTTCGCCACGGACGCCGAACGGCAGTGGTGGAGCGGGCTGTGGGCCGACCGCACCCTCGCCTCGGCCTACGCGGACCGCGCCGTCGAGGGCGGTCACGCGACCGGGGAGGAACTGCGGGCGGTGTCGGAGGCGTGGCGCGCGTGGGGCGAGGCAGAGGACGGCTGGTTCGCCGTGCTGCACGGCGAGATCCTGTGCCGCAAGAACGCCTGACGCGCGGGGCGGGGTCCGGCCGTGACAGGCACGGGACCACTGGGGCATGCGTTCGGATCAGGCCGGTGGGGGGGGGGGGGGGGGGGCGGGGGGGCGCCGCCGGGGGGGGGGGGGGCGGGGGTGATCCGCGGGGGCCGGGGGGCCCCCGGGGCCCGCGGGCCGGTTAAGTGCACGGGGGGGCCAGGGGCCGGCCCGCCCGCGGCCCGCGCCCCGGGGGCGCGGCGCCCCCCCCGGGCGGGCGGGGGGGGGGGGGGGCCCCCGCCCCCCCCCGGCCTGATCCGAGTGACAGGGGCTAATCCCTGGGCAGCAGCGGTCCCAGCGGGCCGAGGTCCAGGTTCAGGTCCTCGGGCCGCAGACCGTAGCGGTCGCGCAGCTCGGCCATCCGCTCGTCGAGGAGCATCAGGGTGAGCCCGATCCGCTCCTCCTGGTCCTCGGACAGGTCACCCGTGTCGAACCGCCGCACGGCCTGCCGCTCCATGAGCTGGCGCAGCAGCTCCACCACGGTCAGCACCAGCTTGACCAGGTCCCGCTCCACGGTGTCCGGCTCCAGCTCCAGCCGCTTCCGGCCGGCCGACCTGCTCCCGGACGGCGCCGCGTCCTCCGTCGGGGCGGTCCCCTCGGCGGACGGTGCCGTCTCTTCGGCCGACGGGGGCGTCTCCCGCGCGGACGGGACGGGACCGCTGCCGGGAACCCGCTCGTCCGCGGACCCCGGGTCCTCCTCGCGCCCGATCCCGGCGAACCACACGTAGTCGTCGCCGGACGCCCGCTCGGCGCCCGGCGCCCGGCCGGTCACAGCGAGTCCCGGAACGGCGAGGGCACCTGCTCGTTCACCGAGCTGATCAGGGCGTTCAGGTCGATGCGGACGAGGTCGACGTCGGCGATCCGCAGGGTGATGTCCCCGGTGATGACGACCCCGCCCGCGAGCAGCCGGTCGAGCAGGTCGACCAGCGCGACCTCACGCCGTTCCACGACCGTCACAGTCCCGCCTCCCGCGACCCGTCCGCGTCGTCCTCCAGGCCGGCGAAGGAGTACGCGGCCCAGGGCCCCGTGAGTTCCACCCGCAGCCCCGGCTCGTCGTCCTTCGTACGGTCGACGAGTTCGACGAACGCCTCCGAGTCCGAACGCGGCACCAGGTAGGCGGCGTTCAGGACGTTGCGGCCGCTCTGCCGGGAGATCGCGGCGTTCTGCGGGGCGTGCAGCCGGGCGTCCTCCGCGTGCGCGGACAGACCGTCGTGCAGCCGGCGCGCGAACTTCTCCGCCTTCTCCCACATCGCGTCCTGCGACCGGGAGCGCATGCGCCGCTGGCGCAGGTAGTCCCGCCCGGACGCGGGCTTCGCCGGCTCGGCGGCCTCGGCCTGCCCGGAGTCGGCGTAGACCTTGACGCCCCACTCCACCCGGCCGTCGAGCCGGTCGAGCGTGCGCCGGAACGCGTCCTCCCGGGCCTCCATCATGGACCGGACACCGCTGTCGTCCCGGAACACCGTGGCGAGCCGCAGCGGCAGCGGCGTCGTCACGGCGGTGAGCGCGTCGATCACGCTCTGGTGGGCGCGCGCGGTGTCGCTGAGCCAGTCCAGATCCTCCAGATGGCGCCGGAGCGGCTCCTCGGCGAAGTCGCGCTCCGGCACCGTGCTGACCACGGCGACCAGGCCGTTGTGGGTCAGCAGACCGGGGGGCGCGCCCGCCACCCCCGTCACATCGGCCTGCAGAGGCGCGCCGAAGGGGCGGCAGACGGCGTAGACGTACCGCAGTCCGCTCATGGTGCTTCCTCCTCCTTGGGCTGGGCCCGTCCCTGCTCCAACTGTTCCATCTCCGCGAGATGGGCGCGCAGCTCGGCGTTCTCGCGGGCCAGCTGGTTGTGGTGCGCCCGGGAGGACAGCGCGGGGTCGTCCTCCCACCAGTCGATCCCCATCTCCTTCGCCTTGTCGACGGAGGCGACGATGAGCCGGAGCTTGATGGTGAGCAGCTCGATGTCGAGCAGGTTGATCCGGATGTCACCGGCGATCACGATGCCCTTGTCGAGCACCCGCTCCAGGATGTCGGCGAGGTTCGCGCTTCCGCCCTGTCCGTACGGCTCAGGGATTAGACCGGGCGTCGTCATCGGCGACTCCCGCTGACGGCCGGCTCTTCCTCTTCCTCGTACTCCGCTTCCTCGTCGCCCTCGGGCTCGGCGTACTCGCCCTCCGGCTCCTCCTCGTCGGCGTACTCGGCCTCGGCCTCGGGCTCTTCCTCGTCGGCGTACTCGGCCTCGGGCTCCTCCTCGGCCTCGAGTTCGTCCTCGTCCTCGTAGGACTCCTCCGGCTCGTCCGTCTCCTCGGCCTCCTCGGCCTCGGCTGCGGTGTCGGCGTCCTCGTGGTCCGCGGCTTCCTCGTCGCCCTCGTACTCGCCCTCGGGAGCGTCCTCGGACTCGGCCTGTTCCTGTTCGGCCTGCTCCTCCTCGACCGCGTCCTCGTGGCTGCGGACCACCTCGCCGTCACGGATCTCACCGCGCCAGCCGTCCTCGGCCTCGCCCTTGAGCGTGATGAAGCGGGCGTAGTTCTTCAGGTCGAGCCGTGCCCTACGGCCCTGGGCACGCCAGATGTTGCCGGTCTTCTCGAACAGGCCCTTGGGGTAGTACTCGATGACCAGCAGGACGCGCGTCAGGCTCTCCGCGAGCTCGTGGAAGGTGACGACACCCTTCGTCGTGCCCTTGGCGCCCTCGGACGTCCAAGAGATGCGCTGGTCCGGCACCTGCTCGGTGGTGTGCGCCTTCCAGCTGCGGCTGGACCAGAACACCTTCATCTGCCAGTCGGAGGTGGTGTCGTCGGCGCGGTTCGCGCTCTTGACGCCCTTGGCGAAGGTGCTGAAGTCCTGGAACTGGGTCCACTGGTCGTACGCGTCGCGCAGCGGCACGCCGACGTCGATGAACTCCATGATGACCGTGGGCTTCTGGCCGGCGCCGCCCTTGCGCTTGCCCTTGCCCTTGCCGCCGAACATGTTCTTGAACGCGCCGACCACGTTGTCCTTGGCCCGGCCGGCGCCGACCTCCACCGCGGACCGCAGTGGGCCCTTGCCCTCCGCGAGCTTGCGGCCGCCGTCGAGGGCGAGCTTGGCGAACCCGGGGCTGTTGCCCTCGGCTATGTCGTTGAGCTTGACGGTCGTCTGTCCGAGCTTCTGTCCCACGCCGACCAGCAACCGCTGGGCCTGCGCGGCCAGATACTCCTGGACCTCCGACTTCAGTCGGTCGGCCGCCTCGCTCTGCACGACCGCCGTGACCGGGTTGTCCTTCGCCTTCTTGGTGGCGGAACCGAGTACGTCAGCCATCGTCGCGGCCTCCCTCCGACTGCCGGGACCGCGGGATGCGGCGGGCGGCGGTCTTCGTCGCGGCCTTCTTCGCGGGCGCCTTCCTGGCCGCCGCGGCGGTCTTCTTGGCCGGCGCCTTCTTGGCGGTGCCCTGCTTCTCGGCCGCCTTCTTGGCCGTGGCCTTCTTCGCGGGGGCCTTCTTGCGCGGACGCGGCTTCTCCTCGGCGGACTCCTGCTCGGCAGCCTCGTCCCGGCCGTCGTCCTCGTCCTCGGGCTCGTCGTCGTAGCGGTCGTCCGGCTCCTCGTCCTCGTCCTCGTGGCGCCCGGACACGTCCGGGCTCACGCCGGCGAGCTGGTTGCGGACGTCCGCCGTACGGCCGTGCAGCCGCTTGGCGAGACCCTCGATCTGCCGCTCCACCAGTGCCCCGGAGGCGGCCTTGCCGACCCCGCGCAGGTCCTGGCGGAGCTGGTCGTTGATCTCCTTGAACGCCGGGTTGCCCAGCAGCTGCTTGGACACCAGATCGCCGATCGCCTTCGGGCTGAGCTGCATCCGCTTGCCTGCGACCATGGTGCCGACCGCGAAGGCCAGCTTCATCTTCTTGGTACGTCCGAGGACGTACCCGGCCCCTACGGCGAGGCCCAGTCCTAGTCTGTTCATCGTGTCGTCCCGTAGTTGGGTCCCGCGTCTTTGCGCAGGGCGGCTTCCAGCCGGTCCAGCAGGACGTCCTCCTGCTGGTCGAACTCCTCGTCGGTGATCTCTCCGGCCTCCAACCTGGCTTCGAGCTGGGCGAGTTCGGCGCGGATCGCTGACGGGTCGTAGTACTGGCGCTCGGCCTCGGCCACCACCTGTTTCATCGCCCAGAGGCTGCCGCGCACCGGAGCGAGCGGCAGCATCAGCACCTCGCCGATGAGTCCCATGGGGCTACTCGCCGCCCGTCCGGGCGCCCGACGAGATGCCGGTGGCGGGCTCGGAGGGGCCGGGCTCGACGAAGCTGTAGGGCGGCAGCGGCCCGTTCACACGCAGCTCCAGGTGCGGCTGGCCGCCGCGGATGTCGTCGACGGCGCTGAGGAACGCGTCGGCCGACTTGCGGTCCACCAGGAACGACAGGTTGGCCAGCCAGCCGGTGGACTCCGGGCCCTCGCTCACGGCCTCGGCGGTCGGTTCGAGCGTGCGCCTGAGCCCTTGGGCGTCCTCGGCCTCGCGGGCCTGGAGCGCGGCCACGACCATCTCGCCGAGCCGCATCTTGTCCTCGTGGGAGCCGCCGCCCGCCTGCCGGTTGGCCTCGGTGAGGGAGCGGATCTCGGGGTTCTCACCCATCACGCGGTGCAGCACGGCCTCTTCGTCGTGGCTGGCCTTGACGTTGTACTCGACCTTGCCGGCCAGCGCCTTGAGCCGCTCCTGGTAGTGCGCCGCACGCTCGGCGAGCACGGAGACGACGGTGTCGTCGTCGGCCGCGATGCTGCCGAAGCGCATGGGCAGCACCGCGCCGCCCTCGCCCGCCTCGCTCAGCACGTTCTGGTGGGCGAGCAGGTCCCTGCGCTTGGGCCGCAGTCCCTCGGGGGCGTCGCTGACGATCGCCGCCAGGTCGCCCTCCCTCAGGATGCGTACGGGGCGCGCCGGTTCACCGACTCCGTCGATGCCGTCGGGAAGCGAGGGGTGCGTTCCCTCGGCGATGCCGTAGACGTACGTGCTCACTCCTGCTCCTCCTTCCGGCGCGAGGCCGCGGTCTTACGGGTACGGGGCCGGGACTCGGACTGGCCGTCCTCGCGTGCCTGCTTGAACGCGTCCGATATGGTCTCGGCGGCGCCGGACAGGGCGCCCTTGGACTTGCCGCGCGCACCGGACTCGGTGAGCTCGCCCATCAGGTCGGGCAGTCCGGGGTTCTTGTGCGGGCCCGCTTCCAGGTCGAGGCGGTTGCACGCCTCGGCGAAGCGGAGATAGGTGTCGACGCTCGCGATGACGACACGTACGTCGATCTTCAGAATCTCGATGCCTACGAGGGAGACCCGTACAAACGCGTCGATGACGATTCCGCGGTCAAGAACGAGTTCGAGGACGTCGTAGAGGCCACTGGTGCCCCCCGATCCGCCGCCTTGCTGTGCCGGGACAACGGTCATACCGTCCAGTCCTCCTAGTCTGTTGGATGTCTCCGCGGGGAAGGGGCGGTGCCTATCGGCCGCCCGGCCTGCGCTCCGCCCGTCCGCGTTCGTAGCGGCGGACCCGGCGATACCCGGTGAGCTCTCCGTCGTTGTCGAGCTCCACCTGATAGGTCGCCAGCAGGCTCATCGTGTCCGGGATCTTGGCGAGTTCCAGGACCTCGACCTCCAACGCCCAACCGTCTTCGGTGCGTTCGAAGGACGAGACCGACTCGGCCGCCATGCCCGTCAGCTCCTGGAGCTGGGCGCGCGCGTGGCGCAGCACCTCCATCGGCTTCGGCTGGCTGTCCGCCGCGGTGTTCTCCTTGCTGTTTCCCTTGTTCTGGGAAGAGTTCTGTGAACTCTGTGATCTGGATGTGTTGGATGTGTTCGACATGGCCACCTCGAACACCGGGTGCTCGCTCGTTTGTTGGCCAAACCTCACGGACGGCGGGACTCAGCCACGCAGGGCGTCCAGCCGGCGCCGGGCCGGGCCCAGAGCGCGTCCGTGGCCGAGCAGGCCCGCCCACGGGTTGGTGCGGGCCTGCTCGACGGCGTCGGCGACGGTCCAGCGGCGGGCGTGCAGACGCGGGTCGTCGAGCTGCCCCCACGAGATGGGGACGGCGACGGGCGCGCCGGGCAGGGCGCGGACGGTGAAGGGGGCGACGGCGGTCTGCGCGTACGCGTTGCGCTGGACGTCGAGGTAGAGCCGGTCGCCGCGCTCCTTCTTGCGGGCCGCCGTGGTGAACCGGTCGGAGTGCCGGTCGGCGAGCGCGTCCGCGGTGTCCTTGGCGAAGGCGCGGACCTCGTCGAAGCCGTGACGCCCGTTCAGGGGGACCACGATGTGCAGGCCGCGTGAGCCGGTGGTCATCAGCGCGGACGGCAGCTTCAGCTCGTCGAGCAACTCGCCGAGCAGCTGGGCGGCTTCACGTACCACGGCGAAGTCGTCCGTGCTGGGGTCCAGGTCGAAGACCATCCGGTCGGGCCGGTCGACCGAGTCGGCGCGCGACAGCCAGCGGTGCAGGGTGATGCCGGCCTGGTCGGCGAGGTAGACGAGGGTGGCGGCGTCGTCGCACACGGGGTGCAGGACGGTGCCGCCCTCCTTGGCCACCTCGACCCGGCGGATCCACTCCGGGTAGTGGTCCGGGGTGTTCTTCTGCATGAACGAGGGGCCGTCGAGCCCGTCGGGGTGGCGCTCGACCATCAGCGGGCGGCCCCGCAGATGGGGCAGCATGAAGGGGGCGACGGACCGGTAGTACCCGATCAGGTCGTCCTTCGTGTACTCCTTGCCGCCCCCGTCGGCCGGGAACAGCACCTTCTCCGGGCGGTGGATCTCCACGGTGCGGCGGCCGGCCCGCACCGTCCGTGCGCTGCTCATGGTCGTTCCTCTCCGGCCGAAAGGCCCTCGGTGTCCTCAGCGCACGACGGCGTTCTCCACCAGCAGCCGGACGGCGGCCGTGATCGACTCGGCGTCGATGCCGGCCGCGTGCAGCTGCTCCTCGGGGCTCGCCGAGCCCGGCATCGTACGGACCGCGAGACGGACCAGGCGGGGCGTGGGCCGGCCGTCCAGGAAGGCGTCGAGGACCGCGTCCCCGAGGCCGCCCTCCTCGCGGTGGTCCTCGACGGTGATCAGGCAGCCGGTGTCCTCGGCGGCCTCGCGCAGGGTTTCCCGGTCGACGGGCTTGACCGAGTAGAGGTCGACGACCCGGACCTGGATGCCCTCGGCGTCGAGCGCCTCGGCCGCCTTCAGCGCCTCGTGGACGGTGACGCCGGCCGCGACGAGGGTCAGCCGGTCGTCGGAGGAGGCGCGCAGCACCTTGCTGCCGCCGACCGGGAAGTCCTCGTGGGGCTCGTAGATGACGGGGCCGGCGCCGCGGGAGGTGCGCAGATAGCGGATGCCGTCCAGGTCGGCCATGGCGGCGACGAGCTTCGCCGTCTGGTTGGCGTCGCACGGGTAGAGCACGGTCGAGCCGTACACCGCGCGGAACATCGCGAGGTCCTCCAGGCCCATCTGGGAGGGCCCGTCCTGGCCGATGGAGGCTCCCGCGTGGGAGCCGACCACGTTGATGCCCGCGCCGCTGACCGACGCCATCCGCACGAAGTCGTAGGCGCGGGTGAGGAACGCGGCGAACGTGGAGGCGTAGGGCGTCCAGTCACGGGCGGCGAGGCCGACGGCGGTCCCGATCATCTGCTGTTCCGCGATGTAGCACTCGAAGTAACGCTCGGGGTGCTCCTTGGCGAAGAACTCGGCGCGTGTGGAGTCGCCGACCTCGCCGTCCAGGGCGACGACGTCGCCGCGGGCGCCGCCGAGCGCGGCCAGCGCCTGTCCGTACGCGTCGCGGGTGGCGACCTCGTCGCCGACCTCGAAGCGGGGCAGTTCGGGGTGCCCGGTCCGTACGGCGTGCAGCATCCGGGTGGCCGGGGGTTCCTGCACCTGTACGCGCAGGTCGCGGACGCCGCCGAGTTCGGCGATCGCCTCGTCGGCGTCCGGCAGCGGCTTGCCGTGCAGTCCCTCGCGGTCCTGGACGGAGGCGACGCCCTTGCCCTTGAGGGTGCGGGCGAGGATCACGGTGGGCTGTCCGCTGGTGGAACGCGCCTCCGCGAAGGCGCGGTCGATGTCCTCGACGTCGTGTCCGTCGACCTCGACGGGGTGCCAGCCGAAGGCGTGGAAGCGGCGGGCGTAGGCGTCCAGGTCGTGGCCGTGCCGGGTCGGGCCGCGCTGGCCGAGCCGGTTGACGTCGACGATCAGCGTGAGGTTGTCGAGGTGCTCGTAGGCCGCGTGCTCGGCGGCCTCCCAGACGGAGCCCTCGGCGAGTTCGCTGTCGCCGCACAGCACCCACACGCGGTAGCCGGTGCGCTCCAGCCGCTTGCCGGCGAGCGCGATGCCCACGCCGACCGGCAGGCCCTGGCCGAGCGAGCCGGTGGCCGTCTCGACCCAGGGCAGCCGGCGGGGTGTGGGGTGCCCTTCGAGACGGCTGCCGAGCTTGCGGAAGGTGAGCAGTTCGGTGTCGTTGATCGCGCCGGCCGCCTTGTAGGCGGAGTACAGCAGCGGTGAGGCGTGCCCCTTGGAGAGGACGAACCGGTCGTTGCCGGGGTGCTGGGGGCGCTCGAAGTCGTAGCGCAGGTGCTTGGCCAGCAGGACGGCCATCAGGTCGGCCGCGGACATCGAGGAGGTGGGGTGGCCGGAGCCCGCGGCGGCCGAGGCGCGCACGCTGTCGACGCGCAACTGCTGTCCGAGTTCGGCGAGTTGGCGGGTGTTCATGAGTCTCCTATCGGTAACTGTCGCGCGTGGCGGGAGCGCCGCCCGGCATCCGTGCCTGCTCGGGCGACGCGGTGTCCAGCGGCACCGACCACGACCGGACCAGGCCCAGCTGGACGCCCTGGCGGGGCAGCGCGGCCTCGAGGAGCCAGTCGGCGGCGACGCGGACGCGGTTGCCGGGCATCGCGGCGAGGTGGTAGCCGCGGGTGACGGCTCCGGCGAGCGGACCCGAGAGCGGTACGCCGAGCGGGTTGGCGGCGGCCTCGGCGCCGCCGAGGTCGACGGTGAAGCCGAGGTCGCGGTGCCGGTAGGGGCGGCGCTCGCCGGTGCCGAAGGAGGCCGCGACGTTGCGGGCCGCGACCTTGCCCTGGCGCCACGCGTGCTGTGCGGTCATGGGGGTGTACTGGCCGGGCTTCTCCAGGTCCGGCACGGCGGCCGCGTCACCGCAGGCGTAGACCTCGGGCCGTCCCGGCACCTGGAGGTAGGGGTCGACGAGGAGCCGGCCGCGTTCCATGGGCAGGCCCAGGGTTTCGGCCAGCGGGTCGGGGCGGACGCCGACGCACCAGATCAGGGTGCGGGTGTCGACGAACTCGCCGTCGCTGAGCAGGACGCCGTCCGGGGTGGCCTCCTTGACGGAGGTCCCGGTGCGTACGTCGACGCCGCGCCGCCGCAGCACGCGGTCCGCCGTCCTGGAGAGCCGTTCGTCCAGTTCGGGCAGGACGCGTGGGGCGATGTCGAGCAGCAGCCAGCGGGGCCGCCTGGCTTCGGGCAGCGGCCGACCGCGGGTGAGCGCGTCGGTGAGGAGCTGCCCCTGCGCGGCGACCTCCGTACCGGTGTAGCCGGCGCCGACGACCACGAAGGTGCACCGCGCGTCGGCGCTGACGCCGTCGTCGGACGCGGCGGCCAGTTCGATCTGGCGGGTGACGTGGTCGCGCAGGTACAGCGCCTCGGGCAGGCCGCGGAAGCCGTGGGCGTGCTCGGCGACCCCGGGGACGGGCAGCAGTTTGTTGACGCTCCCGGCGGCGAGCACCAGCCGGTCGTAGGCCAGCGTCCCTTGGCCTCCCTCGGGGTCGCGGTAGTGCACGGTCCGTGCGTCGAGGTCGATCCGGTCGGCCTCGCCGAGGGCCAGGCGTACGCCGGGCAGGGTGCCGGTGAGCGAGACGGTGACACGGCGTGGCTCCAGGACCCCGGCGGCGACCTGCGGCAGCAGGGGCAGGTACAGGAAGTAGTCGGTCGGGTTGAGCAGGGTGATGTCGGCCCTGCCGCGTGCCTGCCGGGACAGGGCGCGGGCGGTCCGGTATCCCGCGAAGCCGGCACCGACGATCACGATGCGGGGTCGAGCCACGGTTCGCCTCCGGCATGGTCGCTCGTACGGGCTTACCGCGTCCCCCTGGGTGGACCGGCCAAACGTCGTGGCGGCCGGGGGCACGGGCCCGGCGTACGCGTATCGGCCGGGTCGCGCAACCCGGCGTCCGGTGTTCCCCCGCGTATCCGTCATGTCCGGGACCGCCTCGGGTGCGGGCGTGCGGGTGTGCGGGCGGCGTTTCGCGGGCCGCGGCGGGGTTACCCGGGCCGTCCCTGAGCAGCCCGTCGCGGAGGTGCCCCCCATGGCCGAGTACGGCTACTTCCTGTCGACCGAGGAATTCGGTCCCGCGGAACTCGTCGAGCAGGCGCGGATGGCGGAACAGGCCGGATTCCGCTCCCTGTGGATCTCGGACCACTACCACCCGTGGAACGACGCGCAGGGGCAGAGTCCGTTCGTGTGGTCGGTGATCGGCGCGCTCTCCGAGGCCGTGTCCCTGCCGATCCAGACGGCGGTCACGTGTCCCACCGTGCGCATCCACCCGGCGGTGCTGGCGCAGGCCGCGGCGACGACCGCGGTGATGACGAACGGCCGCTTCCGGCTCGGCGTGGGCTCCGGGGAGGCGCTGAACGAGCACATCCTCGGTGACGCCTGGCCGCCCGCGCACGTGCGCCTGGAGATGCTGGAGGAGGCGATCCAGGTGATGCGCGGCCTCTTCACCGGCGAGGAGGTCAACCATCACGGTACGCACTACACCGTGGAGAACGCCCGCCTCTACACGGTTCCCGACGAGCCGGTCCCGATCGACATCTCCGGCTTCGGCCCGCAGGCGACCTCGCTGGCGGCCCGGGTCGGCGACGGCTACATCACGATGATGCCCGAGGAGTCGATGGTCTCCCGGTTCCGCAAGGGCGGCGGGGGCGCAAAGCCCGTGAGCGGCGGCACGAAGGTCTGCTACGGGCAGGACCGCGACGAGGCCGTGCGCACCGTGCACCGGCTGTGGCCCAACCAGCTGCTGCCGGGCGAGATGGGCCAGATCCTGCCCACACCCCGCCACTTCGAGCAGCTGCAGCCGCTGGTCACCGAGGACATGGTCCGCGAGAACACGGTGTGCGGCGACGACGTCGACGAGCACGTCTCGGCGCTGACCGCCTTCGCGGACTCGGGCTTCGACCACGTGTACGTCAATCAGATCGGCCCGGATCAGCGGGGCTTCTTCGACTTCTACCGCACCAAGGTGCTGCCGCAGCTCCAGCAGAACGCCGGCTGACGGAACGCCGGGGGCCGGCGGGGCCGCCGTGGACCGTACGTGCCGGATGTACGTGCCGGATGATCCCTAGACCCCGGCGAGACCCGCACGACAGGCCCTAGGCTCGGGGCATGGAGATTCTGGGAGCCACGCTGCGTATCTGCGTCGACGACCTGGAGGGTTCGGTCCCGTTCTACGAGAGACTGGCGGGCGGACGCGCCCTGCGTTTCGAGCGCGGCGGCGTCTCGGTCGCCGCCGTCGGCTGCTTCCTGCTGATGAGCGGCCCCGAGGCCGAGCTGGAGATCCTGCGCAAGGTGGCCGCCACCATCGCCGTCACGGACGTCGACGAGGCGCACCGAGTGCTCAGCGACTCCGGTGCACGGGTGCTGGCGGGCCCGGTCGCGACCCCGGTCGGCCGGAACCTGATCGCGATGCATCCCGACGGCATGGTCTACGAGTACGTGGACCGGCGCGCGGAGAGCCCGACCGGCGTCTGACGGCGGACGCGGCTCCCCGGGCCGGGGAGCCGCCCGCTCCTCACCGCGCCGGGGGCCGCATGCGGAACTCGTACCGGGCCGGCAGCGGTTCGTCGGTGATCCGGGCCCACAGCTCGCTGATGACCTCGGCGCCCTCCCGCAGGTCCGCCACCTCGAAGCCGTCGTCGAAGACGGCCCGCGCGCCCGCGCGGTCCCCCTCGGCGAGCAGCAGACGCGCCTCGATCAGCCGGAACCGCCCCCGCTCGCGCGTGGCGTCCCGCAGCCGGTCCCACACGGCCCGCGCGTCCGCCACCCGCCGCACCGCCAGCAGCGCCTCGATCGCCTCCCGCCCGAGCGCGGCCGTGGCCGCGGTCCACGCCTCCCCGTCGTCGCGCCGCTCCTGGCACAGGTCGTCGAAGGCCTCCGCGTACCGGTCGGCGGCCCGCTCGTGGTGCCCGGCCACCTGGTCGGCGACGGCGAGGCAGCGCAGCAACGGCCAGACGGACGGGGCCAGTTGCAGTCCGCGTTCCCAGCTGCGCACGGCCTGCGCCTGATCGCCCGCGTGCCACTGTGCGACGCCGAGGTGGTACTCGGTGAGCGGCCGGGCGGGCGCCGTCTCCAGCATGTCGCGCCAGTGCCGGGCGACGAGCGTCGGCCCGGGCGGGCCGGCCCGGCGCGGCTCCGGGAAGGTCCCGGACCTGAGCAGTTCCGCCCACGGCGCCTGCTCGTCGCCGAGGGTGCTCTCCTCGAAGGGGGTGCCCGGCAGCTTGTAGGAGGCGCGCAGCACTTCGAGGGCGCCCCAGCCGGAGCCGGCGGCCAGCGTCTCGCCCGGCTCGGTGTCGGCGTACGGCAGCCAGGCCCGGTACGCCGCGTCCACGTCTGCGCGCGGGAGGGCCGCCTCCAGACGGTCCTGCGTCTCGGCCCGCGCCGCGTCCCAGTCACCGCCGTGCACGGTCGCGGCGTCGGCGCTCAGCGGCCCGTACGCCTCCAGCCAGGACACCTCGCTCTCCGGCTCCAGCCGGACGTGCTCCAGCTGGGTGCGGGCGAGCCCGGCCTGGATCTCGCAGTACCCTCCGGTGCCGGGCTCGGTCAGCCACTCCTGCCAGCGCCGCCCGCCGGTGCCGGAGCCCCAGACGAAGAGCTTGCGGCCGCGCAGGACGTCGGTGGACGTCTGCACGAGCCCGTGCCCCTCGTCGTCCAGGGCGGCGATCCACCGGCGCCGCCCGTCGGGCACCTCGTAGAAGTAGTCGGCGGGGAACGTGCTCGCGAGCGGATACGTCCGGTCGACGCCGTCGTACGCGGGGACGGACACCCGGCGCAGCCGGCGCTCGTATCCGAAGTGCCAGGCCTCCTCGGCCGGGGCCAGCACCCGGCGTTCCTCGGGCACGGCGATGTTCGACCACCAGTAGGTGGGCGCGGGCTTCTCGTGCGGGTTGCGGATGCGCACGCCGACGTACAGGAAGTCCGAGTCCCTCGGCAGCCACAGGTCGACCTGGAAGGGCAGGTCGCGCAGCCGCTCCCACTCCCACAGGCGCAGCATCTCGCCGCCGTCGGGGGCGGTGACGCGGGCGGCGTGCACCGGCGCGCACGAGAGGGCGGTGTGGCCGGTCGCGCCGATGTTCCACTCGACGCCGCCGGAGAACCAGGCACCGTTCAGGGCGAAGCAGGCGGGCTGGAACACCGGGTTGCGGTACAGCAGTTCGCGGCCCGAGGACTTGTGGAACAGCGAGGCGACGCGGCCCCCGAGGCCGGGCAGCACGACGGCCCGCAGCCGTTCGTTCTCGATCACGATCGTGTCGATCCCGCGCGGCGCTCGCGTTCTGCCGTAGCCGTCCCGGACGCGCTCGGGCAACACGCTGCGCAGTGGCTCGTAACCGATCTGGCGGGCCATCTCGCGGGGCAGGCCCACGCGGTCCCGCTCCTCGACACGGTGCACCTCGTCGAGCGTGCGCAGCGGCGGCAGGGGGTTGTCGGGGCCCAACTCGGCTGCGGGGAGCGTCAGTACGTCACGTCGGATCGTCGTCACGATGACCATGGAACAGCGTCTTCGCGGACCTGACCAGGGGCGGCGCTCGTCAGGATTGCGCAAAGGCGTCCGACGCCGACTCGGGCGGGCGGGCGGTACGAGGGCCGTCGGATGAGGGCCGGCGCCGGGAGCGCGGCGGATGACGGCGCCTGGCGAGGGCCGGGGCTGCGGGGTGTACGGCCTCCGGGGGCGCGGAGGCGGTCGCGGCCGGCCTCGGCCCGGGTCACCGCCGCGGGGGCCTCCTCCGCGTCATCTCGACGGTCAGCGCCCACCGTTCGTGGTCCCGCCAGGCACCGTCGATGTGGAGGAAGTCCGGGGAGAAGCCCTCCAGCCGGAACCCGCCGCGCCGGGCCAGCGCGATCGACGCGGCGTTGCCCGGCTGCACGTTGATCTCCAGCCGGTGCAGCCCCATCGGCCCGAAGGCGTGGGCGACGACGAGGGCGAGTCCTTCGCTCATCAGCCCGCGTCCGGCGGCGTGCGCGAACGCCCCGTATCCGAGCGCGCCGCTGAGGAAGCCGCCCTCGACGATGTTGTTGATGTTGACGAACCCTGCGAGGGCCCCGGTGTCCCGCTCGCAGACCAGGAAACCGGCCTTGGTCGGGTCGCCGATCAGCCGCTGGGCGTAGGAGGCGTACGCCTCGGCGTCGGTGGGCGGGAAGAGCCACGGGTGGTGCAGGTCCTTGCTCTCCCGCGCCCGCGCGGTGAACTCGGCGCCGTCGTCCGAGGTGTAGTGCCGGATGCCGACCCGGGGGCCCTCGGCAAGGTGACGGGAGTTCTCAGGCATCCGGCCACAGTACGCGAGCAGCCGCCCGCGCTCCGGCCCGTGACGCGGGCGCGCGCCTTCCGGGGCCTCCTGGTCCGTCCCGGCGCGGCGGAGGCAGCCCACGCGGCCGTGGGGACATGGGAATGCGGCGCCCGGCGCCTGGCGCCCGGGGTGGAGACGCGGCCACGCGACAACCCGGCCGCAGGGGGACGCGGGCACGCGGCAACACTGCTGGGGGCGAGGGCGCAAGCACACCGCGCCCCCGCCATGAGTCAGGGCACGAGCACTCCCGACCCGGCGTTGGTCAGGGCACGAGCACTCCCGACCCCGCCGTGGGTCAGGGCACGTCCACGCGGTGGCGGCCCGGTGCTCAGCGTAGGGCCGGCTCGTCCAGCGTCAGCGTTCCGGCCGCCGCGTCCAGCTCGGCGGTCACCCCGAAGGGGATCGTCAGCGCACCCTCGCCGTGCCCGAACCCGAACTCCTCCACCACCGGCACGCCGAGGCCCACGAGCCGGTCGGCCAGCATGGCCCGCACCTCGGAGTAGGGCGAGCACTCCACCCACGAGCCGAGCAGGATCCCGGCGACGCCGTCGAGCCAGCCGGCGCGCAGCAGCTGGGTCAGGTAGCGGTCCAGCCGGTACGTCTCCTCGCCCACGTCCTCCAGGCACAGCAGGCCGCCGCGCGCGGAGGGCCGGGCGTACGGCGTGCCGAGGTCGGCGGCGAGGAGGCTCAGGCAGCCGCCGAGCAGTCGTCCCCTGGCCCGCCCCGGGACGAGAGCGGCGCCGTGCCCCGGGGCGGCGACGGTGCGGACCGTCTCCGGTTCGAAGAGCGTCGCGCGCAGATGCTCCTGCGCCCGCTCGTTCTTGACGAAGTCGACGCCGGCGACCATGGGTCCGTGCAGGGTCACCAGGCCCACGCGGGTGGCGAACGCCTCGTGCAGAGCGGTGATGTCGCTGTAGCCGACGAACACCTTGGGGCCCGCCGCCGCGATCGCGCTCCAGTCGAGCAGGTCGATCATGCGCTGAGCCCCGTAGCCGCCGCGGGCGCAGAGCACCGCGTCGACGTCCGGGTCGCACCAGGCGGCCTGGAAGTCGGCGGCCCGGTCGGTGTCGGTCCCCGCCAGGTAGTCGAACTCGCCGTGCCGGTCCAGCACATGGGGGGCGACGACGGGGTCGAGGTCCCAGCCGCGCAGCAGGTCCAGTCCGGCCTCCAGGCGCTCCTCGGGGACCGGGCCGCTGGGGGCGACGACGGCCACCCGGGCCCCGGGGGCCAGGCGTGCGGGGCGGGTCAGGGACTTCACTTGAGCAGCTCCAAGGTGGGGACACCCGGCGGGTTCAGGCCGAAGACCTGGGCGTACAGGGAGAGTTCGGACTCCAGGACGCGCACCATCGTGTCGGCGCGCCGGAAGCCGTGGCCCTCTCCCTCGAAGGCGATGTAGGCGTGCGCGACCCGTCTGCCCTCCCCCTCCATCCTGGCCAGGAACCGTTCGCACTGGGCGGGCGGGCAGATGACGTCGTCCAGGCCCTGGAGCAGCAGGAAGGGCGCGGTGATGCGGTCGGCGTGCTCGGCGGGCGACCGCTCCGCGTACCGGCCGGGCACCTCGGCGAGCGGCCCGACCAGCGTCTCCAGGTACCGCGACTCGAAGTCGTGGGTCTCCCCCGACCCCCAGCTCGCGAGATCGAGGATCGGGTAGAGGATCGTGCCGCAGGCGTAGACATCGGTGGCGGCCAGGGAGGCGGCCGTCGTCCAGCCGCCCGCGCTGCCGCCGCGGATGGCGAGCCGACCGCGGTCCGCGGTGCCCTCCTCGGCGAGGGCGAGTGCGACGGCCGCGCAGTCCTCGACGTCGACCACGCCCCACTGCTCGCGCAGCCGGTTGCGGTACTCCCGCCCGTACCCGGTGGACCCCCCGTAGTCGACCTCGGCGACCCCGATGCCGCGCGAGGTGAAGTAGGCGATCTCCAGGTCCAGGACCAGCGGTGCGCGGCTCGTCGGGCCGCCGTGCGCCCAGACCACGTACGGCGGCAGCTCCTCGCCGGGGGCCACGTGGCCGGGGTTGTGGGGCGGGTAGACGTGCGCGTGGATCTCGCGGCCGGCGGGGCCGGTGAAGGTCCGGATCTGGGGCTCGGGGTAGTAGGCCGGGTCGACCGGGTCGTCGTGCGGGGCGCCGATCACCCGGGCGCGGCCGGTGCGGGCGTCCAGCTCGACGACTTCGTAGGCACTGCGGGGACTGGCCCCGACGGCGACGACCCGGGTGCCGTGCGCCGCGAGCGCCGGCGTGAACTCGGTCCACGGGCCGGCCGCGTCGACCACCTCGCCGGTCTCCGGGTCGAGTATGCCGAGGGCGGTGGAGCCGCGGCCATGCACGACGGCGACCAGCCCGCTGTCGAGCGGCGCGAACCAGCTCTGCCCGATCTGCCACAGCGGGCCGCCGAACTCCTCCTCGCGCGGGCACAGCGCCTTCTCGCCGCCGTCGGGGCCGACGCGGTACAGGTTCCACCAGCCGGTGCGGTCGCTGGAGAACAGCAGGCTTCCGTCCCCCGCCCAGTCGGCCTGGGCGATGGACTCCTCGGGGCCGCCGGCGACGGTCCGCGCGCCGTGCAGCGTGCCGTCGCCGGTGACGTCCGCGACGATCAGCTCCGTGCCGTCCCACGGCATCCGCGGGTGGTCCCAGGCGAGCCAGGCCGCGCGCCGCCCGTCGGGCGAGAGCCGGGGGCCGGTGACGAACCGGTGGGCGTCGTCGGTCAGTTCGCGCACCGAGTCCCGGTGCCCGGCCGCCGACCCGTCCAGCGGCACCGCGGCCACCAGCCGGCGCACGTCCGCGGGTCCATCCCCGGTGAACTCCTCCAGGACGCACCACACCTCGCCCAGCTCGGGCCGCAGCTGCGGGTCGGCCCAGCGCAGTCCGCCGCCCACCGGCGACACCGGTGTCAGCGGGACCGGTTCACTGCCGGGCGTGTCGGGCTCGTACCGGTACAGCCGCTGGTCGGCGAAGTCGACGAAGACCACCAGGGGCCCCTCCGGGCGCATGATCCCGGTCCAGGGCAGGCCGCCGTACTCGATGACGCGGCTGCGCACGTTCCACGGGGCGGGCAGCACGGAGCGCTCCGTGCCGTCGGCCGCGCGGCGGACGAGGGTGCGCCGGCCGCCCTCGCCGGGCCGTGGCTCGGTCCACCATGCCTCCTCGCCCACGAAGCCCACGAAATCGGGCCGCCCGTCGTGCGCGGCGGCGAGCGCCGCGTCGATGGGCGACGGCCACGCTCCGTACGCCAGGGTCTGCACCATGTCCCCCACTTCGTCAGGCCGTTCGCAGAAAGCGGTCGAGGACGCGGACGCCGAAGTGCAGCGCCTCGACCGGGACACGTTCGTCGACGCCGTGGAAGAGGGCCTGGTAGTCGAAGCCCTCCGGCAACTTCAGCGGCGCGAAGCCGTATCCCGTGATCCCCAGGCGTGAGAACTGCTTGGCGTCCGTGCCACCCGACATGCAGTACGGCACCACATGTCCCTCGGGCGCGAACTCCTCGACGGCGGCGCGCATCCGCGCGTACGTCGCCGAGTCCACCGGCGCCTGGAGGGCCACCTCGCGGTGGTGGAACTCCCACTCCACGTCGGGTCCGGTGAGCAGGTCAAGGGTCGTGCGGAACTCGTCCTCGCCGCCTGGCAGAAAACGGCCGTCGACGTAGGCCACCGCCTCCCCCGGAATCACGTTCACCTTGTAGCCCGCGGAGAGCATGGTCGGGTTGGCGCTGTTGCGGACGGTCGCCTCGACGAGGGAGGCGGCGGGGCCCAGCTTCTCCAGGAGGGCGTCGACGTCCTCCAGGCCGGTGTCGATGCCGTAGAGCGCCGCCAGCTCGGCCAGGGACGCTCGGACGGTCGGGGTGAGGCGCAGCGGCCACTCGTGGGCGCCGATGCGGGTGATCGCGGCGGCCAGGCGTGTGATCGCGTTGCTGTCGTTGACCTTGGAGCCGTGCCCGGCCCGGCCGCGGGCGGTCAGCTTGAGCCAGCCCGTGCCGCGCTCACCCGCGGCGATCGGGTACAGCTGCCGGCCGGCGCCGTCGTGGAAGGTGAACGCCCCGGACTCGCTGACGCCCTCGGTGCAGCCCTCGAAAAGGTCCGGATGCCGGTCGGCGAGGAACCCCGACCCGTCCTCGGCGCTGGCCTCCTCGTCGGCGGTGAACGCGATCACCAGGTCGCGCCGGGGCCGCACCCCGTGCCGGGCCCAGTGCCGGACGACCGCGAGGATCATCGCGTCCATGTTCTTCATGTCGACCGCGCCGCGGCCCCAGACCACCCCGTCGCGGATCTCCCCGGAGAACGGGTGCACGCTCCAGTCCTCGGCCTGCGCGGGCACCACGTCCAGATGGCCGTGCACGAGGAGCGCGTCCGCCGCGGGGTCGGTGCCCTCGATGCGGGCGACGACGTTCGTACGGCCCGGGGTGCGCTCCAGGAGCGCCGGTTCCAGGCCCGCTTCGGCCAGCAGGGCCGCGGCGTACTCGGCGGCCGGGCGCTCGCGGCAGTCACCGCCGCCGCGGTTGGTGGTGTCGATGCGGATGAGCTCGGAGGTGAAGCGGACGACCTCGTCGAGTGCCCGCCCGTCGGCCTGACCCGCCCGCTCCGGCGCGGCGTCCTGTGCCGTGTGCTCAGCCATACTGCTCCTCCACGGCGGCGGAGACGATCGTCGTGACCGCCTTGAACGTGCGGATTCCCTCGTACATCGTCCCGCTGGTGTACTCCACCTTGCGCTCCCCCGTGCGCGCCACGCCGGGCACGACGGTGGCGGCCATCGCCAGGTGCTCGGCGTCGAACTCCAGCGCCACGGTGAACGGCTCGCCGGTGACCGGTTCGTGCCGCACGGCCAGCGCCGCCGCCTCCTTGGCCGCGGCGCGGATGTCGGCCGCCGTGCGCGCCGGGGTCCGGCACACGGCCGCGTAGCGCGACACATGGTCCTTGACGGCGACCTTCAGCGCCTCCGGCGCGTAGCCCAGGGCGTCCTCGCAGGCCACGTCGTCGCCGGTGACCAGGACGACCGGCACCCCGAACTCGGCGACGACGTGGGCGTTGAGCAGGCCCTCGCTGGCCCGGACGCCGTTCACCCAGACCCCGGTGATCGAGTTGGCCAGGTACGTGTGCGCTAGGACGCCCTCCATGCCGGCTCCGGCGTGGTAGCCGACGAAGGCGATGCCGTCCACGTCGCCGTGCTGCACGCCTTCCACCATGGAGAGCGACTTGTGCCGCCCGGTGAGCATCTGCGCCCGGTCGTCCAGTCGCTCCAGGAGCAGGTTCCGCATCGTCCAGTGCGCCTCGTTGACGACGACCTCGTCGGCGCCGCCGTCGAGGAAGCCGAGCACCGCCGCGTTGACGTCCGAGGTGAACATCGCGCGGCAGCGCTCCCACTGCGGGGTGCCCGGCAGCACGTCGGCCGGCCAGGTCACGCCCGTGGCGCCCTCCATGTCGGCGCTGATGAGGATCTTCATGCCTCGAAACCGTACGCGCTTCCGCCCGGGGGCGAACAGGCCTGTGGACAACTCCTCACCCGTCCGCCCGCGGGCGGCTCCTCACCCCGCCGTCCGCGGGCGGCTCCTCACCCGTCCGCGCGGCGTCCCGCCAGGACGAACCACCGTGCGGGCAGGTCGATGCGGGTGCCGTCCGCCATGTACTCCGTCTGCGGCAGCGTCGTGTCGCCCTCGGCGAGGATCTCCAGGCCGGCCTCCCCGAGCACGCGCGGCACCTCGTCGTCCGCCGCGTCGGCCGGCTTCAGCCCGTGGTGGAAGACCCGGAGCAGCTTCGGCGGCGGCCCGTCCGGTCCGGACGCGGCCTGCTGGAGCACCTGGCGCGAGGCGGCCGTCAGTTCCACCACGAAGGCGCGCCCCTCGACGCCGACGATCTCGGCGACGGCGGCGGCCACCGCGGCCCGGGCGCGGGGTTCGCTCTGGTGGATGACGGCGCGCATGTAGACGTGGCTGTCGCCGAGGCGGGCGTGCACGGCGCGTACCGCCTCGCTGTCGGTCAGGTCCAGCTGCTGGAACTCGGCGTCGCTGCCGTCGTCCCGGCCCGCGCGCCGGGCGTGCTCTATGGCGGCGTGGGACAGGTCGACACCGACGGCGCGCGCGAACCGGGTGGCGAGGTAGCGGGTCTGGGTGCCGTTGCCGCAGCCGAGGTCGACGATGGTGCGGGCGGTGTCCGCGTACGGCAGGAGCAGTTCGCTGTGGGGTATGGAGGTCAGTGCCGGGTCGGCGTCCCAGATCGCGTCACCGGGCGCGTCGGAGGTCTCCTTCCAGTAACCCTCCCAGGCGTTGCGGTAGTCCTCCGAGACGTTCATGTGTGCTCCCCAGGGTCGGCGTCATGATCGGAGTATCGCGACCGCCGGGCGGGGGGCAAGGGGCAAGTGCCTTTCCTTCACCGGAAATTCGAGCCCGCGCACGCCGATGGCGCGCTCGGAAGCCCCGCGCGCCCCCGGGGGGTGTCAGGGGTGGCGCGGACCGGGTGTGAGCGCCTGCTCGAACCAGACCGTCTTGCGGTGCCCGGAGGCGCTCGCGCCCCACTCCCGCGCGAGCCTGCTCACCACCCGCAGACCCCGGCCCCACTCGCCGTCCGGGCCCGCGCTCGTGAGCGCGGGCAGCGCCGGCTCGTCGTCGAGGACCTCGCACAGCAGGGCGTCGGTGCGGACCAGCCGCAGCCCGACCTCGGCGCCCGCGCCGTGCCGCACCGCGTTGCCGACGAGTTCGCTGACCAGCAGTTCCGCGGTCTCGATCGCGTCGGTGAGGCCCCACGCCGCCAGCCGGTCACGGACGAGCCGCCGGGCCCGGGACACCTCGCGGGCCTCCCTCGGCAGCTGCCACTCGGCGACGTGGTCGTCCGGGATGCCGTTCAGCCGGGCCATGAGGAGCGCCACGTCGTCCTTGCGTCCGCCGTGGGTGTTGAGCGCGCGGATGATGGTGTCGCAGGCGTCGTCCATCGAGGCGGCGGGATGGGCCGCCGACTCGCAGAGCGCGGCCAGGCCCTCTCCGATGTCGCCGCCCCGCACCTCCACCAGGCCGTCGGTGCACAGCACGAGCCGGTCCCCCGGCGCGACGCGGACGACGGCGGTCTCGAAGGGCACCCCGCCGACCCCTATGGGCGCGCCGGTCGGCAGGTGCAGCAGTTCGCTGCGGCCGTCCTCGGCACGCACCAGGACGGGCGGGATGTGGCCGGCGTTGGAGAGTTCCAGTTCACCGCGGATCGGGTCGTACACCGCGTACAGGCAGGTGGCGAGGTAGTTCTCGCCGAGCCGCCGCGCCAGGTCGTCCAGGCTGCGCAGCAGTTGGGCGGGCCGGGTCCCCATGGTGGCCATGGTCTGCACGGCGGTGCGCAACTGGCCCATCATCGCGGCCGAGTTGAGGCCGTGGCCCATGACGTCGCCGACCACCAGCGCGGTGCGCGAGCCCGGCAGCTTGATGCTGTCGAACCAGTCGCCGCCGACCCGGCCGAGGCGGGTGCCCGGGAGGTAGCGCGTCGCGATGTCGCAGCCCGCCATGCGCGGGGAGACCTGCGGCAGCATGCTGTCCTGGAGCGTGTCGGCGACGTTCTCCTGGTAGGTGTACATACGGGCGTTGTCGAGTACGAGACCGGCCCGGGCGGCGAGTTCGGCGCCCGTCGTGCGGTCCATGTCGTCGAACACCTCGCGGTCCGCGCGGCGCATGAGCACCATGAACCCGAGCACCACGTTGCGCGCCTTGAGCGGGACGACGAGCAGGGAGCGGCCGGTGATGAGGGGCCGCAGGTCGCGCTTCTCGAACTGACCCGAGATGCGGTTGCCCAGCTCCTCGTCGATGCGCGGGATCAGCACCGGCTCCCCGGTGCTCATGCACTGGAAGAACGGCGTGTGCTCGGGGAAGGCGATGGCCTCGCCGACCGGCACGGTGTCGTCCCAGCGGCCCGGCTCGTCGTTGTGCTCGACCCAGACCCGGTGCCACACGGTCGTCACGTCCGGGGCGCCGTCCGGGAAGCTCTCGCCGGCGAGGACGGCGGCGCGCAGGTGCGTACCGGCGAAATCCGCGAAGCGGGGCACGGCGGCGCTGGTGACCTCGCGGATCGTCTCGCCCAGGTCGAGGGAGGAGCCGATGCCGGTGCTGACCTCGTTCAGGAACTCCAGCCGCTCGCGGACGGCGGCGTACTCCAGGTCGTGCTCGGCTCCGGACGGCACGAGGGCCTGGGCCGGCGTCCCGGTCCCGGCGGCCCGCTGCCTGCCCGCGCGGCGCGGCACGCCCCAGTCGGGGGTCACCGGCACCCGCTCGTACTGGCTGAACTCCAGGATGGGGTAACCGAGTTCCAGGACCTGCGCCACGATGCGGCCGCTGAGCTCCGGCCCCATGTTCGGCAGGACCTCGGGCAGCCGCTTGGCGAGGTCGTCCGGCGCCGGGAGTTCGGTGTACGGGGCGAAGCCGGGTGCGATGCGTTCGACGACCTCGTCGTCGTACCCCCGCTCGGCCTTCAGGCGTTCGGCGTCCGCCGCGAGCACCAGGAGCCGTGCGGGGCCCGGTCCGATCAGGGGGTAGCCCCACCACAGGATGTCGAGCCGTTCCCGGTCCGCTCCGGTGAGCCGGGCCCGGCCTGCCGCCGGGTAGGAGGTACGGCCGCCGAGGGATGCCTCCAGGTCGGGGCCCAGGCCGTCGTACATCTGGTAGGGCCCGAAGGCGTCGGTGAGCGGCTCGGGGTCGAGGACCTCGGGAAGGGCGCCGGACACGGGGAGCAGGTCGGCGGCGGGCCGGCCGAGCGCCTCCTCCCGGGTGGCGCCGAAGAGGCGCCGCGCACCCGTGCTCCAGTGCGAGACGAGGCCGTCGCGGTCCACGACGACGACGGCGAGCGGGATGCGCCCCTCGGCGGCGTACCGCGCCGTGGGGCTCTCGTGGGCTCCCGCTCCGGGATGTGCGCCCACTTCCGTGCCACGGTCCATGGCCAGGCCCTTTCTCCCCACGGATCCGCAAGATCTGCGTCGTCGTCACCACGGTACGGCGGCGACCGGCCGGGATGTGCGGCAACACCGGAATTGCCCGCGCCGGGGGCGGCTCCGGCGCGGCGGGGCCTTCCGGAGCCCCAACGGTCAGTCCTCGTGGCCCAGTTGGAGGTCCCGCTCGGTCCTGCCGCCGCCTGCCATCCGGAGCACCGTGGCCACCGGCGGGTACCCGGCCGCGATCACGGTGTACTCCCCCGAGGACAGGTCGACGAAGCGGAAGGTGCCGTCGGCGCCCGTGGTGAGGGTGTCCACGACGTTGCCCGCCGCGTCGAGGAGCGTGACGCGGGCGTCCTCGACGGGCCGTCCGCCGCCGCCGCGCACGGTCCCCCGCAGTACGGCTCCGCCGGCGAGTTCGACGTCCTGGCGGGTCTCGCGGGCGGCCTGCACGGTGACGGGCAGGGCGGTGGGGCGGAACGCGGGCGCGCTGGCGGCCAGGGTGTACTCCCCGGCGACCAACTCGGTGATGACGTAACCGCCTTCGGGGCCGCTGCGGGTGGTGGCCACCACCTCGCCGTGGACGTTGGTGAGCGTGACGGTCGCCTCGCGAACCGGGGTGCCGTCGGCGGTGAGCACGCTGCCGGCCAGGCGTCCGGCGCCGCCCAGCACGACGTCCAGTTCCACCGGGCGCTCGCCGACGGTCACGGAGACCGCCTGCGGCTGGTGGCCGCCGGCCGCCGCGATCAGGACGTACGAGCCGGAGCCGGGCGTGGAGAGCGCGTACCGCCCGTCCTCGCCGCTGGCGCCCCGCCCGATCTGCCGCCCCACGACGTCGATGAGGGTGAGGGCGGCCCGCGGCACGACGGTGCCGTCGTGGTGCTGGACCGTGCCGCACACCGGGACCCCGGCGGTGTGGGTGCGCGACTGCGGGACCTTGGCGAGGGAGGCGGGCTCGGCGGGGGCGTTGTGGGACACCAGGGGTTTCTCCTTGAGGAAGAAGGCGATCAGCAGGCCGAGGACGAGCACCGGCACCAGGTAGAGGAAGATCCGCGGCATCGCGTCGGCGTAGGCGCGGATGTACTCGTCGCGCAGCGCGGCGGGCATCGCGTGGACGAGCTGCGGGGTGATGGACTCGGGGTCCGGGCCGTCCGGGCCGTCCGCGCGCGCGGGCAGGCGTTCGGCCAGCGCGTCGGCGAGCCGGTTCGCGAAGAGGGTGCCGAAGACGGCGGCGCCGACGCTGCCGCCGATCTGCCGGAAGTAGTTGTTGGCGCTGGTGGCGGTGCCGAGGTCGGCGGGGCGCACGGAGTTCTGCACGGCGAGCACCAGGACCGGCATCACCATGCCGATGCCGGCGCCGAGCACGGCCATCCAGACGCTGTAGTGCAGCCGGGGCGTGTCCACCTCCAGCCGCGACAGGAGCCACATGCCGACGACCGAGAGGGCGGCGCCCAGCACGGGGTAGACCTTGTAGCGGCCGGTGTGGCTGATCAGCTGTCCGGAGATCACCGAGGCGCCGACGATGCCGCCCATCATCGGGAGCATGAGCAGGCCCGACTCGGTGGCGGTGGCGCCGTCGACCATCTGGAGGTAGGTCGGCAGGTAACTGGCCGCGCCGAAGAGCGCGATGCCGATGACCAGCCCCACCAGAGCGGTGACATTGAAGACACCGTCCCTGAACAGCCGCAGCGGGATGAGGGGTTCGGGGGCGAAGCGTTCGACGACGAGGAAGAGCGCCGTCGCGGCGACGGCTCCGGCGGTGAGGCCGAGGATGACGCGCGAGCCCCAGGCGTACTCGGTGCCGCCCCAACTGGTCAGCAGGACCAGGCAGGTGGAGGCGGCGGCGAGCAGCAGCGTCCCGAGGACGTCCAGGCGTCCTCGGGTGGCGGGCTTCGGGAGTTTGAGCACGACGGTGACGACGGCGAGCGTGAGCAGGCCGAACGGCACGTTGATGTAGAAGCACCACCGCCAGGAGAGGTGGTCCGTGAAGTAGCCGCCGAGCAGCGGGCCGGCGACGGAGGCGAGGCCGAAGGCGGCGCCGATCAGCCCCATGAAGCGGCCGCGCCGGCGCGGCGGCACGATGTCCGCGATGATCGCCTGCACGCCGATCATGAGGCCGCCCGCCCCGACGCCCTGGACGGCGCGGAAGGCGATCAGCTGGTCCATGCTCTGCGCCCGGCCGGCCAGCGCGGAGCCGGCGACGAAGACGACGATGGCGAACTGGAAGACGCCCTTGCGGCCGAAGAGGTCGCCGAGCTTGCCGTAGACGGGCAGTCCGACGGTCGAGGTGAGGAGGTAGGCGGTGATCGCCCACGACATCCTGTCGAGGCCGTGCAGCTCGCCGACGATCTTCGGCAGGGCGGTGGCCACGATCATCTGCTCCAGCGCCGCGAGGAGCAGCGCGAGCATCAGCCCGACGAAGACCATGCGCACCCGGCGCGGGCTCAGGCCCGGCGTGCCGGATGCGGGTTCCCGGGGTGGCGCTTCGACGACGGGAGCCGTCTCCCGCTCGATCTCCACCAGCGTCGTGCCGCCCACGTACCGCTCCCCTCGTCGCGCCTGCGCCGCCCATTTCTCGCATTACGCGACAACTGGGAGCAAGCGCGACGAGTCGCCCCACACCCCGGCCCGGAGGACGTAACCGCCGGTCGGAGCCCTACGGCGTACGGGGGAGCCGTACGGAAAACCACTCGAAACGGTGAGTTCCACCGGGGCCCCGAGCGGTCAACTCCGGGCCCCGGGACATCAGTTCCGGGTCGGCTCCCGGCTACTTCTCGACCTCGGCGGCGAGCTTGGCGAGCTCCGCGTCGTAGATCCGGGCGAGGCCCTTGGGCGCGAAGGTCCGCTCGAAGAAGCCGCCGATGCCGCCGGCGCCGTTCCACACGGAGGTGACGACGACGCGCGACCGGCCCTCGCCGGCCGGGGTGACCCGCCAGGTGGTGACCATCGAGGAGTTGCGGTCCTTCTCGACGAGCTCACCGTCGGTCGGCTCGCTGACCTCCAGCAGGCAGTCGCGGACGCGCTTGCTGGTGGCCTGGAGCTTCCAGTGCACGAGGGTGCCCTCGCCGTCGCCGCCCTCGCGCACCTCGTACTCGCTGAAGTGCTCGGGCAGCAGCTTCGAACGCGTGCCGTTGTAGTCGGCCAGGGCGTCGAAGACCGCCTCCGCATCCGCCGCGATGACCCGTTCCGTGGTGGCCTCGACCTGCGCCATTGACTTCCTCCAGCACTTGGTTTTACGGGGTGTGCGGCCAGCCAACCACCAGGCGGCCGGGCCGCCCAAATCGGGGCCCGGAGGGGGCCCGGACGGGAGCCGGAAAACCGGGTCGCACGATCAAGGGAACATGTGTTCTATTCTGGGGTCAGTGCTACCTAGGAGGACTCATGCGCTGGGAGAACCTCACGGCGGACCCCGAGGCGGACCGTGGCCGGGACGCCGCACTGTTCGGCGCGGACGCGGTGACCACCCGTACCTTCGACAGCCCGGAGTTCCGGGGGATCACCTTCCACGAGATCCGGGCCCGCTCGATCGTGAACCGGGTGCCGGGCGCCTCGCGCATGCCCTTCGAGTGGACCGTCAACCCCTACCGGGGCTGCACACACGCGTGTGTGTACTGCTTCGCGCGCAAGACGCACAGCTATCTGGACCTCGACACCGGCCTCGGCTTCGACTCCCAGATCGTGGTCAAGGTGAACGCGCCCGAGCTGCTGCGCCGCCAGCTCGGCTCGCGCCGCTGGAACGGCGAGCACATCGCCATGGGCACCAACGTGGACTGCTACCAGCGGGCCGAGGGCCGCTACCGGCTGATGCCGGGCATCATCGCCGCCCTGCGCGACCACGCGAACCCCTTCTCGATCCTCACCAAGGGGACGCTGATCCTGCGCGACCTCGATCTGCTGACGCAGGCGGCCGAGGTCACCGACGTCGGGATCTCCGTCTCGGTGGGCTTCACCGACCGCGAACTGTGGCGCACCGTCGAGCCCGGCACGCCCGCTCCGGAGCGGCGGCTGGACGTGGTCCGCGCCCTCGGCGAACGCGGCATCGCGTGCGGGGTCCTGATGGCCCCGGTGATCCCCTTCCTCGGCGACGGTCCGGACCAACTCCGCGCCACGGTGCGGGCGATCGCGGCGTCCGGCGCCACCTCGGTGACCCCCCTGGTGCTGCATCTGCGGCCCGGGGCCCGGGAGTGGTTCATGGCCTGGCTCGGGCACCACCACCCGCATCTGGTGCGCCGCTACGAACGGCTGTACGCGGAGGGGGCCTACGCGCCGAAGTGGTACCAGCGCCGGATCACCCGTCAGGTCCACGAACTGGCGCAGGAGTACGGCATCGGACCCGCGCGCGCGGGCGCGACGCGCAGGATCACCGTCCCCGAGCCGGTGCCGGCCGCCCCGGAACCGACGCAGCTCACGCTGCTCTGAGGCGGCGCGCGCGGCCCGGCGGCATCCGAGCGCATCACGCTGCTCAATCGGGTCAAGACGGCGCAGAACGCGTTCTTACGGGCGCGCTTTCCGGGACGATACGGCGGAGGCCGTGAGGTGCACGGCTCAGTTCCTCCGCCCTGGGAGCCCCATGAGGAAACGCGCAGCCGCTCTGTGCGGCACCGCCGCCGTACTGGCCACGGTGATCACGTCGGTGCCCGCCGGCGCGGACGCCGACGCCGCGTCCGCCCCGCCCGCCGCGGCGAAGCCCGCCTGGAAGAAGTGCGGCACCAGCGCCTACCCGACGCTCCAGTGCGCGTCCCTGAAGGTGCTTCTGGACCACGACAACCCGGACGGCCGGCGCGTCACGATCGCGCTGTCGCGGGTCCCGCACACCGCGAAGACCTACCAGGGGCCCCTCCTGGTGAACCCGGGCGGCCCCGGCGGCAGCGGGCGCAGGCTGGCCGGTTTCGTCGCCTCCACGCTGCCGAAGAAGGTGGCCGCCCAGTACGACGTGATCGGCTTCGACCCGCGCGGGGTCGGCGCGAGCAAGCCCGCCCTGAACTGCCGGCCGAAGCACTTCGCGCCGGTGCGGCCCGACACCGTGCCGCTCACCCCCGCCCTGGAGAAGGCCAACCTCGACCGGGTGCGGGCCTTCGCCGAGGCCTGCGGCACCAAGTACGCGGACGTGCTGCCGTACATCGACACGGTCAGCGCGGTGCGTGACATGGACGCCGTCCGGGAGGCGCTCGGCGCCGAGCGCATCAGCTACTTCGGCTACTCGTACGGCACCTATCTCGGCGCCGTCTACGCGAAGCTGTACCCGGAGCGGGTCCGCCGCCTGGTCCTGGACTCCGTCGTCGACCCCACGGGAGTCTGGTACGACGACAACATCCAGCAGGACTACGCCTTCAACGACCGCCACATGGCGTTCATGAAGTGGATCGCCAAGCACCACAAGACCTACCGGCTCGGCACCGACCCCGCCAAGGTGGAGGCCAAGTGGTACGGGATGCGCGAGGCTCTGGCGAAGAAGCCCGCGCAGAAGAAGGTCGGCGCCTCCGAACTGGAGGACACCTACATCCCCGGCGGCTACTACAACGGCTACTGGCCCTACCTGGCCGAGGCGTTCGCCGCGTACGTGAACCGCAAGGACACCGACCCGCTCGTCGAGGCGTACGAGAACTTCGGCGCGGTCGACACCGCGGGCGACAACGGCTACAGCGTCTACAGCTCGGTGCAGTGCCGTGACGCGACCTGGCCCCGGGACTGGGAGCAGTGGCGCAAGGACAACTGGGCGGTGTACGACGAGGCGCCGTTCATGGCCTGGAGCAACGCCTGGTACAACGCGCCGTGCGCCTTCTGGCCGGCCGAGCCGCTGCGGCCCGTGGACGTCTCGAACGACGAGCTGCCCCCGGTGCTGCTGTTCCAGGCGACGGACGACGCGGCCACTCCCTACCCGGGCGCCGTCGCCGTCCACGAGCAACTGCGCGGCTCCAGCCTGGTGGTGGAGGAGAAGGGCGGCAACCACGGCATCACGCTGAGCGGGAACGCCTGCCTGGACAAGCACCTGGCGGCCTATCTGACCAGCGGTCAGGTGCCGCGCGGTGACGGCGAGGCGGACGCGGTGTGCAAGGCGCAGCCGGACCCGAAGCCGCTGAGCGCCAAGAGGAAGGGCGCCTCGCGCGGTTCGACCCTCCACGGCCTCCTCGGCTTCCACGGCTGACCCGGCCCGACGCGCCGTCGGCACCACCCGGTGCCGCCGACCACGGAACCGCCCCCGACGGCACCGGCCGGCGGGGGCGTTGTCCGACCCGTGGTCCACCATGGACGCATGACCGAGCCGACCCGCATCCCCGCCCCCGCCGGGGTCGCCCCCGCCGCCGCGTACACGCACGTCGTCATGGGCACGGGACGCTTCGTGGCCGTCTCGGGCCAACTCCCCCTGGACGAGCACGGCGAGCTCGTCGGCCCGGGCGACCCGGCGGCACAGGCCCACCAGGTCTTCGAGAACCTGCGCCGCTGCCTGGCCGCCGCCGGCGCCACGTTCGACGACGTCGTCAAACTCACCTATTTCGTCACGGACATGGCCCACATGCCCGCCGTCCGCGCGGCCCGCGAGACCCACATACCGTCCGACCGCCTCCCGGCGGCGTCGGCGGTCCAGGTCGCGGCCCTGATCAGCCCGGACTTCCTGATGGAGATAGAGGCCTACGCGGTCCTCGCCGAGTGAACGGCCTCCGCCTTCCAGGTCACCGATTCCGCGGGAAGACCGCCCCGGTCACCGTTTTTCCAGGCGGGCCAGGGCGTGGACCGCGGCCTCTGCCAGGAGGGGGTGGGCCAGGCAGTCGGTGAGGACCGGGCGGGCGCGTTCGTCGCCGAGGGCTCCGAGGCCCTCCACGCAGGCGAGAGCGACCCTGCGGTACGGGTCGTGGGGCCGCAGCCTGCGCCGCAGCGTGGTGATCAGGGCGGGCACCGCCTCGGGCGCGCGCAGGGCCACCAGGAGCCGGACCGGTTGCAGCGCGTAGGCGACGCGCAGTTCGTTGGTGGCGAGGGCGGCGGCGGCCCGGGCGGTGCGCGGGTCACCGAGCGCGGCCAGCGCGTGGGCGGCGGACGCGCAGCGCTGCGGGTCGCGGTGGTTGAGCAGCAGGACGAGCGCCTCGAAGGCCCGCCGGTCACCGGCGGTCCCGAGCCGGAAGGCCACCAACTCCCGCGCCCACAGCGGCTGTCCGGGTTCGGTGAGCGCCGCCGCCAGTTCGTCGAGGTCCTCGGTGCTCACCAGCCGGTCGTACGCGGCGCAGGCTCCCGCCTCGGTCCGTAAGCGCTCCGTGAGTGATCGCGACTCCTCGTCCATGAAGCCGAGCCTAGAGGGGCGCCCGGGACGCGGGGACCTACATCACAAACTGAGGGCTGGCGCGCTCGTTACCGGCCGGTTAAGCTCAGACGAGCGAGTTACCCACTCGCGATCCGCTTGCGGTGGCCTGGTGACGCAGCCGCCGCGAGTGCCAGTCGGTTCGGTGCCTCAGGTACCGCAGTTCGACCCGGCTCCGGGACAGAGCCGGTCGGTCCTCATCCGCCTCGGGGCGCCCGTGTTCAGGCCCCTGGACGGCACCGGGCGTGTGCGCTCGTCAGCCCGGCAACACCCGCATCCCTCGCACCGTGTGCGCCTCTCAGGCGCACCCGCGTGCTCCCCAGTCGTCACCCTCTTCCTGGAGTCCCGCGATGGCCACTCCCCTGTCCGACACCCCTCTGTCCCCGCTGAAGACCGTCGCCGTCGTCGGCCTCGGCACGATGGGCACCGGCATCGCCGAGGTCCTCGCCCGGGCCGGCCGCGAGGTCGTCGGCATCGACATCAGCGAGGCCGCGGCCGCCCAGGCCGTCACCGCGCTCGAAGCCTCCACCGCCCGCGCCGTGCAGCGCGGACGCCTCACGGAGCAGGAGCGCGGCGACGTCCTCACCCGCTTCCGCACCTTCACCGACCTTCAGGCGGCGGCCGACGCCGACCTGGTCATCGAGGTGACCCCGGAGTCGTACGACATCAAGCAGCAGGTGTTCCGGGCGCTGGACGACGTCGTGCGCCCGGACACCATCCTGGCGACCGGCACGAACGCCCTGTCGGTGACGCGTCTGGCGGCCGACTCGGCCCGTCCGGAGCGCGTGCTCGGCCTGCACTTCTTCAACCCGGCCCCGGCCATGAAGCTGGTCGAGGTGGTCTCCTCGGTGCTGACCGCGCCGCAGGCCGTCGCGGCCGTCACGGACCTGGCCGTGCAGCTCGGCAAGGAGCCCGTCGCGGTCGGCGACCGCCCCGGATTCGTCGCCGACGGCCTGCTGTTCGGCTACCTCAACCAGGCGGCCTCGATGTACGAGGCCAAGTACGCCTCCCGCGAGGACATCGACGCGGCGATGCGGCTCGGCTGCGGGCTGCCCATGGGCCCGCTCGCGCTGCTCGACCTGATCGGCATCGACACCGCCCGCACGGTCCTGGAGGCCATGTACGCGGAGTCCCACGACCGGCTGCACGCCCCGGCCCCCGTCCTCAAGCAGCTCAGCGAGGCGGGCCTGACCGGCCGCAAGTCGGGGCGCGGCTTCTACTCGTACGAGGCGCCGGGCAGTGCCACGGTCGTGCCGGACGCCCTCACCCCCGGGTCCGAGCAGTCGGGGACGCCGGGCCGCGCCGTGCGCTCGGTGGGCGTCGCGGGCTCGGGCACCATGGCCTCCGGCATCGCGGAGGTCTTCGCCAAGGCCGGGTACGACGTGGTCCTGGCCGCCCGCAGCGAGGAGAAGGCCGAGGCCGCGAGGGCCCGGATCGGCAAGTCGCTCGCGCGCTCCGTCGACAAGGGCCGGATGACCGCCGAGGCCGCCGCGGGGACCCTGGACCGGATCACCCCGGCCGGCTCCTACGACGCCTTCGCCGACGTCGACCTGGCCGTCGAGGCCGTCGCCGAGGACCTGGAGGTCAAGCAGCATCTGTTCGCCGCGTTCGACAAGGTCTGCAAGCCGGGCGCGGTGCTCGCCACCACCACCTCCTCGCTGCCCGTCGTCGCCTGCGCCCGCGCCACCTCGCGCCCGCAGGACGTGATCGGCATGCACTTCTTCAACCCGGCCCCGGCCATGAAGCTCGTCGAGGTGGTCCGCACGGTGCTGACCGCGGACGACGTGCACGCGACCGTCCGGGAGGTCTGCGCCAAGATCCGCAAGCACCCGGTGGACTGCGGCGACCGCGCCGGTTTCATCGTGAACGCGCTGCTCTTCCCGTACCTGAACAACGCGATCAAGATGGTCCAGGAGCACTACGCGACGCTGGACGACATCGACGCCGCGATGAAGCTCGGCGGCGGTTACCCGATGGGCCCCTTCGAACTGCTCGACGTGGTCGGGCTCGACGTGTCCCTGGCCATCGAGAAGGTCCTGCACCGCGAGTTCCGCGACCCGGGACTGGCCCCGGCGCCGCTGCTGGAGCACCTGGTGGCCGCGGGCTGCCTCGGCCGCAAGACGGGCCGCGGCTTCCGCGAATATGCCCGGCGCTGAGGCCCGCGAGGACCGGTACGGGGAGTCCGCCGACTGGGGCGGGCTCCTCGACCCGGCGGGAGGCCCCCCGCCCGGGGACGGCGGGGGGATCTCCGCTCATGCGCACTCCCCTGCGCAGATGCAGTACGTTCGGGTCATGTCCCAGCCCGCCAAGTCCTCCCGTACAACAGCCACGCCCGACGCGCCGGAGAGCGCCGCGGGCGGTCGCGCGGCCGCGCAGCGGCTCAAGATGCGCCGCGAACTGGCGGCGGCGGCCATGGAGCTGTTCGCCACCAAGGGGTACGAGGCGACGACCGTCGACGAGATCGCGGCGCAGGCCGGGGTGGCACGGCGTACGTTCTTCCGCCACTTCCGTTCCAAGGAAGAGGCGATCTTCCCCGACCACGACGACACCCTGATCCGCGCGGAGGCGGTGCTCAACGCGGCACCCGCCCACGAGCACCCGCTGGACACGGTGTGCCGCGGCATCAAGGAAGTCATGAAGATGTACGCCGCGCGGCCCGAGATCTCCGTCTCGCGCTACAAGCTCACCCGCGAGGTGCCGACGCTGCGCGAGGCCGAGATCGCCTCCGTGGCGCGCTACGAGCGGCTGTTCACCCGGTACCTCCTCGGCCACTTCGACGAGCACGCGCACGACGACGACGCCAACGACGATCCGCTGCTGGCGGAGGTCGCGGCGTCGGCCGTGGTCACCGCGCACAACCACGTGCTGCGGCGGTGGCTGCGGGCGGGCGGCCAGGGCGACGTGGAGGCCCAGCTGGACCACGCCTTCGCGATCGTCCGCAAGACGTTCGGCTCGGGCATCGGGGCGGGCCGCGAGGTCGCCCCGCAGTCGGCGCCGGCCTCCTCCTTCACCGAGGGCGACGTGCTGGTGACCGTCGCCCGGGTCGACGCCCCGCTCGACCAGGTGATGCGCACCATCGAGCAGGCACTCAAGGAACGGTCGTAGCGCGCTCGCGCCTCCTCTCTCTCCATCGCACTTCCCCAGCGCCGGACGGGCTCACTTTGGGCCCGTCCGGCGTTTTCGTACCGCTTTTCGCGCCCCACCTGATCGATCATCGCTCACGTGTTACGTAAAGATTTCACCTGAGCGCAACTTCTGGCACTCCGTGCCTTGTCAGGTGACACGGCGTGCCATACGTTGAAGTCGTCCGGGCGGCCGGCGTGCAGAGACCTCACGTACGCCGGCTGTCCCCGCAAGCCTCCTCCGGGCGCCGCTCGGAGGTACCCCGGCAAGCGCGCCCGGACGCCTGCGTCACAGGCAACCTTCTGCGCCACAAAGCGCTGCCAGCAGCACGTCCGCCGAACCGACGGCACCTCACATCCACAGCAGCAGCACCGACGTGACCCCCAGCGTCTCCCCTCAAGACGCCATTCGCCGGAGGCAACACAGTGAAGGAAATCCTGGACGCGATCCAGTCGCCGGAGTCGACTTCCGCCGACTTCGCCGCCCTGCCGCTCCCCGAGTCGTACCGCGCGATCACCGTGCACAAGGACGAGACGGAGATGTTCTCCGGGCTCGCCACGCGCGACAAGGACCCCCGCAAGTCGATCCACCTGGACGACGTGCCCGTGCCGGAGCTCGGCCCGGGCGAGGCCCTGGTGGCCGTCATGGCCTCCTCGGTCAACTACAACTCGGTGTGGACCTCGATCTTCGAGCCGGTGTCGACGTTCAGCTTCCTGGAGCGCTACGGCAGGCTCAGCGAGCTCAGCAAGCGCCACGACCTGCCGTACCACATCATCGGCTCCGACCTCGCGGGCGTCGTCCTGCGGACCGGCCCGGGCGTCAACTCCTGGAAGCCCGGTGACGAGGTCGTCGCGCACTGCCTCTCGGTCGAGCTGGAGTCCTCGGACGGCCACAACGACACGATGCTCGACCCCGAGCAGCGCATCTGGGGCTTCGAGACGAACTTCGGCGGCCTCGCCGAGATCGCCCTGGTGAAGTCCAACCAGCTCATGCCGAAGCCCGACCACCTCAGCTGGGAGGAGGCCGCCTCCCCCGGTCTGGTGAACTCCACCGCCTACCGGCAGCTGGTCTCCCGCAACGGCGCCGGCATGAAGCAGGGCGACAACGTCCTGATCTGGGGCGCCAGCGGCGGACTCGGCTCCTACGCCACCCAGTTCGCGCTCGCCGGCGGCGCCAACCCGATCTGCGTCGTCTCCTCGCCGCAGAAGGCGGACATCTGCCGGGCGATGGGCGCCGAGGCGATCATCGACCGCAACGCCGAGGGCTACAAGTTCTGGAAGGACGAGAACACCCAGGACCCGAAGGAGTGGAAGCGCTTCGGCAAGCGCATCCGCGAGCTGACCGGCGGCGAGGACATCGACATCGTCTTCGAGCACCCCGGCCGCGAGACCTTCGGCGCGAGCGTCTACGTCACCCGCAAGGGCGGCACCATCACCACCTGCGCCTCGACCTCGGGCTACATGCACGAGTACGACAACCGCTACCTGTGGATGTCCCTGAAGCGGATCATCGGCTCGCACTTCGCCAACTACCGCGAGGCCTGGGAGGCCAACCGGCTGGTGGCCAAGGGCAAGATCCACCCGACGCTGTCCAAGGTGTACTCCCTGGAGGAGACCGGGCAGGCCGCGTACGACGTGCACCGCAACCTCCACCAGGGCAAGGTCGGTGTGCTCGCGCTCGCCCCCCGCGAGGGCCTCGGCGTGCGCGACGAGGAGAAGCGCGCGAAGCACATCGACGCCATCAACCGCTTCCGGAACGTCTGAGGTCCCCCGATGACAGAGCGCCAGAAGGACCGGCCGTGGCTGATGCGCACGTACGCCGGTCACTCCACCGCCGAGGCGTCCAACGAGCTGTACCGGCGCAACCTCGCCAAGGGGCAGACCGGTCTGTCGGTCGCGTTCGACCTGCCGACCCAGACCGGCTACGACCCGGACCACGTCCTCGCCCGCGGCGAGGTCGGCCGGGTCGGGGTGCCGGTCTCGCACCTCGGTGACATGCGCCGGCTGTTCCAGGACATCCCCCTGGAGCAGATGAACACCTCGATGACCATCAACGCCACCGCCATGTGGCTGCTGGCGCTCTATCAGGTCGTCGCGGAGGAGCAGGGTGCGGACATCACCAGGCTCCAGGGGACGACCCAGAACGACATCGTGAAGGAGTACCTGTCGCGCGGGACGCACGTCTTCCCGCCGGGTCCGTCGCTGCGCCTGACGACGGACATGATCACCTACACGGTGAACCACATCCCGAAGTGGAACCCGATCAACATCTGCAGCTACCACCTGCAGGAGGCGGGGGCCACCCCGGTCCAGGAGATCGCGTACGCGATGTCCACGGCGATCGCCGTGCTCGACGCGGTGTTCGCCTCGGGCCAGATCCCCGAGGAGCGCCGGGGTGACGTCGTCGCCCGTATCTCCTTCTTCGTGAACGCGGGCGTCCGCTTCATCGAGGAGATGTGCAAGATGCGGGCGTTCGGCCGGATCTGGGACCGGATCACGCGGGAGCGGTACGGCATCGAGGACCCCAAGCAGCGCCGCTTCCGGTACGGCGTCCAGGTCAACTCCCTCGGTCTGACCGAGGCGCAGCCGGAGAACAACGTCCAGCGGATCGTGCTGGAGATGCTGGCCGTGACCCTCTCCAAGGACGCACGCGCGCGTGCCGTGCAGCTGCCGGCGTGGAACGAGGCGCTGGGCCTGCCCCGGCCCTGGGACCAGCAGTGGTCGCTGCGCATCCAGCAGGTGCTGGCCCACGAGAGCGACCTGCTGGAGTACGAGGACATCTTCGAGGGCTCGCACGTCATCGAGGCGAAGGTGGCGGAGCTGGTCGAGGAGTCCTTCGCGGAGATCGACCGCATCCAGGAGATGGGCGGCGCGATGGCCGCCGTCGAGTCGGGCTACCTGAAGTCGCAGCTCGTCTCCTCGCACGCCGAGCGGCGGGCCCGGATCGAGGGCGGCACCGAGAAGATCGTCGGCGTCAACGTCTTCGAGTCGACCGAGCCGAACCCGCTCACCGCCGACCTGGACGCGGCGATCATGACGGTCGACCCGGCCGTCGAGGCCGGTGTGGTGGCCGCGCTGAAGGACTGGCGCGACAACCGCTACCAGCCGCCCTTCAACCACCCGCGCCCGTGCAAGGCGCTGGAGCGGCTGAAGGAGGCCGCCAAGGGCACCGAGAACCTCATGGAGGCCACCCTGGAGTGCGCCCGCGCCGGCGTCACCACCGGCGAGTGGGCCGGGGCCCTGCGCGAGGTGTTCGGCGAGTTCCGGGCACCCACCGGCGTCTCCTCCGCGCCCGTCGCGGTGGCCGCCGAGGAGGGCACCGCGCTCGCGCTGGTCCGCCGCAAGGTGGAGCTGACCGCGCGGGACATGGGCGTCGGCAAGCTCCGCTTCCTGGTGGGCAAGCCGGGCCTGGACGGGCACTCCAACGGCGCCGAGCAGATCGCCGTGCGGGCCCGCGACGCCGGGTTCGAGGTGGTCTACCAGGGCATCCGGCTCACGCCCGAGGAGATCGTGGCCGCGGCCCTCGCGGAGGACGTGCACGGCGTCGGCCTGTCCATCCTGTCCGGCTCGCACGCCCAGCTGGTGCCGGACGTGCTGGACCGGCTGCGCGAGGCGGGCGCTGCCGATATTCCGGTGATCGCCGGTGGGATCATCCCGAACGCCGACGCGGAGCAGCTGCGGGCCGCCGGAGTGGCCGCCGTCTTCACCCCGAAGGACTTCGACATCACCGGAATCATCGGCCGTATCGTCGACGAGATCCGCAAAGCGAACAAGCTCGACCCCCTGGAGGTCCCCGCATGACCACGCCCGTCAACCGCCTTCGTCCGCGGCGCTCCTGCCTGGCCGTACCGGGCTCGAACCCGCGGTTCCTGGAGAAGGCCCAGGGCCTCCCGGCCGACCAGGTGTTCCTCGACCTGGAGGACGCGTGCGCGCCGCTCGCCAAGCCGGAGGCGCGGCACACCATCGTGAAGTTCCTCAACGAGGGTGACTGGACCGGCAAGACGCGGGTCGTGCGCGTGAACGACTGGACCACCGAGTGGACGTACCGCGACGTGGTCACGGTCGTCGAGGGCGCGGGTCCGAACCTCGACTGCATCATGCTGCCGAAGGTCCAGGACGCCCAGCAGATCGTCGCGCTGGACCTGCTGCTGACGCAGATCGAGAAGACGATGGGCTTCGAGGTCGGCAAGATCGGCATCGAGGCGCAGATCGAGAACGCCCAGGGCCTGAACAACGTCAACGAGATCGCGACCGCCTCGCAGCGCGTCGAGACGATCATCTTCGGCCCGGCGGACTTCATGGCGTCGATCAACATGAAGTCGCTCGTCGTGGGCGAGCAGCCGCCCGGCTACCCGGCGGACGCGTACCACTACATCCTGATGAAGATCCTGATGGCCGCCCGCGCCAACAACCTCCAGGCGATCGACGGCCCCTACCTGCAGATCCGCAACATCGACGGCTACCGCGAGGTCGCCCAGCGCGCCGCGGCCCTCGGGTTCGACGGCAAGTGGGTGCTGCACCCGGGCCAGGTCGAGGCGTCCAACGAGATCTTCTCGCCCTCCCAGGAGGACTACGACCACGCCGAACTGATCCTGGACGCCTACGACTTCTACACGTCGGAGGCGGGCGGCAAGAAGGGCTCCGCGATGCTCGGCGACGAGATGATCGACGAGGCCAGCCGCAAGATGGCGCTCGTCATCTCGGGCAAGGGCCGGGCCGCCGGCATGCAGCGCACCAGCAAGTTCGAAGCCCCGGAGGCCTGAGCACCATGCAGTTCGGACGCACCTACGAGGAGTTCGAGGTCGGCGCGGTCTACAAGCACTGGCCCGGGAAGACCGTCACGGAGTACGACGACCACCTCTTCTGTCTCCTGACGATGAACCACCACCCGCTCCACATGGACAGCAACTACGCGGAGCGGACGACCGACTTCGGGAAGAACGTCGTCGTCGGGAACTACATCTACTCGCTGCTGCTCGGCATGTCGGTCCCCGACGTCTCGGGCAAGGCGATCGCCAACCTGGAGGTCGAGTCGCTCAAGCACGTGGCGCCGACCTTCCACGGCGACACGATCTACGGCGAGACGACGGTCCTCGACAAGACCCCGTCGAGGTCCAAGACCGACCGCGGGATCGTCTACGTCGAGACCAAGGGCTACAAGCAGGACGGCACGCTGGTGTGCGTGTTTCGCCGCAAGGTGATGGTCCCCACCGAGACGTACATCAAGGAGCGCGGCGGCGAGCAGCCCGGCCGCCCGGAGCTGAAGGCACAGGAGAAGTAGCCATGGCGCGACTTGCCCAGACCGCCGGTCTCACCGACATCCAGCGGGAGATCCTCTCCACCGTCCGCGACTTCGTGGACAAGGAGATCATCCCGGTCGCGACCGAGCTGGAGCACCGCGACGAGTACCCGCAGGCGATCGTCGACGGTCTCAAGGAGTTGGGCCTCTTCGGGCTCATGATCCCCGAGGAGTACGGGGGTCTGGGTGAGTCGCTGCTCACCTACGCGCTGTGCGTGGAGGAGATCGCGCGCGGCTGGATGTCGGTCTCCGGCATCATCAACACGCACTTCATCGTGGCGTACATGCTCAAGCAGCACGGCACGCAGGAGCAGAAGGACCACTTCCTGCCGCGCATGGCGGCGGGCGACGTGCGCGGCGCGTTCTCCATGTCGGAGCCGGCGCTCGGCTCGGACGTGTCGGCCATCACGTCGAAGGCGGTGAAGGACGGCGACGAGTACGTCCTGAACGGCCAGAAGATGTGGCTGACGAACGGCGGGACGTCGACTCTGGTGGCCGTTCTGGTCCGGAGTGACGAAGGACACCCCGAGGGCACCGCGCCCCACAGGTCGATGACGACCTTCCTGGTGGAGAAGGAGCCCGGCTTCGGCGAGGTCCGCCCCGGCCTCACCATCCCCGGGAAGATCGACAAGATGGGGTACAAGGGCGTCGACACCACCGAGCTGATTATGGACGGACTGCGCATTCCGGCCAATCGTGTGCTCGGCGGGACCACCGGCCGAGGGTTTTACCAAATGATGGACGGCGTGGAGGTCGGCCGCGTGAATGTGGCGGCCCGCGGCTGCGGCGTCGCCCAGCGCGCCTTCGAGCTGGGGGTTTCCTACGCGCAGCAGCGCCACACCTTCGGCAAGCAGATCGCCCAGCACCAGGCGATCCAGTTCAAGCTGGCCGAGATGGCTACCAAGGTCGAGGCCGCGCATGCCATGATGGTGAACGCAGCACGCAAAAAGGACTCCGGGGAGCGAAACGACCTCGAAGCAGGGATGGCGAAGTACCTCGCCTCCGAATACTGCAAGGAAGTCGTGGAAGACGCCTTCCGGATCCACGGCGGCTACGGCTTCTCCAAGGAGTACGAGATCGAGCGTCTCTACCGTGAGGCGCCGATGCTGCTGATCGGCGAAGGTACCGCCGAAATCCAGAAAATGATCATCGGGCGCCGGTTGCTCGAAGAGTATCGACTGCAGGGCTAGATGTCCTGATTCGGGGTGTTTTCTTCGAGAAGAAGATCACACCCCGTCAACACTCTTCGGCCGCCGACTCAGCTTCCTGGCTTGCCCAGTTGTGGCCCGCGACCGGTACGATCCCGGGAAAGCCGCCGTCCCCCGTTCAGCGCGGCATCATCCGCTACGAAGGTCATCCATGCCCCACAGCCAAACCTCTGCACCTCGCGACAGCCGAGTCGGCGTACGCCTCGCGCGCGGAGCATCGCCGTGGCTTCTCCCGACCGTCGCCACCGCAGCACTCAGCCTCGCCCGCGCGCGCCGCTCCGGCGCCGCCAAGGCCGTGGCCGTACCCGTCACCGCGCTCGCGGCGGGCATGCTGTGGTTCTTCCGCGACCCCGAGCGCGAGATCACCCAGGGCCGGGTCATCTCGCCGGCCGACGGTGTGGTGCAGAGCATCATGCCGTGGAAGGACGGGCGCACCCGCGTCGCGATCTTCATGAGCCCGCTGAACGTCCACGTCAACCGCGCGCCGCTGGCCGGCACGGTGACGTCCGTGGAGCACATCCCCGGCGGGTTCGTCCCGGCGTTCAACAAGGAGAGCGAGAACAACGAGCGCGTCGTCTGGCACTTCGACACCGAACTCGGTGACATCGAGATGATCCAGATCGCCGGTGCCGTGGCCCGCCGCATCGTGCCCTACATCCCGCAGGGCACCAAGGTCGAGCAGGGCGAGCGGATCGGCCTGATCCGCTTCGGCTCGCGTGTCGACATCTATCTCCCCGAGGGTGTCGAGGTGGACGTGGAGGTCGGTCAGAAGACCGTGGCTGGGGTGACTCGCATTGACCGTGGTTGATCCCGAGACACAGGCCGGCTGGGTGCCGGAGGCCGACGAGCTGGACGACGCGGAGGAGATGCCGCTGTCCCTCCGCCTCTCGATAGCGGACACGCTCACGCTGGGTAACGCCACGTGCGGCTTCATGGCGGTGTACTTCACCACCACCGGCATCCTGATCCCGCACCTCACCGGCAGCCAGGAGACGGGCATGGCGCGGCACAGCGCCGCCACGGCCGTCATCCTGATGCTCTGCGCCGCCGTCTTCGACCTGTTCGACGGCCTGGTCGCCCGCAAGCTGCGCTCGTCCCCGATGGGCGCGGAGCTGGACAACCTCTCCGACCTGATCAGCTTCGGACTCGCCCCGGCGTACTTCGTGCTGGTCTACGGGATGGTCGCGGACGACGCGCACCAGCGGGTGGCCGCGGTGGGCGCCATCGTGGTCCTGCTGGCGGTCGTGCTGAGACTCGCGCGCTTCTCCTGCGTGACGGTGAAGGACGGCACCTTCCAGGGCATGCCGAGCCCCTTCGGCGCGCTGACGGTGGTCTCGATCGTGCTCCTGGAGCTGCCCTTCGTGGCCACGCTCCTGGCGATCATCGGCACCGCCTGGCTGATGGTGAGCCGCGTCGAGTACCCGAAGCCGCGCGGTCCGCTGGCGGTCGCGATGCTCTCGTGGATCGTCGCCGCGATGGGTCTGCTGGCGGCCTGGGCCTTCGAGGCCCCCGGCGGTCAGCTCCTGCTCCAGACGGGCTGTGCGCTCCAGCTGGTCCTCGGCGCGGTGATCCCGCTCTTCGCGACGGCCCGGCGGGTGAACACCTTCCGGGACAACCGGCGCGAGGCGCGTGCGGCGCAGCTGCCGTAACCCCTGTACGCGAGCGAAGGGCCCCGAACCGGTCGGTTCGGGGCCCTTCGTCCGTCCCGGGTACCGCCCGAGCCGGCGCCCGCCTCACCGCCGCCCCCGGGGCTTCCCGGCCCCCGACGTCCGGCTTAGCGGCGTGGGTGCTTTCCCGGCCGCCGACACCCGGCTTACCGCCGTGGGTGCTTTCCCGGCCCCCCGTCCGGCGCCTCCCCGGCCCGACGTCCGACGCACCGATGTCCTACGCACCGCAGTCCGGCGCATCGCCGTCCTTCGCCTCCCGGCTCGACGCCCGCCTCGCCGCCGTCCGGCGCCTCCGTGGCTCGACGCCCGCCTCGCCGCCGTCCGGCAACTCCGTGGCGTAAGCGGCCCGGCGCTCGGTCACTCCGCGCCCCGCTTCGGCCACCCCGCCCCTACGCGTTCCCGGCCCAGGCCGCCCTGCGGACGCCCTACGCGACCCCAGGACGCCCTCGGGCCGCCTCCCGGGGCCCCGACGTCATTCCCGGCCTCCTGGGCGCTCAGTGGGGCATACAGGGCTTTCCCGGGGATCTCGTGTCATGCGGCCCGGTTCCGTACGAAGGCGAGGGCTGTCCGGGCCCCTGAGCGGGCCCGTACGGCCGCCTGGGCGCGTGCACAGCCGTGGGGCCCCGCACCGGACTCGGTGCGGGGCCCCACGGCTTCAGGAGCGGATCAGCCGGCCGGGGTGTAGCTCTCGGCCACCGACGCCGCCTCGGGCTGCCGCACGACCTTCGTGCCGCCCACCGCGCTCTTGTCGGGCTGCAGGATGACGCTCTGCTTGGAGGACGGTGCCGCCGGGTCCGAGAAGTTCTGCGGGATCCCGAAGCCCGTGTCGACGTCGTTCAGGGTCAGCAGGGCCTTGTCGACGCCCTCCCGGGTGAGGTCCTTGCTCTTGCAGGCCGTCTTCAGCGCCTCGCCGAAGACGGAGGCGGCCGTCCAGCCGGCCACCACGCCGTTGTCGAGCGAGTCCTTCGGGTACGCGGCCTTGTAGTCCTTCACCAGCTTCTTGGCGGCCGGGGTGTCGCCGCCGATCGGCAGGGCCGGCGAGGCCACGTAGTAGTTCTTCTCCAGGGCCGGGCCCGCCTGGGTGGCGAGCAGCTGCGGGGCGAACGCCGAGTTGTTGCCGATCACCGGGACGCCGAAGCCCCCGGCCGCCGCGACGCCGACCAGCGAGGCCGCCTGCCGCGGGCCCGCGCTGATCACGATCCCCTTGACGCCCGCCTTCTTCAGCGCGGCGACCTGGGCGGTCATGTCGTTGTCGGTCGGCTTGATCTTCTGCTCCACGATCTTGAGACCGGACTCCTTCGCCATGTGCTTGGCGCCGGCCAGGGCGCTCTCGCCGTAGTCGCCCTCGAAGTACACGTGACCGATCTTGTCGCCCTTCTTGACGCCCTTCTCCTTCATCAGGAAGTCGATGGCGTTGATCGTCTCGACGTCGTAGGTCGAGCCGATGACCCGGATGTACGGGCTGCCGAGCAGCGAGTTGGACCACGCCTGCGGCAGCACGAGGCCCTTGTCCTGGCCGTCGATGCGCTTCTTGACGGCGGCGACGAACGGCGACCCGATGAACTGGGCGAAGCCCAGCACCTTCGGCTCCAGCTCGGTGTAGCCGGCGACCGCCTTCTGCGGGTCGTAGCCGTGGTCGCGGATGGCGAGGTCGACCTTGTAGCCGCAGACCCCGCCGTCCGCGTTGAGCTGCTTCACGTACAGCTGCTGGGCCTGCGTGACGCTCTTGCCGAGGGTGGCGTAGACGCCGGTCATGTCGGTGAGGACGCCCAGCGTGATGGTCTTGCCGGAGATGCCCTCGCCGGTCTTCACCCCGCTCGCGTTCCCCTTGTCGCCCTCGTCGTCCTTGGCCTTGGAGCTGCAGCCGGACAGTACGATCAGCGCGGCCAGCGCGCCCGCGGCGGCCCGGGTCGCGTACACCCGAGACCTGCCAGTGGTACCCGTAGTCATCGTTCCTCCACAGAAGTCGTCCTGACGCGACGCCGCGCGGCCACCCTGACCAGGCCGCCCGGCAGAAAGAGCACCACCGCCACGACGGCGGCGCCGTACAGGTACCGGGACGCCTCGCCCGGTGTGATCCCGCCCGTCCCCGGTGCGGAGACGAGCGGCAGTGCGTCGCTGTACCGGGTCAGCAGCTGCGGCAGCAGCGAGACGAACGCCGCGCCGACCACCGCCCCGGAGACCGAGCCGAGCCCGCCGATGACGATCATGGCGAGGTACTCGAGCGAGAGCGTGATGCCGAAGTAGTCGGGCACGGTCCGCTGGAAGATCAGGGCCAGCAGCACACCGGCGAGGCCCGCGTACATCGAGGACAGGACGAAGACGGCGGCGCGGTAGCGGGCCACCGGCACGCCGATCACCCCGGCCGCGATCCGGTGGTCCCGGATCGCGTTCATGGCACGCCCCGGGCGGCCCCGCAGGACCCCGCGGGCGAACAGCGCGCCGGCCAGCAGCAGTACGAGACCGAAGTACCAGAGCTTCTCCGCCGAGCCGAAGGGCACGGCGGCCACCACGGTCTCCTGGTCGTCGAAGGTGAGGCCGAACAGGCTCAGGGCCGGTACGTCCCGGCCGTTGAAGCCGCCCGTGAGGTCCCGCGCGTTGAACAGCACGTGCTGGCCGATGAAGATCAGCGCGAGGGTGGCGATGCCCAGGTAGGCGCCGCGCAGCCGGCCGGCGATGGGGCTGAACAGGCCGCCCGCCGCGCCCGCCACGAGCACGGCGAGGATCACCGCCAGCCAGGTCGGCAGCCCGAGTCCGGTCAGCCCGTCGGAGCCGTCCCCCGCGAACACGCAGTAGCCGTAGGCGCCGATCGCGAGGAAGAAGGCGTGCCCCATCGACAGCTGGCCGGTCGCGCCGGTCAGCAGGTTGATGCCGATGGCGCCGATCGCCGCGGCCATGGCGAACAGCCCGGCCTGGAGCCAGAACCGGTCCAGGTAGAACGGGAACGCCAGCAGCAGGACCGCTCCGGCGGCCAGGACGTAGGGCCGCGGGCGGGTGAGCCCGGCCGGACGGCGGCGCACCGGGGCCGTCTCGGTGCGGGTGAGGACCTCAGACACGGGCCAGCTCCTTCGTGCCGAACAGTCCGGCGGGCCGGACGAGGAGGATCGCGACCATCACCAGGTAGGGGGCGAGGTCGCCGAGTCCCCGGCCGAGGAAGGTCAGATCGCTCTGGTAGCCGGTGGCCAGCGACTCGGTGATGCCGACGAGCAGGCCGCCGACCAGGGCGCCCGTGGTCGAGTCCAGGCCGCCGAGGATCGCGGCCGGGAAGGCCTTCAGCGCGGCCAGCGAGGTGGCCCGCTCCAGTCCCGGGGTCGGGAAGACCGTCAGGAACAGCGCGGCCACGGCCGCGAGACCGCCGGCCACGGCCCAGGCGCCCAGGGACACCCGGCCCAGTCGTACGCCCATCAGCGCTGCCGTCTCCGAGCTCTCGGCCGCCGCCCGCATCGCCACGCCCCAGGAGGTGTAGCGGAAGGCGAGCAGGAAGACCGTGATCAGCAGCGCGGCGGCGACGAACGCGGCGATCCTGGTGTGGGCGAGCGAGATCGGCCCGAGACTGAGGACCGCGTCGCCCCACGGGTCGCCCAGGGAGAGGACGTCGGTGCCGATACGGCGGGTCAGCTCGGTGGTGAGCAGGATGTCGACGCCGATGGTGACGATCGCCAGCACGCTGTGGTCGGAGCCCCGGTAGCGGCGCATCACGAGGAACTCGACCGCCGCGCCGACCAGCGCGGCGCCCAGGATGCCCACGAGCAGGGCGGGCCAGAAGCCGATGTCGTCGTGCAGGACGGCGGTGACGTAGCCGCCCGCCAGCAGCAGTGAGGCGTGAGCGAAGTTGACGACCTCGGTGGCCCGGAAGATGACCACGAAGCCGAGTGCGATGAGGGCGTAGACGGAGCCCATCGAGACGCCGTTGAGCAGGAGTTCGGCGAAGGTGCTCATGAAGCGGTCTCCTCCCCAAGGTAGGCGCGGACCACGGCCGGGTCGTTCTGGACGTCCGCGGGGGCGCCGTCCGCGATCCGGCGCCCGAAGTCGAGTACGGTCACCGCGTCCGCGAGCCGCATCACCACCCCCATGTCGTGTTCCACCAGGACGATCGAGATGCCGAGGCTGTCGCGGACGCCCGCGATCACCGCGGCGGTGCGGCGCCGTTCGTCGCCGGTCATGCCGGCGACGGGTTCGTCGAGGAGCAGCAGGCGCGGCTCCATGCACAGCGCCCGCGCCAGTTCGGCGAGCTTCTGCTGCCCGTACGGCAGGGAGCCGGCCGGGCGGTCCAGGCAGTCGCCGAGACCGACGAAGTCGGCGATCTCACGGACGCGTTCACGGTGCCGACGCTCCTCGCGGGCCGCCGCCGGCAGGCGCAGCCCGGCGGCGACGAAGCCGGACCGGGTCAGCCGGTGCCTGCCGAGCAGGAGACTGTCCTCGACGGTGGCGAGCGGCGGCAGGGCGAGGTTCTGGAAGATGCGGGCCACGCCGAGCCCGGCGATGCGGTGCGGGGGCAGCCCGGTCAGCTCGTGCTCGCCGAAGCGGACGCTGCCCGCGGTGGCGCGGTAGACGCCGGACAGGACGTTGAAGCAGGTCGACTTGCCCGCGCCGTTCGGCCCGATGAGGGCGTGCACGGTGCCGGGGCGGACGGTGAAGCTCACGTCGTCCAGGGCGAGGAGCCCGGAGAAGCGCACCGTCAGCCCGCTCACCTCCAGGGCGGGGACGTCGGTGGTACCGGTGTCGGCGGCAGCGGCGGTCTTGGTCTCCACGCGGCGCGTCACCCCTTCCATCGGGTCAGGGCCGGCAGCGTGCCGCCGGCCCGCGAGGCGTCGGCGGCCGCGTCCTCGTCTACGACGCCCAGGTAGCGGCGGCGCACCTCGTCGGAGGCGGCGAGTTCCTCCGCGGGGCCGGAGAGGGTGACCTCGCCGACCTCCAGGACGTAGGCGCGGGAGGCGAGCCGCAGCGCGAGCGCCGCGTTCTGTTCGACGAGCAGCACGGAGGTGCCCTGGGCGTTGATCTCGCGGACGGTGTCTGCGATCCGGGCGGCCATCAGCGGGGCGAGACCGAGCGAGGGCTCGTCCAGGAGGAGCACGCTGGGGGCCGCCATGAGCGCGCGGCCGACGGCGAGCATCTGCTGTTCGCCGCCCGACAGCAGGCCGGCGCGCTGCTGGGCGCGGTCGGCGAGCACCGGGAAGAGCTCGTGGACGCGGCGCAGGGCGGCGGTCCGCTCGGCGCGCCCCCCGCTCGCGCCGAGCGCTCCGGCCCGCAGGTTGTCCGCGACCGTCATGCGGGCGAACACCCGCCGTCCCTCGGGCACCTGGGACACCCCCGCGGCCACCACCCGGTCCGGCGACACGCCGTCCAGACGCCGGCCGCCGAGGGTCACCGTGCCCTCGGTCACCGCCCCTCCGTGGAACGACAGCGTCCGGCACACCGCCCGCAACAGCGTCGACTTGCCCGCTCCGTTGCCGCCCAGCACCGTCACCACGGCGCCCTCAGGCACCTCCAGGGACACCCGGCGCAGTGCGCGCACCGGGCCGTATCCGACCGACAGGTCCCGTACGACCAGACCGGAACCGTCCATGGCTTCTCCCTCCTGTCGTCCTCGCTCGCCGACCTCGCTCGGTGGCGCTCACAACAGCACCGGCGGAGCGCCCCGTCCACGGCCCGGTGGCGAAACGCTGCGGGTGACCAGCGAGTGCGGCCGGCCGTTGTGCGCGCGCACAACACCGCGTGTCAGGTGCCTGCCGAGGGCGTCGTACCGGTGGCATCCTGCGGCCATGGGAGCGCGCAGAAGGCGTACCGGTCATGACTGGAAACTGCTCGCGGAGGCCTGCACCGCGCTGCTGGAACGGCTGCCGGAGCTGGTCGACGAGCACGTGCGGCAACTCGCGGAGCACTCCCCCGTCTACGGGCAGGTGCTCGCGTACGACCAGCAGTGGCGGGAGGCGGAGGAGGCGATGCGGATCGGGATCGAGACGATCTCCGCGCCGCGGTCCTCCCCGCGCCGTGACCTGGAGTACGCGGAGGACGCCGGACGGCGGCGCGCCCAGCAGGGGCTGCCGCTGGAGTTACTCGTGCACTCCTACCGCAGCGCGGGCTATCTGGTGTGGGACGCGTTGATGGAGGGCGCCGCGGGCAGGGAGCCGGAGCGGCTCGGGGCGCTGATGCGGTCGGCGACGATGGTGTGGTCGGCGGTGGACGCCCAGGCCGCGGCGGCCTCGGAGGCGTACCGGGCGACCGAGATGGAGCTGCGGAGGCGCACCGACGAGCAGTTGCAGGCCCTGCTGGACGCGCTCCTGGAGGGCCAGGAGGCCCCGGGGCTCGCGGCGCGGGCGGCGGCCGGCCTCGATCTGCCGGAGCGAGGGCCCTATGCCGTGGTGGTGCTGCGGTCGGAGCGGCGGGACGGCCGGGAGGCCTTCCACCGGCCGGTGCAGGGGGCGGGGTTCCGGTTCGTCTGGCGGATGCGGGCGGACTGCGAGGTCGGGGTGGTGGCCCTGGGTCCCGGCCAGGACCTGGACGGTGTCGCCCGCGTGCTGGCGGGCCGCTGCGTCGGTCCCGGCGGGATCAGTCCCGTCGTGGCGGGCCTCGCCGAGCTGGGGCGGGCCCGGCGGCTGGCCGAACTGGCGCTGCGGACGTGTCCGCCGGACGCGAGCGAGGTCGTACGGCTGGACCAGCGGATGCCGACGGCCCTCGTGGTGAGCCAGCCGGAGCTGGCGGGGCGGCTGGTCTCCGACATCTTCGGCGAGCTGCTCACCCTGGAGCCGGCGGACCGGGCGGTGCTGCTGGAGACGCTGGACGTGTGGCTGGCCTGCGAGGGGTCGGCCGGGCGGGCGGCGGGCCGCCTGTACTGCCACCGCAACACGGTCTTCAACCGGCTGCGCCGCCTGGAGCAGCTGACCGCCCGTTCCCTGGCCCGGCCCCGGGACCTGATCGAGATGACGCTGGCACTGGACGCGTACCGGTTGTCGGGGGCGCGGGGGTGAGACGGGGCGCGGGGTCCGAGGGGGCGACGGTCGGATGGCCGGACGGGCCGGTGAGCGTCCGTTTCCCGCAGGACGGCAGGGGCCGGCCCTCATGCGCCGCCCAGCTGGGGGTGAGCGCTCGGGCCGGCCCGAGTCCGGACGGCAGGGGTCAGATCAGGAAGTCACGCCCGATGTTCTCTGCGACCCGCTCCAGGATGGGGCCCGCGTCGGCGATGCACTTGGCGATGTCGGGCTCGACCTCGGTGAGGGCGTACGCGCGGCGGATGCCCGCCTTGCCGAGCGCCTCCGGGGGAAGGGCCAGGCGGCCGCAGACCGCGACGACCTCCTTGCCCGCCGCGCGGGCCGCCGTGGCGACGCCCGCGGGTGCCTTGCCGTGCAGGGTCTGCTCGTCCAGGGAGCCCTCGCCGGTGATCACCAGGGTGGCGCGCTCCAGGGCGGGCGCGAAGCCGAGGACGTCGAGCATGACCTCGATGCCGGGACGGAACCGGGCGCCCAGGACCAGGGCCCCGTAACCGATGCCGCCCGCGGCGCCCGCGCCGGGCGCCTGGGCGTACTCGGCCGCCTCGGTGCCGACCGCCTTCTCCAGCACGGTGGCGAAGTGGGCGAGCGCGGCGTCCAGGGCCGCCACCTCGTCGGGGCTCGCGCCCTTCTGCGGCCCGTACACGGCGGGCGCGCCCTTGGGGCCGGTGAGCGGGTTGTCCACGTCGCTGGCGAGGACGAGGTCGACCTCGGAGACCCTGGGGTCGAGGCCCGACAGGTCGGCGGTAGCCAGACCCGCCAGAGGGCCGCCGCCGGGGGCGACGGGCTCGCCGTCGGCGTCCAGGAAGCGGGCACCGAGGGCGGACAGCATGCCGGCGCCGCCGTCGGTGGTGGCGCTGCCGCCGACACCGAACACGATGGTCCGCGCCCCCGCGTCCAGGGCCGCGCGCAGCAGTTCGCCCGATCCGTACGTGGACGCGGTGAGCGGCGCGAAGACGCCCGCGGGCAGCCGCTGGAGGCCGCTCGCCTCCGCCATCTCCACGACGGCCGTGTCCCCGCGCAGCGCGAACGCCGCCTCGACCTCGTCGCCCAGCGGCCCGGCGACGCGGACCGTACGGCGCTCGAACCCGGCCGCGACCGCCGCGTCCACGGTGCCGTCGCCGCCGTCGGCCACGGGCAGCGCCTCGACCTCGGCGTGCGGGGCGACCCGGTGCAGCCCGGCCGTCACCCGCTCCGCGACCTGCACGGCCGTCAGCGATCCCTTGAACTTGTCCGCGGCGATGAGCACGCGCGCCGCCCGCGGAGTCCGATTCACAGCGTCCGCCACCTTGCATTCCCCTTGCTTTCGCGCCTTGCTCACGTCAAGGCAGTCGCGCCGCTGCGACCTTAACCGCAGGAGGGGCGCCCCGTCATGCCCCGTCCCGCGCCTCGAAACCCGCGCGTCGGGGCCCGTCAGCGGGTACACCGGAGCTATGACCCCTGTGGGCAACGAACTCGACGACCGCGTCCTCGGGGGCTGGCTGGGCCGGATCGCGGGCAACATGCTCGGCAAGCCGGTCGAGCAGGGCGACCACTGGACGCGGGAGCGCATCGACCGCTATCTGCGGCAGGCCGGCGCCCTGCCGCTCACCGACTACCTACCCGAGCCCGCCGACGAGAGCACCGCTCTCGCGCTGCGTCCCGAGTGGCGGCAGTGCGTCCGGGGCCGGATCCACGGCAGCTGCCGCGACGACGACGTGGACTACGCGATCCTCGGCCTGCACCTGCTGGAGACGTACGGCTTCGGGTTCAGCACCGAGCAGGTCGGCGACCTGTGGCTGCTGCGGCTGCCGTTCCTCCAGACGTTCACCGCGGAGCGGGCGGCCTACCGGAACCTCGCCAACGGCCTCAAGCCGCCGCTGACGGCGACGTACGACAACCCCTACCAGGAGTGGATCGGCGCCCTGATCCGCGCCGACGTCCACGGCTGGACCCACCCCGGCCGGCCCCGGCTCGCGGCCTCGCTGGCCCGCCGGGACGCCGTCCTGTCGCACACGGGGAACGGGGTGTACGGGGCGATGTGGGCGGCGGCGCTGATCTCGGCGGCGTTCACCGCGCCCGGGGTGCGGCACGCCCTCGACACGGCGCTGACGGTGATCCCGGCGAGCAGCCGGCTGTCCCGGACCGTACGCCGGGTGATGACGCTGCACGAGACGCGGCTGAGCTGGGAGGACACGCTCACCACGCTGGCCGACGAGACCGCCGGGCTCGGCTGGATCCACACCGTCCCGAACGCCGCCGTCCTGACCGCCGGGCTCCTGTACGGCGACGGCGACTTCACCCGCACCGTCACGCTGACCGTCCGCGGCGGCCTGGACACCGACTCGAACGGCGCGACGGCGGGCTCCGTCGCGGGCGTCCTGTGCGGGGCGGCGGCGATCCCGGCACAGTGGCGGGACCCCCTGGAGGACACGGTGCGCAGCGCGGTGTTCGGCTTCGACGGGGTGCGGATCAGCGAGCTGGCCGAGCGGACGGTGCGGCTGGCGGCGGAGGCGGAGAAGGTGGCCTGACCGGCGCGGATCGGTCCGGCCCGGGACCGGGGGACGCCTGGCACCGGCCGCTACCCTTTCCGGATGACCTCTTCACAGACCGCTGCGGACTTCGCCACGTACATCGCCGGTCTGCCCCGCGTCATCGTCGGGGCGGCCGCGCTCTTCCGCGACGCCGAGGGACGGGTGCTGCTCGTCGAGCCGAACTACCGGGAGGGCTGGGCCCTGCCCGGCGGCACCGTCGAGTCGGACGACGGCGAGACCCCGCGGCAGGGGGCGCGCCGCGAGACGGCCGAGGAGATCGGGCTCGACGTGAGCCTGGGACGGCTGCTCGCGGTGGACTGGGTGCCGGGGGCGGACAGGCCGCCGCTGGTGGCGTACCTGTACGACGGCGGGGTCCTCGGCGCGGACGACCTCGCGGCGATCCGGCTCCAAGAGGAGGAACTCCTGTCCTGGCGCCTGGTCCCCCGGGAGGACCTCACCGCCCACCTGCCGGGCGCCCTTGGCCGCCGTGTACTGGCCGCCCTCGACACCCTCGCGGACGCCACGGGCACGGCGGAACTGGAGAACGGCCACAGGGTGGGCTGACGGGGACCGGGGCAGGACGCGACGCGGGCGGGCTCCGTCTTCCGGGGTTCGCGCCCGGCTCCGCGGCCTCGGAGCATATTCGTTCGCCGCGCCCCGGCCGGGCTCCTACCCTCGGCACCATGAACAAGCCTCTGGTCGCGATTCTCAGCGGTGCGGGGATCTCCACGGACTCGGGCATCCCGGACTACCGCGGGCCCGACGGGCTCTGGCGGCGGGATCCCGACGCGGAGAAGCTCGTGACGTACGAGTACTACATGGGCGACCCCGAAATCCGCAGGCGCTCCTGGCGGATGCGGCGTGAGACAGGGGCGCTCCGGGCCGAGCCGAACGCGGCGCACCTGGCCGTGGCCGAGCTGGAGCGGTCCGGTGTGCCGGTGCGGGTGATCACGCAGAACGTGGACGGACTGCACCAGCTCGCCGGGATGCCCGCACGCAAGGTCCTGGAACTGCACGGCACCGCGCGGGAGTTCGTGTGCACGGGGTGCCACGTGCGCGGCCCGATGGAGGACGCCCTCGCGCGCGTCGACGCCGGGGAGGACGACCCGCCGTGCCTGCGGTGCGGCGGCATCCTCAAACCGGCGACCGTCATGTTCGGCGAGCACCTCGACCCGGTCGTCCTCGGTGAGGCGCTGGCCGTCACCAAGGCCTGCCAGGTGTTCATCGCGGTCGGCAGCACCCTTCAGGTGCACCCGGCGGCGGGCCTCGCCGGCGTGGCCGCCGACCAAGGCGCCCGGTTGATCGTCGTCAACGCCGAACCGACCCCCTACGACGACCGGGCCGACGAGGTCGTACGGGAGCCGATCGGCACCGCGCTGCCCGAACTGCTGCGCAACCTGCGGTGAGTGGCCGGCGCGTCGCCGGCGGGCGGCCACGGCAGTGAGCATTCGGCAGGGCAACAGGAAGCGGACGCGCGTCAGTCGAAGAGGGCGGCGCCGCGTTCGAAGTCGAGAAGGCGTCGTTTGCGGTCGAGGCCGCCGCCGTAGCCGGTGAGGCTGCCGTCGGCGCCCACCACGCGGTGGCAGGGCACGATGATGCCGACGGGGTTCTTGCCGTTGGCGAGGCCGACCGCGCGGGAGGCTCCCGAGTTGCCCAGGATCTCGGCCAGTTGGCCGTACGAGTGGGTCTCGCCGTAGGGGATCAGGCGCAGTTGCTCCCAGACCCGGCGCTGGAACGGGGTGCCGTCGAGGTGCAGAGGGAGGTCGAAGTCCTTCGACTCCCCCGCGAAATAGGCCTCCAGCTGCTCCCGCGCCTCCCCGAACGGCGTGTCGTCGGGGTCGCCGAAGTGCTCCTCGGCCGGGCGGTGGCGCTGGCCCACCATGTAGAGGCCCGACAGGACCCCGTCGGTGGCGACGAGGGTGAGGGGGCCGTAGGGGCTGTCGATGACGGTGTGCTGCTTCACAGTCGGTTCCTCGGAGTCGCTCGTGTCGTCAAGTCGCTCAGACGGGCAGGAAGTTGATGGGGTGGCTGTCGGTCGCCCACAGGTACTGCACCGCGTAGGCCCGCCAGGGGCGCCAGGCGGCGGCGCGTGCGGTGAGCGCGGACGGCGTGGAGGGCAGGCCCAGCTCCTTCGCCGCCTTCCGGATCCCGAGGTCGGTGGGGAGGAACGCGTCCGGGTCGCCGAGGGCGCGCATCGCGATGACGTCGACGGTCCAGGGCCCGAAGCCGGGCAGCGCCAGGAGCCGGGCGCGGCTCTCCTCCCAGTCGCTCTCGACGCCCAGACGCAGTTCCCCGTCGGCGAGTTGACGGACGAGGGTGGCGAACGTGGCCCGACGCGTGCGGGGCATTGCGAGCGACCCGGGGTCGACCGCGGCGAGCGCCTCGGGGGCCGGGAAGAGGTGGGTCAGGCCGCCCTCGGGGTCGTCCACCGGTTCGCCGTGCGCGCGGACCAGGCGGGCCGCGTGGGTGCGGGCGGCGGCCGTGGACACCTGCTGACCCAGGACGGCCCGTACGGCGAACTCGGCCTCGTCGACCGTGCGCGGGACCCGGCGGCCGGGCGCCTTGTCGACGAGCGGGGCGAGCAGCGGATCGGTGCGCAGCTGGTCGTCGACGGCCACCGGATCGGCGTCGAGGTCGAGCAGTCGGCGGCAGCGGCTGATGGCGACGGGCAGGTCCCGCAGGTCGCTGAGGGTGAGGCGGCAGCCGATGTGGTCGGGCTCGGGGGTGAGCGCGGCGACACCGTGCCCGTAGGGCAGGCGCAGCGTGCGCCGATAGGCTCCGTCGCGCCACTCCTCGACCCCCGGCACCGCGGTCGCCGCGAGGTGCCCGAAGAGGTTGTCCGGGTTCAGCGGGGCACGGAACGGCAGGCGGAGCGTCAGCGCGCCGGGCGCGGGCGCCGCCTTCCGCGGGACCCGGGTACGCAGCTCGCTCGGGGAGAGCGCGAAGACCTCGCGCACGGTGTCGTTGAACGTGCGGATGGAGGAGAAACCGGCGGCGAAGGCGACCTCGGCCATGGGCAGGGTGGTCGTCTCGATGAGCAGCCGCGCGGTCTGGGCGCGCTGGGCCCGGGCGAGCGCGAGCGGCCCGGCGCCCAGTTCGGCGAGGAGCTGGCGTTCGATCTGGCGGGTGCTGTAGCCGAGGCGTGCGGCGAGGCCGGGCACGCCCTCGCGGTCCACGGTCCCGTCGCCGATCAGGCGCATGGCGCGGGCGACGAGGTCGGCGCGCTGGTTCCACTCCGGCGAACCGGGGCTGGTGTCCGGGCGGCACCGCTTGCAGGCCCGGAACCCGGCCTGCTGGCAGGCGGCCGCGCTCGGGTGGAACGTCATGTTCTCCGGCTTCGGCGGCACCACCGGACAGCTGGGCCGGCAGTAGATCCGGGTGGTCAGGACGGCCGTGAAGAACCAGCCGTCGAATCGCGCGTCCTTGGACTGGACGGCGCGCACGCAGCGCTCGGTGTCGGTGTGCATCCCGTTCCGCATGCCTCAAGGATCCGGCACCGACGGAGCCGAGGCTCGCGAGAATCCGACATGTGCCTTCGGGGAGGGGGACGGGGCGGGAACGGGGACGGGGAGAGAGGCCCCGGGGTGATCGAGCCGAGGCCCGCCCACGCATCCCGCTCCCTCTCACCCCCGCGTCCCGCGCGTCCCGCCCGGCCCACCCAGAGACACATGAAGAGCCGTTCATGTCTCACGGTGCGATGAGTAGGATGAACCCCATGGGTCATGGAGCCGTCACCGCCGCGAAGGACGCCACCGGGCGCGTACGCCTCGACGCGGCCAACGCCGCCAAGGTGGCCACCACGCTCCAGGCCCTGTCCACGCCCTCCCGCCTGCTGATCCTGGCGCGGCTGCGCGAAGGACCGCTGCCCGCCACGGAGTTGGCCGCCGAGGTGGGCATGGAGCAGTCGGCGTGCTCGCACCAGCTGCGGCTGCTGCGCAATCTGGGGCTGGTCGTCGGCGAGCGCAACGGACGCTCGGTCGTCTACGCGCTGCACGACCACCACGTCGCCGAGCTCCTCGACCAGGCCGTCTACCACGTCGAACACCTGCGCCTCGGGATCAGCGACTCCGCCGATTAGCAGACGCCCGGAGCCGTCACCTCACGTACGCGCTCCCGCGCCCCCGCCAAGGGCGACCCACGACCGCCCACCCGGGCGGGCACGCGCCCAGGCCCCCGCCCCCGCCCTCGGGCCTCAGTCCAGCCGGTCGGCGAACGCCGCGTAGGCGCGCTCGTCGAAGAGCACGAACCGTACCTCCTCGACGGGCGGAGCCGCGGCCTCGCGGACGGTCTCCACGGCGATCCGCGCGCCGTCGTCCAGCGGCCAGCCGAAGATCCCCGTGGAGATCGCCGGGAAGGCCACGGTCCGCGCGCCCAGCTCGGCGGCGACCCGCAGGGACTCGCGGTAGCAGGAAGCGAGCAGCTCGCCGCGGTCCTCGTCGGCCGACCAGACCGGGCCCACCGTGTGGATCACCCAGCGCGCGTCCAGCTCGCCCGCCGTGGTGGCGACGGCCCGGCCGGTGGGCAGGCCCTTGCCGTAGTGGGAGGCACGGAGCCGGCGGCAGTCGGCCAGGATCGCGGGGCCGCCGCGCCGGTGGATGGCGCCGTCGACCCCTCCCCCGCCGAGCAGCGAGGAGTTGGCGGCGTTCACGACGGCGTCGACGCTCTGCCGGGTGATGTCGCCCTGGACGAGGGTGAGGGTGGTCATGAGCTGCGCAGCCTCCTCCAGACGGCCTTGGCCGCGTTGTGCCCCGACATGCCGTGCACGCCGGGTCCGGGCGGGGTGGCCGACGAGCAGATGAAGACGGCCGGGTGCGGGGTGCTGTACGGGAACAGGGTGGGCCTCGGCCGCAGCAGGAGCTGGATGCCGGCCGCCGCGCCGCAGGCGATGTCACCGCCCACGTAGTTCGCGTTGCGGGCGGCGAGCTGGGGCGGGCCGGCGGTCGCGCGGGCCAGGACGCGGTCGCGGAAGCCGGGCGCGAAGCGCTCCAGCTGGCGCTCGACGGCGTCGGTGAGGTCGCCGCTCCAGCCGTTCGGGACGTGGCCGTACACCCAGAAGACGTGCTTGCCCTCGGGTGCCCGCGACGGATCGGCGACGCTGGGCTGCACGGTGATCAGGAAGGGCACGTCGGGTGCCCGGCCCGCGCGGGAGGCCGCGTGCAGGGCGGTGGCGATCTCGGCGCGACTGGCGCCGACCTGCACGGTCCCCGCCCGGCGTGCCTCCCGCGCCGTCCAGGGCACGGGTCCGTCCAGCGCGTAGTCGATCTTGAAGACTCCCGCGCCGTACCGGAAGCCCTCGTAATGGCGGCCGAATCCGGCGATACGGGCGAGGGCGGCCGGTGAGGTGTCGAAGACGTAGGCGCGGGCGGGCGGGAGGTCGTCGAAGTGCTTGACCTCGTAGTCCGTGTGGACGGCTCCGCCGAGGTCCTTCAGATAGGCGGCGAGCGCGTCGGACAGGGACTGCGAGCCGCCGCGCGCCACGGGCCAGCCGCGGGCGTGCGCGGCTAGGGCGAAGACGAGGCCCACGGCGCCGGTGCCGACACCGCTGAGCGGGGCCATGACATGCGCGACCAGGCCGGCGAAGAGCGCCTGGGCCCGCTCGTCCCGGAAGCGGCGCATCAGCCAGGTCGACGGCGGCAGACCGGCCAGGCCGAAGCGGGCGAGGGTGACCGGGTCGCGGGGCAGGGAGGTGAGCGGCAGGGACATGAAGTCCCGGACCAGCGTGTCCCATCGGGGCAGGAAGGGCTCGACCAGTCTGCGGTAGGCGCCGGCGTCACGCGGGCCGAGGGAGGCGGCCGTCTCCGCCACCGAACGGGACAGTACCGCGGCCGTGCCGTCCGGGAACGGGTGCGCCATGGGCAGCTCGGCGTGCAGCCACTCCAGTCCGTACCGCTCCAGGGGCATCGCGCGGAACGCGGGCGAGTTGATGCCCAGCGGGTGCGCGGCGGAGCACGGGTCGTGCCGGAATCCGGGGAGGGTCAGCTCCTCGGTGCGGGCGCCACCGCCCACGGTGCCGTGCGCCTCGAACACCGCCACCGAGAAACCGCGGCGGGCCAGCTCCACGGCAGCCGTCAGTCCGTTAGGTCCCGCACCCACCACGACCGCATCGAGCATCGACGGCACCTTCGGACTCCTTTGTCAGCCGATGGCCACTGGGGATCAGGATATGCCGGGGCTCGACGGCCCCGACGGGGCGGGCGGTCACCGGGACGCGTCCCACCGGGGTCAGGGCGTTCCGCGACCGAGCCGGTCCACCGCTCCAGGCGGGTCCCGGACGGGCCGTCCCGCCTGTTCGAGCGGTCCACGGCCGAAGCATCGCACCGGCCCTGGCCCGCACGGCCGAGACGTACTCGCGGCGCGGCGGATCCGTGGTGGAGGCGTCAGACGCCGCGCGCCAGCAGGTCCACCACGCGGCCCGCCGTGGCGGCGTCCCGGGCGGCAGTGAAGGGGAGGGTGTTGCCACCGGTGATGCGGAACGGCTCCCTCGCGAGCGTCAGGTGGGCGCCGCCCGCCTCCTCGACCAGCAGCAGGCCCGCGGCGTGGTCCCAGGCGGCCTCCCAGCTGAAGGCGGTAGCGTCCAACTCGCCCCGGGCGACGGCGAGATACTCCAGTCCGGCGGAACCGCACGGGCGTGGGCGGACGCCCTCGGTGCGCAGACCGAGCAGCGCCCGCTTCTGCTCCTCGGTCGTGTAGTCCGGGTGGGAGGTGGCGACGCGCAGCTCGCCGCCGGGAGCGGGCGGGCCGGAGCGCAGGGGCGTGCCGTCCACGACGGCACCCCCTCCGCGGACCGCGGTGGCGAACTCCTCGCGGGCGGGTGCGAACGTCCAGGAGGCGTGCACGACTCCGTCCAGCGCGAGCGCGACCAGCGTGCAGAACCCGGGGTCGCCGTGCACGAACTGCCGTGTCCCGTCGACCGGGTCGACGATCCAGACCGGGGCGTCGCCGCGTATCGCCTCGTACGTGGCGGGGTTGGCGTGCACCGCCTCCTCGCCGACGACGACCGATCCGGGCAGCAGCGCGGTGAGCGCTCCCGTCAGATACTCCTCGGCCTTGCGGTCGGCGTCGGTCACCAGGTCGTGCGGGCCGGTCTTCTGGTCGATCTCGTGCGCGGCGAGCTGCCGGAAACGCGGCATGATCTCGGCGGCGGCCGCCTTGCGGACCGCCTCTTCGACGTCTGTCACGTGCTGTGCGAGAAACTCTTCGATCATGCCTCCATGACAGCACGGACCTCTGACAATCCCCGCCCGCCCGGTGTATGCCGGGTGGAATCGGCATGAAACACCGGTGCCCGTCCGGCGGGGAGGGCGTCGGGAGTGCGGCGGCCGTCCGCGGGGACGGCGCGCTGGGGGCGCGGCCCTCAGCGCCCGACCGCGTAGCCCTGCATCCCCCGCGGGTTCGCCGCCGCGGACAGCACGCCGGTGCGCGGGTCCCGGGCGACCGCGCACAGGCGTCCCTCGGTCCACGCCCCGCCCACCAGGACGTCGTGGCCCCGGCGCCGCAGTTCCCTCACGACCTCCGGGTCCGTGCGGGACTCGACGGTGACACTGCCGGGGCGCATGCCGCGGGGGTAGAAGGAGCCGGGGAAGCTGTCGTTGTGCCAGTTCGGGGCGTCGACGGCGCCCTGGAGATCGAGGCCGCCGCGCACCTTGGGGCGCAGGGCGACGGCCAGGAAGAAGTGCGTCTGCCACTGGTCCTGCTGGTCGCCGCCCGGCGTGCCGAACGCCATCACGGGCACCCCGTCGCGCAGGGCGAGGGACGGGGTGAGGGTGGTACGGGGCCGGCGGCCCGGGGTGAGGGAGTTCGGCAGCCCCTCCTCCAGCCAGGTCATCTGGAGGCGGGTGCCGAGCGGGAAGCCCAGTTCCGGCACGACGGGGTTGGACTGGAGCCAGCCGCCGCTGGGGGTGGCGGCCACCATGTTGCCCCAGCGGTCCACGACGTCGAGGTGGCAGGTGTCGCCGCGGGTGCCCCCGTCCGCCGCGACGTCCGGTTCGCCGGGCACCGGGGACAGCGGGCTCGCGGCGACGGTGGGCTCGCCGGCGCCCGGCACGCCGAGCGGGTCGAAACCGGCCTCCCCGGCGGCCGTCACGAGCGCGTGGCCGCTGAGCCGCGGGGCGCGTCCTCCGGGGCTGCCGGGCCGCAGCTCGTACGAGGCGGCGTCGCCGACGAGGGCGCGCCTCGACGCGTTGTACGGCTCCGACAGCAGTTCGCGCAGGGGCACTTCGGCCGCGTCGCCGTACCAGGCCTCCCGGTCGGCCATGGCGAGCTTGCAGCCCTCGATCAGGAGGTGCATGTAGTCGGCGGAGCCGGGGGCGGGCAGCTCCGGGGGCAGCAGGGCGAGCTGCTGGAGCATGACCGGGCCCTGGCTCCAGGGGCCCGCCTTGCACAGGGTCCAGCCCCGCCAGTCGTACGTCGCCGGGGCCTCGTAGGACGCGGACCAGGCGGCCAGATCGGCGGCGGTCAGCGTGCCGGTGTGGCGCTCGCCGCTGGTGTCCAGCGTGGGCCGCTCCGCCTGGCGCACCAGGGCCTCGGCGATGAACCCGGAGCGCCACACGCGGCGGGCCGCCTCGATCTGCGCCTCCCGGTCCCCGGCGTCGGCGACTTCGGCGAGCAGCCGGCGCCAGGTCGCGGCGAGGGCGGGATTGCGCAGGAGTTCCCCGGGGCGCGGGGCGCGGCCGCCGGGCAGATACACCTCGGCCGACGACGTCCACTCGGTCTCGAAGAGTTCGCGCACCGTCTCCACGGTCTCCGTGACGCGCTCGACGGGCGGGTGGCCGTCCTCGGCGTATCCGATCGCGTACTTGAGGACGTCGGCGAGGGCGCGGGTGCCGTGGTCGCGCAGGAGCAGCATCCACGCGTCGAAGGCGCCGGGCACCGCGGCGGCGAGGGGGCCGGTGCCGGGGACGAGGTCCAGGCCGAGGGACCGGTAGTGGGCGACCGTCGCTCCTGCCGGTGCGACGCCCTGCCCGCACAGCACCCGCACCTCGCCGCCCGCGGGGGCGAGGATGACGGGGACCTCGCCCGCGGGGCCGTTGAGGTGCGGTTCGACGACGTGCAGGACGAAACCGGCGGCCACCGCGGCGTCGAAGACGTTGCCCCCGTCCTCCAGGACGGCCATCGCCGACTGCGAGGCGAGCCAGTGCGTGGTGGACACCATGCCGAAGGTGCCCTGGAGTGTCGGTCGGGTGGTGAACACGGGCTGACTCCTCGCTGCGGGGCGGGCGTTGGACGATCGTAGGCATGCCCGTCCGGCGGCCGGGCGCCCCTCTTGCCGGACCGTCACGGCGTCGCGGCGACCCAGGGTGTCGTACCGAGGACGTTGACCGGTCCGATGTCGAGGGACTCCGCCGGGCGGATGTTCACGAGGTCGCGATCCCGCCGGGAGCCCACGCGGAGATAGGTGCCCTCCTCCGCCGCCGTCCGCCAGTACAGGCCCGCCCGCGCGCTCTCGCCGGGGGCGAGGGTGAGCGGTCGGGGGCCCGGGTCCCGCGGTGCCATGGCCACCTCGTCGGTGCCCGCGACGGTGCGCACGCCCCCGAGCGGGGCGCCCTCCCCGCCGAGGACGCGGACGAAGGGGTACCCGTCCACCGTGTACGGGCGCTCACCGCAGTTGGTGAGGGTGAGCGTCATGGCGCGCAGTCCCATGGCGGCGTCCACGGGCCCGGTGCCGTAGCGGACACCAGAGCGCGGGCAGCCGGCGGCCGGCTGGACCGGTACGGCGTGCGGGCGCCCGGGCGTGGCCGTCATCCGCGGCGGGATCTCGAAGGGCACCGGCGGCGTGGGAGCGGGAATCCGCTCGGGGTTGCGCTCACGGTCGAGTTCGGCGGAGAGGCCGCAGCCGCTCGCGCCCAGCGCCAGCAGACAGGCGACGGCTGCGCCACGGGACCACCTCGGGCGTATCGCGATCACCCGCCGATCATCGCAGGCGGCCCCCGCCCACGGCCACGGGTCGCCGAACCGGGCGCGGCCGGGTGTCACGCGCCGGTCCCGCGCGCCGTCACCAGCCCCGACTCGTAGGCGAACACGACCAGTTGGGCGCGGTCGCGGGCGCCCAGCTTGGTCATCGCGCGGCTGATGTGCGTCTTCGCCGTGAACGGGCTGATGACCATGTGCGCGGCGATCTCCTCGTTGGTCAGGCCCCGGGCGGCGAGCGCGGTGACCTCGCGTTCGCGGCGGGTGAGGCACTCCAGGCCGGGAGCGGTGGCCCGGTCCGGGGGCCGGGCGACGAACTCTCCGATGAGGGTGCGGGTGACGGACGGCGACAGCAGCGCCTCGCCGCCCGCGACCACCTCGATGGCCTGCAGCAGGTCGGCGGGCTCGGTGTCCTTGAGCAGGAAGCCGCTGGCTCCCGCACGCAGCGCCTCGAAGACGTACTCGTCGAAGCCGTAGTTGGTGAGCATCACGACCCGGACGGCGGCCAGCCCCGGGTCGGCCGCGATGACGCGGGTGGCCTCGATCCCCGTCATCACGGGCATCTGCACGTCGACGAGGGCGATGTCCGGCACCTGGGCGCGCACCAGCTCCACGCCCTGGAGCCCGTCGGCGGCCTCGCCCACCACCTCGATGCCGTCCTCGGCGTCCAGCAGCGCCCGGAACCCGGCCCGCATCAGGGCCTGGTCGTCGACGAGGGCGACCCGGACGGGCCGGCCCGCCGCGCGCCCGCCGTACCCGCCGTCCGGACCGCTCCCGCCGCTGTCCGCGTCGACGCCGTCGACCGCTCCCCCGCCCCTCACGCGGCGCTCTCCGGAAGGCCGAGCGGCAGGGCGGCGCGTACCGAGAAGCCGCCCTCGGTACGCGGTCCGGTGTGCAGGGTGCCGCCGAGGGCGGTGACCCGTTCGCGCATGCCGGTGAGGCCGGTGCCCGGTTCGGGCGGCCGGGAGGCGACGGCGGTCCCGTCGTCGTCCACGCGCACCGCCAACTCGTCCCGCCCGTAGTCGAGTCGGACGCTGACCTTGGCCGGTCCCGCGTGCCGGGCGGCGTTCGTCAGTGCCTCCTGGACGATGCGGTACGCCGCGCGGTCCACGGTGGCCGTGAGCGGACGCTCGTCGCCGGTCACCGTCAGCTCGACGGCGAGGCCGGCCGCGCGGGCCCGCTCCACCAGCAGTGCGGGCGTCCCGGTGGGCTCGTCGGTGCGCAGGACGTCGAGGGTGGCGCGCAGTTCACGCATGGCCTCGCCGCCCGCCTCCTGGATGGCGAGCAGCGCGGGCGGCACGTCCTCGCCGCGTTTGCGGGCGAGGTGGACGGCGACTCCCGCCTGGAGCTTGACGATCGAGATGCTGTGCGTGAGCGAGTCGTGCAACTCGCGGGCGATACGCAGCCGTTCCTCGCCGGCGCGGCGCAGCGCCGCTTCCTCCCGGGTGCGTTCGGCCTCCAGCGCACGCTGTTCGGTCTGGCGCAGATACGCCTGCCAGTTGCGGTCCGCGAGGCCCGTGACGAGGGCGCACAGGAACCAGCCGGCGAGCAGTGCGGCCCGTTCGACGGCGTCCTGTGTCGTGGGACCGGTGAGGAGGTAGGCGGCGAGGAACACGGCGCTCGCGGCGCCCGCCACCGCGCGGTGTCCGGCCCGGGCGGCGGTGTGCACCGCGGCCAGCACCGGCAGCGCGGACAGCGTGCCGGGCTCCGCGTGCAGGACGTACCCGGTGGAGGCCGCCGTGCTGACGGCGAGCACCGCGCGGGGCAGGCGCCGGTAGCAGGCGAGCGCGAGCGAACCGACGACGATCAGCACCCCGTCGAGGGGCGCCGTGTCCGTGTCGAAGGCCGCAGCGGTCAGGACGATCGCGCCGACCAGGACGGCGAGCGCCGCGTCGGCGAGGTCCCTGCGGGTGAGCCGCTCCCCGTGCATGCCCGCACCCTAGACCGGCGCGCGGGGCCGGGGCGTCAGCCCTGTGGACGGCTCCCGCGCTACTCCCGGCGCAGTAGACCGCGGGGTGAGCGGCCCGCTCGGCGCACGCCGGGGTGCCTCCGGCCGTACGACGCGCGAGGGCACGGTCCGGGGCGAGGGTTCTGTCATGACTTCACCCTTCCGGCACACCCGGCCCGTCCCGCCGAAGTCGGCCACCGGCCGCACCGCCGAGGTCTACGCGCAACTGGCGCGGGACTTCGGCATCGACGGTGCCCCGACGTTCGTCGTCCTGTCCTCCGCGCCCGAACTCCTCACCGCCACCTGGGCGTTGCTGCGCGAGTCGCTGATCGCCGGCGAGGGCGACCGCACCGGCAAGGAACTGGCGGCGCTCGGGGTGTCGCGCGCCAACCGGTGCCCGTTCTGCGTGGACGCCCACACCATGCTGCTGCACGCCACGGGGGACCACGCCCTCGCCGAGCGCCTGGCCCGCGGGGAGCTCCCCCGCGACGACGGGCACGCGCGCCTGCTCGCCTGGGGTGAGGCGACCCGCGTCCCCGGCAGCCCGGAGGTGGCGGCGCTCCCGTTCCCGCCCGCGCACACGCCCGCCTACGTCGGCACCGTGCTGTCCTTCCACTTCATCAACCGGATCGTCTCCGCCCTGCTGACCGAGAACCTGCTGCCCGGCAACGTTCAGCGCTTCCGCGCGGTACGCAGTCTGGTGGGCCGCTCGGTGTCCCGGACGGTGCGCCGTCAGGTGGCGCCGGGTGCCGCGCTCGCACTGCTCGACGAGCCGGGCTCGGCGCCGTCCTGGGCGGCCGGGACGACGGCGGGACCGGCGTACGCGGCCCTGCGGACGGCGTCCGAGACGGGCGCCGCCCTGCTCTCCGAGGAGGACCGCGCCCTCGTACGGGAGACGGTGCGCGCCTGGGACGGGCGGCATCCGCCGCTGGGATGGCCGGGCCTGCCGGGCCGGGCGGACCGGCCGGGTGCGCGACTGGCGCTGCTCGCCGCGCTGGCGCCGTACCGCATCACCGACGAGGACGTGGCGGCCTGGAAGCGGCCGCCTTACACGGACGGGTGTCTGGTCCGGCTGGTGGCCTACGGCGCGTTCGCCGCCGTCGACCGCATCGAGAGCGCGCTGCCGCTGGCCGCCCACGAGGAGATCGCGTGACGGTGCCGCCCAGGCGCGGGAGCCCGCGCCGGGCTCCCGCGCCTGAGGGAGTTGGGCGTCCCGGCGTGTGGCCTCGGTGGACCACGGTCCGTCGCCGGTGGGTCACTGTCACCGCGCGGGCACGGAGCGAGTTCGCCCTTCCGCCCCACAGGGACTCATGTGACACTGGCGTCCCGTCCGCAGTGCGGACTCCTTCCGCACCGTCCCCCACGAGAAGTGCGCCGTGCGTTCTCTTCCTCTGCCGCTCGCCCTGACCGCGCGTCTGCTGCCCGTCGCCGTGCTCGCCTCGGCGGGCTGGGCCCTGACGTCCGGTCCGCTGGCCGCGACGCCGACGGCCGACCACAAGCCGGCGCCGAAGACCGGCACCGACACGCCCTCCGCGCCCTCGGCCTCGGCCGCCGCCAGGACGTACACCGCCTCGCCCGAGCCGTGCCGGGGCGTGAGCGTGAAGACCGTCAAGTCCCTTGTCCCGGGCGCCAAGACGGCCGGTCAGGAGATCGCCTCGACGGACAAGTCCGTGCGCCGCACCTGCTCCTGGAACGCGCTGAAGGAGTTCGACTACCGCTGGCTCGACATCTCCTTCGAGATCAAGAAGTCGGACCAGCTGGCCGAGAACGCGTACAAGCAGCGCACGACGGAGAAGAGCGGCGGCGGGGCGGTTCCCGGACTCGGCGACACCGCCTACTCCGTCGTCAACCTCACCACCAAGGACAAGCAGCAGACCCGTGAGGGCGTGGTGGTCGTCCGCGCGTCCAACGCCCTGGTGATCGTCACGTACAACGGCAGCGACTTCGAGACGAAGAAGGCGCCCTCCACCGATGTGATCAACAAGGGCGCCATCAAGGCCGCGAAGGAGGCGGTGGCCGCGCTGGAGGCCGCTCGCTAGAGCGGACCTCCGGCGCGGCCCGCCGCCGGTTCAGGCGCGCTCGGGTTCCCGCCCTCGCAGCCTCATCAGCACCAGGTACAGCACCGTCGACGTACCGAGGCCCACCGCCCAGCCGTAGTCCGCGAGCGGCTCCAGCACCGGGAGGGGCCGGCCGTCGATCAGCGGATGGAAGTCGGCGCCGCCGACGGCGAGGACACCGCCGGTGACGAAGGCGACGACCGCCCGCCAGTTCCAGCCCGCGTCGTACCAGTACCGGCCGCCCTCGCGGTACAGGTCGGCGAGGTCGAGGCTCGTGCGGCGCAGGATCCAGTAGTCGGCGATGAGGATGCCGGCGACCGTGCCCAGCAGGCCGCCGACCAGACCGAGCCAGGTGAAGATGTAGCCCTGCGGATCGGCGTACAGCTTCCACGGGAAGATCAGCACACCGAGCACGCAGGTGACGAGGGCCCCGGTGCGGAAACTGACCCTGCGGGGCGCGACGTTGGAGAAGTCGAAGGCCGGGGAGACGAGGTTGGCCGCGACGTTCACGGACAGGGTCGCGACCAGCACGGTGACGAGCGCGAAGAGGAGGCCGAAGACGTTGTCGGTCTTCGCGGCGAGCTGGACCGGGTCCCACACCGCCTCGCCGTACACGGCCTGCGAACCGGAGGTGACCATGACGGAGAGGAACGCGAACAGCGTCATGGTGGTGGGCAGTCCGAGCGCCTGTCCCCAGGTCTGGGCGCGCTGGCTCCTGCCGTAGCGGGTGAAGTCCGGGATGTTCAGCGACAGCGTCGACCAGAAGCCGATCATGCCCATCAGGGCGGGTGCGAACAGCTTCCAGAACTCCGGCCCCCAGCCCAGCCGGGACGGTTGGTCGAGCAGCGGGCCGAAGCCGCCCGCCTTGCTGCTCATCCACCACAGCATCGCGCCGGCGCCGACGAGGACGAAGGGCGCGGCCCAGTTCTCGAAGCGGCGGATCGTCTCCATGCCGCGGAGGATGATGGCGATCTGGAGCACCCAGAAGACGGCGAAGGACAGCCACATCGTCCAGGGGTGTCCGCCGATCCGCGACGCGTCCGCCCAGCCGTCGCCGAACAGTTTGCCGGCGAGGAAGTAGATCGCCTCGCCGCCGATCCAGGTCTGGATGCCGAACCAGCCGCAGGCGACCAACGCCCGTACGACGGCGGGCAGGTTGGCACCCCGGACGCCGAAGGAGGCACGGGCGAAGACGGGGAAGGGTATGCCGTACTTGGGTCCGGCGTGCCCGGTGAGCAGCATCGGCACCAGCACGATCAGGTTGGCCAGGGCGATCGTGAGGACGGCCTGCTTCCAGTCCATGCCGACGGCTATCAGTCCGGAGGCGAGGGTCCAGGAAGCGGTGTTGTGGGCCATGCCGACCCAGAGCGCCGAGAAGTTGTACGTGGTCCAGGTGCGCTTCTCCACCGGGACCGGCAGGAGGTCCTCGTTGGCGTAGGGGCCGGTGGGCCGGGAGGCGCCCGGCGCGATCTCCACGCGGCCGTCGGGGAGGGTGACCTGAGCGGGTGGCGGGCTGTCGGTGGGGACGGTGTCGGTCATGAGCAGGCCCATCAGGTGAGGAGTGTCGGGAAAGGCCGTGCGGGTGCGGGCGTGGGGGGGGGTGCGCGCGGAGCGCCCGGACCCCCTTCCCGGGACGGCGGGAAGGGGGGACTCGTGGACGTCAAAAGCCTTGCTCGGACTGTTGATTGACGGGGCGTCAATCAGTTGCCTCTACCGGCCGTTGACGACGGGGATGACCTTCGTGCCGTAGGTGTCGATGACGGCTTCCTGCGCGTCGTGCATGTCGTACAGAGCGAACTGGTCGACGCCGAGGGCGCGCAGGGCGTCCAGCTTCTCGATGTGCCGCTCGACCGGGCCGATCAGGCAGAACCGGTCGACGATCTCGTCGGGCACGAACGCGGTGTCGGGGTTGCCACTGCGCCCGTGGTGAGAGTAGTCGTAGCCCTCGCGGGCCTTGATGTAGGCGGTCAGCTCCTCCGGGATCACACCGGAGTGGTCGCCGTACCGGGAGACCAGGTCGGCCACGTGGTTGCCCACCATGCCGCCGAACCACCGGCACTGCTCCCGCGCGTGGGCGAGGGCCTGCGGCGAGTCGTCCTCGGTGACGTACGCGGGCGCGGCGACGCAGACCTTGACCTCGGCGGGGTCGCGTCCGGCGTCGGCGGCTGCCTGCTTCACGGCCTTGACCATGTACTCGGTCAGGTAGAGGTCGGCGAGCTGGAGGATGAATCCGTCGGCCTCCTCGCCCGTCATCTTCAGGGCCTTGGGGCCGTACGCGGCCATCCACACGGGCAGTTCGGCGCCGGGCCGCACCCAGGGGAACCGGACGACCGTGCCGCCGAGGTCGGCCTCCTCGCCGCGGCCGAGGGCCCGGATGACCTTCATGGCGCCGCTGATGCGGGCGAGCGTGTTCGGCTTGCGTCCGGCGACGCGCATCGCGGAGTCGCCGCGTCCGATGCCGCACACCGTGCGGTTGCCGTACATGTCGTTGAGGGTGGCGAACGTGGAGGCGGTGACCTCCCAGGTGCGGGTGCCCGGGTTGGTGACCATCGGGCCGACCTTGAGCTTGTCGGTGTTCGCGAGGATCTGGCTGTAGATGACGAAGGGTTCCTGCCACAGCACGGCCGAGTCGAAGGTCCAGCCGTGGCTGAAGCCGTTGCGCTCGGCCCGCTTCATGAGGCTGACCACCCGGGAGGCGGGCGGGTCGGTCTGCAGGACGAGTCCGAAGTCCATGTGCGCCACTCCTAGTTCAGGTACTGACAGGTGGAGCGGGGGGTGTAGACGCCGTGCCCGGCACGCCCGGTGAACTCCCGCTCGCTGATGACGAGTTCGCCGCGCGAGAGCACCGTCTCCACCCGGCCGGTGACGTGCTTGCCCTCGTACGCCGAGTAGTCGACGTTCATGTGGTGCGTCTCGACGGACATGACCTGCTCGGCGTGCGGGTCGTAGACGACGACGTCGGCGTCGGCGCCGGGCGCGATGGTGCCCTTCTTCGGGTACAGGCCGAACATCCTGGCCGGGGTCGCGCAGGCGATCTCGATCCAGCGGCGGCGCGAGATGGGCCCGTCGACGACGGCCTGGTGCAGCAGGTCCATCCGGTTCTCGACACCCGGCAGACCGTTGGGGATCTTCGAGAAGTCGCCGCGGCCGAGGTCCTTCTGGCCGGTGAAGCAGAACGGGCAGTGGTCGGTGGAGACCACCTGGAGGTCGTTCGTGCGCAGTCCCCGCCACAGGGCGGCCTGGTGCTCCCTGGGCCGCAGCGGAGTGGAGCAGACGTACTTGGCGCCCTCGAAGCCGGGCTCGGCGAGGTTGTCGGTCGACAGGAAGAGGTACTGCGGGCAGGTCTCGCCGAAGACGTTCAGGCCCTCGTCGCGGGCGCGTGCCAGCTCGGCGACCGCCTCCTGCGCGGAGACGTGCACGACGTACAACGGGGCGCCGGCGACCTGGGCGAGCTTGATGGCGCGGTGGGTGGCCTCGGCCTCCAGCAGCGCCTTGCGGACCTCGCCGTGGTAGCGCGGGTCGGTCTCGCCGCGGGCCAGCGCCTGTTCGACGAGGACGTCGATCGCGATGCCGTTCTCGGCGTGCATCATGATCAGGCCGCCGTTCTCGGCGGAGCGCTGCATGGCGCGCAAAATCTGGCCGTCGTCGCTGTAGAAGACGCCGGGGTAGGCCATGAACTGCTTGAAGGAGGTGACGCCCTCCTCGACCAGCAGGTCCATCTCCTTGAGCGTGTCCTGGTTCACGTCGGAGACGATCATGTGGAAGCCGTAGTCGATCGCGCACCGGCCGTCGGCCTTGGCGTTCCAGGCGTCCAGGCCCTCGCGCAGCGAGTGGCCGGGGCTCTGCACCGCGAAGTCGATGATCGTGGTGGTGCCGCCCCAGGCCGCGGCCCGGGTGCCGGACTCGAAGGAGTCGGAGGCGAACGTGCCGCCGAAGGGCAGTTCCATGTGGGTGTGGGCGTCGACGCCGCCCGGGATCACGTACTTCCCGGTGGCGTCGATCAGCCGCTCGGCCGTCCACGCCTCGGCGGCGGCGCTGCCCGAGGCGGCCAGGGCTGCGATGCGGCCGTCCTCGATCAGGACGTCGGCGTGGATCTCGTCGGAGGCCGTGATGACGAGGCCGCCGCGGATGACGGTACGGCTCATGCTCCCTCTCCTTCCGGTTCGCCCGCGTGCGCCGGGACCGCTCGGTCCGCGCGCACCGGGTGGGTAGCGCTGCTGTTGATCGCCGGAGGCCGGCGCTGTTTCCGGGTAGGGACTGCCGCCGTGGGGCGCGCGGTCCTCGGGAGTGGTCGGCGGCTCGCAGGCGGCCGGTGCCCGGTCGCGGTGGAACCGGCGGCGGCCCCGGACCTCGCCGGGCGCCGCCATGTCCCGTTCGGGGACGGCGAGTTCGCTCTCCCTGCCGCTCGCCACCTCCCCGACGAACCGCGCCTCCGCCGCCACGAAGGACGACGCCACGCGGAGTCCGTCGTCTCCGCGCCCCTCGACGCCCACCCGGCGGTCGCGCCGACGAAGCAGCCGTCCGCCAACGGAAACCGCCGCCGGAGGCAGCCGGAGAGACCGCGCGAGGCCGCCGAGGGACCGACCGCCCTCCCGCGACCGGTGACCGCTACAGGACGCTCCTCAGCGCCCGGTCCAGGATCGCGGCGCCCTCCTCCGCCTCGGCGACGGTCAGCGACAGCGGCGGGGCGATGCGGAGCACGCTCGTGTCGTGGCCGCCGCCCTTGCCGATCAGCAGACCCTCACGGCGGGCCGCCTCCAGGACCGCCGCGGCGGCGTCCGGATTCGCCTCGCCCGTGGCCGGCTCGACCAGTTCGACGCCGATCATGAGCCCGCGTCCGCGCACCTCCCGTACCTCCGGCACCTGCGCCGCGACGGCACGCAGCCGCTCGATGAGCAGGCCGCCGACCCGCCGGGCGTTGCCCTGGAGGTCGTGTTCGAGGAGGTACGTCAGGTTCGCGAGGCCCGCCGCCATCGTGACCGGGGAGCCGCCGAACGTCGAGATGCTGTTGGAGTCCAGGCAGTTCATGATCTCGGCGCGGGCTACGACGCCGCCGATGGACATGCCGTTGCCGATGCCCTTGGCGAAGGTGAGCATGTCCGGCGGGCCCGCGGCGGCGTGCGCCTGCCAGCCCCAGAAGTGCTCACCCGTCCTGCCCCAGCCGGTCTGCACCTCGTCGGCGATCCACAGGACGCCGTGCTCCGCCAGCACCTCGCGGAAGGCCGCGTACAGCCCGTCGGGCGGCATGGTGAACCCGCCGACGCCCTGCACCGGTTCGGCGATCAGGGCCGCGGGCGTCCGGACGTGCCCGAGCAGGTCCCGCAGGTCGGCGACGCAGGCCGCGATGAACTCGGCGTCGCCCAGGTGGGCGTAGGGGCCGCGGGTGCGGACGCCGCCGTGGACGTACTGCGTCTGGAGCGGCGACAGCGAGGTCGGCGACCAGCCCTTGTTCCCGGTGATGCCGACGGCGCTGAACGAGCGCCCGTGGTAGCTGTTGCGCATCGCGAGGATCTGGTTGCTGCGCCGGTACGCGGTGGCGAGCAGCAGGGCGGTGTCGTTGGCCTCCGTGCCGGAGGTGGTGAAGAAGACCCGCGCGTCCGGGACGCCGGACAACTGGGCGACCCGCTCGGCTAGTTCGACCATCGGCCGGTTCAGGTAGAGCGTCGAGGTGTGGATGATGCGCCCGGCCTGCTCGCTGACCGCCTTGGTCACCTCGGGCAGCGCGTGCGCCGTCATCGTGGTGAGGATGCCGCCGAAGAAGTCGAGGTACCTGTTGCCGTCCGCGTCCCAGACGTGGCGGCCCTCGCCGTGGGTGATCTCCAGGGGGTCGGCGTAGTAGAGGGCGAGCCAGTCGGGCAGGACGGCCCTGTGGCGTGCGTACAGGTCGGTCACGGCTGCACCAGCCCCTCGTACGCCTCCGGGCGGCGGTCGCGGTAGAACGCCCACTGCTGCCGCACGTCCTCGATGAGGTCGAAGTCGAGGTCCCGGACGAGGAGTTCCTCGGTCTTGTCGCTCGCGGCGTCGCCCACGAACTGGCCGCGGGGGTCGACGAAGTACGAGGTCCCGTAGAAGTCGTTGTCGCCGTACTCCTCGACGCCGACGCGGTTGATCGCCGCGATGAAGTACTCGTTGGCGACGGCCGCCGCGGGCTGCTCCAGCTGCCACAGGTGCGAGGACAGGCCGCGGTGGGTGGCGGAGGGGTTGTAGACCAGCTGGGCGCCGTTCAGGCCGAGTTGGCGCCAGCCCTCCGGGAAGTGGCGGTCGTAGCAGATGTAGACGCCGACCCTGCCGACCGCGGTGTCGAAGACGGGCCAGCCGAGGTTGCCGGGTTTGAAGTAGTACTTCTCCCAGAACCCCTTCACCTGGGGGATGTGGTGCTTGCGGTACTTGCCCAGGTAGCTGCCGTCGGAGTCGATCACGGCCGCGGTGTTGTAGTAGAACCCGGACTGCTCCACCTCGAACACGGGCACGACGATCACCATGCCGGTCTCCCGGGCGAGGTCCTGCATCCGGCGGACCGTCGGGCCGTCCGGCACGGGTTCGGCCCAGCGGTAGTGCTCCGGTTCCTGGACCTGGCAGAAGTAGGGCGCGTTGAAGACTTCCTGGAATCCGATGACCTTCGCGCCCCGGCGTGCCGCCTCGCGCGCGTGTTCCTCGTGTTTGGCGATCATGGATTCGGTGTCGCCGGTCCAGGTCGCCTGGACCAGGGCGGCGCGTACGACGTTGGCCATGAGGTGCTCCTTCGACAGGACGTCAGAGAGCTTCTACGCCCGTAGACGGTGGCCGTAGAGGCTTGAAACTAAGCCTCTATCGCGGGCTTGCCAAGACCATCGTCGTCAACCCGCTGAGTCGATCATGTTTCACACTCCTGTGGGTGAGCGCGGTCCGCCCGGCGCCGGGTTCACGCGGCGAACCCGGCGACCCGCAGGGCGTGCACGAGATCCCAGTACCGCTCCTCGGAGGCGCCGCGTGCGGACTCCAGGAGAAGCGGGACGAGGTGGGGCGGGTCCGCCTCCGCGCTGCGGGCGGCCTCCTCGGGGGTGCGGACGCGTACGTAGGCGTCGAGGAGCACGCGGACGTCGCGGTGGCGGCCCGCCGCCTCCAGGCCGAGCACGGCGGCCCCTATCTCCGGGGCCGGCCTGGCGACACCCTGGCGCAGCATCTGCCTGCCGTCCGCGACGCGCCCCGCGGCGACGAGGGCGTCGGCCGCGGCGACCAGCCGGTCGGCGGGCAGGGAGGCCGCCTCCCACAGCAGGGTGGCCCAGTCGGCGTCCAGCCCGGCGCGGTGCAGTTCGGCGGCGAGCAGCGGGAAGCGGGCGGCGGGCCAGTGGGCCGCCTCCACGAGCAGGGCGTGCGCCTCGCCGCTGCGGCCCTCGGCCCGCAGCCGCACCAGCGTCGCCACGGTGTCCACGGTGTCCCGCCGCGCCTCGTCGTCCAGCGGCTCCCTGCGGGGCTGGGGCCGCTCGGGCTCCTCGGCGGCGCCGGCGAAGCGCGCGCCCCGGGGGCTGCGGTCCTGGACGCGCGGCGCCGGCACGACGGGGGCCACCGCGGGGGCGGCGACGGGGGCCTCCTCGGCCTCCACCATCCCGGCGAACCTGGCGCCACCGCGCGGGCGCCGCTTGGCGCGCTGCTTGGGGACGGAGGGCGCGGGGGCGGCGACCGGTGGCCGCGCGTCGCCTGGCACGGAGGCGGCCGGGTTCGTGGGGGCGGGGCGCTCGGCGGGCGTGGCACGGTAGGGCGCCTCGGCGCGGGCGGCGCCGGTGTCGTCGCCGGAAGCCCGGCCGGCCGGTTCCCGGGCGCCCGGGCTGTCGGGCCCGCCCCAAGTGCCGGGCGCCGACTGTGCCGCGAACGCGGACCAGGGCGTGCCCGTCCCCTCCGCCGGCCGGCCCGCCCCGACGCCTCCGGGCGGGTCGGCTGGGAAGCCCGCCGTGCCGCGTGCCCGGCCGGGCGCCGTACGGACGTCCAGTCGTTGCATGCGCCGGCGCAGCTCGGCGCAGCGGGCGGTGGCGCGGTCGTGGTCGTCGTGGGCCCAGGCCAGGTCGAGGCGGACCGCTTCGGCCTCCTCGGAGGAGGCCGCCGAGTGCAGCAGGCGGCCGAGTTCGGATCGGCGTTCGGCCGCGTAGCGCTGTTCGCGGAGCATGACGTCGAGGCGGTCGCCGAGGGCGTCGCGGCCGCCGGGCCGGGCGTCGTGGGCCGCGAGCGAGGCGTCGTGCAGGGCGCGGGCCCGCTCCGCCTCCCCGGCGGCGGCCGCGGCGCCGTACTGCGCGGCGAGGTCCTGCAGGAGCGCCTCCACGACGTCCCAGGGCGGCACCTCCCACCCGTCCAGGCAGGCCCGCATCCCCTCGGGGTCGCGCTGCCAGAAGACCGCGCACCAGCCGGCGCGCTGGTCCAGACGTGTCAGCAGCCCGTTCAGAAAGGCAGTGAACTCCCGCACATCGTGCGGGAGTTGTCCTACAGCCATCACCCAACTCCCCGCTGAGACTGGAGTGCTCCGATCCGGTAGCGAACACCAGCTGTGTTACGGGACGGCTACGGGGAGTTTTCCGGCGGTGCGCCATGCGCTCCGCCGGAGCACGTCACACGGACGCGCGCCCCGTCCCCCGGCGGCGGTCGCACCAGCCCGAGTCGCCCCGGTTCAGGCGGGACCCGGTGGTGCGCGACCCGCGGACGGATCGGCACCACTCGGGGTCTCCACGGTCGGCCACCGGCTACCGCGCCGGCCGCACCACCATCGCCGAGCCGCCGCCCCGGCGTACCTTCTCGGCCGCCGCGAGCCACTTCCCGTCCGGCAGACGCTGCACGCCCGTCGCCGCGCCGATCTCGGGGTTCAGCCGGAAGCCGTGCCCCAGGGCCTCCAGCCGGGCCCGCAACGGGCTGTCCCACAGGGCCGGTTCGAGCTCGGTGGTGGCCTGGTTGCGCTGGCTGGCCCGGGGTGCCGCGATGGCGTCCACCAGCGGCAGCCCTCGGTCGACGAACCCGGTGAGGGTCTGGAGCACCGTGGTGATGATGGTCGCGCCGCCGGGCGAACCGAGGGCCACGACCGGCTTGTCGTGCCCGTCGAGCACGATGGTCGGCGCGATCGAGGAGCGCGGACGCTTGCCCGGACCCGGCAGGTTCGGGTCGTGCACGCCGGGGCTCGCCGGGGTGAAGGAGAAGTCCGTCAGCTCGTTGTTGAGCAGGAAGCCGCGGCCGGGGACCGTGATGCCGCTGCCGCCGGTCTGCTCGATGGTCAGCGTGTAGGCGACGACGTTCCCCCACTTGTCGGCCACCGTCAGATGGGTGGTGTTCTCACCCTCGTACGTCGTCGGTGCCGCCGCTCCCGAGGTGGGGCAGCCCGCCGGATGCCGCGGGTCGCCCGGGGCCAGCGGGCTGGTCAGCACCGCGTCGTCCTGGATGAGGCACTCCCGCGAGTCGGCGTACCGCTGCGACAGCAGTTCCCTCGTCGGTACGTCCTCGAAGGCGGGGTCGCCGACCCAGCGGCCCCGGTCCGCGAACGCGATCCGGCTCGCCTCGATGTAGCGGTGCAGGTACCGCTCCTGGCTCGCCCGGGAGAGGTCGGTCCGCTCCAGGATGTTGAGCGCCTCGCCGACCGTGGTGCCGCCGGAGGAGGAGGGGGCGATCGAGTAGACCTTCAGACCGCGGTACGACGTCTTCGTCGGCGCCTGGGACTTCGCCTCGTAGGCCGCCAGGTCCTTGAGGGACAGCTCCCCGGGACGGGCCACGCGCCCCGACGCCGGGTCCACCGGCGGATCGTTCACGGTGTCGACGATCTCCCGGCCGAGGTCGCCGTGGTAGATCTCGTCGACGCCGTGGCGGCCCAACTCCCGGTAGGTGCGCGCCAGATCGGGGTTCCTGAAGGTCGATCCGACCACCGGCAGCGAACCGCCGGGAAGAAACAGTCCGGCGGTGTCCGGGAAGTCCTCGAAGCGGGCCTGGTTGGCCTCCGTCTGCGAGCGGAAGGTGGCGTCGACCGTGAAGCCGTCCCGAGCGAGCCGCTCGGCGGGTTTCAGCAGGGACGCGAGGGGCTTGCTGCCCCACCGGTCCAGCGCGGCCTGCCAGGTGGCCGGGGTGCCGGGGGTGCCCACGCCGAGTCCGCTGGTGACGGCGTCGGCGAACGGGACCGGTTTGCCGTCCTCCACGAAGAGGTTCTCGTCGGCGGTCAGCGGCGCGGTCTCCCGACCGTCGATCGTGTGCACCGTACGGGACTTGGCGTCGTAGTGGACGAAGTAGCCGCCCCCGCCGACGCCCGCCGAGTAGGGCTCCGTGACGCCGAGCGCCGCCGCGGTGGCTACCGCCGCGTCGACCGCGTTGCCGCCCTTCCTCAGGACCTCGATCCCGGCGGCGGAGGCGTCCGCGTCGACGCTCGCCACGGCTCCGCCGTAGCCGACGGCGACCGGCACCTTCTCCGCGGCTCCGGCCGAGGGAGGCGCCGCCGCCCCCACCGACACCATCGCGGCCGAGACCGCCAGGACCGCCAGACTCCGTGCGACAGGGCGACGCATCCGTACCTCCAGTCAACAGTCGTCCGCGCAGCGTAACTTCCCTCCACGCTCGCGTCAGGTACCCCTCGAACACCGTTCGGTCCGACCGCTAGCATGCGCGCCCATGAATGACGACGTGCGCAACATCGTCCTGGGCGTGCTCGCGGCCGGTATCAGCGCCTGCCTCGGCTGGCTGGCCCGCACCTACCTGTGGAAACGCAGACTCCGCCGCAAACAGGCCTTCTTCGGGCTGCCCGACAACTCCGAGTCGCTGCTGGTGGTCAACCGGGAGGCCGGCGGCCCCGAACTGACCGTGATGCGACACGACGTGTTCGCCCTCCTGGAGCTCTCGGCGCTCATCAAGGACTGCGGCGCGCACGCCCACGTCGTCGCCCACGACGCCGCGCAGCAGGGCTTCGGCGAGCGCACCGAGTTCTGTGTCGGCGGGCCCGCCTCGAACCGGCGTATGGCGGCTCACCTGGCGTCGCTGCTGCCGGGCATCCGGGTGAACACCGACGCCGAACCGGGCCCGGACCGCGGCGCCTTCCAGATCGGCAGCGAGCGCTACCGCCTGGAGTCCGGCAAGGGCGAGTACGTGATCCTGGCGCGGCTCACCGCGGACCTCGGCCGGGCGGCGCGGCCCGTCTTCCTGTTCTGCGGGCAGCGCGCGATCACCAACCAGGCGGCGACCCGCTATCTCGCGCGCCACCATGAGCGGCTGGCCCGCAAGTACCGGAGCGACTCCTTCGTCCTGCTGCTGAAGGTCGTCAACTCCCAGGCGTACGGCCCCGATGTCGTCGAACTCGTCGCGGACGTGACCCGGGCCGCGCAGACCCCGGCGCCGGTGACGACGGCCCGCACCTCGCACCGGGCGCAGTGAGCCGGCCCCGGCGCACTCTCACCGGACCCACACCCCCGGAAGGCGGAACGCACACTTCAGCGGCCTCGGCACACACGAAATGAACACTTCAACAATCGTTACTCGCACGTAACTTACCGACGGGTTACCGGCAGTAAGAAGCCGAGGTTACCGTCGGGTCACTTTGCACTGGCACGAGTGAGGAGTGACCCGTGGGACACCCGCGCAAGGCACTGCGAACCACCGCCGCAGGAGCCGTCTCGGCGACGCTGCTCGCCGGCACCGCCCTCGGCCTCGCCCCCACCGCGCAGGCCGCGCCGGCCGCGAGCGGCACGGCGGGCATCCGCTTCGTCGACATCACCGGGGACGGCGGCACGGTGCTGAAGGCGAACGTCGTGACGCCCGCGGGCGCCGACGGCACCCGGCGCTACCCGCTGATCGTGCTGCCCACGAGCTGGTCCCTGCCACAGATCGAGTACCTGGCTCAGGCCAGAAAGCTCGCCGACTCCGGCTATGTGGTGGTCAGTTACAACTCCCGCGGCTTCTGGGAGTCGGGCGGGCGGATCGAGGTGGCCGGGCCGCCCGACACCGCCGACGCGTCCCGGGTGATCGACTGGGCGCTGGTGAACACCCCGGCCGACGCGGCGAAGATCGGCATGGCGGGCGTGTCGTACGGCGCGGGCATCACCCTGCTCACCGCCGCCCAGGACAAGCGCGTGAAGGCGGTGGCCGCCCTCAGCGGCTGGGCCGACCTCATCGACTCGATCTACTCGGGCCGCACCCAGCACGTCCAGGCCGCCGCGATGCTGGGCGGCACGGGCCACCTCACCGGCCGGCCCAGCGCCGAACTCCAGGAGACCCTGAAGAACTTCCTCGGCTCGAACCTGTCGAAGGAGCAGGAGATGATCGACTGGGGGAAGAAACGTTCCGCCGCGTACGCCGTCGACCGGATCAACGCCAACGGCACGGCCGTCATGCTCGCCAACGCCTGGGGCGACACGATCTTCCCGCCCAACCAGTACGCCGACTTCTACGAGCGGCTGGCCGGGCCCAAGCGCCTGCAGTTCCGCCCCGGTGACCACGCCACCGCCGAGGCGACCGGCCTGCTCGGACTGCCCAACGACGTGTGGACGGACACCGGACGGTGGTTCGACCACTACCTCAAGGGCGAGGACAACGGCGTCGACCGCGAGCAGCCGGTCCGGCTCAAGCCCCGTTCCTCCGGCGGCTACGAGAGCTACCCGGACTGGAAGTCGGTGGGCGCCAACACCAGGAAGATCCCCCTCGCGGGCGAGACGACCATCCACACGAACGTCGACTCGGGCGCGAACGGCGGGACCCTCTTCCTCTCCAGCATCCTCGACCAGCTCGCGCAGCTGCCGCCCACGGCGTCGATCCCGCTGCTGCCGCGCCGCTGGGCCGCCGTATGGCAGTCGCCGAAGCACTCCACCGCCCAACGGGTGCGCGGAACAAGCGAGTTGCACACCACGGTCACCGCGACCAAGGAGAGCGGCACCCTCGTCGCCTACCTCTACGACGTGGGCCCGCTCGGCCTCGGCAAGCTGGTCAGCAACGCGCCGTACACCTTCCACGGACAGACGCCCGGCAAGCCGTTCGGCGTCGACCTGGAGCTGTTCTCCACGGCCTACGACGTCCCGGCAGGGCATCGTCTCGCCCTGGTCGTCGACACGGTGGACCCGCTCTACATCGAGCACAACCCGTCCGGCGCGCAGCTGACCTTCTCCTCACCGGAGCACGACCCGTCGTACGTGTCGGTGCCCCTGCGCGAGCAGTGATCTCCGGCTGCTGCCGGGCGGGTTCTGGCCCTCTCAGCTACTGCACACCCGGCAGCAGCGTCCCTGGTTCGGCCGGTGCCACGTCCACGGCCTCGGTCTTGGGACTGCGCCGTTCGCGCCGGTACACCCGAGGGGCGGACCGGAAGAGCGGCACGCACATCCCGGTGCGGAGCGGCTGGATCACCGTCACCACCGGGATGAACGGCAAATCGTAGTCGAGACTCGACGTGATCAGCCTCCCGGAGCGGAGGAACTCCTCACAGCTGACCGGGGAACCCGGTGAGGGATCGGTCAGGGCCGCCGTCAACCGGCCCACCACGGCGGGCAGTACGGCCCGGACGGCGCGCCGCACGGGCACGTGGGGAACGAACCGGATCCGGCGGCCGCCGGGCGCGCGGAACGCACGTGTCCTGCGGATCATGCGAAGCACCCCCGGCTCAGTGCTTGAGGATCTTGGAGAGGAAGTCCTTGGCGCGGTCGCTGCGCGGGTCGGTGAAGAACTCCTCGGGGGTACGGTCCTCGATGATGCGGCCGTCCGACATGAAGACGACGCGGTTGGCGGCCGAACGCGCGAAGCCCATCTCGTGGGTGACGACGACCATGGTCATGCCGTCACGCGCGAGTTGCTGCATGACCTCCAGCACCTCGTTGATCATCTCCGGGTCGAGGGCCGAGGTCGGCTCGTCGAACAGGAGGGCCTTGGGGTCCATGGCGAGGGCGCGGGCGATGGCCACGCGCTGCTGCTGTCCGCCGGAGAGCTGCGCCGGGTACTTGTCGGCCTGCTCGGCGACACCCACCCGGTCGAGGAGTTCGTGCGAGCGCTTGTCGGCCTCGGCCTTCTTGCGCCCGCGGGCCTTGATCTGCCCCAGTGAGACGTTCTGCAGAACCGTCTTGTGGGCGAAGAGGTTGAACGACTGGAAGACCATGCCGACCTCGGCGCGCAGCCGGGCGAGGTCCTTGCCCTCCGCGGGCAGCGGCTGTCCGTCGAGCCGGATGGACCCGGAGTGGATCGGCTCCAGCCGGTTGATCGCCCTGCACAGCGTGGACTTGCCCGACCCCGACGGGCCGATGACCACGACCACCTCCCCCTTGCCGACGGTGAGGTCGATGTCCTGCAGGACATGCAGCTCGCCGAAGTATTTGTTCACGTCATGCAGTTCGATCAGCGGATCGACGGCCATCCCGGACCTGCCCACTCTCAGCTGTGTCGGTCAGCGCAAACTATCCACGGGCGACGGGACTCGGCCGACGACACGCCAGCCCCGCGATTAACCGTATTTGAGGCCCCGCGACGAGGGCGCACGACCACCCCGGCCGCCTGTTGTGCCACCCCGCGGCCGCCGGCGGGCGTGCCCGGGCCGGCCACGCCTAGGCTTCCGCCGCCTCCGCGTAGACCTGCGACAGCTGGGGGGCGCCCTGCACGGCCCAGTCCAGGCCGGCCTCGATGACCGGGATCTCGCGGCCCGACGCGAGGCGCACCACGGGGCTGCCACCCGGCCACACGTGCCAGGAGGCGCCGGGGACCGTACGCACGACGACCGTGCCCAGGTAGAGACCCGCGTCGTTGGCGAGCCAGGGCAGCGCCTCCGGGTCGTCCCGCCAGCGGGGCAGCAACTGGTCGAGCGCGGTCAACGAGGCCGGGGAGTCGTCCAGTTCGAGCCCCGCCATCGCCGCCTGGGAGCGGAGCAGCTCGCACTCCGAGAGCAGTTCGGTCACACCCTCGGGGTCGTCCTCGAAGGCCACGGCGAGCACCTGGCCGCGCCCCGCGAGGTGCCGCCTGCGCCACTTGTCCAAGAAGGGGATGTTCATCACCGGCCTCTCCATGAGGGAACGATCGCCGAAGGGCCCGCGTTCCCGGCATGTCATGAATGTAGCTTGCGGCAGTTGATCACGGAATCATCCAAATGACCGGACCGCGGTTCCGCCGGACCCGCCGCGCTCGCGGGCAGGGCGGACGGTGCGCACCGCACGGGCCGGTAACGGTGGGCCCGGGCGCTGGAATGCCCGGTCTCCGCCGGGCTCGGGCACGCCGTGGCCGGCCGGCCTCGCCGGACGTGACCGCCTTGCGGGCGGGGTGAGTTCGGCGCCCGTTCACACGCGGCTCATTGACGCCTCCCGGCCCTCTCCCTAGTTTCATGGGGCACCTGTCATCCCGTCTGTCACCGCTCTGGGAGGAGCCGGGCGTGCGCCGATGTCTGTGGGGAGTGGTCGTGGTGCTGGGCCTGGCGCTGGGCGGCGCGCCCGTCGCCCACGCCGAGTCCGCCTCCGTACCCCCGTCTGCGAAAGCCGGGCCGCGTCCGCTGGAACGGCTCTTCGACAACACCGCCGTCAGCGACGACACGCGGCCCGGCGAGGCCGACTTCGACGGCTCGGGCGGCTCGTTGTCCGCGCGGGACCTGACGGCCGCGGGCTGGACCCCGGGGCGCACCCTGACCGTTCAAGGGGCCCGCCTGGCATGGCCGCAACGGGAGCCGGGCGAGCCCGACAACGTGCGCGCCGACGGACAGGCCGTGCGCGTGCGGGGCCGCGGGGACGCGCTCGCCTTCCTCGTCGCCGGCACGGGCGGCGGCGACGCGAGCGGCACGGGCGCGGTCCGGTACGCCGACGGCTCCGTCTCCTCGTACCGGCTCACCGCCCCGGACTGGCGGACCGGGCCGCTCGCCACCAAAGCGGTGGCGCTGCCCCACATCAACACCCCGGAAGGCCAACTCGCCGAGAAGGCACGGCTGTACGTGGTGACGGTGCCGCTCGCCCGGGGCCGCGAGGTCGCCTCGGTGCGACTCCCCCGCGACCGGGCGCTGCACGTGTTCGCCCTGGCGGTACGGCCGTCGACGCGCGCCTGGACGGGCAGTTGGGCCGCTTCGACCTCCGGGTACCAGGCCGTCGGTCCCTGGACGGACCGGACGCTGCGGCTGGTGGTGCACACCTCCGCGGGTGGCCCCCGGGTGCGGATCCGGCTCGACAACACGTTCGCGTCCGCGCCCGTGACCATCGGCGGAGCGACGGTGGCGGTGCGGGAGGCGGGGGCGCGGCCGGCGGCGGCGCCGGTCCCGCTGTCGTTCCGGGGCGCGGCCGGGACGACGATCCCCGCGGGCGCGCAGGCCGTCAGCGACCCGGTGGACTTCGACGTGCCCGCAGACGCCGACCTGCTCGTCAGTTTCCATCTGCCGGGGACGGTGACCGCGGCGCCCGTGCACCGGCTCGCGGTGCAGCGCTCGTACGTCAGCGAGCCGGGCGACCACGCCGGCGACGCCGCGGCGGACGCGTACACCTCCACGATCACCAACTGGCCGCTGCTGAGCGGGGTCGACGTGGGGGGCGGCCCCGGTTCCGTGGTCGTGCTGGGCGACTCCATCACGGACGGCGAGAAGTCGCCGACGGACGCCAACCGGCGCTGGCCCGACCTGCTCGCGGACCGGGTGCGGGCCTCCTCCGTCATCCCGCACTACGGGGTCCTCAACCAGGGCATCTCGGCGAACCGCGTGGTCACCGACCGCTATCCCGGCGACGGGGTGTCCAGCGACAGCGGCGGGGTGAGCGCGCTGCACCGCCTGGACCGGGACGTCCTCGCCCAGACCTCGGTCCGTACGGCCGTCGTCTTCCAGGGCGTGAACGACGTGCGCTGGGGCGCCACCGCGGAGCAGGTGATCGCGGGGCTGCGCGAAATCGCGGACCGGGCCCACGCCCGCGGCGTCCGGGTCCTCGCCGCGACGGTCGCGCCCTGCGAGGGCGAGTCGCTGTGCACCGCCGCGGCCGACGCGCAACGGGTCGCGGTGAACGAGTGGATCCGCGACGGCGAGGACTTCGACGGCGTCCTCGACTTCGACGCGGTGCTGCGGGACCCGGCACGGCCCGCGCGGCTGCTTCCCGCCTACGACAGCGGGGACCATCTGCATCCGGGCGACGCGGGCCTGGCCGCCCTGGCCGATTCCGTGGACCTCGGGCTGCTGGAGCCGTAGGACGCGGGGTGCCGCCCGTCCCGGGACGCGAGCGGGGACGGACGGCACCCGCAGGCCCGGAAGAGTGCTGTCCGGCGGTTACACGTCCAGGTCGACCACGACCGGCGCGTGGTCCGAGGCGCCCTTGCCCTTGCGCTCCTCGCGGTCCACGTACGCGTCGGTCACGGACTTGGCGAAGGGCTCGTTGCCGTAGACCAGGTCGATGCGCATGCCGCGGTTCTTGGGGAACGCGAGCTGGCGGTAGTCCCAGTAGGTGAACGGGTGCTCGTACTTCAGGGGGCGCGGGACCACGTCCGAGAGGCCGGCCTCGCGCAGGGAGGCGAGGGCGGCCCGCTCAGCCGGGGTGACGTGGGTGGCGCCCGCGAACGCGGCGATGTCGAAGACGTCGTCGTCCGTCGGCGCGACGTTGTAGTCGCCCAGCACCGCGAAGGGGCGGCTGCCCGCCGCGTCACCGGCGACCGCGGCCTTCAGCGCCTCGAACCACTGGAGCTTGTAGGCGTAGTGGGGGTGGTCCACCTCGCGGCCGTTCGGCACATAGACCGACCAGACGCGGACCGGGCCGCAGGTCGCGGAGATGGCGCGGGGCTCCACGGCGCCGTCGTAGCCCCCGTCGCCCGGCAGGCCCTTGACCACGTCCTCGATGCCGACGCGGGAGAGCACCGCGACCCCGTTCCACCGGCCGGTCGCGTGGACCGCTGCCTCGTAGCCCAGCTCGCGCAGCTGGTCGACCGGGAACTGCTCCTCGGCGACCTTGGCCTCCTGAAGGCACAGCACGTCGGTGCCGCTGCTCTCCAGCCAGGCCAGCAGCCGCGGGAGTCGGGCGGTGATCGAGTTCACGTTCCAGGTGGCGATGCGCATGCCCTCCAACCTACCGGGCGGGTACGACAACGCCGTCGCTCAGACCTCCGCCGACGCCCCCGGCACCAGCCGCAGGTGCTCCGAGCCGCCCAGGGCGCCGATCTGGTTGTCGTAGATCGGGCGGGCGAGATCGGTCAGGAGCGCGTCGTGGATGTCGTAGGCGCGCTGCGGCCCGACCTCGCGGACGTAGTCGATCACCTCGGAGATCTTGTTCCAGGGGGCCATCACGGGCAGCATCAGCGTCTCGACGGGCCGGCCGGGGACGGTGAGGGCGTCGCCGGGGTGGAAGACGCGGCCGCCGTCGATCAGGTAGCCGACGTTGGTGATGCGCGGGATGTCCGGGTGGATCACCGCGTGCAGTTCGCCGTGCACCTGAACGTCGAAGCCGGCGGCGGTGAAGGTGTCGCCGTGTCCGACGGTGTGCACCCGGCCCGGGAACGCGGCCGAGATCTTCTCCGCGACGGATTTCAGCGTCCAGATCTCGGTGCCCGGACCGGCCTCCATGGCGGCCCGCAGCCGGCCCTCGTCGAAGTGGTCCGGGTGCTCGTGCGTGACGAGGATCGCGTCCGCGCCGACTGCGGCGTCCGCCTCGGTGAACCCGCCCGGGTCGAGGACGAGCGTCCGCCCGTCCTTCTCGAGCCGGATGCAGGAGTGCGACTTCTTCGTGAGCTTCATGAGTCCATCCTGCCTCCGCCCGCGCGGCGGAGGGCGGCCAGGACCGGCGCCGGAACCGGTGCGTCCGCCATCCGCCCGCTTCCCGGCCGGGACTCCGCGCGGCAACGGGGGGACGGGACCGCACGCGTCACTCCTCGGGGGTGGTCTCCTCCCGGATGACCGCCTGCGCGACCTTGAAGGCGCTGTTGGCCGCCGGGACACCGCAGTACACGGCCGCCTGAAGCAGCACTTCCTTGATCTCGTCCGGGGTGAGGCCGTTGCGCAGGGCCGCGCGCGTGTGGAAGGCCAGCTCGTCGAGATGCCCGCCCGCGACCAGCGCGGTGAGGGTGACACAGCTGCGCGAGCGCCGGTCCAGCCCCGGGCGGTCCCAGATCTCGCCCCACGCGTACCGGGTGACGAACTCCTGGAAGTCCCCGGAGAACGCGTCCGCCGAGGCCAGCGCCCGGTCCACGTGCGCGTCCCCGAGCACCTCGCGGCGGACCTTGATCCCGGCGTCGTACGGGTCGGGACGGCCGAGCGCCTGCGGCTGCGCCACGGCGGACGCGATCTCGGCGACGGGCGCCACCGGCGTGGGCGGACTCAGCACCGGGGCGACCGGGGCCGCCGGGACGGCCGTCTGGCCGGTCCCCGGGTCGTACGTGTTCTGCCAGGCGGTGGAGAAATGGCGTACGAGCAGGTCCGTGACCGCCGCCGGCTGCTCCACGGGGACCAGGTGCGAGGCGCCGGGGACGACGGCGAGCCGGGCGTCCGGTATGCCGGCGACCAGGGTGCGCGCCTCGGCGGGCCCGGTGACCTGGTCCTCGGAGCCGACCAGGACCAGGGTCGGCACCCCGATCCGGCCCAGCTCCGCCCGTACGTCGAACGCGGCGAGCGCCTCGCAGGCCGCGATGTAGCAGCCGGGGTCCGTGGTCCGCACCATCTGGACTGCCCACTCGGTGATCGCCGGCTGGGCCGCGGCGAACCCGCCCGTGAACCACCGCTCGGGGGCCGTGCGCGCGATCGGCTCCAGCCCGTTCGTCCGCACGATCACCCCGCGCTGGCGGAACTCGTCGGCCGTGCCGAACCGGGGCGAGGCGGCGATGACCGCGAGAGAGGCGAGCCGCTGGGGGTGGCGCAGCGCCAGCTCGACCCCGACGGCACCACCGAACGCGCATCCCGCGTACCCGAACCTCTGCACGCCCAGCGCGTCCAGGGTGGCGAGCAGCCTGGCCGCCGACTCACCGACGGAACCGGAAGGGTAGGCCGGCGCTCCGCCGTGTCCCGGCAGGTCGTACCGGAAGACCCGCCAGTGCTTCACGAGCTCCGGGATCTGCCGGTCCCACATGTGCCAGGTCGTACCCAGTGAGGGACCCAAGATCAGGACAGGGGCGTCTTCCGGCCCGTCAAAGCGGTATTGCAGGGTGTTCATCGGTGTCTCACTCACGCCCTGCACGGTCTCACATTCCGCGGCACCCCCATGACGGGGGCCGTGAGGACACCGGCCGGATCAGGTGAGAACCTCGCCGACTGCCGTGGTGACGGCGGCGGTTGGCGGAGCCGTGGCGGATGGCGTCGTCGCAGGCGACGGGAACGGTGGGGGCGAGCCGGGTTCCCGAGGCCCCGGCGTCGGGTGCGGGAGCGGTGCCGGGGGGCTTGGACGTGGACCCCGCGCTCCCCTCCCGGGCCGGGAGGGGACGCGAGGTGGACCTCAGACCGCCGTCACCGGATGCCGGACGACGGCGTCGAAGAGGTAGCCCTGGGTGTTGGGGACCGTCGTGTCCGGCTGGGTGCGGCCCGTCGTGTCCGTGGCTCGGGCCAGGAGCGTGTACGGGCCCGGTGCCGCCGGACGCCAGTCGGTGGACCAGCGGACCCACGAGGCGCGGCGCGGGGTGTCGTGCAGCCGGGCCGGACGCCAGCGGGCGCCGCCGTCCGTGCTGACCTCGACCCGGGTGACGGCACCCGCTCCCGACCACGAACGTCCGGTCAGCCGCCGCTCGACACCGGCGGGAACGCTTGCCTCCCACGGCAGTTCGAAGGCGCTCTTGAGGGTCTGCCGGGTGAGCGGCGCGCTGCCCCCGGCGGGGTGGGCGTCACCGAAGAGGCGGTAGAAGTCGGTGTTCCAGGGCGAGTAGAGGGGCCGCGCGGACACCTCGATGTCGCCGACCCACTTGACGGAGGCGATACCGACCCACGACGGCACGAGCACGCGCACCGGGTGGCCGTGGTCCGGCGGCAGCGGCTCGCCGTTCATCTCGTAGGCGAGCAGGACGTCGTCCAGTGCCTTCGACACGGGCAGCGGCCTGCGCACGTGCCCGAGGTTCGTCCCGTCGGCGGTCACGTACTCGGCGTCGAGGCCGACGGGCATGACGTCCACGGCACGGTGGCTCAGCCCGGCACGGCGCAGCACCTCGGCGAGCCGGACACCGCGCCACTCGGCCGTGCCGACGGCACCGAGCGTCCACGCCGTGCCGGTGACGGCCTGCCCCTGCTGGGAGGTGAAGAAGCTGCGGCCGTTGCCCGCGCACTCCACGAACGCGGTTCTGGTCGTCACCGGCAGCCGCTTCAGGTCGTCCAGCGTGAACTCGGCGGGCTTGGCCCGGTGGAGGCCGTCCCCCCGCACGGTGAGCGTCCAACTGTCCGCGTCCAGAACGGGGGTGGAGGTGTGGTTGCGTACGAAGAAGCGCTCGGCCGGGGTGTGCAGACCGGTGCCCGCGAGGGCCGCGAACCTGGTCTCCGCGTTGGTGCCGCGGACGGTGAACCACTCCTCCGGCAGCGGCTTCACGATGCCCGGCGCGCTCGCCGCGACGCGGGTGCTCCCCGCCGTCCCGTCCACGGCGGCGGGCGCCGCGCCCGCCGCGGCTGCCGGTGAGGCCAGGGCGGCGGGGGCGGCGGCGGTGAGTCCGGCCGCCGCCAGCAGCCTCAGCATGTCGCGCCGGGCGACCCCGTCGGCGCGGGCGTCTCCCGCCAGCCACTGGCGGAGTCTGCGACGGTCGTAGGCGAGTTCGGAGGGGGACATGGGGACCTGCCTTTCGGGGCGGTTGTGCGGTGGTGACTGTCCACGGGGCGGGACACGACGGGGGCGCGGGACGGTCGCGGCGGGAACGGCCCCTACGCCGGGAGCGGTCCGTACGGCGGGAACGGTCCGGGTCGGCCGTCTCGGTCGATTCCGGTTTCGGGCGCGCCGGGCTGCTCACGGGCGGAAGCGCGGAGTGCGCGAGGACGCGTGACGGGTCCGCCGAGGGGCGAGCGGGGTGGCGGAGGGGGGACGGGCTCAGGGGCGAGTCCGGCAGTCCGGTCACCTGTCCTGCGCCGAAGTGCCCCTGCTACCGGGCCACTTCGGGGTTCGTCACGCGCGTCGCGCCGGTGAGGAGGATCAACAACAGCCGCGCGACAGAAGCGCGCGGGACCGCGGGGCGAGGCGGTGGCTGTCGAGAATCATGGGCGCCATCGTACGAGTTCGGGCCTCAACTCGGCGTGGAAACGGCGGAGTCCGACGACGGGGAGGGGAGGGACACCTGGCGGTGGCCGGGGTGGACGCGTGAACGTCTTGTCGCCCCGCGCTCACAGGTCGTCGGGCGTGCCCAGGCCGGTGAGCGCGCCCACCGGGTCGAGGTCGGGGGTGCCGCGGGGCCACCAGTCGTCGTGGCCCGGTTCGGACTCGTACGCGTACCAGAGGCCGTCCCGGCCGAGGCGGAGCTGGACGTGGCCGCGCGGGTGCGTGAGGTGGTTGCGCCAGGGCCGGAAGGCGGGGAGGTCGGCGGCGAGGAGCAGCGGGCGGGCCCGGTCGAATCGGCCCGCGGGCGGGTCCCAGGGCTCTTCGAGGACCGCGAGCCCCTCGATCCCGCCCTGGCGCCAGGCGGCCACCGCACGCGCCAGCTCGGCCGGGGTGCGCCGGGTGGCGGTCGCCAGCGACGAGTACAGGGCGCGGGTGCCCGCCGTGAGTCCGGAACCCGGACGGGCGGCGGCGAGCCGTACCGCGTCCTGCCACAGCGTCAGGTCCCCGACCGGATCACGTCCGGCGATGAGCAGCGCGTGCGCGCGGGCGGCCGCGTCGGTGGCCAACTGGTCGAGCGCGAACGGGTCGGGGCCGCCCGGCGCGCCCGGGTACGTCGGCGGCTGCTCGGGATGCGGCGGCGCGGGCAACGGGGCCGGCAGCGCGGGCAGCGAGCGGGGCGCGAGGGCGTCGCGGGCCCGTACGCCCGGCAGCGGGGCCGGTTCGCGGTCCTGGGCCGCGCGGGCCGCGCGCGCGGCGTTCCGGCGGGACAGCTCGTCGAGCAGTTCCCGTTCCCCGCGACCGCGCAGCAGGAGCAGCACGAAGGGGTCCTCGTCCAGGAGCCGGGCGGTCTGGTAGCAGAGGGCCGCCGCGTGCTTGCAGGGGTGCCCGGAGTCGGGGCAGCTGCACCGCGGTTGCAGGTCCGCGGGGCCGGGGAGCAGGGCCACACCGCAGTCGGCGAGGGACTGGGGCATCTCCTTGTCGAGCAGCGCGGCGATGTCCCCGGGCCGCTCGGCCGCGATGTCGAGGAAGCGCTCCCAGTCGGCGTCGGTGAGCGTCCGCAGCCGTACCTGCACGCGGTACGGGCGCGCCCGCGTGCCGTGCACGTACGCGAGGACGACTCCCGGGGTGACCGTGATGGCGTCCACGTGGCCCCGTCCGGCGTATCCGCGCCCCCGGGCGAGCCGTGCCGGGTCGAGCGCCCCCTCCTCCAGCGCCGTCACCCACGCGTTCCCCCACCACGTCTCCGCGAACGCGTCGGAGGCGGGCGCCGACCGCGCCGGGAACGCCGGAAACGTCCTGCGCAGCTCCCCGTCCCGGCCCGGCGATGCCATGGAGCGCCGGCCCGGTCCGCCCGCGTGCGTGCCCTGTGCTTCGCTCTCCCGCCGTGCCGGGCGGGCGGGCGCCGGCTCGGCATTGTCGCCGTCGCCGTCGCCGTCACCGCGTCGTGCGGCGCGGATGTCGCCGACGGAGGCCGTCGCCTGCCGCGGGTGCGGGGTGGACGCCCAGCCGGAACGCCATCCCGCGTCCGCCGCGTCGGCGTGTGTCCCGGCGTCGGCGTGCGTCTCCACGTCGGCATGCGTCTCCGCGTCCGTGTACGTGTCCGCGTTCGCGTTCGCGTAGGTGTCCGTGCCGGCGTCCGCGTCCGCGTCCTCGTCCGCTTGCGCGGATGTGCTGCGCGTCTCGTCGCCCGCTGTCGGTACGGCTTCCGCGGTCTCCGTGGAGGCGTGCGCCCGGCCCGAGGACTGTTCCTCGGCAGGGACGCGCCGCTCCCCGATACCGCTCCCCTCCTCCAACTCGGGCTCGTCCGTGGGGAATTTGAAGGCTCCCGCCAGAAGGTCCCTGAGGTCCTGGGCGCGGTTCCCCTGCGAGGGGTGTCGGGTCGGCCGGCGCTCCCGGTCGCCGGGGGGTGCTCCGCCGGCGGCTCGGCGCCCGCGCTCGATGTCCCGGCGCGAGGCGGCCTTCCGCTCGCGGTCCTGCGCTCCGCGGGCGGCACGCAGGGCCTCCCGGGCGATGTCGGCGGGACGCGCGGTACCGGCTGTCTCGCCGGTGTCGGCGGGACGCGCGGTACCGACGGCCTCGTCGGCCTCGTCGGCCTCATTGGTACCGGGCGGCGCCTCGTGAGGTGTCGTCTCTCGACCCGCAGGGCTTCCCGGCTCGCTCGCGGGCTCCGGGGTGGGCCCGTCCTCTCCGGTCACCGCCGCCTCAGGGGCGACGGGGGCCGCCGTATTGCCGGTGGCCGCACGGCGCAAAGCCTCGCGGGCCGCGTCGCCCGGGCGGGTGCGGGGTGGCACCGCCTCGACGGGCGCCGGAGTCCGAGTCGTCCGCGCCGGGTGCGCGTCCGGGCGGTCGCCGAACGCCTCGGACGCGCGGATGTCACGCTCCCGAGCGGCGCGCAGTGCCCGTCGGGCCGCGTCGGCGGGCCGGACGCCCTCGGGCTCCGCGGACTCGTCCTCCCGGTCGCGGTCGACCGGCGGCTGGTCCTCGGCCCCTGCTGCCCCCGCCCCTGCCCCTGCCCCAGGGGAGGACTCGCCGGAGGTCCCGGTCACCGGGGTCCGACCGGCGTCCGCGGAGCTCTCCCCCGCGGCTCCCCCGTCGGCGTCCCTCACCGTGCCGGTCCCCCCGGCGTCCTCCGCCGTACGCGTCTCCGTGAGGCGGTCCTCGCCAGGCTCGTCCGTCGCGGCGTTCATGCGGGCCTCCGCAGGGAGACCAGGTCGGACAGTTCCCGGTCGGTCAGTTCGGTGAGGGAGGCCTCGCCCGAGCCCAGGATGGCGTCGGCGAGGGCGCGCTTGGCCTCCAGCATCTCCGCGATGCGGTCCTCGACCGTGCCCTCCGTGATCAGGCGGTGGACCTGGACGGGCTGGGTCTGGCCGATGCGGTACGCGCGGTCGGTGGCCTGCTCCTCGACGGCCGGGTTCCACCAGCGGTCGAAGTGGACGACGTGGCCGGCGCGGGTCAGGTTCAGCCCTGTGCCCGCCGCCTTGAGGGAGAGCACGAGGACCGGCGTGGCACCGCTCTGGAAGCGGTCGACCATCCGCTCGCGCTCCACGACCGGTGTGCCTCCGTGCAGCAACTCGGCGGGGATCGCGCGGGTGGCCAGGTGGGAGGAGATGAGCCGGGCCATCCCCACGTACTGGGTGAAGACCAGCGCGGAACCGTCCTCCGCGAGCAGCGTGTCCAGCAGTTCGTCCAGCAGCGCCAGCTTGCCGGACCGGGCGGCCAGACCCTGGGCGGCCGCTGCCGCGCCCTCCTTCAGGAACAGCGCCGGGTGGTCGCAGATCTGCTTGAGGGAGGTGAGGAGCTTGAGGACCATGCCCCGTCGGGCGATGCCCTGGGCGGCCTCGATCGCGAACATCGACTCCCGCACCACGGCTTCGTAGAGCGAGGCCTGTTCCCTGGTGAGCGGGACGGGGTGGTCGGTCTCCGTCTTGGGCGGCAGCTCGGGGACGATGCCGGGGTCGGACTTCTTGCGGCGCAGCAGGAAGGGCCGGACGAGTCGGGCCAGCCGGGCCACGGCCTCGTCGTCCTCGCCGTTCTCCACCGCGCGGGCGTGGCGGGCGCGGAACGACTTGAGGGGGCCCAGGAGTCCGGGGGTGGTCCAGTCGAGGAGCGCCCACAGCTCCGAGAGGTTGTTCTCCACGGGGGTGCCCGTCAGCGCCACGCGCGCGGGGGACGGGATGGTGCGCAAGGCCTTGGCGGTCGCCGAGTACGGGTTCTTGACGTGCTGGGCCTCGTCCGCGACGACCATGCCCCACTGCTGCTGGGCGAGCCTGGTCGCGGCCGAGCGCATGGTGCCGTAGGTCGTGAGGACGAAGCCCCCGCCGAGGCCGTCCAGGGTGCGGTCGGGTCCGTGGAAGCGGCGCACGGGGACGCCGGGGGCGAAGCGGGTGATCTCCCGCTGCCAGTTGCCCAGCAGGGAGGCGGGGCAGACGACGAGGGTCGGCTCGGCGCGGTCACGTCGCAGGTGCAGCGCGATCAGGGTGATCGTCTTGCCGAGGCCCATGTCGTCGGCGAGGCAGCCGCCGAGTCCGAGGGACGTCATGGTGTCCAGCCAGCCCAGGCCCCGGAGCTGGTAATCGCGGAGGGTGGCCGCGAGTCCGGGCGGCGGCGGCACGGGCGCCACACCCGCCGTGAGCCGGTCGCGCAGGGCGGCGAGCGCGCCGACGGGCACCGCTTCCACCGTCTCGCCGTCGACCTCCGCGCTGCCGCTGAGGGCGACGGAGAGGGCGTCGACCGGGTCGAGCAGGCCCAGCTCCCGCTTGCGCGCCTTGCGGACGAGCGCCGGGTCCACGAGCACCCACTGGTCACGCAGCCGCACCACCGGACGGTGGGCCTCGGCCAGGACGTCCATCTCGGCCTCGCTGAGCGGGTCGCCGCCGAGCGCCAGCTGCCAGCGGAACTGGAGGAGGTCCTCGCTCTCGAAGAAGCCCGTGCCATCGGTCGCGGAGCCGGGCGCCGGGCGGACCACGGCGGCCGCGGTGAGGTCCTGGGCCAGGTCCCGGGGCCAGTGGACGGCGACACCCGCCGCGCCCAGCCGGGTCGCCGCCACGCCGAGGAGATCGGACAGCTCCTGCTCGGACAGGGCGAGGACATCGGGCGTGTCCTGCTCCGACAGGCGGTCCAGGGGCGGCCAGACGCGGGCCGCGCGGCGGACGGCGAGGGCGGCGTCCACCCGCGCGCGTGGCCCGAACGTCGCGTCGGCCGTGCCGGCCCACAGTTCGGCCGCGTCCACGACGAGCGTCGGGTCGGCGAGGCTGTGCACCTGGACGACGGCCGCGCCCGCACGGTGCGCGTCCTCGCTGTCGTCGAACAGCTGGTACGCCGACAGGTCCAGGCGCAGGGAGATCCGGACGCCCGCGTCCATGCCCGCGGCGACCTCGGCCGCCCAGTCGTGGGCGCCCGGCATGCGCTGCGGGCCGCGGGCGGCGAAGGGCCGGCCGGAGGCGTACGGCGCGGCGGGGGTGCGCGGCAGGGTGTCGGCGACCGCGTCCAGGAACGAGCGCATCAGCGCCTCCGGCTCGGGCAGCCGGAGCGGGCCCTTGCCGGGGAGGGGCACCGCGTGGCCCTCCGGGGGCAGGGCCGCGGCGATGGCCCTCAGGTGGGCGATGTCGTCCGGGTCCAGCGGTCCGGCCCGCCAGGCGTCGTGGGCGTCGGCCGTCAGGCCCGGCAGCAGCCGCCCGCGCGCGACGAGCCGCAGCGCGTGCAGTGCGGCGGCGCCCCAGCAGGCGGTGGCGGGGTGGGCGCCCGGGTGGCGCCGGGCGTCGGTGAGCAGCGGGAGGGCCTCGGCGATCCCCAGCGTCAGCGCGGGCACGGTCGCCCGCCGCACTCCGGAGCCGTGGCGCCGTACGACCGTCAGCTCGGTCCGTCCGACGGGGGGCGCGTCCGAAGCGGCATCCCGCGCGTGCCGGTCGTCCGGTCCTGCCGTCCCGCTCCCTCTTCCGGGGGCCGGTCCCCCGGCGTCTTCGGGCTCGCGCCCGGCCTGCGTACGCGCGGTGTCCTCCGCGTCGGGGTCCCAGAAGGCGATCCGGCCGTCGCGCGGCAGGGGCGCGGGCAGGAAGACGGCGGCGAGCCGCACGGACACGGCGGGGCCGCTCCCGGCCGGGGAGCCCGCGGAGGCGTCTCCCAGGGAGCCCGGGCCGGTCCCGGCGGTCGCCGACAGCACCGCACCACTCATACGCCCGGTCACCTCCCGCCCCGTGTCGATTCAGCTGTCTTCGACTCTACGGGCGAGGTCTGACAATCGACCGCGCCACCAGCACCGACGGCCGTCCACGCGCCCCGGCGAACCGGGGCCGACGGCCACTCACGAACCCCGCGGAGCCGGCACTGCCGTGCATCCACGGACCCCGCGGAGCCAGTACCGCCCGGCACTCAGGGGCCCGCAGAACCGGTCCCCGACGAGCATCCACGGACCCGGCAGAACCGAGGTGGACGGGCGACGCCCGACCCCGGAGCGCCGGCGCGGGCGCGCACCGGCGCCCGGGGCGCCGGCCGTCGCCATGGTCGCCGCGACGGAACCCGCCGTCGGCCCCGCGGCACTGGCGAGGCCCACTCCCCCGCCGCGTCCCCGCTCCGTCCGCCCGTCAGGGCGTCGTGCGGGAGACGACGTACACCATGGGGTGCTCGGGGTCGGAGCGGTTCACGACGACGTCGTGGTTGGGCGCCGGGTTCTTCGTCTTGTGGACGAGTCCCGACCAGGGGCCGGGGCCCGTGAACTCCCAGCCGGTGACGCGCCGGTCGCGCGCGCTGATGGTGATGTCGTCCAGTTCCAGCTCGCTGCGGCTGGTCCCGATGTTCTGGAAGAACTCGGTCAGCTCCGCGTCGCTGGTGCGGAACTGGACGTACAGCCGGCTGGTCTTCCAGTTGTTCGTCTCGTAGTACGCGACGTCGGTGGAGTCGCCGGGGACGGGCACCTTGTACAGGCGGCGCTGGACGCGGGAGGGCCAGCCCTCGGTGAGGCCGGTCGCGGAGTACTTGGCCTCCTTGTCCTTGCCGCTGTTGCGGCTCTGGTCGGCCGAGATCACCAGGTAGCCGGCGGGCACGCCGATCAGGAGCACGATGATCAGCAGGGTCAGGGCGCGCCTGCGGATCACGTGGCGCCGGTCCTCGGGGGGCCTCGGCGGCTCGTCCGGCGGGGTGGCCTGGCGCGGCAGCGAGGCGGTCACATCGAGTCCGTGGTGGTGCGGCGGGACTCCGCGAAGCGCTCGTAGCGCTCGTAGCGCTCCACGCGGCGGCGCTTGGCACGGCGGAAGCGGCGGGCGACCAGCCGGGCGAGGTCGGCGGCGCCGACCATGCCGGCCTCGGGGCCGAGCTGGGCACGGGCGATCCGGGCCTCGGGGCGGTAGCCGCGGCCCGTGAGGTGCCGCCGGAACGCGTCGCGCGCGGGGCCGATCAGCAGGTCGTCGGCGGCCGAGACACCGCCGCCGATGACGAAGCAGGACGGGTCCAGAGCTGCGGCCAGGTTGGCGATGCCGACGCCGAGCCACTGGCCGATGTCCTGGAGGAGCTCGATGCACATGGCGTCGCCCTCGCGGGCGAGTTCGGTGATGAGCGGTCCCGTGATGTCGGGGATGTTGCCCTTGACGCGCTCCACGATCCCGTACGCCACCGGGGAGTCAGCGGCGGCGAGTTCGCGGGCCTCGCGGACCAGCGCGTTGCCCGAGCTGTACTGCTCCCAGCAGCCGCGGTTGCCGCAGGGGCAGCGGTGCCCACCGGGCACGACCTGCATGTGGCCGAACTCGCCGGCGACGCCGAACTTGCCGCGCTTGACCTGGCCGTCCTCCAGGATCGCGCCGCCGATGCCGGTGCCAAGCGTGATCATGACGAGGTGGTCCTCGCCGCGGCCCGCGCCGAAGCGCCACTCCGCCCAGGCGGCGGTGTTGGCGTCGTTGTCGACCAGGACGGGGACGGCGAGGCGCCCGGCGATGCGGTCCCGCAGAGGCTCGTTGCGCCAGGACAGGTGGGGCGCGAACAGGATGCGGTTGCGGTCCGCGTCGACCCAGCCGGCCGCGCCGATGCCCACGGCGTGCACGTCGTGCCGGTCGGAGAGGTCCAGCACCAGCTCGACGATGGTGTCCTCGACGACCTTGGGGCTCTTGGACTTGTCCGGCGTCTCGGCGCGGACCTTCTCCAGGATGTTGCCGTCGGCGTCGACGACGCCCGCCATCACCTTCGTACCGCCGATGTCGATGCCCACGGTGGGGACGCGGGGCGCCGTCAGGTGGGATCGGCGCTCACGCGTGCCCACGGTCAGGACGGTGGCCCGGCGGGAACCGATGGGGGCGCTCCCTGCTCGAGCCGAGCCGAGAGCCCGGGGCAGGGCGAGGTCGCGGTAGGTGCTCATCGCGCCGATTCTGCCTCACACCTCCGCGGCCCCGCATGGCGGCGCCCTGACAAGGGTCCGTCACTCCCCGGGGACGTCGCTCCTGGAGTGCCCGCCGAGGTGGGTCGGGACCGGAGCGCGCTCCAGCTCGTGGCGGAGATCGTCCAGCTCGCTGCCGCCCGCCATCTGACGGGTGAGCTCGTCGAGGGTGATCTCGTCCCGGGTGTTGCTGCCGAACATGGCGCCGCGCTTGAGGAGCACGAAGCGGTCGCCCACGAGGTACGCGTGATGGGGATTGTGGGTGATCAACACAACACCCAGTCCGGCATCCCGTGCGGCAGCCACATATTTGAGGACCACACCGGACTGCTTCACGCCGAGGGCGGCGGTGGGCTCGTCCAGGACGAGGACCTTGGCGCCGAAGTAGACGGCGCGGGCGATCGCCACGCACTGGCGCTCGCCGCCCGACAGGGTGCCGATGGGCTGGTCGACGTCGCGCAGGTCGATGCCCATGCGCAGGAGTTCCGCGTGGGTGGTCCTGCGCATGAAGTCGACGTCCAGGCGCTTGAAGGGTCCGGCGCCCTTCGTCGGCTCGGAGCCGAGGAAGAAGTTCCGCCAGACCGGCATCAGCGGGACGACGGCGAGGTCCTGGTAGACCGTGGCGATGCCGAGGTCGAGGGCCTCGCGCGGGGAGGACAGCCGGGTGTCCGCGCCCTCGATGCGGAAGACGCCGGAGTCGTGCTGGTGCAGCCCCGCGATGATCTTGATCAGGGTCGACTTGCCCGCGCCGTTGTCGCCGAGCACGCAGGAGATCTCGCCCGCGTGGACCTCCAGGGACACGCCTTCCAGGGCGCGGACGTTGCCGTAGTACTTGCTGACGTCGGCCAGCTCCACCAGCGGCGTACGTTCCTCGACTGCCGTCTTGTCCGTCACTTCGTGGCCTCCGCGCGCTTGCGGACCCAGGCGTTGAGCAGGGTCGCGAGGAGCAGCATCGCTCCGAGGAAGAACTTGAACCAGTCGGGGTTCCACTCGGCGAACACGATGCCCTTGTCGGTCATGCCGAAGATGAACGCGCCGACCGCCGAGCCCACCGCCGAGCCGTAGCCGCCGGTGATCAGGCAGCCGCCGATGACGGCCGCGATGATGTAGATCAGTTCCTTGCCGACGCCCTCGCCGGACTGTACGACGTCGAACGAGAACAGCAGGTGCTGGCCGGAGATCCAGGCGGCGAAGGCGACGCCCATGTAGAGGCCGATCTTGGTCCGGTCGACCGGGACGCCGACCGCGCGGGCCGCGTCCTTGGCGCCGCCGACCGCGAAGATCCAGTTGCCGACGCGGGTCCGCAGCAGGATCCAGGACGCGACGGCGACGAGGGCGAACCACCACAGGATGGTGATCTTGAAGTCGACGCCGCCGACGGTGAGGACGGAGGCGAAGACGTCCTTGGCGGAGTCGAAGCCCTCCATGTCGGAGATCGACTTGGTGGAGACCGTGCCGCTGATGAACTTGGTGAAACCGAGGTTCATGCCGGTCAGCATCAGGAAGGTGCCGAGCGTGATGATGAAGCTCGGGAGCTTGGTGCGGGTCAGCATGAAGCCGTTGAAGGCGCCGATGGCGAGCGTCACGACGAGGGAGACGAGGACACCGACCCACACGTTCGCGGTCATCTGGTAGCTGAACATCGACGAGACCAGCGCGGACGACGTCACCATGACGCCCGCCGACAGGTCGAACTCGCCGCCGATCATCAGCAGCGCGACGGGCACCGCCATGATCCCGATGGTCGAGGCCGCGTAGAGGACCGTGCTGAGGCTGGACGCCTGGAGGAAGCTGTCCGCGACGACGGAGAAGAACAGGAACACGGCGATCGCGCCGACCACCGAGCCGAGCTCGGGACGGCCGAGGAGCCTGCGCAGCGGCGAGGTCTTCATCAGCCGTTCGTCGGCCTGGGTCTCCGGCGCCGGTGCCGGTGCTGTCGCGGTCATCGCGTCCCCCGCTTCGTGTACTCCTCGAGCGCGCCGGCCTGGTCCTTGGTGATGATCTGCGGGCCGGTGAGGACCGGCTTGCCGCCACCGAGGACGTCGGCGTTGTACTTGTACAGCCACAGCAGGTCCACTGCCTGGTAGCCCTGGAGCCAGGGCTGCTGGTCGACGGCGAAGCCGAGCGTGCCGTCCTTGAGCTCCGCGGCCACCTTGGCGTTCAGGTCGAAGGTGTCGACCTCGGCCTCGCTGCCCGCGTCCTTCTTGGCCTTGACCGCGGTGTCCGCGTAGGGGGCGCCCAGGGTGACGATCGTGTCGATGGACTTGTCGGCCTGGAGCTTGGCGCCGATGGAGGACTGCACGGCGGACATGTCGGTGCCCTGGACGTACAGGTTCTGCACGTCGCCGCCGAAGGTCTTCTTGACGCCGTCGCAGCGCTGCTCGTGTCCCACGTTGCCCTGCTCGTGCAGGATGCACAGGGCCTTCTTGCGGTGGCGCTTGTCGAGCTCGTCGCCGACGGCCTCGCCGGCGATGGTCTCGTCCTGGCCGACGTGGGTGAGCGCGCCGAAGGCCTTGGACTGCTCGGAGCCGGAGTTCACGGTGATCACCGGGATGCCGGCCTTCTCGGCGCGGGCGACGGCCGCCTTCATGGCGTCCGGCTTCGCGAGCGAGACGATGATGCCGTCGACCTTCTTGTCGACGGCCGCGTCCACGAGCTGCGCCTGCTGCTGGGCCTCGGCGTTGTGCGAGTACAGGAACTTGATGTTGTCCTTGACGGCGGCCTGCTCGGCGCCGCTCTGGACGATGTCCCAGAAGGTGTCGCCGTCACCCGAGTGAGTGATCATGGCGAAGGTCCAGCGGGGGGTGTTCACCGCCGCCTTCCCCTGGGCGGACGCGGCCTTGCGGGCGTCCTCGGCGCGCTTGCCGCCGGTGCTGCTGCAGCCCGCGAGGGACACGCCGAGCGCCCCTGCCAACGCGATGGATACCCATGTCCGAGTCCGTGCCACGAGGCCGTGCCCTTCTTGCTCTGCTACTTGGTCCGCCCAAGTATCGAACACGGGGAGCGTGCACGTGTTCATCGGGTACCGCGCGCGGTGTACTTCTCGAGTGCGGGCACGTCCTTCTCGGTGATGATCTGCGGGCCGGTGAGGACGGGCTTGCCGCCGCCGAGGGTGTTGGCGTTGTAGGCGTTGAGCCACAGCTCGTCGACGGCGAGGTAGCCCTGGAGGTAGGGCTGCTGGTCGACGGCGAAGCCGACCTCCTTGGCCTTGAGCCGCTTGACGACCTCCGCGTTCAGGTCGAAGGTGTCGATCTCCGCCTTGCTGCCCGCGTCCTCCTTGGCCTTGACGGCGAGGGCCGCGATCGGGGCGCCGAGCGTGACGACGGCGTCGATGTCCTTGGACGCCTGGAGCTTCGCCTCGATCGCGGACTGGGCGGAGGGGGCGTCGGTGCCCTCGACGTTGATGTTCTCCACCGAGCCGCCGAAGGTCTTCTTGACGCCCGCGCAGCGCTGCTCCAGGGAGACGTTGCCCTGCTCGTGGATGACGCACAGCGTCTTCTTCAGGTTGCGTCCGCTCAGCTCCTCGCCGACCGCCTCGCCGGCCACGGACTCGTCCTGGCCGATGTGCGAGAGGGCGCCGAAGTCCTTGGAGAACTCGGAGCCGGAGTTGATGGTGACGACCGGGATGCCGGCGGTGCGGGCCCTGGCGAGGACGTCCTTCATGGCCTCGGGCTTGGCGAGGGAGACGACGATGCCGTCGACCTTCTTGTCGATGGCGGACTGGACCAGCTCGGCCTGTCCCTTGGCCTCCTTGTCGTTGGAGTACAGGAACTGCACGTTGTCCTTGGCCGCCGCCTGCTTGGCGCCGCTCTGGACGATGTCCCAGAAGGTGTCGCCGGCGCCCGCGTGGGTCACCATGGCGATCTTCAGCCGGGGGGTGTCGACGGACTTGCCGCCGCTCGCGCCGCCGCCCGAGTCGTCCTCGGAGTCCTTGCCGCCGGAGCCGCTGCACCCGGCGGCGAGCGCGATCACGGCCAAAACCGCTGCTGCTGTTCGGGCTGTACGCATCCTGGGACCACCCTCTCTCGCGCCGCCCCGTTGCGGCTGAGGGGAGTTCTAGCCTCGGCCCCGCGCACCCGTCAATGGGTTTGTCAGAACATTCTTACGATTGAGATTGACGGACTCCCGGAGCCCTCCGCGGCGACGCCCACGACGGCGCTCAGGGCCGTACGAGGAGCTGGAACTCGAAGGAGTAGCGCGAGGCGCGGTAGGTGTGCGAGCCGAACTCGACGGCGCGGCCGGTGTCGTCGAACGTGGTGCGCTGCATGGTGAGCAGGGGCGCGCCCGCGGGCTCGCCGAGCCGTTCGCCCTCCTCGGCGGTGGCGGCGCGGGCGCCGACGGACTGGCGGGCGCTGTGCAGGGTGATGCCGGCGGCGCGCATCAGCCGGTAGAGGCCGGTGGCCTCCAGGCGGTCGCTGTCCAGCTGGAGCAGGCCGGGGGGCAGGTGGTTGCAGAGGTACGCCATCGGCTCCCCGTGCGCGAGGCGCAGCCGTTCGACGCGGTGCACCTCGCTGTCCTCGGCGACCCCGAGCGCGGCGGCGACCTCGGCGGACGCGGGTTCGAGGACGTTGTGCAGGACCCGGGTCGCCGGGCGCTGCCCCGCCGCCTCCAGGTCGTCGTACAGGCTGCTGAGTTCCAGTGGGCGCTTGACCTGGCTGTGCACGACCTGGGTGCCGACACCTCGGCGCCGTACGAGCAGGCCCTTGTCGACGAGGGACTGGATGGCCTGGCGGACGGTGGGCCGGGACAGGCCGAGCCGTCCGGCGAGTTCGATCTCGTTGCCGAGCAGGCTGCCCGGGGTCAGGGTTCCGTGCTCGATCGCGGCCTCCAGTTGCTGCGACAGCTGGAAGTACAGCGGGACCGGACTGCTGCGGTCGACGCTGAGCTGGAGCGACACGGTCGGGTCCACATCTGGTTTCGGCACGGCCCGAGCGTAGCCGCGGGGAATGATGACGGGAAGTTCTGAAGTTCGATTGTCAGGACAAACCATTGACAGGGTGCGGGGTGCGCCCTCAGTTTGTTCCCATGCGCATCGGACTTATCGGAACGGGTCGTATCGGTACATTTCACGCGACCGCTCTCACCCGCCATCGCGAGGTCGGCTCCCTCATCGTCACGGACGCGGACAGCGCGCGGGCGCACGCACTCGCCGACCGGCTCGGTGCCACGGTGGCCCCCGGCACGGACGAGATCTTCACCTGGGGCGTGGACGCCGTGGTCATCACCGCGGCGACCGCGGCCCACGCCGAGCTGATCGGCCGGGCTGCACGCTCCGGTCTACCGGTGTTCTGCGAGAAGCCCATCGCCCTCGACCTGCCGGGCACGCTGGCCGCGCTCGCCGAGGTCGACGCGGCCGGGACGGTGCTCCAGCTCGGCTTCCAGCGCCGCTTCGACGCGGGCTACGCGGCGGCGCGCGAGGCGGTGCGCGCCGGCCGGCTCGGGCGGCTGCACACGATCCGGGCGATGACGTCGGACCAGTCGCCGCCCCCGGCCGCGTACCTCCCGCTCTCCGGCGGGCTGTACCGCGACTGCCTGGTGCACGACTTCGACATGGTGCGGTGGGTGACCGGCCGCGAGGTGACCGAGGTGTACGCGATGGGGTCCGACGCGGGGCCGGCGATGTTCCGCGAGGCGCACGACATCGACACGGCCGCGGCCGTCCTCACCCTCGACGACGGCACGCTCGCCACCGCGACGGCGACCCGGATGAACGGCGCCGGCTACGACGTGCGCATGGAGCTGGCCGGCGAACTGGACCAGATCGGTGTCGGACTCGACGACCGTACGCCGATCGCCTCCACCGAACCGGCCGGGCCACCGGCCGCGGACAAGCCGTGGACCGGTTTCCTGGAGCGCTTCGGACCCGCGTACGAGGCCGAACTCACCGCCTTCGTCGAGCTGGTGCGCGGCGAGCGCACCAACCCGTGCGACGGCCGGGAGGCCCTGCACGCGCTGCGCATCGCGGAGGCCTGCGAGCTGTCCCGCCTCGAACACCGCCCGGTACGCCTCGCGGAGATCCCGGGCGGCAGGAACTGAGGGTCTGTCCGGGCCTCAGGGGGTGTCCTCCTCCAGGAGGCCCGCGTCGTACGTCAACAGGGCTATCTGCACGCGGTTGTTGAGTCCGAGCTTGGCGAGGATGCGGGAGACGTGGGTCTTGACCGTGGCGACGCTCATGAAAAGCTCGGCGGCGACCGAGGCGTTGGAGCCGCCCCGGCCGACGGCGACCGCGACCTCCCGCTCGCGGTCGTTGAGGGTGTCGATGCGCCGGCGGGCGGCCGAGCGGCGGGTGTCGGCCGGGGCCCCGGCGGCGTGCTCCATCAACTGCCGGGTGACGGCGGGCGAGAGCACCGGGTCGCCGGCCGCGACGCGACGCACCGCCTGGAGGATCTCGGCGGGCGGGGTGTCCTTGAGGACGAACCCGGCGGCCCCCGCGCGCAGCGCCCGCAGCACCTGGTCGTCGGCGTGGAAGGTGGTCAGGACGATCACCTGGGGCGCGTCCGGGCGGCCGCGGAGCCGCTCGGTGGCGGCGAGTCCGTCCACCGTGGGCATCCGGATGTCCATGAGGACGACGTCGGGCCGGGTGCGGTCGACGAGCGCGCCGACCTCGGCGCCGTCGGCGGCCTCGCCCACGATCTCGATGTCGTCGGCGCCGCCCATCATGAAGGACAGGCCGGCCCGTACCAGGGGGTCGTCGTCGACGAGAAGCAGTCGGATCGCAGTCATGGCCCTACCGTAGTGAGGCCGCCCGGCCGGGCGGCCCCTCCCGTCAGCCGCGCAGGGCGACGCCGTAGCGGGTGCGCAGCCGCTGGACCTCCCACCAGACCACCGCCGTCACCGACGCCGGTCCCCCGAGCAGGGAGCAGGCCTGCACCAGGGGCGGCCCGGGCGGGGGTCCGCCCATCACCAGGCCGATGACGGCGAACTCCCAGACCAGGACGCCGGTGAGCAGGGCGGGCAGCGCCGCGTGCACCGCGGCGGTGTTGAAGGCGCTGCGGACGGCGGGGCCGGTGGCGAAGACGACGAACAGCGCCGCCCACAGCATCGGCACCATCAGCGCGATCGCGGTATAGCCGGCCGCGTCGGGCCCCGCGACCTGCTGGACGCCGTAGGCCCCGAGACTCAGCAGCGGCACGGCGGTGAAGGCGCCGATGTAGCGGACCGCCGACCTGCCCGCGGCCCGTAGCCGCACCCGCATGCTGTCCTTGGCGGCCGGTGACGCCCAGCGGAACAGCATCGCGACGACGACGGGCGTGCTCAGCAGCAGGAGCCAGGGCGTGACGATCAGCCGGAACATGAACTGCTCCTCCGCCTGGGCCATGTCCTCCGGCCTGCCGTACGCGACGAGGATGACCACGGACATGAGGGTGGCGAGCCAGGCGCGCGTCTTCTGCACCCGCATCACCTCGGGGTCCTCGATCCGGCGGTGGCCCCGCGAGGGGAAGATCCGCCGGGCACTGCGGCGCGCCGAGCGGGCCAGCGGGTAGCCCAGCACCACGGGCAGGAACACGGCCCAGGTGCACGGGATGAGCAGCAGCGACCAGGCGCAGCCGCGGATCCTGCCGCCGAGCAGTTCGCGCAGCGGGGGCCACTCGTCCTCGCGCAGCCGCTGCCACACGGACTGCGGCGGTCCCGGCGGGAGGTACGGCGGGTACGGTCCGGGCTGGGGCGGCCAGCCGGCCTGTTGCGGCACGTACGGCCCCGGATGCGGGGGCCACCCTCCCTGCGGCGGGTACGGGCCGGGCCCCTGCGGATACGGCCTCGGTGGCGGCGGCCGGTACGGATCGTGTCCCCCGAAAGTCACGCTGCGGTCCTCCTGATGCGCGAGTGCTGGGTGTTCCGCAGCCAGTCAACTGCCTCGCCCGCGCCGGGACATGAGGTTGCGCGTCTTTGCCCGGCGCGCGCCCGTGGATACGCTTCGCGCGCCCCCGGAGGGTCGCCCCGCACGCGGCACGAGCGCCCCGCTCGCGGGTGGCGGTGGGGCCGCGCCCGCGCCGGGGCGGTCTCAGCTCCAGGGCAGCCAGGCCCGTACCTCGAACCCGCCGTCCTCCCGGCCGCCGTGGTCGAGCCGGCCGCCCGCCAGCGTCGCCCGCTCGGTCAGGCCGATCAGCCCCTGGCCGGAACCGGGCACGGCCGGGACCGGGCCCACGGGCGCGGGGTTGCTCACGCGGACGGTGAGCCCGTCGCCCGGGGCACCCGCGACGGACACGCTGACCTCGGCCCCGGGTGCGTGCTTGCGGGCGTTCGTCAGGCCCTCCTGTGCGATGCGGTACGCGGTGCGGCCGACGGAGGCGGGGACGCCGGCCGGGTCGCCGACGCGGTGGTCCAGGTGGACCTTCATACCGGCGTCGCGGGACTCGCGGACGAGGGCGTCGAGGGCGGACAGCGTGGGCTGCGGGCGCCCCGACGCGTCGCCGCCCTCGTTCGCCCGCAGCACGCCGATGATCTCCCGCAGGTCCTGGAGCGCCTCGTGCGCGCTCTCCCGGATCACCCCGGCGGCCCGCGCGACCTCCTCCCGGGGGGCGTCCGGCCGGAACTCCAGGGCGCCCGCGTGCACGCTGAGCAGCGTGAGCCGGTGCGCGAGCACGTCGTGCATCTCGCGCGCGATGGACTCCCGGGCGAGCCGCTGCGCCTGCTCGGCCCGTAGCTCCGCCTCGGTCTCCGCCCGCCGTGCCCGGTCCCGCAGGCTCAGCAGCAACTGCCGCTTGGACCGGACGAACATGCCCCAGCCGACCACGGAGACGGTCACCAGCACGGTGAGGGCGACCGCGGCGGCGTAGGGCAGGTCCGGGTCGGGGCGCAGCCAGAAGACGAACGGGACGAGCGACAGTGTCACCCCGGCGACCCAGCCCACGTACGGGAACGGGCGGTGCACGGCGAGGGTGAAGAGGACGACCATGCCGGCGCCGCTCGCCGTGTTGGAGAGCAGGCCGACCGGGACCATCGCCACGGCGAGCGCGAGGGGCCACCGGCGGCGCAGCCACACCGCCGCGCAGGCCAGGGCGCCCAGCCACTGGTCGGCGACGGCGAGTCCCGGCGGGATGTTCGGGTCCCCGGACACGGTGTCCGCGGCGAGCAGCCCGATGACGACGGCGAGCAGGAAGCAGCCGAAGTCGACGATCCAGTCGCGCACGGTGCGGCGCGGCCGGCCGGAGCGCCCGGTGCGGTCGGGGCCGGCCTCGGCGGTCAGGGCGGACGGCAGCAGCCAGCGGGGCCCGGGCAGGGGGCGCGGCTCCGGCACCATCCGCTCCGGCGTCCCCCGCGCCGCGAGCGCCGGATGTCTCTTCCTCACGGTCGACGAATCTACGCAGGCGCGGCCGCGCACACCCTCCCCCGGGACCGATCGCCTCCCTAAGTCGCGGCGTTCCGCGACTTTCGGCGAACTCCCCCTGCCCCGGGCGCGACTTCGGTCGCGCGGATCCCGCCCCGCGGCCGATGAGGTCCGGAGTGTCGCGGGGCGAGGATCGCCGGGTGAAAAGGATTCTGGAGGTTCTCGGCTTCGTCGCCCTGGTGCAGGGCACCGTCGGTCTGGTGCAGGAGGTCACGGGCCTGCTGCGCGGCTGGGGTCTCGTGCAGCGGTTCGGCCTGTTCGACGGTTACGAGATCTACGCGAGCGTCGCGCTGCTCGTGCTCTCGTTCGCCCTGTTCGCGGCGGCGGAGAGCGGGTAGGCCCGGCCGGACGCCGGCCGGTCCGTGCCGGGTGTCGCGGACCCAGGGTGCCTCAGCCCGCGTTCGTCGAGAAGAGACCGCCCGTCGGGCCCTGCTTGTCGCCGCCCTGTGCCTTGCGCAGGGCGTTGGCGAGGCTCTCGATCGTGAGGGACTGGAGGATGACGCTGCCGTTGCCCTCCAGGGTCGCGAGCGAGAGTCCCTCACCGCCGAAGACGGCGTTCATCAGCCCCTGGCGGTTGAGTCCGCCGATGCGCTGGACGCCGTACGTGATGCCCTCCTCGAAGGCGACGACGCACCCGGTGTCGACCTCGATCCGGCCCCCGAAGTCGGCGGGGTTCAGGTCGATGAAGTTGCCCGCGCCGGCGATGATCACCGTGCCCCGGCCCGTGAACTTCTCCAGGACGAAGCCCTCGCCGCCGCTGCGCCCGGTGCGTCCGCCCTGGAAGGCGATACCGAAGTCCACGGTCGACTCGGCGGCCACGAAGGCGTCCTTCTCGGCGAACCACGCGCGCGTGCCGTCCAGCTCCAGGGCGCGCATCTCGCCCGGCAGCACGCCCGCGAAGCCGACGGTGCCCTCGCCGCCCGCCGAGGTGAAGTACTGGAACGCGAGCGACTCACCGGCGAGCGCGCGCTGGCCGGCCTGCATGGCGGTACCCACGGCCTGGCGCAGCATCCCGCCCATGCCGCCGCCCGCGCCGGGCTGCCCGCCGCCGCCCGAGGGACCGGAGAGGCGGGTCTCCATGGTCACGTTCGTGGTCTTGAAGAGGAACTTTCCGGCCTCGCAGTACACGGTCTGGCCGGGGGCCAGGTTCACGACCGCCATCTGCATGGCGTTGCCGACGATCTCTCGCTGAAGGGTCACGAGAGGAGAACGCACGAAACGGAGGGAAGAGTTCCGGTCAGTTCGGTGTCCGTTCCCCGCCAGCACCCGGCCCGGCCGGCCGCTGGGATGGAGCCATGACTTCTTCGACGACTGCACGGACGCAGGAACCCGCGGGCGGACCGCTGCGCGGCAAGGTGGCACTGGTGACCGGCGGCGGGCGCGGGATCGGGGCGGCGACGGCGCTGCGGCTCGCCCGGGACGGCGCGGACGTGGCCCTCACCTACGTACACGACAAGGAGGCGGCCGAGGCCGTCGTACGGGAGGTCGCGGCGCTCGGGCGGCGGGCGCTCGCCCTGCGGGCGGACTCCGCGGACCCGGCCGAGGCCGCCGGGGCGGTGGGCCGCGCGGCGGACGAGCTGGGGCGGCTCGACGTGCTGGTCAACAACGCGGGCGTGGGCCTGATCGGTCCGCTCGGCTCGCTGTCCCTCGCGGACGTGGACCGGGTGCTCGCCGTGAACGTGCGCGGGGTCTTCCTGGCGTCCCAGGCCGCCGCCGCGCGCATGGAGCGGGGCGGGCGGATCGTCACCGTCGGCACGTGCATGACGCAGCGCGTGCCCGGGCCCGGCGGCACGCTCTACGCGATGAGCAAGTCGGCGCTGGTGGGACTGACGAAGGCGCTCGCGCGGGAGCTGGGCGAGCGGGGCGTCACCGCGAACATCGTCCATCCGGGGCCGGTCGACACCGCGATGAACCCGGCGGACGGGCCGTTCGCGGCGGGGCAGGTGGCGTTGACCGCGCTGGGGCGGTTCGGGTCGGCCGGTGAGGTGGCGTCCGTGGTGACGTTCCTCGCCGGAAGCGGGGGCTCGTTCGTCACGGGGGCCGAGTACTCCGTGGACGGCGGGCACGCCGCGTAGGTACGACCCCGGGGAGCCTCTCCATCCGGGGGTGTGCCACCCGGCCTGCTTTTATCGGGCGTCGCCCCTCGGGCTCGGGGTGGGGTTTCTTCGCCCCCTCCGCCCCTTCCCGTCCCGACACGGGGCTCCGCCCCGGACCCCGCTCCTCAAACGCCGGAGGGGCTGGATTTTCACGCCGGGGGGCTGAATTTTGACGCCGGAGGGCTGGATCCCGGAGGGGCTGGATCGTCGGTCCGGCCCCTCCGTGGGTGGGGTCAGCCGCCGAGTTCGCGGTGGCGGGAACCGAGGCGAGTGGCGCCCTCCTCCGTGAGGGAGCCGAAGAGCCTGAGCCGGGAGATGCCGCCGTCGGGGAAGATGTCGACGCGCGCGTGGGTGGCGACGACGGGTGCGTCGAGGACGAAGCGGTGGTCGGTGTCGGGCTGGAGGCGGGTGCGCGGGAGGATCTCGGTCCACCCCCCGCCGTCCGCCCCGCTCGTGTCGTCGGGGTCGTTCCTGACGGAGACCGAGGCCCAGCCCGCGGAGTTGCCCTTCAGGTAGGCCGTGTCGATCTCGATCGCGCGGATCTCCGACTGGGCGGCGAGCCGGTAGCGGATCCAGTCGTTGCCGGTGTCACGGCGGCGGCGGGTCTCCCAGCCGTCGTCCATCTTGCGGGAGCGGCCCGGCTGGATGGTGTTGGTGGCGGGCGAGTAGAAGCGGTCGGACGCGTCCTCGACCTGGCCGCCGTTCTCCAGGGCCACCACGTCGAAGGCGCCGAGCACGGAGAGCCACTTCGGGTCCGGCACGACCTCGCCGTACACCCGCAGGCGGGCGATGCCGCCGTCCGGGTGCTGGTTGACCCGCAGGTGCGTGAAGCGCTGCTCCACGGAGACCGCGAAGCCGTTCGCCGCGTGGCCGCCGACCGCCGTGCGCGGCACCAGGGTCGTCCACTTCACGTCGTCCCCGAGCAGTTCCTCGGGCGACGGGGACCCGGCGACCGAGGTGCCCTCGACCGACACGGCCTGGGGGTAGTTGCCGCGGAAGTGGGCGGTGTCCACGACGATGCCGCGCACGACACCGGGGGCGCCGAGGCGTACGAGCGCCCAGTCGTGGTCCTCCGCCGTCGGCCACGGGTGCCCGGCCGAGGCGCCGCGCCGGCGGCGGGTCTCCCAGCCGTCCATGATCTTGCCCTTGTGGCCGAAGTGCTCGGGGTCGAACTCGGCGCGCTCCGGCACCAGGAGGTTCTCGCGCTGGGCGAAGAACTCGTCGTTGGCGGCGATGACACCGGCGCCCAGCTGCCGGTCGGCGAGGTTGGCGTACTGGGTGAAGGGGAGGTCGACCGTGCGGTAGTCCGCGTACGGGTCGCCGCCGCCGTAGGGGTTCGCGTCGCCGGTGAAGCCGGTAATCGCCGTCACGATGATCAGATCTGCCTTTCGGGAGTGTCGGGAGTCGGCTGCCGCGGGTGCGGGCGCGCGGAGTCGGTCAGGGGTGCCGGGTGAGGAGCCGCCCGGCGGGCTCGGAGAAGCGGCCGTCGGCCACGATGCGCTCGCCGCGCAGCCAGGTGGACCTGACGACGCCGCTGAGGGTGCGGCCCGCGTAGGCGGTGACCCGGTTGCGGTGCTGGAGCTCGGCGGGGTCGACGGTGAAGGTCGCGTCCGGGTCCAGGACGGCGAAGTCGGCGTCGCGGCCCGGCTCGATGGCGCCCTTGTGGCCGAGGCCGACGAGTTCCGCCGTGCGCGTCGACATCCAGCGGACCACGTCCTCCAGTCCGTGCCCGCGCCTGCGGGCCTCGGTCCACACCGCGGACAGGCTCAGCTGGAGGCCGGAGATGCCGCCCCACGCGGTGGCGAAGTCGTCGGTCTTGAGGTCGGCCGTGGAGGGCGAGTGGTCGGTGACGACGCAGTCGACGGTGCCGTCGGCGAGCGCCTGCCAGAGCAGGTCCTGGTTGGCGGACTCGCGGATGGGCGGGCAGCACTTGAACTCGCTGGCGCCGTCCGGGACCTCCTCGGCCGTGAGGGTGAGGTAGTGCGGGCAGGTCTCGACGGTGATGCGTACGCCCTCGGCCTTCGCGGCGGCGATCATCGGCAGCGCGTCGCTGGAGGACAGATGCAGCACGTGCACGCGCGCGTCGAGGCGCCGGGCCTGCGCGATGAGGTTGCCGATGGCGGTGTCCTCGGCGTCACGGGGGCGCGAGGCGAGGAAGTCGGCGTACTTCCGGCCGCCCTTCTGCGGGGCGGCGGCCAGGTGGTGCGGGTCCTCGGCGTGCACGATGAGGAGGCCGCCGAAGCCGGCGATCTCCGCGAGGGACTGGGCGAGCTGCTCCTGGTCCAGCTCCGGGAACTCGTCCACGCCCGAGGGCGACAGGAACGCCTTGAAGCCGAAGACGCCCGCGTCGTGCAGCGGCCGCAGGTCCTTGACGTTGCCGGGCAGGGCGCCGCCCCAGAAGCCGACGTCGATGTGCGCCTTGGGCCGGGCGACGTCCTGCTTGGTCCGCAGGTGGTCGACCGTGGTGGTGGGCGGGAGGGAGTTGAGCGGCATGTCGACGAGGGTGGTGATGCCGCCGGCCGCCGCGGCGCGCGTCGCGGTCCAGAAGCCCTCCCACTCGGTGCGGCCGGGGTCGTTCACGTGCACGTGGGTGTCGACGAGTCCGGGCAGCAGGACGTCGTCGCCGAAGTCCTCCAGGCGGGCCCCGGCGGGCACTTCGGCGTCGTGCGCGCGTACGGCGGTGATCTTCCCGGCGGCGACGGCGACCGAGGCGGCACGCGTCCCTTCCGGAGTGATGACGCGTGTCGAGCGCAGCACCAGTTCGACGTCGGACACCCGGACCCCTCTCTCGGACGCTGTTCACTTCCACGGAACGGAATTCAACGTTCTGTTGAAGGAGTCTTCACTCCCGCCTCCGCGCCGTCAAGAGCCCGCGTCTCCACTGTGCGCCCGATCGGCCGCACTCTGGACGTTTCCACAAGGCGGAATTAGAATTTCAACAGGCAGAACGTAGCTACGCACAACCGGAGAGCCGACCGACCGCCGGGTAGGCTGCCTCTCTGCCCGCCTGCCCTCGAAAGGACCGCGCCGTGCCGACGTCCAGCGCCAGCGACGCCCCCGCACAAGCCGCCGCCAAGTCTTCCGCCGCCAGCGGTGGTGTCCAGTCCCTGGAGCGCGCCTTCGATCTGCTGGAGCGGATGGCGGACGCGGGAGGCGAGGTGGGCCTGAGCGAGCTCTCCGCCAGCAGCGGGCTGCCGCTCCCCACCATCCACCGCCTCATGCGCACACTGGTGGCCTGCGGCTACGTACGCCAGCAGTCCAACCGGCGTTACGCGCTCGGCCCCCGCCTCATCCGCCTCGGCGAGTCCTCGGCCCGGCTGCTGGGCACCTGGGCCCGCCCCTACCTCGCCCGCCTGGTCGAGGAGACCGGCGAGACCGCGAACATGGCACTGCTCGACGGGGACGAGATCGTCTACGTCGCCCAGGTGCCGTCGAAGCACTCGATGCGGATGTTCACCGAGGTGGGCCGCCGGGTGCTGCCGCACTCCACGGGCGTGGGCAAGGCGCTGCTGGCGCACACGCCCGACGACGAGGTGCGCTCGCTCCTCGCCCGGACCGGCATGCCCGCCGCCACCGAGAAGACGATCACCACGCCGGACGGCTTCCTCGCCGCGCTGGAGGAGGTCCGCCGGATCGGCTACGCGGTCGACGACAACGAGCAGGAGATAGGAGTCCGCTGCCTCGCGGTCTCCGTACCCAACTCCCCCACCGCCGCCGCGATCTCGATCTCGGGCCCGGCCGGCCGCGTCACCGAGGCGGCCACGGACAAGATCGTCCCCGTGCTCCAGCAGGTGGCACGGGAGCTGTCCGAGGTCCTGGCGAGCTCGGGTTCGCCGGCCTGACGGAGCCCCGGCACGCTCACCCCCGGCGCCCGCCTCCCCGAGGCGGGCGCCGCGGCGCGCCCGGGGGAAGCCCCCTCGGCCCGGACCGACGGCTCACGGCGGGACATACGGCGTTCAGCGCCGCGGCGGGGTCCCGAAGAGCTCCACCGCGCCGCGCACGTCGGCGAGTCCGGCCGCGAGGGCGCTGACCGAACCGATGGCACCGGCGATCAGCAGCAGGGAGCGGCGCAGCCGCGGGATCTCGGGGGCGCCACCGACGGCCATCGCGGCCAGGGCGGCGAGTTCGTCCTCGGCGATGCCGCGGTCGGGGAAGTCCGCGGGGAGGGCGGCGAGTTCACGGCGCAGCCGGGACACGGCGGACCGCAGTTCCGCCACCCTCGGATCCTCGCCGCTGCCGGTCACCGGCCTCTGCCCCAAGCTCCGCAACACAGCTCTCCCCCCTCGCACGCCGTTGTGCGAAGCCCTACGTCTTTCGGCCCAACTCGCCCTGGGGCGTTGGTCGGACGCCGGAGGGACGCGGGCCAGTAAACGCCACCCGGCGCGCTCCGCGCCACTCCGCGGACGGAAATTCAGCCCCCCGGCACCGTGTGCCCCGCACGCCCCGGGAGCACACCCGGGCGGGGTCGGGTATGCAGGGGTCATGACGGAGAAGAAGGAACAGGTCACGGGCCTGCTGCTGGCGGCCGGGGGTGGCCGGCGGCTCGGAGGGCGGCCCAAGGCGCTGCTGCCGTACCGCGGACGCCTGCTCGTCGAACACGCGGTCGACGTCCTGCGGGCGGGCGGCTGCGCCCGCGTCCACGTGGTGCTGGGCGCCCGGGCCGCCGAGGTCCGTGAGCGGGCCGCGCTGGAGGGGTGCGTTCTCGTGGACAACCCCGCCTGGGAGTCGGGCATGGGCACGTCGCTGCGGGCCGGCCTCGACTCGCTCGCGGACACCGGGGCGGAGGCGGCGCTGGTCGCACTGGTCGACCAGCCGGGCATCGGGGCGGAGGCGGTGGCCCGGGTGCTAGCCGCGTACACCTCGCCGCGGACGCTCGCCGCGGCCTCGTACGGCGGGGAGCGCGGCCATCCCGTCCTGTTCGGCGCCGGGCACTGGGCGGGTGTCGCCGCGACCGCGACCGGGGACCGCGGGGCGCGCGCCTATCTCGGGACGCACGAGGACGCGATCACTCTCGTGGAGTGCGGCGACGTGGCGCGGCCCTTCGACATCGACACCGCGGCGGACCTCGTCCACCTGGAGTGAACGGGGTGGCACCGAGCGCCACCTTCTGTCGACCCGGAGAATCTCGACATCAACAAACCATTGAACTTCCACCATGAGGAAACTAGTATCCACTGCTCAGAAGCGCCCGACCGTTCCGAGGGCGCCGTCCGTCGCACCCGGGGGCCCTGGCACCCAGTGCCGCGGCGCATGGGCTCCTCACGTGGTTCGCCTCAGAGGTCCGTGAGAAGCCGTACCCGTGAGAAGCCCGCAAGCCCCCTCGTACGCAGCTCGCTGAAGGAAGTGACAGCTCATGTCCGCACCAGCGCCGTCCCCGCTGGCCATCGTCGACGCCGAGCCCCTGCCCCGGCAGGAGGAGGTCCTCACCGACGCGGCCCTCGCCTTCGTGGCCGAGCTGCACCGGCTGTTCACGCCGCGGCGTGACGAGCTCCTCGCCCGCCGTGCGGAGCGCCGCGCCGAGATCGCCCGCACCTCCACGCTCGACTTCCTCCCCGAGACGGCGGCCGTCCGCGCGGACGACTCCTGGAAGGTCGCCCCGGCTCCGGCCGCGCTGGACGACCGCCGGGTCGAGATCACCGGCCCCACGGACCGCAAGATGACCATCAACGCCCTGAACTCGGGCGCCCGGATCTGGCTCGCGGACTTCGAGGACGCCTCCGCGCCGACCTGGGAGAACGTGATCCTCGGCCAGCTCAACCTGACCGACGCCTACGAGCGCCGGATCGACTTCACGGACGAGCGCACCGGCAAGTCGTACGCCCTGAAGGACAACGCCGAACTGGCCACCGTCGTGATGCGCCCGCGCGGCTGGCACCTGAACGAGCGTCACCTCGTCGACGGCGACGGAACTCCCGTGCCCGGCGCGCTCGTCGACTTCGGCCTGTACTTCTTCCACAACGCCCGGCGGCTCCTCGACCTCGGCAAGGGCCCGTACTTCTACCTCCCGAAGACGGAGTCGCACCTGGAGGCCCGCCTCTGGAACGACGTGTTCGTCTTCGCGCAGGACTACGTGGGCGTCCCGCAGGGCACCGTGCGCGCGACCGTCCTGATCGAGACGATCACGGCGGCGTACGAGATGGAGGAGATCCTCTACGAACTCCGCGACCACGCCTCCGGGTTGAACGCGGGCCGCTGGGACTACCTCTTCTCGATCGTCAAGAACTTCCGTGACGGCGGCGCCAAGTTCGTCCTGCCGGACCGCAACGCGGTCACGATGACCGCCCCGTTCATGCGGGCGTACACCGAACTCCTCGTGCGCACCTGCCACAAGCGCGGCGCGCACGCGATCGGCGGTATGGCGGCCTTCATCCCCTCGCGCCGCGACGAGGAGGTCAACAAGGTGGCCTTCGAGAAGGTCAAGGCGGACAAGGACCGCGAGGCCGGCGACGGTTTCGACGGCTCCTGGGTCGCCCACCCCGACCTGGTCCCCATCGCCATGGCCTCGTTCGACAAGGTCCTCGGGGACCGGCCGAACCAGAAGGACCGGCTGCGCGAGGACGTGTCCGTGGCGGCCGGCGACCTGATCGCGATCGACTCGCTCGACGCCAAGCCCACCTACGACGGCCTGGTCAACGCCGTCCAGGTCGGCATCCGCTACATCGAGGCCTGGCTGCGCGGACTCGGCGCGGTCGCGATCTTCAACCTGATGGAGGACGCGGCCACCGCGGAGATCTCCCGTTCGCAGATCTGGCAGTGGATCAACGCGGGCGTCGAGTTCGAGAACGGCGAGAAGGCCACGCCCGAGCTGGCGCGGAAGATCGCCGGTGAGGAACTGGCCGCCATCAGGGCCGAGATCGGTGACGAGGCGTTCACGGCCGGCAACTGGCAGCAGGCCCACGACCTGCTGCTCCAGGTGTCCCTGGACGAGGACTACGCCGACTTCCTGACCCTGCCGGCGTACGAGCGGCTCAAGGGCTGACCTCCCGAGCGGCAGCGCGCCCCCGGTACCGCACGGCACCGGGGGCGCGCTCGCGTCCGCGGGTCACTTCTCGGAGTGGCCGAGGCTCCTGTCCGGGGCCACCAGGTCCCTGACCAGGCGCTTCACGGCCGTCGGCTCCGGGAAACCCTGCTCGCGGCGGTCCCAGACGACCTCGCCGTCGACCCGGACGACGAAGACGCCGTCCGTGCCGGGCTTCAGCGACAGCTCGGCCAGCTCGGTCTCGAAGGTGGTCAGGAGCTCCTGGGCGAGCCAGGCGGCGCGGGGAAGCCAGCGGCACTGGGTGCAGTACTCGATCTGGACGCGGTGCGGGGAGGTCACGGGTTCAGGGCTTCCTTTCCAGGTGCACGGACCAGTCCTGCTCGGCGGCCGGTTTGCCGTGCAGGTCGGGGACCCGCTTGAGCCAGTCCGGCCGGCCCCGCTGCGTCCTGGCCGCGCGGTGGGCGTCCTCGGCGGCGAGCTGCTCGCGGGTCGGGAAACCGGTGGGGAGCCAGGCGGCGGAGGCCCGCACACGCGCGTGGAGGTAGCGGACGTACGCCTCGCGCACCTCGTCCGGGCCGGCGAAACCGGGCTCGTCCGCGAGCCACGCGTCCGGCACCCGCCCGGCGACCTCGCGCAGCAGCTCCTCGGTCACCCGGGGAGCCAGTTCGGCGTCGGCGGCCCGCAGGTCGGGCGCGAAGCCGCCCAGCGCGTGGTGGCGGAAGTCGTACGCCTTCTCGGGCGAAGAGGCGTCCCAGCGGTGGTGGAAGACGAGGGCCGCGCCGTGGTCGATCAGCCACAGGCGCGGCGGGGCGACGCCGAGGGTGGGCCAGAGCATCAGGTTCGAGCTGTGCACGGTCCGGTCCACGTTGACCGTGAGGGCGTCCAGCCAGATCACCCGGCCCGCCTCCAGCGGGTCGACGGCGGCCTGCTCCGCGATCTCGGGTGTGAAGTCCCGCGCTCCCGACAGGTAGTCCATGCCGAGGTTGAGGCCGGCGCTCGCGTGCAGCAGGTCCTGGACCTCCCGGTGCGGCTCGTGCGCGGCGACGGCCGGGTCGAAGTGGGTGAGGACGAGCTCCGGGATCCGCAGGCCGAGCGCGCGCCCCAGCTCCCCGACGATCACCTCGGCGACGAGCGCCTTGCGGCCCTGCGCGGAGCCGGTGAACTTCACGACGTACGTCCCGAGGTCGTCGGCCTCGACGACTCCGGGCACGGAGCCGCCCGCCCGCAGGGGGGTCACGTATCGGACGGCGGTCACTTCGCGCAGCACACGCCAACTGTAGATCAGGCGCCCGCGGCGGCCGCCGGGGTCAGGCGGGGCCCTCCGGCGCGGGCCCGTCCGAGGGGTCGTGGGCCAGTGGGTTCGGCAGCGGGAGGTAGCGGGCGTCGGCTCCGTCGGCGCCCGTCCAGCGCAGCAGCAGGTTGGTCTTGCCGGGCAGGGCGGGCGCGGTGAGGAGCTGCCGGATCTCGGGCAGGCCGTGCCCGGCGTCGTAGCGGAGCAGCTCCCTCCGCACGGCGGGCCACGGGTCGGTCCCGGGGTGCCGTTCCGCGAGCAGGGCCGCGAGTTCGGCGAGGTGGTTGACCAGCAGGCAGTACACCAGCCGCTCCCAGCCGGCGGCGCGGGTCACCTCGCCCACGAGCTTGACGCCCTCCGCGTCCCGGAACAGGGCCTGGACGGGCATCCCCGCGCCGTCCACGGCGACGAGCGTGTTCTGCAGATGCGCCTCCAGGACGACGCCGTGGCGCGCGAAGGCGTCGAGGACCGGTGGCACGACCTGCCGCAGGTACGCCGCCCACCAGGCGCCGGTGTCGGTGGCCGTGTCGAGGGGGCTGCCGTCGAAGCCCTCGACGAGGGCGGCGGCGAGCAGCGGGGTCGCGCCGGGCAGGACGTGGCCGCGCAGTCCGTCGCGGACCAGCACGGCGAGTTCCTCGAAGGCGAAGGCGGCCGTGCGGTAGCCGCGGTCGCTCAGCCAGCCGGCGCCGCCGCACCCGGCGGCGAACGCCGAGGTGACCGCCGCGTCCGTGCGGCGCAGTCTCTGCAGGTCGTGGCGCCACAGGCGGCGGACGTCGTTGGTGATGCGCACGTCGAGGCTGAACTTGAGGAAGAGATCGTCCTCGGGGGTGCTGAGGGTGCGCACGGCGGCCGTCGGCCACAGCGGGCGCGCGGTGCGGCCGAGCCGCAGGAGCCTGCCGTCCGCGAGCGCGTCCCGGATCTCCGGGCGGGCGGCGACCAGGTCGAGCTGCCAGGGGTGGGCGGGCAGCAGCCGGTAGCCGTCCGGGGCCGCGCCGAGGGCGTCCAGGGCTCCCGGGTCGCCTTCCTCGGCCACCGCGTCCTCACGCACGGCGAGCAGTTCCAGCGGGAACTCGGCGTACGCCTCGGGCGCGTAGGGCAGCCAGCCGGCGACCGGTCCGCCGCCGCGCGCCTTGGGGGCGGGGTGGTACGGATGGCCCGTGAGCAGGGACTGCTCGGAGCGCCGGTAGAGGTCGTCCGGCGGGGTGGCGTCGGCACGGGCGGCGAGCAGGGCGGCCACCGCGTCCCGGCTGTCGATCATCTCGGCGGGCAGTTCGGAGTTGGAAAGACCGGTGAGGCGGCGCAGCTCGTCGGCGGTGAGTTTCACCAGCTCGGCGTGGGTCAGGCGGTGCCAGGCACCGGCGGCGTGGACCTCGGGGCGGGCGGGCCGCCGGGTGCCGGCGACCCGCAGCAGGCGGCCGCCGGCCCGGAGCCGGTACACGCCGGGAGCGCCCGCGGGCTCCCCGGCCTCCCGCAGCAGACAATTGAGCAGCGGCGCCGCCGCGTACGCGTCGGCCGCCTCCGCCACGTCGTCCAGGGAGGGCCCGGAGTGCAGGGAGTCCACGCGATCCATTCGTTCCCCACGTTCCATACGGTGCACTGTTCTCTGGTGATCAGTATGACCGTGTGTGACCGGTGTGCGGGCGCGCCGCCGTCCGGTCCGTCGTCCGTCGCCGGTGCCGGTGCCGGCTCGGTCCCCGTCGTCGCCGCCGGCCGCGACGCAGTCCCCGTACCCAAGGAGTCCGACCGTGCACCGTCCTTCCCGGCCCGAGGCCGAGTTCGCCGCGGAACTCGACGCCGTACGCCCCGACCTGTCGGAGCCGTATGCGGCGGCGCTGCCCGGCGCGCGGGCGGCCGTCCTGTCCCGGCTGTGGCGCGCGCTGGCCCATGAGCCGCTGCCGTGGGTCGAGTGGCGGGAAGAAGGGCGAGACGGGCTCCGCGTGCGGCTGGCCGACGGGCGGCGGCTGGAGGGGCCGTCCGCCGACCCGTACGCGACCACCGCGTACGCGGCCGAAGTCCGCCTCGACGGGCGGCCCTACGACCGCCCCGAGCGGCTGATGACGGATCTGGGCGTGCGCCACGGGCCCGCCTTCGCGGCCGAACTGGCCGGCAGCGCGGCCTCGTTGGCGCTGTCGCGTGCCGGCCGGCGCGTCCAGGAGCGGCCCGCCGAGACCGGCTGGGAGTGGGAGCAGCGGGTGGTCGACGGGCATCCCTATCACCCCAACTGCCGCTCGCGGCCCGGCTTCTCGGTGGCCGAGCAGCTCGCGTACGGCCCGGAGCACGGGCAGCCGGTGGAGCTGCGGTTCGCCGCCGTGGACGACTGCCTCGTCACCGGCGCGTGGCCGGACTTCCTGCGCGACGGCGGGCGCGTGCTGATCCCGGTCCACCCCTGGCAGGCGGACCACGTGCTGGACACGCCGAGCCACAAGGGGCCCACAGCCCATCCGCTGATGTCGCTGCGCACCCTCGCCCTGCCGGACGGGCCGCACGTCAAGACCGCCTTGAGCGCGCGGCTCACCTCCTCGGTGCGGGACATCTCCGTCTACTCGATCACGACGTCCGAGGCGGTCTCCGCGTTCATGGCGTCGGTCGCGGCGCGCACGGACGGCCTGCTGGACGTCACCCGGACCCTCGGGGCGGCCACCGCCGGCTCCCCCGACCTCGCGGCGGTGGTGCGCGAAGCCCCCGAGACGTACGCGCGAGGCGGTGAACGGGTGGTCCCGGTGGCGGCCCTCGCGACGACGGAACTGCCCCGGTCGGCGCGCTGGTTCGCCCGGTTCACCCGGCTGGCGCTGACCGCCTGCCTGCGCCTGCTGGACCTGGGGGTGGCGCTGGAGGCGCACGGCCAGAACCTCCTGGTCGTCCTCTCCCCCGCCGGCGACCCGGTGCGGCTCGTCTACCGCGACCTCGCCGACATCCGCGTCAGTCCGGCCCGCCTCGCGCGGCACGGCATCCCGGCGCCGCAGCTGTCCGGACGGATCGTCACCGACGACGAGACCGCCCTGCGCCGCAAGCTGTTCGGCTCGCTGGTCGGCGGCTCCCTCGGCGCGACGGCGGGTTCGGCGGCCGTGCTGCGCGAGGCCCTGGCGGACGCCGTACGGGACCTGCCGCGCACCCCGGATCTCGTCGCGCTGCTCGAAGAACCGCTGCCCACCAAGGCGTTGACGCTGATGCGGCTGTCTCCGGAAACGCCCGGCGACCTGTGGGCGCGGCTGCCCAACCCGGTGTCCGGGGAGGGCGCCGAGGGCCGCTCGTTTTGAAGCGCGGCACCTTTGCTCAATAGGATCCGCCGATGATCACAAGACAACGGCTGGCGGCGGGGATCTGCGCCCTGCTCGCCGCTCTGACGGCCGGGGCCGCGTTCCCGGCCGGAGCGGCCGCCGACGAACCGGTGGAGCAGGCCGCTCCCAAGGTCGAACTCGTGCTGGACGTCAGCGGTTCGATGCGCGCCCGGGACATCGACGGCGGGTCGCGGATGGCCGCGGCCAAGCAGGCGTTCAACGAGGTGCTCGACGCGACGCCCGAGGAGGTCCGGCTCGGCATACGCACGCTCGGGGCCAACTACCGCGGCGACGACCGCAAGACGGGCTGCAAGGACACCGAACAGCTCTACCCGGTCGGGCCGTTGGACCGGACCGAGGCCAAAACCGCGGTCGCGACGCTCACCCCGACCGGCTGGACGCCGATCGGCCCGGCGCTGCGCAAGGCCGCCGCCGACCTGGACGGCGGTGAGGGCACCCGGCGGATCGTGCTCATCAGCGACGGCGAGGACACCTGCCAGCCGCTGGACCCGTGCGAGGTGGCACGCGAGATCGCGGCCAAGGGCATCGGCCTCACCATCGACACGCTCGGGCTCGTGCCCGACGCCAAGACCCGCGACCAGCTCAGCTGCATCGCGGACGCCACCGGCGGCACGTACACCTCCGTCCGCCACAAGGAGGAACTCTCCGACCGGGTGGGCCAGTTGGTGGAGCGGGCCGCCGATCCGGTGGTGACACCGGTGGCCGTGGACGGGGCCGACGCCTGCGCGAAGGCGCCGACGCTGAAGTCCGGGCTGTACACCGACCGCGCGGAGTTCGGACAGCACCGCTGGTACCGCGTCGACGTGGAGCCGGGCCGGGAACTGCGTGCCTCCGTGAGCGTGGCCGCCGACCGCGCGGTGAACCCCGACCACGGGGTGCTGCTGCGCGCGGTCACCGTGCGCGGGCGGGAGATCGTCCGCGGTGAGGCGGCGGGCAACGGCCGCACCGACGTCGTCTCGACCGGACTGCGTTACCCGAAGGCGGAGAGCGACGACGGCGACGAGGACGACGCGCCGGCCGAGGCCGTGTGCCTCCAGGTGTCCCACTCCTTCTCGGCGGCCTCCGGCGTGAAGACCACGCCGGGTCTGCCGGTGGAGCTGACGGTCGACGTCGTCGACGGGCCCGACCAGGCGTCCGACGTCGCCGCCTTCGGTCTCGGGCGCGGCTGGTGGCTGCTGGGCGCCCTGGTGCTCACCGGCTTCCTCGCGGGTGTGCTGTGGGGCTGGATCTCCCGCTGGCGGGTCGCGGTCTGGAGGACCAACTGATGCGTATCGCACGTGTGCTGACCGCGGCACTGTTCATGCTCGGCGCGGCGGTGTCCCCCGCGGTCGCCGACGCCTCGCCCTCGCCGAGCCCGTCGGAGGACGGCGGCGCTCCCACGGAGGCGGGTACGTCGTTCCGCACCGCGACCGAGATCGACCAGGGAGAGCAGGCCACCGCGGGCGGGTCGACCGGTGACTACCTGTACTGGTCCTTCCCGGCCGACGCGGGGCAGCGGCCCACCGTGAAGGCGACGGTGAAGCTGCCCGATGCGTCCACCCGGAACGCCACGGAGACCTGGCAGGTCGACGTGTACGACGGACTGCGGCGTCGGCAGGCGTGCCAGTACGGGGCGCAGACGCGGACGGCGGCGAGGGACGCGGCGACGGTGGAACTGTCGTGCACCCTGCGCACGGTCCGCGCGTGGTCCGAGACGTGGGCCAACGACCCGCTGCCGGGCACGTACTACGTCCGGCTGACGGTCGTGGACCTGAAGGTGTCGGACCTCGGGCTTCCGGTCGACACCGAGGTCCGGGTCGACTCCAAGGACGTCGGCGGCTCCGCCGCGGTCGACGGGTCTTTGGGCCGGCCGCTGGTGCCGGGGATCGCCGTGGCGTCCGCGCGGGACGACGAGTCCGAGGACTCCGGGTCGCCGGGGGCCGTGCTGTCCTCGATCGAGCCCGACGACGGCTGGGCCTCCGGCTGGTGGACCGACCGGTGGGCGTGGACCGCGGTGGGCGGGGTGCTGGCGGCGCTCGCGGGGGTCGGCGGCTACACGCTGACGCGCGGCTCCGGGCGGCCGTCCCGGGTGCCGCCGGGCGCCTGACCCGCGGGGAATCCGGTAGGAGGAGGCCCGTCGTGCCCTGGGCGCGGCGGGCCTCCGCACGTCCGCGGCCTCCCCCGGTGCGCGGCCCGTGCGGGATGCACGCCCGCCGTCACTCGCCGCGCAGCGCCTTGGCCAGGGCACCCTCGCCCGCGACCTCCACGCGCCGCTCGGCCACGGCCTGACGGAGCGTCAACGCGCCCTGCGCCACGGCCGTGCAGGTCTCCGCGTCCAGGGTCAGCGAGGTGTCGGGTTCGGCCGGCGCCGGGCCCTCCCCGTACGCCGGGCCCTCCTCGGCGCCCACCCGCACGAAGAACTCGCCCTCCTCCAGCCGGACATGGACCAGCCCGTCCCCCTCGCCCTCCAGGCAGCGGAGCAGCGGCAGCGCGAACCAGTGGGCGCGGACCGCGTCCGTGGGCCTGCGCTCCTCCAGGGCGGGCGCGCCCCACTCGCCGAGCGCTTGCAGCACGGGGAGCAACTGCCGGCCACGCGAGGTGAGTTCGTACACGTACGCCGCGCCGGGGGGCGGCAGCCTGCGCCGGGTCGTCAGTCCGTCGCGCTCCATGTCCTTGAGCCGCGACGCCAGGACGTCCGTGCTGACGCCCGGCAGGTCCGCGTGCAGGTCGGTGTAGCGGCGCGGGCCGGCGAGCAGTTCGCGGACGACCAGGAGGGTCCAGCGGTCACCGACGGCGTCGAGGGCCCGGGCCGCGGAACAGTACTGGTCGTAGCTTCGGCGTGGTGACATGCGACGCAGTCTAGACATGTTGTTGGACTTTCCAAGCACCTACTTGGTAAAACCAAGCAACACCACAACACGGAGGTGCGCACCGCATGGAGTTCCGGCAGTCGAGCAAGCTCAGCGAGGTCTGTTACGAGATCCGGGGCCCGGTGATCGAGCACGCCAACGCGCTGGAGGCGGCGGGCCACAGCGTCCTGCGCCTCAACACCGGCAACCCCGCGCTCTTCGGGTTCGAGGCGCCGGAGGAGATCCTCCAGGACATGATCCGGATGCTCCCGCAGGCGCACGGCTACACGGACTCGCGGGGCGTCCTCTCCGCCCGCCGCGCGGTCGCCCAGCGCTACCAGGAGCGCGGCCTGGAGGTCGGCGTCGACGACGTCTTCCTCGGCAACGGCGTCTCCGAGCTGGTCTCCATGGCGGTCCAGGCCCTGATCGAGGACGGCGACGAAGTCCTCATCCCCGCCCCGGACTTCCCGCTCTGGACGGCCGTGACGACCCTCGCGGGCGGCAAGGCGGTGCACTACCTCTGCGACGAGCAGTCCGAGTGGTACCCGGATCTGGCCGACATGGAGTCGAAGATCACCGACCGGACCCGGGCCGTCGTGATCATCAACCCGAACAACCCGACCGGCGCCGTCTATCCGAAGGAGATCGTCGAGGGCATCCTCGACCTGGCGCGCCGCAACGGCCTGATGGTGTTCGCGGACGAGATCTACGACCAGATCCTCTACGACGACGCCGTGCACCACAGCGCGGCGGCGCTCGCCCCGGACCTCGTCGTCCTCACCTTCTGCGGGCTGTCCAAGACCTACCGCGTCGCCGGGTTCCGCTCGGGCTGGCTGGTCGTCACCGGGCCCAAGCAGCACGCGCGCAGCTATCTGGAGGGGCTGACCATGCTCGCCTCCATGCGGCTGTGCGCCAACGCGCCCGCCCAGTACGCCATCCAGGCCGCGCTCGGCGGCCGCCAGTCCATCCACGAGCTGACGGCCCCCGGCGGCAGGCTGCGCGAACAGCGCGACCGCGCCTGGGAGAAGCTGAACGAGATCCCCGGCGTCTCGTGCGTCAAGCCGAAGGGCGCGCTGTACGCGTTCCCGCGCATCGACCCCGAGGTGCACCGCATCCACGACGACGAGAAGTTCGTCCTCGACCTGCTGCTGCGCGAGAAGATCCAGGTCGTCCAGGGCACCGGCTTCAACTGGCCCCGCCCGGACCACTTCCGCATCCTCACGCTGCCGTACGCCGACGACCTGGACGCGGCGATCAGCCGCATCGGACGGTTCCTGAGCGGCTATCGCCAGTAGCCCGGCGCACCGCGGGCCGGCGGGCGCGACGGCCTCCGCCGGGCCCCGGACGCCACCGTCTGGCCGATCCGGTGCTGCGCGCCGCCGGGGCCGGTGACACCGTACGGGGAGAGCGACAGGAGGGCGCGGCGATGGGTGATGTGCTTCTGGTGCGGCACGGCGAGACCGAGTGGGCGCTCACCGGCCGGCACACCAGCTGGACGGACGTCACGCTGACGGGCCGGGGCCGCGAGCAGGCGCGCGCGGTCGCCCCCCTCGTGCGCTCGCACCACATCGCCGCCGCGTTCGTCAGTCCCATGCGGCGGGCCCGCGAGACGGCGGAACTCGTGGGGCTCGACGGCGTGCGGCTCGACGCCGACCTGTGCGAGTGGGACTACGGCGGCTACGAGGGCCTGACGACCGTCGAGATCCAGCGGACGCGGCCGGACTGGTTCCTGTTCCGGGACGGCGTGGCCGAGGGGCCCGCCGAGCATCCCGGCGAGAGCCCCGAGCAGGTCGGGGAGCGTGCCGACCGGATGCTCGCCAAGGTGGACGCGGCGCTGGCGAACACCGAGGGCAGTGTGGTGCTGGTCGCCCACGGGCACTTCCTGCGGGTCCTGACCGCGCGGCGCCTCGGGCTGCCGCCGTCGGGCGGCGCGCTGTTCCTGCTGGGTACCGGGACCGTCGGCCGGCTCAGCACGGAACACGGGCGTCCGGTCGTCGCGAGCTGGAATGTCAGACCCCCCTCGTAGTCTTCGACAGTGCGGTGCCCGCCGGCACCGGTGCCTTCGAGGGCGCCGGTCCCCGGCTCCGGGTCCGCGCCCGCCGAGGGGAGGAGACGTGCCGTGACCCGACCGCCGACCGCTGCCCAGCGGCGCGTCCTCGACGCCGCGGACCCCGTCACGGGGCGGCTGCGGGGTACGGAGACCCAGCTCGCCGCCCTGGTGAAGCGCGGGCTGGCCTTCCGGCACCCGAGACCGCCGCACGACCACTTCCTGACGCCCGCCGGCCACCGCCTGCGCGAGGAGGCGTCCACGCCCGAGGAGCCGGCTCAGGCCCCCGCCGTGCGCGACTCCGGGGTCTTCGCCGCCCGGATCGGGGGCGAGGAGGACGCCGAGCCGGGTCCTGCCCGCGCCCGGGAGGTGCACAGCGCCTGGCAGGGGCTCCTGGAGCTGCGGCGGATGACCGGGGCCGGCGGCGCCACGGACCGGCCCTGCGGCTGGGAGCGCGCGCATCTGGTGCAGGCCGCCGCGCTCGCCCTGGAGGCCGCGGGCCACCCCCCGGACGGTCCGGCGGGGCCCGGTTACCGGGTGCGGGCGACTCCGCAGCCGGAGGCCGTCGCCGTGCGCGATCCGGACCCCGAGCGGCTGCGGGCCTGCGCGGCGACACTGGAGGGGGCGGGCTGGCAGGTCAGCGCGCACACCGAACCCCGTACGGAGGCGCGCTACGTCCTGGCCTCGCCGCGGCGGGCCTGAGGCGCGCACGGGCTGCCCCAGGCCCGCCCGCGCCGGGTACGGCCCGCGGGACCCGGGCGGCGCGTGGGGCGGGGGAGTTGAGATCGTGGGTCCCGGGAACAGGCGTCCGCCTGCCCCGGACGCGTCCGGACCGTCGTGAAGGGGAAGTCGTGGCAGAGCCGTTTTCCGTGGGTGTGACCGTCCGCGGGTACGAGACCGACGTGCAGGGACACCTGAACCAGAGCGTGTACCTGCAGTACGCCGAGCACGCGCGCTGGTGCCTGCTCCAGGCGGCCGGGATCCGGCAGGCCGACCTGATGGCCGAGGGCGTGGGCCCGGTCGCCCTGGAGACGACCATCCGCTATCTGCGGGAGCTGCGCGCGGGCGACGAGACCGAGGTGACCTGCGCCTTCGTCTGGGGCGAGGGCAAGACGTTCCGGATCGAGCAGACGATCCGGAAGCTGGACGGCACGGTGGCCGCCGAGCTGACCGGTGTCGGCGGGCTGATGGACCTCACGAAACGCAAGCTGGTGGCCGACCCGCGCGCGTACTTCCGCACGATGGCCGACGACCCCGGCCCGTTCGGCCTCTGACACCCGCCGGGCGGACGCGCCCGCACCGGCGCGCGCCCGGACCACCGGATCCGGCCCAGGCCGCCGACTCGCCCTAGACGTCCAGCAGTTCGGGCCGGTGCACGGCGTCGTAGGCCGCGCGGGACTCGGCGATCGTGACGCGGTGCCGCTCGGCCCAGTCCGTCAGGGACAGCAGCGTGGCGTGCAACTCGCGGGCCACGGGAGTGAGTTCGTACTCGACCTTCGGGGGCACCGTCGCGTGGACGGTACGCGTCACGAGTCCGTCGCGCTCCAGGTTGCGCAGGGTGAGGGTCAGCATGCGGCGGCTGATGCCCTCGACGCTGCGCTCCAGTTCGGTGAAGCGGATCGGGCCGTGCGCGGCGGCGACGATGATCAGCACGCTCCATTTGCCCGCGACCCTGTCAAGAACCTCGCGGACCGGGCACGCCTGCGCGAGCACGGCCTGCGGGGTAACACCGGTGTTCCCCTGGGACATCGAGGTGCCTCCTTATGCGGGTCTCCATGGTCACTCACGATGTACCCCGTTACAAGTCGTGCACCTTTGGAGAACGCGGAGGCCCTCACCATGCCGACCAGGACCGGATCACCGAACCGGCGACCGCACTCCCCCCGGGCGTCCCTCGCCGTGCTGTGCGCGGGGACCCTGATGACGGTCCTGGACGGCAACGTCGTGACGGTCGCCATGCCGGCGATCCAGAACGACCTCGGCTTCTCGGGTCCGGGCCTCGCCTGGGTCGTGAACGCGTACCTGATCCCCTTCGGCGGGCTGCTGCTGCTCGCGGGCCGGCTCGGCGACCTGCTGGGCCGCAGGCGGATGTTCACCGCCGGGCTCGCCGTGTTCACCGTGGCGTCCGTGCTGTGCGGGGTGGCCACGGACCGGGGCGTGCTCGTGGCGGCCCGCGCCCTCCAGGGCGTCGGGGGCGCGATGACCTCGGCGGTCGTGCTCGGCATGCTGGTCGCGCTCTTTCCCGGGCCGCGCGAACGGGCCGGGGCCATCGCGGTGTTCAGCGCCGTCGGTGCGGCCGGCGGGGCGCTGGGCACCTTCCTCGGCGGGGCGCTGACCCAGGCACTCGGCTGGCACTGGATCTTCCTGATCAACCTGCCGATCGGGGTGGCGGCCTGGGTGGCCGCGCTGCGGATCCTCGCCCCGGACCGCGGTGCCGGTCTCGGCGGGGGCGCCGACTACCCCGGTTCCGCGCTGGTCACCGGCGCGCTGATGCTGACGGTGTACACGATCGTCGGGGCCGGCGGTCGCACGTCCGGCGCCACCGCTGCCCTCGCGGCGGTCTCGCTCGCCCTCTTCGCCGCCTTCGCCCTGCGCCAGGCACGGGCCGCCCGCCCGCTGCTGCGGCTCGCGCTGTTCCGCTCGCGCCTCCTGACGGGCGCCAACGCCGTCCAGGTCCTGATGATCGGCGCGATGTACGGCTTCCAGTACGTCGGCGCACTGTACCTGCAACGGGTGCTGGGCTACGGCGAGTTGCTCACCGGGACGGCGTTCCTTCCGGCGCCGGTCGCGATCGGGGTGCTGATGCTGGGGCTGTCCGCCCGGACGATCGCCCGCTTCGGCCCCTACCGGGTCCTGCTCGCCGGACTCGCCCTCGTCACCGCCGGCCTCGCGCTGCTGACCCGCGCCCCGGTCGACGGGCACTACGTCACCGACGTCCTGCCCCCGCTCCTCCTGCTCGCCGCCGGTTTCGCGGCGGCGATGCCCGCGGTGACGGGACTCGCCATGTCGGGCGCCCGGGAGGAGGACGCCGGGCTGGCCTCCGGCCTCTTCAACACCACGCAGGTGGTGGGCGGTTCGCTGGGCCTCGCGGTGCTCACGACGCTCGCGGCGGCCCGCACCGGGCGGCTGCTCGGCGAGGGCGAGCGGGCCGTCGCGGCGACCGCCGGCGGCTACCGGCTGGCGTTCGCCGTGGGCACGGGGCTCGCGGCGGCCGCGCTGGTGCTGGCGGCGGGGGTCCTGCGGCCGGTGCGCGTTCCCTCCGCCCCCGAGCCGGAGGGAACGGCCGCGCCGGGCGGTCAGCCGCCGGCGAACGCCGCCCTGTGATCGCGGGCCCAGCGCTCGTAGGTGCGCGGCTCCCGGCCCAGCACCCGCCGTACGCCGTCCGTCACCACGGCGTTGCGCCCCTGCCGTACGTACGCGGTGCCCGCCAGGACACCCTCGACGTAGGTCTCGGACATGCCCGCCGCGAGGAACCGCTCGCGGGCCGCCTCGGCGGGGACGTCCTCGGTGCGAACCGGGCGGTCGAGGACACCGGCGAGGATCGCCGCCTGGCCGGCCGTGGTGAGGAGTTCGGGCCCGGTCAGTGTGTGGACGCGGCCCGAGTGCCGCGGGTCGAGGAGCGCCGCCACCGCGACCTCGGCGACGTCGCGCGGGTCGACGACGCCCTGGGTGCCGGGGCCGGTCAGGTCGGGCACCGGATCGCCGGAGCGGATCGGCTCCGCCCAGCTCAGGGTGTTGGAGGCGAAGGCGGAGGGGCGCAGCACCGCCCACTCCAACCCGCTGTCCCTGACGGCCTGTTCACCGCCGAGATGCCAGGTGCCGACGGGGCCGAGGACCGGGTCGCCGGTGCCGATGGCGGAGAGCTTGACGACCGCGCGTACGCCCGCCGTCCGCGCCAGGGCGACGAGGGCCGCGTCCTGCTCGGCGTCCCCGGGGCCGAGGACGCCCACCGCGAACAGTGCGGTCGCGCCGGCCAGCGCGGCCGCCACCGAGTCGGGCTCGCGGTAGTCCCCGCGCACCGCCTCCACCCCGGGCGGCGGCGTGGCGCGGGACGGGTCCCGGGTGAGGGCGCGGACCTTCTCGCCGCGCTCCGCGAGCAGTCGTACGACGTGGCTGCCGATGGTGCCCGTGGCACCGGTCACTAGGATCATGGCCTCACCGTGCCGGGCGGATGTCGGCCGGAGCTAGGAAATTCCGGCACGGTTCACGGGCCCTGCGGGTGCTGTGCCGCGTCTACCGTGAAGGGGTGAGCACCCCGTACGAGACGAAGCCCGCCGCGGACTCCCTCATCGAGGAACCGCTGGTGCTGCCCGCGGCCCTGAGCCCGTGGTTCGCCCGCGCCGGTCTCACCGCCGTCGACGGCATTCCGGCGGGGCCGTTCGCCCAGGTCCCGGACACGGCGGCGAAGGTGGTCGTGCGGATCGAGGAGAACGGCCGCCGTGACGTCCTGGTGGTGGGACCGCGCACCCGTGCCTCGTACCACGCGGGCAAGCGCCTGGCCTCCTGCGTCCAGTTGCGTCTCGGGCCGGGTGCGGCCCGCCCGCTGCTGGGCGTCCCGGCCGTCGACCTGGTGGGTGTGGTCCGGCGCCTCGGAGACTTCCCGGCCGACACCGCCCGCCTGCTGGCCGGCGAACTGCTGTCGTCGGAGCCGGAGGAGGTGGTCCCCCGGCTGGCCCGGGTGCTGCCGGGGCGGCTCGCCCCCGCCGATCCGGCCCGCGTCCGGCTGCTGCGCGCGGCGGTCCGGGCCATGTCGACCGGGACGGGCCGGGTGCCGCCGGGCGTCGGTGAGCTGGCGGGCCGGCTCTCGGTCAGCGAGCGCCAGCTCCGCAACCTGTTCGCGGAGGGTGTCGGGCTCTCCCCCAAGCACTACGCCCGCATCGCCCGGGTGCGCCACGTCCTCACCCGGGCCCGCCACGCTCCGGACACGTCCTGGGCCCAACTGGCCGCCGCCACCGGCTACTACGACCAGTCCCATCTCACCGCCGACTTCCGCACCCTGATGGGTGTCCCGCCGACGTCGTTCTTCACCGGGCGCCTCCCCGCCGCGCAGCCCTGCCAGGCCCTGACCTCGCGGTCGGCCCGTCCCGCACCCGGCGGCTGAGCGGCGCGCTCCCGACTCGCCGTCCTTGACGGGTATACGTCACCCGCAAAGTCTGGTAGGAAACCTTCCTAACAGTTCGTGAACGACGTACTCCCCTCACTGGAGGTACCGTGCACACCCCCCACATACGTACTTCGCGCCGCACGCTGCTCGCGCTGATCGGAGCCTCCCTCGTGGCGGCCCCGGTCATCGCGACCCAGACGGCGACGGCCGCCCCGGTCGGTCTCGACGACCCGGCGAAGAAGGAGATCGCCATGAAGCTGGTCTCCAGCGCGGAGAACTCCTCGCTGGACTGGAAGGCGCAGTACAAGTACATCGAGGACATCGGCGACGGTCGCGGCTACACCGCCGGGATCATCGGTTTCTGCTCCGGCACCGGCGACATGCTCGACCTGGTCGAGCTGTACGCGCGCCGCAAGCCCGGCAACGTGCTCGCCAAGTACCTGCCGGCGCTGCGTGACGTGGACGGCACCGACTCGCACGACGGTCTGGACCCGAACTTCCCGGCCGACTGGCGCAGGGCCGCCCAGGACACGGTGTTCCAGCAGGCGCAGAACGACGAGCGCGACCGGGTGTACTTCAACCCGGCCGTCCGGCAGGGCAAGTCCGACGGCATCGGCGTCCTCGGCCAGTTCGCGTACTACGACGCCATCGTGATGCACGGCGACGGCGGCGACAGCACCAGCTTCGGCAGCATCCGCCGCCGGGCACTGGCCAAGGCCAAGCCGCCGGCCCAGGGAGGCGACGAGGTGACGTACCTGAACGCCTTCCTCGACGCGCGCGTCTGGGCGATGAAGCAGGAGGAGGCCCACTCGGACACCAGCCGCGTCGACACGGCCCAGCGGGTCTTCCTGCAGAAGCGGAACCTGAACCTGAACCCGCCGCTGGACTGGAAGGTCTACGGGGACAGCTTCCACATCGGCTGACCGGCCGCCCGGAGCAGCGGCCCGGGGCGGACGGCGGAGGGCGCGGCACCCGCGTGGGTGCCGCGCCCTCCGTGTGCCGCGGTGGCGGCGGCCTTGTCCGGAGGCCGGACCGCCGTGGTGCGCCCGGTCGTCAGTGGGCCGGCAGCGCCTTGCCACGCGGGCCGAGTTCCTCGCCCGCCTCCATGGGATGGGTGACGTCCTCCGCGTCCTGGTTCTTGCCGAGGTGGTTGAAGACGATGTTGAGGAGCACGGCGGCCACGCAGCCGGTCGAGATCCCCGAGTCCAGGACGATCTTCGCGGTCTCCGGGAAGGCGTGGTAGAACTCCGGCGCGGTGATCGGGATGATGCCGACGGCGATCGAGACGGCCACGATCAGGACGTTGTTGTCCTTCTCCAGTCCCGCCCGCACCAGGGTCTGGATGCCGCTCGCGGCGACCGAGCCGAACAGGACGACACCCGCGCCGCCGAGCACCGGCCGGGGGACGACCGCGATGAGCGAGGCGGCCATCGGACACAGCCCCATCAGCACCAGGAACCCGCCGCCGGTCGCGACGACGTACCGGCTGCGCACCTTCGTCATGGCGACGAGCCCGATGTTCTGCGCGAAGGCACTGCACATGAAGCCGTTGAAGAGCGGGCTCAGTGCCGAGCCGAGGGTGTCGGCGCGCAGACCGGCCGCGATGGTCTTCTCGTCGGCGGGCCGTTCCACGATCTCGCCCAACGCGAGCATGTCCGCGGTCGATTCGGTCATCGAGACCACCATCACCACGCACAGCGAGAGGATCGCGGCTACCTGGAACTGCGGGGCGCCGAAGTGGAACGGGGTCGGGAAGCCCACCACGTCCGCGTCGGCGACCGGCCCGAAGTCCGTGACGCCGAACGGGATCGCGACGAGCGTGCCGAGCACCAGGCCGAGCAGGACGGCGATCTGCTTGACGAAGCCCCGGGTGAAGCGGCGCAGCAGCAGCACCATGACGAGCGTGACGGCGGCGAGACCCAGATTGGTCTTCGAACCGTAGTCGTGGGCCGCGGGGTTCGGTCCCTGGGCCCAGCCGAAGGCGACGGGCAGCAGCGAGATGCCGATCAGGGTGATCACGGTGCCGGTGACCACCGGCGGGAAGAAGCGAACCGCCTTGCAGAAGAAGGGGGCGGCTATGAAGCCGAGGACACCGGCGACGATGACGGCGCCGAAGATGATCGGCAGCGCGTCGCTCTTGTCGTCGGCGGAGGCGACGACGGCGGTCATCGGCGCGACGCCGGCGAAGGTCACGCCGTTGACGAACGGCAGCCTGGCTCCGATCTTCCAGAAGCCGAGGGTCTGCAGGAAGGTGGCGAGGCCCGCGGTGAACAGGCAGGCGCCGGTGAGGAAGGTCAGTTCGGTTCCGGACAGACCGACGGCGGCGCCGACGATCAGCGGCGGGGCGACCACTCCCGCGTACATGGCTGCGACGTGCTGGAGGCCGCTGGCGGCCATCTTCAGGGGCGGGAGTTTCTCGTCCACCGGGTGCTTGGACACACCAGTGGGGACTGCATCGGTGCGGGGCGCGGGCTGGGCGGCCACGGCGGCTCCTCCGGTCGGTTACGCGTCCGCCACGGCGGCGACGCGGGTTTCAGGGAGGTGATGCGCGGTCGTGCGGGACCGGGACGATACGTCACGGAGAGAGGGTCTCCGGGGCGATGGCCGCCGCGGGGCGCACCGGTCCCCCGGCGTCCTCGCGACGGAGACCGTCCCGGGGAACCCGCACCTGTGTGCGCGTTCCCCGGACACGGCCACCACGGACCCCGCTCGGGTCCATGGCTACCGGCCGAGGGCCGTCCCCCTCAGCCGGAGATCTCCGGTTGGTCAGGCCTGCGCGGCGATCCGCGCGAGGCGCTGTGCCTCGTCCCGCGTGGAGCGGGCGACGGCGTCCTCGTCGACGTTCAGGAGCCGGCTGTCCCCGACGACCGGCCTGCCGTCGACGAGCGAGAGGGTGACCGGGGCCGCCGCGCCGAAGACCAGCGCGGTCACCGGGTCGGCGATCGAGGCGTGGGCCAGGGTGTCCAGCTTCCACAGCACCAGGTCGGCGAGCTTGCCGGCCTCCAGGGAGCCGATCTGCGTGGCCCGGCCGAGGACCTGGGCGCCGCCGTACGTGCCGAGGCGCAGCGCCTGACGGGCGTTCAGGGCGGCCTCGCGGTGGGCGCCGAGGCGGTTGATCAGCAGGGCGTTGCGCAGTTCGGTGTGCAGTTCGCCCGACTCGTTGGACGCGGTGCCGTCGACGCCGAGGCCGACCGGGACGCCGGCCGCCAGCATGTCGGGGACGCGGGCGATGCCCGCGGCGAGCCGGGCGTTGGAGGACGGGCAGTGGGCCACGCCGGTCTTCGTGCGGGCGAAGGCGGCGATGTCGGAGTCGTTCATGTGGACGCAGTGCGCCATCCACACGTCCTCGCCGAGCCAGCCGGTGGACTCGAAGTACTCGGTCGGGCCCATGCCGAACAGTTCCTTGCAGAACTGCTCCTCCTCCACGGTCTCCGAGCCGTGCGTGTGCAGCCGTACGCCCTTGCGGCGGGCCAACTCGGCTCCCTGCCGCATGAGTTCGGTGGAGACGGAGAAGGGCGAGCAGGGCGCGACGGCGATCTGGGTCATGGCGTCGAAGGACGCGTCGTGGTGCTCGTCGATGGTCGCCTCGGTGGCGGCCAGCGCCCCGTCGAGGGTCTCGACGGCGAAGTCGGGCGGCAGCCCGCCGTCCTTCTCGCTGCGGTCCATCGAACCGCGGGCGAGGGTGAAGCGGACACCGGTCTCGCGGGCCGCCCGGATGATGGCGCCGGACAGGTCGCCGGAGCCCTTCGGGAAGACGTAGTGGTGGTCCATGGCGGTGGTGACGCCACCGCGGGCCATCATGGCGAGGGAGCCCTGCGCGGCGGAGTACGCCATCCGCTCGTCGACGCGCGCCCAGGTCGGGTAGAGCGCGACGAGCCAGTTGAAGAGGTTGTGGTCCGTGGCCAGGCCGCGGGTGATCCACTGGTAGAAGTGGTGGTGCGTGTTCACCAGGCCGGGGGTCGCCAGGTGCCCGGTTCCGTCGATGCGGCGGACCACGTTCTCCAGGTTCTCGGGGGCCTTTCCGGCTCCCACCGACTCGATCCGGTTGCCGGCGACGACGATGTGGCCCGAGGCGTACTCGGTGTCGCCTGCGTCCACGGTCGCGATGGCGCAGTTCTCGATGACGATGCGCTCGACTGCCACGGCGGTTCCTCGTTCTTCCCATTGGCGGACGGACCCGGGGGTCGAGCGGGGTGACGACCGGGTCCGTGGTGCTGTTGTTGCGCAGATGCCCCCGCTCTCCCCCTGGGATGTCGACGCCGGCGCACGCGTCGGGGGTAGGGCAGCAGTACTGCTGCGGCCCGGTTCGGCCGCTGCGGCAGTACTACAGGTTGGTGAGGTCCACCGGGATGAGCGGCTCGCAGCCGTCGCGCAGGACGGTGGCCTCGATGAGGCCGTACGGGCGGTCGGCCGCGTAGTAGACCTCGTTGTCGTTCTTGAGGCCGAAGGGCTCCAGGTCGACGAGGAAGTGGTGCTTGTTCGGGAGCGAGAAGCGGACCTCGTCGATCTCGCTGCGGTGGTTGATGATGCGCGAACCCATCTGGTAGAGGGTCTGCTGCAGGGACAGCGAGTACGTCTCCGCGAAGGCCTGGAGCATGTGCTTCCTGACCTGCTCGTACGACTTCTCCCAGTGCGGCATCCGCTGCTCGTCGTCGGTCCAGTTGAACCGCCAGCGCGCGGACACCTGCGTCGCCAGGATGCGGTCGTACGCCTCCTTGAGCGTCGTGTACTTGTCCTTGACGTAGCCCCAGAACTCGGAGTTCGTCGAGTTCATCACGACCAGGTCCTTGAGGCCGGAGACGACCTCCCACTTCTCACCGTCGAAGGTGACCTGGGTGACCCGGGTCTCCTGGCCCTTGCGCACGAAGGAGTGGTTGACCTCGTCGGCGCCGATGAACCGCGAGTTGGCGTCGGAGGTGGCGATGCGCTCCCAGGCGTACTCCTCGATGCGGATGCGCGCCCGGTGGATCGGCTCCTGCGAGGTCACGAAGTGCCGTGCGAGGTGGATGCCGAACTGCTCGGCGGACTCGATGCCGTGCTCCTTGGCGAAGGCGAACACCGTGTTCTTGGTGGTGTCCGTCGGCAGGACGTTCGCGTTCGAACCCGAGTAGTGCACGTCGTCCATGTCGCCGCTCAGCGCGACGGAGACGTTCAGGTCCTTGATGTGGTGCGTGTCGCCGTCGCGCGTGATCTTCACGACGCGGTTCTCGGCCTTGCCGTACTGGTTCTGTCCCAGCATGGTCATGCGGGCAGGGCGGGATCGGTCGGTCATGTCTGCTAGCTCCCTCGGTAAACGGAGTAGCCGAACGGGTTGAGCAGCAGCGGTACGTGGTAGTGCTCGCCCGGTGCGACGGCGAACGTGATCGCCACCTCGGGGAAGAACGCGCCGCTGTCCCGGTTCGCGGGGGCGTCCTGCTGCGCATCGGCTTGCTTCTTCTCGAAGTACGGCTCGACGGCGAAGTCGAGCCGTACGTGGGTCGTCCCCTCCGGCAGCGCCGGCAGGTCCTTGCACCGTCCGTCCGCGTCCGTCGCGGAGCCGCCGAGCGGCCGCCAGTCCGCGTCGCGCCCGCCGCGGGCGGCGAGACGGACCGGGACGCCCTCGGCGGGGCGGCCGACGCTGGTGTCCAGGATGTGGGTGGACACGGAGGCCGTGCTGTCGGTGCTCATGCCTGCTCTTCCTGTACGAGGGCGGTCAGCCGGATGCGGTTGATCTTTCCCAGCTCGGTGCGGACGATCTCCCGCTCCTGCTCGGGCGCGTTGCCGATGCGCTCCTTGACCGCGTCGCGCATCTGCTCGCCGGTCCGGCCGGTGGCGCAGATGAGGAAGACGTGGCCGAACTTCTCCTGGTACTCCAGGTTCAGGTCGAGCATCTCCGCCTTGAGCTCCTCGGAGGCGCCGGCCATGCCGCGCTGCTCCCGGGAGGAGGTCGGGTCCCCGGGCTTGGGGCGCCCGATGGGCGGGTGCCCGGCCATTGCCTCGGCCAGGTCCGCGGGGGTCAGCTCGGCCATGGCGGCGTCGCTCGCGGCGAGGAGGTCGTCGGCGGTGGCGTAGGGGCGGTGGGCGAGCAGGCGGCGCGCCCATGCCGTGGAGGCGCACGCCTCGTGGAGTGCGGCGAGGGCCGCGTGCTCCTCCAGGGCGTTGAACCGGGCGAGACCGCCAGGTGTCGTACTCGACGTCACGGGAAGCCTCCGTGGCCTTGTGCTGGACGGGCTGCGGATAGCTAACGCCCTCGGAAACACCACGTCAACACTTTGTTGAAAAATCCGGGTAACAAAAAACCGCCGCCCGGACGATACGGGCGGCGGCTCGCCGCGGGCTGTTCCGACACGGCCACGCGCGCCGCGTCCGCCCTGGTCAGGGCCTCGGTCCGGTGTCCCGGCTCAGGACTCCTTCTCGCGGTTCAGGTAGTTGTAGACGGTGAAGCGGCTGACGCCGAGGGCGCTCGCGACGGTCTCCACGCCGTGCCGCACCGAGAAGGCGCCGCGCGCTTCCAGTATCCGCACGACCTCCTGCTTGGCCTTGCGGTCCAGGTCGGCCAGGGGCCTGCCCTGCTTGCGCTCCAGGGCGGCCAGGATGTGGTCCAGCGAGTCGGCGAGCTGGGGCAGGCGTACGGCGACGACGTCCGCGCCCTCCCAGGACAGCACGACGTCGTCGGCGCCGGCCTCCCCGGGCGCGAGCATCTCGCCGCCCATGGCGTCGACCAGCGGCTTGACCGCCGTGACGAAGGGGTCGTCCCCGATACCGGTCACTTATCGCCCTCCCCGGCGGCGCCGACCACGTTGACCTGCAGCGAGACGCGGGTGGCGCCCGCCTCCAGGGACCTGCGAAGCAGGGCGTCGACGGCGGTGAGCACGTCGTCGGCGGCCCCCTCCGCGGTGTTGCCGAACGGGCCGACGTCGACGGCGTCCAGCTCGGCCGCCTCGATGACCTCACGGGCGACCAGCGCGTGCCGGGGGGCCTCGTCGAGGTCGAAGGGCTCGGTCGTGAACTCCACTCTCAATCGCACGCGCTCAACCTACTGCGCGGTGCCGATTTTCCGGCAGCCCCCTCTTGACAAGCTCCGACACCCGACGGCAATCTTCCATTAAGCAGAAACGAACTTCCGCAATACGGAACATCGATACGGAAGGGAGCGCCGACCCCATGGGATTCGCAGAGCAGCGCTTCAACGTCAACCTGTCGATCCTCTTCACGGAACTCCCGCTCCTGGAGCGCCCCGCGGCAGCCGCCGCGGCGGGCTTCACCGCGGTCGAGCTGTGGTGGCCCTGGGTCGACTCCCCCACCCCCGAGCGGTCGGAGCTCGACGCCTTGAAGAAGGCGATCGAGGACGCGGGCGTCCAGCTGACGGGCCTGAACTTCTACGCCGGGCAGCTGCCCGGTCCCGACCGGGGCGCCCTGTCGCTCCCCGGCACGGAGTCGGAGCGGTTCCGCGCCAACATCGACGTGGCCGCCTCCTTCGCCGAGTCGCTCGGCTGCAAGGCGCTGAACGCGCTGTACGGCAACCGCGTCGAGGGCGTCGACCCGGCCGAGCAGGACGCGCTCGCCCTGGAGAACCTGGTCCTGGCCGCGCGCGCAGCCGACCGGATCGGCGCGGTCCTGCTGATCGAGACCCTCAACGCGCCCGAGTCGCCGCGCTATCCGCTGGTGTCCGCACCCGCGGGCGTCGCCGTGGTCGACCGGGTGAACGAGGCGACCGGTCTCGGCAACGCCAGGTTCCTCATGGACCTCTACCACCTGTCCATGAACGGCGAGGACCTGCCGTCGGTGATCGAGCGGTACGCCGACCGGACCGGTCACGTGCAGATCGCCGACAACCCCGGCCGCGGGGCGCCGGGCACGGGCTCCCTCCCGCTGGAGGACCTGCTCGACCGGCTCGCGAAGGCCGGGTACGCCGGCTGGGTCGGCCTGGAGTACAAGCCGGGCGACCGCCCGAGCGCCGAGGCGTTCGACTGGCTGCCGCGCGAGTCGCGCGCGGCCCGCTGACGGCCCACGCACCGCGGCAACCCCCAGACGCAGCACAGCAGTAGAGAGGCACCCTCATGAGCAGCAACCTTCCCAAGATCGCCTGGATCGGTCTCGGCATCATGGGCTCCCCCATGTCGGAGAACCTGATCAAGGCCGGCTACGACGTCACCGGCTTCACGCTGGAGCAGGACAAGCTGGACCGGCTGTCCGCGGCCGGCGGCACGGCGGCGGGCTCGATCGCCGAGGCGGTGCGCGACGCCGACGTGGTGATCACGATGGTCCCGGCCTCCCCGCAGGTCGAGGCGATCGCGTACGGCCCCGACGGCATCCTGGAGAACGCCAAGTCCGGCGCCCTGCTGGTCGACATGTCCTCCATCACCCCGCAGACCTCGGTGGACCTGGCCGCGGCCGCGAAGGACAAGGGGATCCGCGTCCTGGACGCCCCCGTGTCCGGCGGTGAGGCCGGTGCGATCGAGGCCGTCCTGTCGATCATGGTCGGCGGCGAGCAGGCCGACTTCGACGAGGCGAAGCCGGTCCTGGAGGCGCTCGGCAAGACCATCGTGCTGTGCGGCCCGCACGGTTCGGGTCAGACCGTGAAGGCCGCCAACCAGCTGATCGTCGCCGTGAACATCCAGGCGTGCGCCGAGGCCGTGGTCTTCCTGGAGAAGTCGGGCGTGGACCTGAAGGCCGCTCTCGACGTGCTGAACGGCGGGCTCGCAGGCTCCACCGTGCTGACGCGCAAGAAGGACAACTTCCTGAACCGCGACTTCAAGCCGGGCTTCCGCATCGACCTGCACCACAAGGACATGGGCATCGTCACGGACGCCGCCCGCAACGTCGGTGCCGCCCTGCCGGTCGGCGCCGTGGTCGCCCAGCTCGTCGCGTCCCTGCGCGCCCAGGGCGACGGCGACCTCGACCACTCCGCGCTGCTGCGCGCGGTCGAGCGCCTCTCCGGCGCACAGCTGTGATCCAGAGCCCCTAGATCTCCGGGCGGCGCCGCCGCTGACACCTGTCCTGTCGCGCCCAGGCGGCGGCGCCGCCCGGAACTCAGCACCGACCACCGGGATTCAACAAACTGTTGACGCCCGGATCGCCCCGAACCTAGGCTCCACGAAGCGGAAGCAGCTTTCCGCTGCCCCTCGTACGGAAGGTCCACGATGTCGAAGCGCGTGCTTACGACCGAGTCCGGCGCTCCGGTCGCCGACAACCAGAACTCCGCCACCGCCGGCGTCGGCGGCCCGCTCCTCCTCCAGGACCAGCACCTTCTGGAGAAGCTCGCGCGCTTCAACCGCGAGCGCATCCCGGAGCGCGTGGTGCACGCCCGCGGTTCCGGCGCGTACGGCTACTTCGAAGTGACCGACGACGTCACGGACTTCACGTACGCCGACTTCCTGAGCACCGTCGGCAAGCGCACCGAGCTCTTCCTGCGCTTCTCGACCGTGGCCGACAACCTGGGCGGCGCGGACGCGGTGCGCGACCCGCGCGGTTTCGCGGTGAAGTTCTACACCGAGGAGGGCAACTACGACCTCGTCGGCAACAACACCCCGGTCTTCTTCATCAAGGACCCCATCAAGTTCCCCGACTTCATCCACTCCCAGAAGCGCGACCCGTTCACGGGCCGTCAGGAGCCGGACAACGTATGGGACTTCTGGGCGCACGCCCCCGAGGCCACGCACCAGATCACCTGGCTGATGGGCGACCGCGGCATCCCGGCCTCCTACCGCCACATGAACGGCTACGGCTCGCACACCTACCAGTGGACGAACGCCGAGGGCGAGGCCTTCTTCGTCAAGTACCACTTCAAGACGAACCAGGGCATCCGCTGCCTGTCCACCGAGCAGGCCCAGGAGATCGCGGGCAAGGACGCCAACTCCCACCAGACGGACCTGCTCCAGGCCATCGAGCGCGGGGTCAACCCGTCCTGGACCCTCTACGTCCAGCTCATGCCGGCGGCGGAGGCGGCCGACTACCGCTTCAACCCCTTCGACCTCACCAAGGTGTGGCCGCACGCGGACTACCCGCTGCGCCGCGTGGGCCGGCTCGTGCTGGACCGCAACCCCGACAACGTCTTCGCCGAGGTCGAGCAGGCCGCCTTCTCCCCGAACAACTTCGTTCCGGGCATCGGCCCCTCCCCCGACAAGATGCTCCAGGGCCGCCTGTTCGCCTACGCGGACGCGCACCGCTACCGCCTGGGCGTCAACCACACCCAGCTGGCCGTCAACGCCCCGCGGGCGACGGTCGCGGAGAACTACGGCCGCGACGGCCTGATGGCCGCCAACCCGCAGGGCCGCGGCGCGAAGAACTACGAGCCGAACTCCTACGACGGTCCCGTCGAGACCGGCCGCCCGCTGTCGGCGCCGCTTCCCGTCGCCGGCCACACCGGCACGCACGAGGCCCCGCTGCACACGAAGGACGACCACTTCTTCCAGGCGGGCGAGCTGTACCGGCTGATGTCGGCGGACGAGAAGTCCCGGCTGATCGCCAACATCGCCGGCGGCCTCTCGCAGGTCTCCCGCGACGACGTCGTCGAGAAGAACCTCGCCCACTTCCACGCCGCCGACCCCGAGTACGGCAAGCGCGTGGAGGAGGCCGTCCGCGCCCTGCGCGAGGACTGAGCCTCACCCCAGGACGCCCGCGACAGCCCAGGACCCGGATGAGGGGTGGTCCACCGGCTGGTCCGGGCAGGACGGGGGCCGCGGCGGTGTGCGAGCCAGTGCGGTGGTCAAGGCCCAGGACTCCCTTCTCGACCTGAGGGAAGGGAGGTCCCGGTCCCATCGCATCCGCCGCGGTCCCCCAGCCACATCCCTCCGGGGACGACACAGACCCCGTCCGGCGGCGCGAACGTCCTGTCGCGCCCAGCCTCGCGCCGTCGGACGGCAACAACAGCACAGCTCACCGGCTCGCAGCGCCGGGTACGGACGGTCCCGTACCCGGCGCTGCGCGTCGTGCGCGCCTGCCGCGCCGACGTGCGGAACGCGGCGGCGCGCAGGAACCTGGGGGCATGGACCATCCCAGCATCGTCGTACACGCGCCCGGCCTGGACGGCTCGCGCAGGGTCACCGCGGATGACGAGGAGCTCGGCGTCGCGTCCCACCTCGACGACGTCGTCGAGATCCTGCGCGAGGCGGGCCTGGACGAGACCGAGGTCGAGGAGAGCGACATCGTCCAGTGGCAGGGCGGCGGCCCGGACGACTGGCCCGGCCTCTCGGAGCACCCGGCACGCTGACCGCGGGACGGGGCGCCGGCCGCGTCCGCGGGACCTGGCCACGGCATACACCAGCGTGCGTACTCCGCCTACGGAACCCTCAAATCAACCTCTGAACACCGGTGCGAGGGCTTCAACTCCCCGCGCCCGAGGCACATCCTCGCCCTATGAGGCCCGCCGGCACGGGGGCGGCGGGCCTCATGAACGGGGGAAGCATCACGGGGAAGCACCACCGCACGACGGAGGACGCATCACGGCGAGCACCACGGCACCACGGGGAAGCACACGGGGGCGGGACCCGCGCGAGGGCGCGGGTCCCGGGTACGGCGGAAGGGCGGCTCACCGGTGGGTGAGCCGCCCTTCGGCCGTCGTACGGGGATGACCGCCCGCGTCAGACCTTCAGCGTCCTGATCGCGGTGGGCGCGTGGCCCGGCTCGGTCGCGATCTCCTCGAACTCGACGACCTCGCTGATGTCGTTCGTCCTGCTCATCGCGATGTTGGTGACGCGCTCCAGGACGGCCTCGACGACCACCGGCACCCGGTACTCGGCGGCGAGCTTCTTGGCCTGCTCGAAGGCCGCGCCCAGTTCGGCGGGGTCGGTGACCCGGATCGCCTTGCAGCCGAGGCCCTCGACGACCTTGATGTGGTCGACGCCGTAGACGCCCAGTTCCGGGGAGTTGATGTTCTCGAACTCCAGGTTGACCTGGAAGTTGATGTCCAGGCCGATCTGCGCCTGCCGGATCAGGCCCAGGTAGGCGTTGTTGACCAGGACGTGGACGTACGGGATCCGGTGCTGCGCGCCGACGGCCAGTTCCTCGATCATGAACTGGAAGTCGTAGTCGCCGGAGAGCGCCACGACCTGCGCCTCGGGGTCGGCCTTCGCGACGCCGAGCGCGGCCGGGACCGTCCAGCCGAGCGGGCCCGCCTGACCGCAGTTGATCCAGTGCCGCGGCCGGTAGACGTGCAGCATCTGGGCGCCGGCGATCTGCGACAGGCCGATGGTGGTGACGTACCGGGTCTCGGGTCCGAAGGCCTTGTTCATCTCCTCGTAGACCCGCTGCGGCTTGATCGGGATGCCGTCGAAGTGCGTGCGGCGCTGGAGCGTGGCCTTTCGCTCCTGCGCGGACGCGGCCCACGCGGAACGGTCGGGCAGCCGGCCGGCCGCCTTCAACTCCCGTGCCACCTCGACGAAGAGCTCCAGCGCGGCCTTCGCGTCGGAGGCGATGCCGAAGTCCGGGGCGAAGATCCTGCCGATCTGCGTGGGCTCGACGTCGACGTGCACGAACTTCCGGCCGGCCGTGTAGACGTCCAGCTTGCCGGTGTGACGGTTGGCCCAGCGGTTGCCGATGCCGAGGACGAAGTCGGACTCCAGGAAGGTCGCGTTGCCGTAGCGGTGCGAGGTCTGGAGGCCGACCATGCCGGCGTTCAGCTCGTGGTCGTCGGGCAGGATGCCCCAGCCCATCAGCGTCGGGACGACCGGAGTGCCGGTCAACTCGGCGAACTCGACGAGCAGTTCGGAGGCGTCCGCGTTGATCACACCGCCGCCGGCGACGATCAGGGGGCGCTCGGACTCGTTGAGGAGGGTGAGCGCCTTCTCGATCTGGGCCCGGGTCGCGGCCGGCCTGTAGACGCCCAGCGGCTCGTACGTCTCCGGGTCGAACTCGATCTCGGTGAGCTGGACGTCGATGGGCAGGTCGATCAGGACCGGGCCCGGACGGCCGGAGCGCATCAGGTGGAAGGCCTGCTGGAAGACGCCGGGGACCTGGGCGGCCTCCAGGACCGTGACCGCCATCTTGGTCACCGGCTTGGCGATCGAGGCGATGTCGACGGCCTGGAAGTCCTCTTTGTGGATCACGGCGGTCGGGGCCTGGCCCGTGATGCAGAGGATCGGGATCGAGTCGCCGATGGCGGAGTAGAGGCCGGTGATCATGTCGGTGCCGGCCGGTCCCGACGTCCCGATGCAGACGCCGATGTTGCCCGGGTGGGTCCGGGTGTAGCCCTCCGCCATGTGCGAGGCGCCCTCGACGTGCCGGGCCAGGGTGTGGCTGATCCCGCCGGAGGCCTTGAGGGCCGCGTAGAAGGGGTTGATCGCCGCGCCGGGGACACCGAACGCGTCACTGACGCCCTCGCGCTTGAGGATCTCGACTGCCGCGCGGGCAGCGGTCATACGAGCCATGGAGTACTCCTGCTTCGGCTGGCGGATTCGCGCTCCCGTCGCGCCCCTCGGAGAGCCGTGTGATCCGTGTGGACCCCGCATCACGAATTCCGTATTGCGGAAACTAACTTCTACTATCTGGAAGCAATGTAAGTGGCGTGCGGACGGGCCGTCAAGGGATGTCCGGGTGCCGGGCCATGCGGTGCGCCGTGGCGCGATCCGGCCCCGGCGGTCCGGCCGTTTCGCTGCCGGGAGGGCGCCGGCTGGAGGACGATGGGGGCGCTGTCCCGACGCCACGTCTGTCCGACGCCCCGTCTGTCCTGGAGTGGGCCATGGCCGAGAGCGTGCCGGTGCGGTGCCCGGCCTGCCGCCGCGAGCACCTCTACGCCGCGCCGTCCTACCCCTGCGTGTGCGGTGCGCCCGTCACACCGTCGCTCGACCCCGACGCGGGGCCGGTCTCCGTCACCCACCGCACCTGGGACGAGGACTGGGTCACCGTGCGCTGCGACGCCTGCGGCCGCGCGCACGAGTGGCCCCACCCGGAACTGGCGTGCCCGTGCGGCACGGCCCTGCGAATCCCGGTGACCCCGGCCGTACGGGACGGTGACACCGGCGGGCCCGCGCGGGCCGAGGGCGACTCCGACTCGGGGGGTGGGGGCGGGGGCGGTGCTGATACGGGCACGGGTGCCGGTACCGACGCAGGGAACGGGACCGACGCAGGTACCGGTACCGGTGTTGGCGCTGGTGCCGGCACTGGTTCCGAGACCGACACTGGTGCTGATACTGGCACCGGCGCCAGTTCCGGCACCGGCACTGGTGCCGGAACCAGTACCAGCCCCAACGCCCGCCCCCGCGGCGGCACCACTACCGGAGCAGGCACCGGTACCGGTACCGGAATGGGCAGGACCGTGTCGTCGGCCGCCGCGTCCGGCTCCTCCGACCGTGTCCGGCGCGGCCCGCTCCCCCGGGTCGCCGCGCGCGCCCGGCGGGCCGCGTTCCAGCCCGTCACCATCCGGACGGCCCGGGACGCCGTCACCGCCGCCGCCCTCTATCTCAGATGGCTCGGGTACGAGGACATCCGGCGGGCCGACCAGCGGCCCCCGACGGGGATCGGCATCGCGGCCCGGGGCGTCGTGGCACAGGTCGACCCGACCGTGCGCCCGGCGTCCGTGCGGGACGTGGAGTGTCTGTGGCTGACGGCCATGACGGAGTCGGCGGAGTGCGTGTACTTCTCGCTCGCCGGGTTCGCGGACGACGCCCGGGACCGCGCCGACCACCTGCGCGTCCCGCTCTTCGTCCTCGACCTCACGGGCACCCCGCAGCCGGTCAACCGCAGCGCCGACGAGCTGGTCGCGGCGCGGCCCTGACGGCGGGGCCCCCGGGGGCCGGTCCCGCAAGGACGCGGGCGGCCCCGGGGACGGGAGGCGCTACGCCCCGTACCCCTGGCGCAGCTCGATCTTGCGGACCTTCCCCGACACCGTCATCGGGAAGGACTCCAGGACGCGCAGCGCGCTCGGGATCTTGTAGTGCGCCAACTGCCCCTCGCAGAAGGCCCGCAGCTCCTCCAGCGTGAGCGGGTCGCCCGGGTCGCGGGGGATGACGCAGGCGAGCACCTCCTCGCCGTAGCGCTCGTGCGGCACGCCGACGACCTGGACGTCGGCGATCTTCGGGTGGGCGTAGAGGAACTCCTCGATCTCGCGCGGGTAGATGTTCTCGCCGCCCCGGATGATCATGTCCTTGATGCGGCCGACGATCTCGACGTAGCCGTCCTCGCGCATCACGGCCAGGTCCCCGGTGTGCATCCAGCGGCCCGGGTCGACGGCCTCCGCGGTCTTCTCGGGCTCGTCCCAGTAGCCGAGCATGACGCTGTAGCCGCGGGTGCACAGCTCGCCCGCCGTGCCGCGCGGCAGCGTCACCCCGTCGACGGGGTCCACGATCTTCACCTCGATGTGCGGCAGGACCCGGCCGACGGTGCCCGTGCGGTGCTCCAGGTCGTCGTCCCGGCGGGTCTGCAGCGACACCGGCGAGGTCTCGGTCATGCCGTAGCAGATGGACACCTCGGCCATGTGCATCTCGGCGACGACCCGCTTCATCACCTCGACCGGGCAGGGCGAGCCCGCCATGATCCCGGTGCGCAGGGAGGACAGGTCGTACGTCGCGAAGTCGGGGAGGTTCAGTTCCGCGATGAACATCGTCGGCACGCCGTACAGCGAGGTGCAGCGCTCCTGCTGCACCGCCCGCAGTGTCGCCGCCGGGTCGAACGACGGCGCCGGGATGACGATGCAGGCGCCGTGCGAGGTGGCACCGAGATTGCCCATGACCATGCCGAAGCAGTGGTAGAAGGGCACGGGCAGGCACACCCGGTCCTGTTCGGTGTAACCGACCGTACGGCCCACCCAGTAGCCGTTGTTGAGGATGTTGTGGTGGGAGAGCGTGGCGCCCTTGGGAAAGCCCGTGGTGCCCGAGGTGTACTGGATGTTGACCGGGTCGTCGCAGCTCAACTCGGCTGCGGCGGAGGCAAGTTGCCCCTGCGGCACCGAGGCCGCCGCTGCCGTCAGCGCGTCCCAGGACGGGTCGCCGATGTAGACCGTCTCGCGCAGTTCGGGACACTTCTCACGGACCTGGCCGACCAGGGCGCGGTAGTCGCTGCCCTTGTGCGCCAGTGAGGCGATCAGGACGGAGATCCCCGCCTGCTTCAGGACGTACTCGACCTCGTGGGCGCGGTAGGCCGGGTTGATGTTGACCATGATGGCGCCGATGCGGGCGGTGGCGTACTGGACGAGGACCCACTCCGGGCAGTTCACCGCCCAGATGCCGACCCGGTCGCCCTTGAGCACGCCCTTGCCGAGCAGTCCGCGCGCCACCTCGTCGACGGCCGCGCCGAACTCGGCGTACGTCCAACGGCGTCCGGACTCCACGTCCACGAGCGCGTCCCGCCCGGGGTGGGCGGCGATCGCCCGGTCCAGGTTGGCCCCGATGGTGTCGCCGAGCAGCGGTGTCGTACTGGTGCCGTGCGCGTAACTCGCTGCGGGCGGTGCGGAGTCACTCATCGGAAGTCCTCCTCGCGGTACTCCGCGGCCGAACCCGCGGCGGTGGCCTCGCGCAGTTCGATCCGGCGGATCTTGCCGGAGACGGTCTTGGGCAGCGCGCCGAACTCCAGCCGGCGGATGCGCTTGTAGGGAGCGAGGACGGCGCGCGAGTGCTCGAAGAGCACCTTCGCGGTGTCGGGGCCCGGTTCCCAGCCCTCGGCCGTCACGACGTACGCCTTGGGGACGGCGAGCCGCAGCTCGTCCGGGGCGGGGACGACGGCCGCCTCCGCCACCGCCTCGTGTTCCAGCAGGGCGCTCTCCAGCTCGAACGGGGAGATCTTGTAGTCGCTCGCCTTGAACACGTCGTCCGCGCGGCCCACGTAGGTGATGTAGCCGTCCTCGTCGCGGGAGCCGATGTCGCCGGTGCGGTAGTAGCCGCCCGCCATGACCTCGGCGGTGCGGTCGGCGTCGCCGTGGTAGCCGGTCATCAGGCCCACCGGACGGTTGGAGAGGTCCAGCGCGATCTCGCCCTCCGACACCCCCGGGGCGCCGGACACCGGGTCGAGCAGCTCGACGCGGAAGCCGGGGCTGGGCCGGCCCATCGAGCCGGTCTTCAGCGGCTGGCCGGGGCTGTTGGAGACCTGGACCGCCGTCTCGGTCTGCCCGAAACCGTCCCGGACGGTCACGCCCCAGGCGCGCCGCACCTGCTCGATGACCTCGGGGTTGAGGGGTTCCCCGGCGGCGAGGGCCTCGCGCGGCGGGGTGCGCAGCCGGCCCAGGTCGGACTGGATGAGCATGCGCCACACGGTCGGCGGGGCGCAGAAGGTCGTGACGCCGGCGGCGTCCATCTCCGCCATCAGCCGGGCCGGGTCGAAGCGCGTGTAGTTGTGGATGAAGACGGTCGCCTCCGCGTTCCACGGGGCGAAGAGGTTGGACCAGGCGTGCTTGGCCCAGCCGGGCGAGGAGATGTTCAGGTGCACGTCACCGGGCCGCAGACCGATCCAGTACATGGTGGCGAGGTGGCCGATCGGGTACGAGGTGTGCGTGTGCTCGACCAGCTTGGGCCGGGCGGTGGTGCCCGAGGTGAAGTACAGCATCAGCGGGTCGTCCGACCGGGTGGGCCCGTCGGGCTCGAACGCGGCGGGGGCCTCGTACGCCTCCTCGTAGCGCAGCCAGCCGGCGCTCTCGGACGACGCGTCCCGCTCGGGCGGCCCGCCGACCGCGATCCGGGTGTAGTCGCCGGGCACGCCGGCGAACTTGCCGGTGTCCTCGGCCCGGACGACGACCTGCCGGACCCGGCCGCGCTCGACGCGGTCGCGCAGGTCGGCGGGGCCGAGCAGCGGGGTCGCCGGGATGACGACGGCGCGCAGCTTCATCGCGGCCAGGGCGGTCTCCCACAGCTCGACCTGGTTGCCCAGCATCACGAGGATGCGGTCCTCCGCGCCGACGCCCTGGGCGCGCAGCCAGTTCGCGGCCCGGTCGGAGCGCTCGGACATCTCGGCGAAGGAGACCTGGACGCGGGTGCCGTCCTCCTCGACGAGGTGCAGGGCCGCCCGGTCGTTGCCCTCCGCGATGACGTCGAACCAGTCGAGCGCCCAGTTGAAGTACTCCGGGCGGGGCCAGTCGAACCCCGCGTAGGCGGCCGCGTAGTCCTCGCGATGTGCCAGCAGGAAGTCCCGTGCGGTCCGGAAGTCGTCCGTCGCGCTCGTCTTCGCCGTCATGTGTCCTCCTCGTTGCCGGACAGCCACCTAACATCGTGTAATCCGTGATGCAGGTCTCACCACCCCCGAACGGGGGTGCGCCGCGATGAAGGGGCGAGCACGTGGCAGCTGACGCAGCCGAGGCGGTCGAGATGCGTGGAGCGCTGATGCGGCTGCGGCGTACGACGGGGCTGCCGGTCGCCTTCGGCGGCCTGTTCGAGCCGGGACGCCGGCAGGTGCGCATCAGCGTACTCAGCGGCACGGCGACGGCCGCGCTCAGCGCGCTCGCGGTGTCCTCCGGCAACGGCCTGGGCGGCAAGGCGGTCGCCCTCGCCCGGCCGTGCGCGGTCACGGACTACTCGTCGTCGCGGCAGATCAGCCACGAGTACGACGTGGCGGTCGCCACGGAGGGGCTGTGCTCGGTCCTCGCCGTGCCCGTGGTGGTACGGCGCCGGGTGCGCGGTGTCCTCTACGGCGCCCTGCGGACGGCCCGGCCGCTGGGCGACCGGACGCTGGCGGCGGCGGTGGAGGCGGCGCGGGACCTGGAGCAGGCGCTGGTCGTCCGGGACGAGGCGCGGAGTCTGCTGGCCGCGGTCCAGGCGCCGGACGCGGTGTCCGGGGCGGCGTGGGAGGAGGTCCGGGAGGCGCACGGCGCCCTGCGGGCCCTGGCGCCGCGGGTGGAGGACCCGGCGCTGCGGGCCGAGCTGCTGCGGGCCTGCGGGCGCCTGGCCCGGGCGGCGTCGCCGGAGCCGGCCGGGGCGACCGCCGCCCCCGTTCCCGGGCTGGCCGCGCGGGAGGTGGACGTCCTGGCCTGTGTGGCGGCGGGCGCCACCAATGCGGCGGCGGCCGAGCGGCTCGGTCTCCGGCCGGAGACCGTGAAGAGCTACCTGCGCTCGGCCATGCGCAAGCTGGGCGCCCACACCCGCACGGAGGCGGTCGTCGCGGCCCGCCGGGCTGGGCTGCTGCCGTAGCCGACCGCCGGGGGCGGATGGGCGTCCTCGACCTCGCCGGGCGCGGGCGTGCGCGGCGGGCCTATGGCAGGCGGGGGCAGGCTGCGGAGACCTCGCCGGGCGCGGGCGTGGGCGTCGGCGGCATCGGGCTGCACCCGTCCAGAAGCCGGGGCGGGCGCCGTAGACCCCGCCGGGCGCGGCGGCCGGTGGCAGACGGGGCGGGCACCGAAAGACCCGCTCGGCGTGTGCGGCGGCGGCCGGGACGCACCCGTCCAGAAGCCGGGGCCTGGCCCCCGTAGACCTAGCCGGGCGCGGGCGAGTGCGGCGCGGCCCGTGGCAGGCCGGGGCAGGCACCGAAAGACCCGCTCGGCGTGTGCGGCGGCGGCCGGGACGGACCCGTTCAGAAGCCGGGGCCGGCCCCCGTGGACTCCGCCGCGCGCAGGCGCTGGTGGCGGCCGGGTTTGGCCCCCGTGGGAGCCGAGCCGAGGTCGTCCAGGGTCGTGCCTGCCGGGAAGCGCGCCGCGGGCGTGTCCGCCAGGGAAGCGGGCCTGCGCGGGCCGCGGAACGCCGGTGAGTGTCCGCCAGGGCCGCGTGGACCTGGGCCGCGTGAGACGGGAGCGGCGGGCGGGGAGCCGGTGTCGGCGGACGAGAGCCGGCGCCGTCGGACGGGGCGCGCCTGGCGCGAGATGTCTCCATTCATTCGGCTCGGCACTGAAATGCCTTATGCCGCACTCTTGTTATTTCCCTCACCTTCTCGACCGTCCGGATTTCGAGGGTTCCTTGCCTAATATTGGCCGGACGCGACGCACGAGGGGAGCGGTGACCGTGACAGGGGACTTCCAGGAGCCCGCGCGGCCCCGCTCCGACCTGGTCATCGGCCGGGAGGACCTCTTCGCGGGTGCCCGCGCCCAGCTCTCCCGGGGCGGCAGCGTGCTGGTCCACGGACCCGCCGGAATAGGAAAGTCGACCGTACTGCGGGCCTTGGCCGCGGAATACGCCGGTGCGGCCCGTACCGTCCTGCGCTGCTCGGCCACCGAGTCCGAATCCCACCTCCCCTTCCTGGCCCTCGCCGACCTCCTCGGACTCGTGGTCGACGAGGTGTCCGACGCGCTGCCCGCCCCGCAGCGCACCGCCCTGGAGTCCGCCCTGACCGGCCGCGGCGAGTCCACCCTGCAGCGCGACGGTCTCGCCCTACGGCTCGCGGTGCTGTCCGCCTTCCGGGCCCTGGCCGCCCGGGGCCCCCTGCTCATCGTCGCGGACGACCTCCAGTGGCTGGATTCGGCCAGCACCGAACTGCTCGGGTTCGCCGCCCGCCGTCTTGGCGAGATGCCGGTGCGGATGCTGTGCGCGGTGCGTACGGAGACGGAGCCCGAGACCCAAGGGCACGACCATCATCTACGCGCATTGCCCCCGGACACCCTGGCCGTCCGCGTCAACGCGCTCTCCCGCACCCAGGTCGCCGAGCTGCTCGGCCGCCGCGGCTACACCGGCCTGCCCCGCTCGGCCGTACGGGACATCCACCGCACCAGCGGCGGCAACCCCCTCTTCGCCCTCGAGCTCGGCCGGGCCCTGGCCGAGAACCCGGCGGCCCCCCAGCCGGGCGAGCCGCTGCCGGTGCCCACCTCACTGCGCGCGCTGGTGCTCCACCGCATCGGGATGCTGCCCGCCGAGGCCCGCCGCACGCTGCTCGTCGCGAGCGCGGGCGCCCGCCCGACCCAGGCGCTGCTGCGCGCCGCGGGCCGTGAGAACGCCGAGACGGAGACCGCGTCGGCCGCCGCGCTCGGACTGCTCGCGCCGGAGCGGGAGGGCCCCGGCATCCGGTTCGCCCATCCCCTCATCTCGGCCGCCGTGTACGCCGAGGCCACCCCGCAGGAGCGGCGCGCCGCCCACGCCGCCCTGTCCACGGCGGCCTCCGACCCCATCGAACGGGCCCGCCACCTCGCGCTGGCCACCACCGGCACCGACGCCCAGGTGGCCGCCCGGCTGGGTGAGGCGGCGTCCGCGGCCCGGGACCGCGGCGCGCCCTCGGTCGCCGCCGGACTGAATCTGCTGGCCGCCCGGCACACGCCGCCGGACACCTCCCCCGGCCCGGACGAGCGGCGGCTCCAGGCGGCGGAGGACGCGCTGACCGCCGGGGAGACCGACCTCGCCCGGGACATCGCCCGCGAGGTACTCGGCCGCGCCACCGGGGCCGCCGACCGCGTACGGGCCTGGATGGTCGTCATCGACGCGGCCGGGCAGGCCATGGCCGAGGTCGACGCCGTCTTCCCGCAGGCCCTCGCCGACGCGGGCGACGAGCCGGGGCTGCTCGCGCTCGTGCGCTACCAACTGGCATGGCGGGCGCTGCTCCTGGAGGGCGAGATGGCGAAGGGCCGCGAGGAGGCGGCACGCGCCGCCGAGCTCGCCGAGCGCGCCGGGGACCGGCGCACCGAGCTGCTCGCGCTCGCCTTTCAGGCCCAGATGGAGACCCTGATGGGGCACTCCGACGCGCCCGCGACCATCAAGCGGGCCATGCGCGAGCCGCAGGACCCCCGGGTGGCGTGCGACCACAACGGCGCCGGCGCGGCCCGTTTCCGCTGGCTGGTCATGGGCGACCAGCTCGCCGAGGCACGGACGACGATCACCGCGCTGCTGCGCGAGGTGCGGCGGCGCGGGATGGTCGAGAGCGAGGTGCACTTCGTGCGCGGGCTCGCCGAGACGGAGTTGCGGGCCGGGCACTGCGGCCGTGCCCTCGACCTCGCCCGGGAGAGCCTGCGGCTGGCCCGGGACACCGGGATCGGGGAGGCGGCCACCGCCATGGTCACCTCGCTCGCGGAGGCCGCGGGCGGCGATCTGGACCAGGCGCTCGCGCTGGCCCGCGAGGCGGTGGAGCGCGCCGAGGAGGACAGCGACCTCATCTACCTCTCGCGTGCGCTGGGCGCCCTCGGGCACGCCTACCTGGTGGCGGGGGACGCGCCGGAGTGCGTCCGGGCGCTGCGCCGGGTCAGGGAGCTGGAGGAGAGCCTCGGGGTCACCGATCCCGCGCGCGGCCGCTGGCACGGGGACCTCGCGGAGGCGCTGGTCAGGATCGGTGAGCCGGCGGAGGCCCAGGACGTCATCGACACGACGCGGGTCCGGGCGCTGCGCCTCGGCCGCGAGAGCGTGCTCGCGGTGCTCGACCGGGCGGAGGCCCTCGCGCGGGCGGCACGGGGCGACACGGCCGCCGCCGTACGGCAGTTGACGTCGGCGCAGGACCGGCTCGCCCGGCTGGGCCACGGGCTGGAGGAGGCGCGGGCCGCGTACGCCCTCGCCGCACTGCGCACGGACCGGCCGGGTCCGGCCGCGTACGACGAGGCGGTACGGCTGTTCCGGCGCTGCCGCGCGCTGCCGTGGCTGCGCCAGGCGGAGACCGCTGCCGCCGCGAACCCGGCGCGTGTCGCCCCGGTGACCGCCTCCGTGGCGCTCGACGCGCTGGCCGCGACGGAACGCCAGGTCGCCGCCCTCGTGATGGAGGGCGCCACCAACCGCGAGATCGCGGGCCGACTGTTCATCAGCGTCAAGACGGTCGAGGCCACGCTCACCCGGGTCTACCGGAAACTGGGGATCCGGTCGCGGGTGGACATCGTCCGGCTGGCGGCCGGGGGCCGCAGCGGGTGAACCGACGGGCCGCTCGTCACACTGGTCCCCGTGCTGTGTCCCGGCCCACCCGCGTTGTTCGCTCCGGACTCATCTGCGTGATGCGCTTCGGACCCGTCCGCGTGATGCGTTTCGGACCCGCCCGTTCCACGCGCTTTTCGGCACCGGTCCCAACGAGCCGTGGCCGGTGGAGGTTTGCACGGCGCGACCGAGGGTTTTCCCTCCGCCGGGCCGCCTAGGGGCTTCCCCCCTTGGGGCGCCCGGGTGCGTGCTCCTAGCGTGAGGGCGTGCCGATCGCCCGGGCACGGAGTACCGGCCCGCCGGGACCCCGCCCGAGCGTCCCCCCACCGGCAACCCGAGGAGACCCGTGTCCAGGTTTGACCGCCGGATTCAGGTCAACTCACTTTGTGTAGAGATTTCCTGAGTACCCCTCAGGCATGAACCGGGGGGCGCCGCGGGCCTCCACGAGCGGCCCGCGACGCCCCCCTTCCACGTCCCGGCGCCGCCCCGTGGACGTAAGGGCCGCGCCTTCCCGCACGGGGCTAGGACGTCACGTTCCCGAATCGGACGTCGTGAGCACCCGCACCCTCGCCGGACATCACCCGGAGCATTTGTTCTGCCTCCCGTACGACCTCGTCGCGCTGCGCGCCGGTGAGGGGGACGAAGGGCTCGATCGTCAGCGTCTCTCCCTGCTGCCGCCACACGCCTGCGAGGAAGCCGTCGACGAGCAGCGTGCAGTACGCCTGATTGCCGCGCCACGTACGGCCCTTGAGGTCGGCGGGCACCACGCGGGACCGGTCGGCGTGCGAGAGGAGCAGATTGTCGAACTCCGGCAGGAAGCGCGGCGGTGCCGGGGTGTCCGCGTCCGGCCGGGGCGCGTCGGGGAGGTCGAAGAGCTCGACGCCGTTCTCGTCGCGGAAGGTGACCAGTCCGGGGCGCAGCCGCTCGAAGACCTCACGCAGCCGTGTCAGGCCGGCCCAGGTCTGCATGTCCTTGACCGAGGCGGGCCCGAAGGCGGCGAGGTAGCGCAGCACGGTCGCGTCCGGCGCGGGGACCGGCGCGGCGGGTCGGCCGAACCAGCTTTCGGCCGTGGTGAGTGCGACCTGGCCGCTGCGTCCCCACAGCCCGCGCGGGGTGACCTGCACGAGCGGCAGCCGGCAGCGGGCGGCGATGGCGAGCGCGGTCGGGTCGGCGTCCGGCCACTGGGCCGACAGCACCTCGCGCAACTGCTTCATGGTGCGCGGCTCGGCCTCGACCAGTTCGCGGCCGACGGCGGCGAGCCGGTCCAGGTCGACGCCGACGAGCCCCTTGCGGAAGTTGTTCAGCTCCCGGTCGCGGGCGGCCTGCACCAGTGGGCGCAGGGTGAGGCAGTCGTCCGCGGTGTGGGTGTGGATGGTGGAGCGCATGGTCACGATGCGGGCGACCTCGCGGCCGGCCATCAGACGTGACAGGTCCTCGGGCGCGAAGTCGGCGAGGCGGGCGGCGAGCGCGTAGTACGGCGGCTTCACGTTCTGCGCCTGGAGGCCGAGGAGATGCCCCACGGCGTCCTTCGCGCCGAGCATGGAGCGGCGCAGCAGGAGCTGCCGGTCCAGGGTCGCGCGGTTCAGCGCTCGGGCGCCCAGCACGGGCGCGGTCTTCCTCGTCCCGCCGTTCCGGTCCACCGCGACGCCCGCCTTCCTCGTCCCGCCCGACGCCGCTGTGCCCGTCGACGTCCTGGTCCCGCCCGGCCACCCTGTCACGCCCGCCGTCTTCGTCATGCTCCGACGCTACGGAGACTTGCGGACACCTTCTGTCCGCATCGAGGGTTTCCCTTCGCCGCCGGACGGCGCACCCGGCTCCGCTCCAAGGCCTCCCGGTCTCGCGCCGACGTCATTTACCCCGTATATCCTGCCGGTGATCAGACCGGCCCACGTGTGACAGCGGGAGGCAGCACCATGGCGGAACGCCGCGCCCGTCCGGACGCGAGGAGCGCCCGGAAGTCCGGTTGGCGCCGCGCCCTGACACCCCCGTCCACGCCTCCCGCGGACCGGCGGGACCAGGACCCGGAACCGTCGGCGGCGGAACCGGCCGAGGCGGGCAGCGTCGTGCAGGCCGCGCTGTACCGCGACGGCGTGCGGGTCTCGACGCCGGCCTCGCTCGCGGAGACGTTCCGTGAGCTGCGCGACGAGACCGACGGCATGGCGTGGATCGGGCTCGCCCGCCCCACCGAGGACGAACTCCTCTCCCTGGCCGCCGAGTTCGACCTGCACCCGCTGGCGGTCGAGGACGCGATGGAGGCCCACCAGCGTCCGAAGCTGGAGCGCTACGGCGAGACGCTCTTCGTCGTGCTGCGGGCCGCCCGCTATCTGGACGCGGCGGAGGAGGTCGACTTCGGCGAGCTGCACGTCTTCGTGGGCCCCGACTTCGTGATCACGGTCCGGCACGGTGCCGCGCCCGACCTGTCCGCGGTGCGCCGCCGCATGGAGGACACCCCGGAGCTGCTGCGGCTCGGCCCCGAGGCCGTGCTGTACGCGATCCTCGACTCGGTCGTCGACGGTTACGTCCCGGTCGTCACCGGCGTGCAGAACGACATCGACGAGATCGAGACGGAGGTCTTCCGCGGCGACCCGGAGGTCTCCCGCCGCATCTACGAACTCTCCCGCGAGATGGTCGAGTTCCAGCGGGCGACCCGTCCGCTGGTCAGCATGCTGCACAGCCTGATGGCGGGGTTCGCGAAGTACGGCACGGACGAGGAGCTGCAGCGCTATCTGCGTGACGTCGCCGACCACGTCACGCACACCAGTGAGCGCGTCGACGGCTTCCGCCAGGCCCTCGCCGACATCCTCACCGTCAACGCGACCCTGGTGACCCAGCAGCAGAACGCCGAGATGCGCGCCTTGGCCGAGGCGGGCTTCGAGCAGAACGAGGAGATCAAGAAGATCTCCTCGTGGGCCGCCATCCTCTTCGCCCCGACGCTGGTCGGCACGATCTACGGCATGAACTTCGACCACATGCCGGAACTGCACTGGCTCCTCGGCTACCCGTTCGCGATCGTCCTGATGGCCGTGGTGTGCACGAGCCTGTACGTCGTCTTCAAGCGCCGCGACTGGCTCTGAGCGGGCGGACGCGGGGGCAGCGCCTCGGATGGATACGGCCGCTCACGCGCATCCGCTCGGCGGGCGGCCGCGCGTCCTGGAGGGCCGCCGTCACGTCCTCGCGTCGGCCCGGGTCCCGTGCGCCTGCTCTTGGCCGCCGCCGCCGGTCTGCGCCGCCCTCTGGTGCGCGCCACCCACCGGGAGGCGGACCATCGTGAAGGCGAGGACCGCCGCCACGGCCGCGAGCGCTGCCGCCACCCACAGCATGAGGTCCAGACCGGACGCGAACGCCTCGCGCACCAGGTGCTCCACGCCGGCGCGTTCACCAGCGGGCGCACCGGAGACGACCGACCGCGCCTGCCCACCGCTCAGCGCGACCGCCGTGTCGTGCGGGCCCGGCAGGTCGCCGTTGCCCCTGAGGACGCTCTCCATCCGCGACTGGAAGATCACCCCGAACACCGCGACGCCCAGCGCGAATCCGAGTTGCCGGAACGTGTTGAGCGCGCCGCCCGCCATGCCCGCGCGCTCGGGTGGCACCGAGGCCAGCGCCGCGGCCCCGAGGCTCGGCGTCACGAGGCCGACGCCCATACCCGACACGATCAACCCGGCGACGAGGGCGTTGGCCGAGGACCCCGCGTCCAGCACCGTCTGGAGCGCGGAACCGACGGCGACGAGAACGAGACCCGCGCCCATGGCCGCCCGGGGCGGCAGCGGACCGAACTTCCCGGCCAGCGTCGAGAAGACGAAGGCGGCGCCGCACATGGGCAGGATGTAGAGGCCGGCCTTCACAGGCCCGTAGCCGAGGACGGTCTGCATCCACAGCGACTCGAAGAGCAGGTAGGCGAACGCGCCGCCCTGGAGGAGCAGCCCGCTGATCATGATGCCGGTGAACGACGGCCCGCGGAACAGGGACAGGTCGAGAATGGGGTGCTCGTGCCTCAGCTCGACGACGACGAAGAGCGCGAGAGCCACCACGGCCAGGGCGAACATGCCGAGCGTGAGCGGGGCGCTCCAGCCGTCCGAGTGGGCGTGGATCAGCGCGAACGTGAGCGCTCCGCTCGCCACGGTGAAGCTGAGCGTGCCGAGGACGTCCGCGCGCTGTCCGCCGGTGGACTTCTCCTCGCGCACGACGCGCCTGGTCAGCACGACGGCGGCCAGGCAGACCGGCAGATTGACGAAGAAGATCCACCGCCAGTCCAGGTACTCGGTGAGCAGCCCGCCGATCACCGGACCGGCGGCCGCCGCGATCGCGTTGGTGGCACCCCACACCGCGAACGCCACCCCGCGTTCCCGGCCGGCGTAGTGCATGCCCAGCAGGGCGATCGTCGTACCGAACATCCCCGCGGCGCCGAGCCCCTGGACCGCCCTGGCCGCGATCAGGACGCCCGTGTTCGGGGCGACGGCGCACATCAGCGAGGCGGCGGTGAAGACGACCAGGCCTCCGAGGTAGACCTTCTTGCGGCCGATCCTGTCGGCGGAGGAACCCACCCCGAGCAGCAGTGCCGCCAGTGCCAGGGCGTAGATGTCGACGACCCATTCGAGGTCGGCGAGTGTCGTGTCGAAATCCGCCGCCATGTCGGGGAGCGCCACGGTCACGACCGTGACGTCCACCAGCAGCATGAAGGTGCCCAGGCTGATCGCCGCCAGCGGCCACCACTTGCTTCTACGCATACGAACCCCTTCTCAAGTACGAGAGCCCCCGGGGCCCCGTCGACCCGCCCAGCTTGCGGAGCGGGGACGTCGCGGCCTACGCAGCGCCGGGCAGGTGACGGATATCGACGCCCCAGCGGTCACCGTGAAGGAAAGAGGGGGTTTCCGGTCGGAAGGAGGCGGCCTGCCCGCTTGATCGACTGCAGCACCGGCGCGGTCTCCACGTGCTTCACGCTCCGCAGCGCCCCGATCCGCGTGCTCAGGTACTCGTAGAACTCGCCGATGTCCCGGAACACGGCGATGGCGGCCAGGTTCGACTGGCCGGACGTGGCTGCCGTGAAACCCACCTCGGGATGCCGGGACAGCTCCTCGGCGACGCTCACCAGGTCCGCGGGCGGCACGGTGAGCCAGAGCATGATCTCCGTCTCGTATCCCAGCAGCGCGGAGTCGATCTCGACATCGAAGAACAGCGCCCGCATCTCCCGCAGTTGCTCCAGCCGGCGCCGGACGGTCGACTCCGACCAGCCCGTGGCGGTGGCCAGTTCGGCGTACCCGGCCCGGCCGTCCGAGGCGAGTACGGCGAACAGCGCGCTGTCGCCCTCGCGCATCTGGACGCGCACGCCGCGCGGTGGCGGCTCGGGCAGCCGGGGTCTGAGCAGTTCGGCCTCCTCGTCGGTCAGGGCGTGCGTCTTCCCGTGCCAGCCCGTGGGCCCGCCGAAGAAGGTGTGCAGCAGGTAGTGCGCGGAGATGTCGACCACCCGGGGCGTGCGCGGAAGTTTCTGGAGCAGGAGGGACGCGCCCTCCGCCCGGTGCGGGGCCCGGGTGAGGCAGACGATCTCGGTGCCCCCGGCGGTGAGACTCACCCAGGACGTGTCGTCCCGCCCCGCCAGTGCGCCGGCGACGCTGCTCGCGGTGTCCGGCGTGCACCGGACCCTGACCAGCCATTCGATGTGGCCGAACCGGGCGGCGTCGGGCAGCCCCAGTACCCGCATCGCCCCGGACCCCCGCAGCCGGCGGTAGCGGCGAGCCACGGTCTGGTCGGACACGCCGAGGACCTCGGCAACGTGTTTCAGGGGGGCCCGCCCGTCGAGCTGCAGGGCGTGCACGAGGCGGCGATCCAGCTCATCCAGACTGCGAGATTCCATCTGCAGCACGCTAGTTGACCTCGTGATCCGGCAGGGAGGGTCATTCCGAGCAGCGTTTTCCGACGGAAGACACCTTGTTCACGGTGCCGGACCACCGTGTGCGGCCGTTCTCAGGACCAGAGCGTGCCGAGCTGTCCGGATCACCCACTATAAACTGCGGGTATACATCGCATGTATAGTCCCGGCATGCCTTCTCCGACCCGGAAGACGAAGAACACGGGGACCACGTTCCGTTCGGCGGCGATCCTGTCGGCGGCCCTCGCCCTGGCGCTGCCGCTCACCGGCTGCTCCTCCCTCGACACCACCGCGCCCAGCAGCGCCCGCGCCCACCCGCCGGCGGACACGCAGGCCCGCTTCGGGAGCGTGGACTGCCGCCAGGCCAAGTGCATCGCGCTGACCTTCGACGCGGGGCCGAGCGAGCACTCGGCCCGGCTGCTCGACATCCTCAAGAGCGAACGGGTCCCCGCGACCTTCTTCCTGCTCGGCCGACGGCACATCGAGAAGTACCCGGAACTCGTCGAGCGCATGGCCGACGAGGGCCACGAGGTGGCCAGTCACACCTGGGACCACAAGATCCTCACCCGGCTCCGCCCCGACGAGATACGGGAGGAACTGAAGAGGCCCAACGACGCCATAGAGAAGCTCACCGGACACAAGCCGACGCTGATGCGCCCGCCGCAGGGCCGCACCGACGACACCGTGCACCGCGTCAGCCGCGAGCTGGGACTCGCCGAGGTCCTGTGGAGCGTGACGGCCAAGGACTACACGACGAACGACTCCGCGCTCATCGAGAAGCGCGTCCTGCGGCAGGCGTCCCGGGACGGGATCATCCTGCTGCACGACATCTATCCCGGCACCGTGCCCGCGGTGCCCGGCATCATCGACGCGCTGAAGCGGCGGGGCTACGTCTTCGTGACCGTGCCGCAGCTGCTGGCGCCCGGGAAGGCCTTGCCCGGCCAGGTCTACCGGCCCTGACCCGCCCCGCTCCTCGGGGCGAGCGCTCACCACACCAGGTGCAGGGCCTCCGGCGACCGGTGGATCATCGTCGGGCGCATGGTGACCGCCCGGTCCGCGGCGAGCCGCAGCCCTGGCAGCCGCGTGGTCAGCTGTTCCAGGGTCAACCGGACCTGTTCCCGGGCCAGTTGTCCGCCCGGGCAGCTGTGCGCGCCCAGCCCGAAGGCCAGATGACGGTCCGGGTCGCGGGTGATGTCGAACTCGTCGGGCCGCGCGTGACGGGCACCGTCGCGGTTGGCCGCGCCGAACGCCACGAACACCGCCGCCCCCGCCGGGAGTTGGGTGCCCGCGAGGGAGACGGGCCGCGTGGTGATCCGCCGGAAGCCTTGCAACACGCTGTCGTAGCGGGCGGCCTCCTCGACGGCCGCCGGTATCCGGTCGGGCTCGGCGCACAGCAGCTCCCACTGGCGTGGGTGCCGCAGCAGGTGCAGGACGGCGTTGCCGATCAGCGCGGTCGTCGTCAGATGGCCCGCGATCAGCAGGTTCTGCAGATGGCCGACGATCTCGTGTCGCTGGTCGAGCGTCAGCTCGCCGTCCCCGGGAGCGAGCGAGGCGACCAGTTCGGTGACCAGGTCCTCGCGCGGACGGGCACGCCGGTCGCGTACGCACGCGTCGAGGAGGTGCTGCTTCGCCACCGTGTCCCGGGCGGCGGCCACCTGTTCGTCCTCCGGCAGCGGCCGGAAGAGGAGTTCCTCGGCGCGCAGGCCGCCCCTGACGACGGCCGGTACGTCCTCCGGACCGAGGCCGAGGAGCCGGCCGACGACCTCGCCGGGCAGCCGCCGCGCGTACGCGGACATCAGCTCGACGTGGCCGTCCTTCACGAAGCCGTCGACGAGGGCGGCGGCCCGTTCGGCGGCGTACGGCAGGACGGCGGCGACGCGTGCGGGCGACAGGCCCCGGACGATCGGGGCGCGCAGCTCCCGGTGGCGGGCACCGTCCGCGGTGACGACCACGGGGCGCCCGCCGAATCCGCCGTCGAGGACCGCGCGGGCGGCGGGTGACGGCACGGTGTCCGGGCGCAGCGCGTTGCCCGAGGAGAAGTCACCGGGCCGCCGCAGCACCTCGCGCACGTCCTCGTCCCGCGCCACCAGCCAGGCGTCCAGCTCGGCGACGTGCAGGAGGCCCGGGGTGCGCCGCGCCAGCTCGTAGAGGGGGTAGGGGTCGCGCTGGAGCGCGTCGAGCCTGCCGTGCGCTTCGCGGTCCACAGGGGCAGCCTCCCGGGCGACGGCGTGGGACGCACCCATGGTCCCGCACGGCCGGGAGCCGACGGTAGGGCGCTTTCGGCCCGCCGGGAGGGGGTGCGGGGCGCGGCCGGACGAGGGTGAGGGCGCCGCGGGCTCGGTCCGGTGAGGTGGGGGGTGCGGGGCGGCAGGTCCGGTGGGGGGCACGGGTCCCGGGCGGCTGGAACAGGGGCCACGGGTCCCCGGCCGGCCGAGCAGGGCAGCCGCCGGTCCTCGGCGGAGACGGCGGGTCGCGGGTCCCCGTTCAGGCAGGGAGCCGCAGGTCGGTGCGCGGGCCCCGTCGGGACCAGGTGCCCGGCGTACCGGAGGGACCCTCGTGGCCGTGTCGGCATACGATCACCCCGTGGCCCTTTTCGTCCTGGAACGTGACGTCCCGCTGCCCGCCGCCGAAGCCTGGCGCAGGCTCACCCGGTGGGAGCGGCATGCCGACGTGGTCCCGCTGACCCGGGTCACCGTGCTGACTCCCCCGCCGACCGGCGAGGGCACCACGTTCGTGGCCAGGACGGGGGTGGGGCCGCTGGGCTTCGACGACCCGATGGAGGTCGTGGGCTGGCAGGCACCGCGGGAGGAGCGGCCGGGCCGGTGCCGGCTGGTCAAGCGGGGTTCGTTCGTCACCGGGTGGGCCGAGATCGAGGTGCACGCGACCGGCGCCGGGACCGCTCGGGTGGTCTGGCGCGAGGAGCTGCGGGTGCGGTGGCTGCCGCGCCTGTTCGACGGTCCGCTGGCGTGGGCGGGGCGCGGGATGTTCGGCCGGGCGATGACCGGACTGCTGAAGCACGACTGAGGAGGGACCGGACTGAGTGAACTCCCCCTCTAGGGCGACGAGTTGCCCTCCAGGGACGCTCCCGGCAGGCGTGCGCTCACGTGGACCCGCCGCCCGGCCCCGAAGGACGGGCGGCTGTCGCCGGGTCGGTCCGCTCCCCCTCCGGCTCGAGTTTGTCCTGGCGTTCGCGGTCGCCGTCCCGTCCGGTGCTCAGGATCGTGTCGCAGATCTCGCGCAGCTTGTCCGCGGCCTGTTTGGAGAACAGTCCGCACAGGCCCGCGATCCCGGAGAAGCCGTACGGGTTGGTGGCGCCGGCGCCCGAGCTTCCGGCGAACAGGCCACCGCGCAGCAGGAAGTAGACGAGCAGGGCGAGCGCGACGCCGATGCCGGCCCTGAGCAGGTACCACCACAGCCAGCTCGCGTACAGCCGCCGGTTGCCGACGTAGGTGGCGAACGACGTGGCCGCGTGCACGAAGCTGCCGAGGGCGCTGCAGAGGATGACCGCGAACAGCATCGCCGCGTCGGCGGTGAGCGACCAGCTCCCCAGCCCGAAGGGCGACCACCGGTCGACGGAGCCGTCCTGCGTCTCGGGCTGCACCAGGACGAGGACCACCGGCCACAGGCTGATCAGGGCACCGCAGACGAGGACGACCTCGGCCAGCAGGAAGACGCCCAGCGCCGTGGTGGCGGACGGCGAGAGGCAGCGTGTGGCCTCCGGGTCGTCGTCCGCAGGGTCGCGTCCGTTCTCCGCCTCGCTCAACCGCCCGCCCCCGCTGCGCTCACCCGCGGCGGCACCCCCTGCACCCCCGGACCCTCACCCTGCCGCTCGCGTGCCGCGCGTACAAGTCCGTTGCCGGACAGGGCCGTTGAGGAAACGCTTCGTCTCGTGGACGCCTTCTCCCGCGGGGCCCGGGCTCAGGCCACCGAGCCTATCCGGCCCGCCGGGGTGCGCGTTGCGTCGTGGTGGATCGGCGTGTGCGCGCCGGTCAGCGAGACGCCGCTGCCGCCGCGCCGGTTCGCCACGATCTCCGCGGCGATCGACAGCGCCGTCTCCTCCGGGGTGCGCGCTCCCAGGTCGAGGCCGATGGGCGAGCGAAGCCGCGCCAACTCCATATCGGTGACGCCGACTTCGCGCAGCCGTTCGTTGCGGTCCAGGTGGGTGCGGCGGGAGCCCATCGCCCCGACGTAGGCGACGGGGAGCTTGAGCGCGAGCCGCAGGAGCGGTACGTCGAACTTGGCGTCGTGGGTCAGGACGCACAGGACCGTGCGGGAGTCGACGTCGGTGCGCTCCAGGTAGGTGTGCGGCCACTCGACGACGATCTCGTCCGCGTGGGGGAAGCGGGCGGCCGTCGCGAAGACGGGACGGGCGTCGCACACGGTGACGCGGTAGTTCAGGAACTTGCCGACGCGCACCAGCGCCGAGGCGAAGTCGATCGCCCCGAAGACGATCATCCGGGGCGGCGGCACCGAGGACTCGACCAGAAGGGTGAGCGGTGCTCCGCAGCGGGAGCCCTGCTCACCGATCTCGACGGTCGCGGTCCGGCCCGCGTCGAGCAGGGCGCCGGCCTCGCCGGCGACCGTGCGGTCCAGTTCGGGGTGGGCGCCGAAGCCGCCGTCGTACGAGCCGTCGGGGCGGACGACGAGCGCCCGGCCGAGCAGCTCGGAGGGGCCGTCCACCACCCGCGCGACCGCCGCCGCCTCCCCACGGGCGGCGGCGGCGAGCGCGGTGGCGAGGACCGGCCGGGCGGGATCGGCCGTCCGGACCGGTGTGACGAGGATGTCGATGACGCCGCCGCAGGTCAGTCCGACGGCGAAGGCGTCCTCGTCGCTGTAGCCGAAGCGCTCCAGAACGGTCTCGCCGTCCTCCAGGGCCTGACGGCACAGGTCGTAGACCGCGCCCTCCACGCAGCCGCCGGAGACCGAGCCGACCGCCGTGCCGTCGGCGTCCACCGCGAGGGCGGCGCCGGGCAGGCGGGGCGCGCTGCCGCCGACGGCCACCACGGTGGCCACGGCGAAGTCACGTCCCTGCTCGACCCACCGGTGCAGATCGTCGGCGATGTCCAGCATGTCTCGGTCTCCTCGGCGGTCACGCGGAGGGCGTCAGTGGACGCCCATCCAGTTCTCGATCGGGTTGAGGGCGAAGAAGACGATGAAGACCACCGTCAGCCCCCACATGAACGCCCCGATCTCCCGGGCCTTGCCCTGGGCGATCTTGATGGCGGTGTAGCTGATGACTCCGGCCGCGACGCCCGCGGTGATGGAGTACGTGAACGGCATGACGACCACGGTCAGGAACACCGGGATCGCCGTGGCGCGGTCGGACCAGTCCACGTGCCTGGCGTTCATCATCATCATGGCGCCGATGACGACGAGCGCGGCGGCGGCCACCTCACCGGGGACGATCGCGGTGAGCGGGGTGAAGAACAGGCAGGCGGCGAAGAACAGGCCGGTGACGACCGAGGACAGACCGGTCCTCGCCCCTTCGCCGACGCCGGTCGCGGATTCCACGAACACCGTCTGCCCGGACGCTCCGGCGACACCGCCGACGGCACCCCCCGCGCCGTCGATGAACAGCGCCTTGGACAGGCCCGGCATCCGGCCCTGCGCGTCGGCCAGCTTGGCCTCCGTGCCGACGCCGATGATGGTGGCCATCGCGTCGAAGAAGCCGGCGAGCACGAGCGTGAAAACAATCATGCCGACCGTCATCGCGCCGACCTCGCCCCAGCCGCCGAACTCGACGTCCCCGAAGAGCGAGAAGTCCGGCATGGAGACCGCGCTGCCGTGCAGTTCGGGAGCGCCGCTCGCCCACTGCTTCGGGTCGATGACGTCGAAGGCGTTGAGGAGGACGGCGAGCACGGTCCCGCTGACGATGCCGATCAGGATCGCCCCGGGCACGCCCCGGGCCTGCAGCATGAAGATCAGCAGCAGGGTGACCGCGAAGAGCAGCACCGGCCAGCCGGCGAGTTCACCGGTGGCGCCGAGACTGACGGGTGTGGCCTTGCCCTGGTGCACGAAGCCGGCCTTGTAGAAGCCGATCAGGGCGACGAACAGGCCGATTCCCATGGTGATGGCGTGCTTGAGCGCCAGCGGGATGGCGTTCATGATCATCTCGCGCATCCCGGTGACGACCAGGAGCATGATGACCACGCCGTACAGCACGCACATGCCCATGGCCTGCGGCCAGGTCATCTGCGGTGCGACCTGCGAGGACAGCACGCCGGAGACCGACAGGCCGGCGGCGAGGGCCAGCGGCACCTTGCCGAAGAAGCCCATCAGCAGAGTGGTGAAGGCCGCCGCGAACGCCGTCGCGGTGATCAGCGGCTGCTGGCCGAGGGTGTCCCCCGCGACGTCCTTGCCGGACAGGATGAGCGGGTTGAGCAGCAGGATGTACGCCATCGCCATGAAGGTGGTGACACCGCCGCGCACTTCGCGCGCCACGGACGATCCCCGCCGGGATATGTGAAAGTAGCGATCGAGCCAAGACCGGCCGGCCGGGACACGGGTACCCGTGCCCGCGTCCTCCGCCACGGTCTTCGGCTCCAGTGACTGCTGGGTCATGATGCCTGACTCCCAAGGTTCACAGGGGCACCCGCGAAAGCCCTGACTGGCTGCGGGATTTGGGAAGGTGCTTCGGCTGCACGACCCGGGGGACGGCCCGAGGCGAACTGGGGGACTACAACTGCGGGACCTGCTGGGGTGGTTCGCCGGTACCGCGAGCGGTGCGGTGCCGGAGTGCTCCGGGCGGCGCGGAGTTGTGACGCTCCGTGCGCCGCCCGGAGGGTTCTACGCGGTGCCGGTGAGGTGCTCGGGACGTACCGGCGTCCGGTTCAGCTCCAGGCCCGTCGCGTTCCGGATCGCCGCGAGGACGGCCGGGGTGGACGACAGGGTCGGGGCCTCGCCGATGCCACGGAGCCCGTACGGGGCGTGGTCGTCGGCGAGTTCGAGCACGTCGACGGGGATGGTCGGCGTGTCGAGGATGGTGGGGATCAGGTAGTCCGTGAAGGACGGGTTGCGCACCTTCGCGGTCTTGGGGTCGACGATGATCTCCTCCATGACCGCCACGCCCAGGCCCTGGGTGGTGCCACCCTGGATCTGGCCGATGACGGACAGCGGGTTGAGCGCCTTGCCGACGTCCTGGGCGCAGGCCAGTTCGATGACCTTGACCAGGCCGAGTTCGGTGTCCACCTCGACGACGGCGCGGTGCGCGGCGAACGAGTACTGGACGTGGCCGTCGCCCTGGCCGGTGCGCAGGTCGAAGGGCACCGTCGGACGGTGCCGCCATTCGGCCTCGACCTCGACGGACTCGCCTTCGAGGACGTCCACCAGGTCGGCGAGGACCTCGCCGCCGTCGGTGACGACCTTGCCGCCCTCCAGGAGCAGTTCGGCCGTCGCCCACGCGGGGTGGTACGAGCCGAACCTGCGCCGGCCGAGCTCCAGGACCTTCTCGCGGACCAGCTCGCAGGAGTTCTTGACGGCGCCGCCGGTGACGTACGTCTGACGGGACGCGGACGTCGAGCCGGCGCTGCCGACCTGCGTGTCGGCGGGGGCGATCGTCACCTGGGTGACGCCGAGCTCGGTGCGGGCGATCTGCGCGTGGACGGTGACGCCGCCCTGGCCGACCTCGGCCATCGCGGTGTGCACGGTCGCGACGGGCTCGCCGCCGACGACCTCCATGCGGACCTTGGCGGTCGAGTAGTCGTCGAAGCCCTCGGAGAAGCCGACGTTCTTGATGCCGACCGCGTAGCCGACACCGCGGACGACGCCCTCGCCGTGGGTGGTGTTGGAAAGGCCGCCGGGCAGCTGGCGCACGTCGGCGCCCTCGCTGCTCTCCCACTGGCGCTCGGGCGGCATCGGCATCGCCTTGACGCGGCGCAGGAGTTCGGCGACCGGGGCGGGCGAGTCGACGCGCTGGCCGGTCGGCAGGAGCGTGCCCTGCTCCATCGCGTTGAGCTGGCGGAAGGCGACCCGGTCCATGCCCACCTGGTCGGCGAGCTTGTCCATCTGGGCCTCGTAGGCGAAGCACGCCTGGACCGCGCCGAAGCCGCGCATGGCGCCGCAGGGCGGGTTGTTGGTGTAGAGGGCGATCGCCTCGATGTCGACGTCCTCGACAACGTACGGGCCGACGCTCAGCGAGGAGGCGTTGCCGACGACCGCCGGGGAGGCCGACGCGTACGCGCCGCCGTCCAGGACGATCCGGCACTTCATGTGCGTGAGCTTGCCGTCCTTCGTCGCCCCGTGCTCGTAGTACAGCTTGGCGGGGTGGCGGTGGACGTGTCCGAAGAAGGACTCGAAGCGGTTGTAGACGATCTTGACGGGCTTGCCGGTGCGCAGGGCGAGCAGGCAGGCGTGGATCTGCATCGACAGGTCCTCGCGGCCGCCGAAGGCACCGCCGACGCCGGAGAGCGTCATGCGGACCTTGTCCTCGGGCAGGCCGAGGACGGGCGCGATCTGCTTGAGGTCCGAGTGCAGCCACTGGGTGGCGATGTACAGCTCGACGCCGCCGTCCTCGGAGGGCACGGCGAGTCCGGACTCGGGGCCGAGGAACGCCTGGTCCTGCATGCCGAAGGTGTACTCGCCGCGGACGATGAAGTCGGCCTTCCTCGCGGCCTCGTCGGCGTCGCCGCGCACGATCGGCTGGCGGTGCACGATGTTCGGGTGCGGGACGTGGCCGATGTGGTGGTCGTCGCGGCCCTCGTGGATGAGGATCGCGTCGGGCGCGGTGGCGGACGCCTCGTCCGTGATGACCGGCAGCTCGCGGTACTCGACCTTGATCTTGGCGGCGGCGCGGCGCGCGGTCTCCGGGTGGTCGGCGGCGACGAGGGCGACGGGCTCGCCGTGGTGGCGGACCTTGCCGTGCGCGAGGACCGGGGTGTCCTGGATCTCCAGGCCGTAGTTCTTGACCGCGGTCGGCAGGTCGTCGTACGTCAGGACGGCGTAGACGCCGGGCGTCGCGAGGGCCTCGCCGGTGTCGATGGAGACGATCTCGGCGTGGGCGACCGTGGAGCGCAGGATCTGGCCCCAGAGCATGTCCTCGTGCCACATGTCGGACGAGTAGGCGAACTCGCCGGTGACCTTGAGGGTGCCGTCCGGGCGGAGCGTGGACTCGCCGATGCCGCCCTTGGTCGCGGAGCGCTGGGTGAGGTTGGTGGGTGTACCCGTGGTTCCCATGGTCAGACCGCCTCAGACTGCCGGGCGGCCGCCAGGCGGACCGCGTCCATGATCTTCTCGTAGCCGGTGCAGCGGCACAGGTTGCCCGAGAGCGCCTCACGGATGTCCGCGTCGGTCGGCGTCGGGTTGTGCTCCAGCATCTCGTCGGCGGCGACGAGCAGACCCGGGGTGCAGAAGCCGCACTGGACGGCGCCGGCGTCGATGAACGCCTGCTGGACCGGGGAGAGTTCGGTGCCCTCGCCGGTGTGCGAGTCCTGGCCCTTGGCGGCCCAGCCCTTCGCGGCGTCGAGCGAGGTCCCCTCCGGCTCCTCGGTGCCGCACGCCCCGCCGGCGCAACCGCCGTGCGCCGCGCGCTGCTTGGCGAAGTCGGCGAGACCTTCGACGGTGACGACCTCGCGGCCCTCGACCTGGCCGGCCGCGACCAGGCACGAACACACCGGCACGCCGTCCAGGCGGACCGTGCAGGAGCCGCACTCGCCCTGCTCGCAGGCGTTCTTGGAACCGGGCAGCCCGAGGCGCTCGCGCAGGACGTACAGCAGGCTCTCGCCCTCCCACACGTCGTCGGCTTCCTGCGGACGGCCGTTGACCGTGAAATTGACGCGCATTACGCGACACTCCCCTTCTGATGTGTCCGGCCGTCGGTGTCGCGGTAGGACTCCCAGGTCCAGGTGAGCGTGCGGCGGGCCATGATGCCCACCGCGTGGCGGCGGTAGCTCGCCGTGCCCCGGACGTCGTCGATCGGGTTGCAGGCGGCGGAGCACAGGTCCGCGAACTGCTTGGCCACCGACGGGGTGATGATCTTCCCGTTGTCCCAGAAGCCGCCCTCGTCGAGCGCGGCGTTCAGGAACTCCTCGGCGGCCTTGGCGCGGACCGGGGTCGGCGCGGCCGAGCCGATGCCGGTGCGGACCGTGCGGGTCTCGGGGTGCAGCGCGAGGCCGAAGGCGCAGACCGCGATGACCATCGCGTTGCGGGTGCCGACCTTGGAGTACTGCTGGGGGCCGTCGGCCTTCTTGATGTGGACGGCGCGGATGAGCTCGTCGGGCGCGAGCGCGTTGCGCTTCACGCCGGTGTAGAACTCGTCGATGGGGATCAGGCGCGAGCCGCGCACCGACTCGGCCTCGACCTCGGCGCCGGCCGCGAGGAGGGCGGGGTGGGCGTCGCCGGCCGGGGAGGCGGTGCCGAGGTTGCCGCCGACGCCGCCGCGGTTGCGGATCTGCGGGGAGGCCACCGTGTGGGAGGCGAGGGCGAGACCCGGCAGCTCACCGCGCAGGCTGTCCATGATCCTGGTGTAGGGGACGGAGGCGCCCAGGCGCACGCTCTCCGCACCGACCTCCCACTCGCTCAGCTCGCCGATGCGGTTCAGGTCAAGGAGGTACTCGGGCCGCCGGTGGTCGAAGTTGATCTCGACCATCACATCGGTGCCACCCGCAATCGGCACAGCCGTGGGGTGCTCGGCCTTGGCGGCGAGCGCCTCCTCCCAGCTGGCGGGGCGAAGGAAGTCCATGAGTGGCTCTCTTCATTCGTAATCGTGGGTCGTTCTGATCAAGCCAGATCGTGTGCGGCGGGCCCGGCTCGTTCATGTGCTGTTAACGCGGATCGACGTCAGTACACAGCTCCGTCCTCCATCGGGGTCAGTCACCGAAACCATGAAGGAGTTGGCTGGCCAGCGCGCACATCTTGTAGATTCGTATGAACGGAGGCCCTCGGTAACCTCTTCGCTTTCCCCGGGAAACATCCGGCACGTGGCGGGAAACAGGGAGCCCGGCTCACGAAAGCCCAGTACAGGGCCCTGGAGAGCCCGGGGCGACCGTCGGCGAGGGCCCTCAGGGCCTTCCCGCGGAAGCCGGGAACCCACGGCGGGAACCCCACCCACGATCCATCGTAGATTTCGAGACAAAGAACGGCGGCGACGAGACATGCGGCTGCGCGCACTGCTGGACACCGACGCGCTGGGCCTGCGGCTGCTCGGCGGCGAGGACGAACTGGATCGCACCGTGCGCGGCGTGATGACCACGGACCTCAAGGACCCCAGCCGCTACCTCTCGGGTGGCGAGCTGGTCCTCACCGGCCTGGCCTGGCGGCACGACGCCACGGACTCCGAGCCCTTCGTACGCATCCTCGCGGGCGCCGGTGTCGCCGCGCTGGCCGCGGGCGAGGCGGAGCTCGGCGACATCCCCGAGGACCTGGTCCTGGCCTGCGTGCGCCACCGGCTGCCGCTGTTCGCCGTCAACGAGTCGGTCGCCTTCGCGACGATCACCGAGCACGTCGTACGGCAGGTGTCGGGCGAGCGGGCCGGCGATCTGGCCGCCGTCGTGGACCGGCACCGGCGGATGATGACCTCGGGCCCCGCGGGCGGCGGTCCCGACGTGGTCCTGGACCTCCTCGGCTCCGACCTCGACCTGCGGGCCTGGGTGCTCTCCCCCACCGGGCGGACCGTCGCGGGTGCCGACGGCGACGGCCCGGCGCTGTCCGCCGACGTGTGCGCGCGGCTGGCCGCCGAGCACCTGGCCGCCGCCCGCACCGGCCGGCGCGGCCCGCACCGGGTGACGGTGGGCGCGACGACGTACTCGCTGTTCCCCGTCCGCTCGTCCGGCCGCTCCGCGTCCGCCTCCCGGGACGTGCGCGAGACGGTGCTGTCCGACTGGCTGCTCGCCGTCGAGGCGGACGCCGGGGACTGGCCGGAGGAGCGGCTCGACCTGCTCCAGGGCGTCACGCAGCTGATCTCCGTCGAGCGCGACCGGCGCGACGCGGCGCGCACCGTGCGGCGGCGGCTCGCCCAGGAGGTCCTGGAGCTGGTCCAGACGGGCGCGGCGCCCGCCGAGATCGCGGCCCGGCTGAGGGTCGCCGCCCCGGTGCTCCTGCCGGGGCTCGGCGCGGCCCCGCACTGGCAGGTCGTGGTGGCCCGGGTCGAGTGGGACGGCGGCGACGTCGACGGCGGCCCCGTCGCCCAGTCCCTGCTGGAGGAGATCCTCGTGGACCCCCTGTCGAGGGGACCCGAGCACTCCGACCGCATCGCGGTCGCCCATACCGGTGAGGAGGCCATCGCGCTCGTCCCCCTCCCGGCGGTGTCCTCCGAGCACGACGGCTCCGAGTCGGGGCTGCTCGCCGATGTCCTCCTGGAGGCCGTACGCGGCCCGCTGTCGGCCGGGCTGAACGACGACGGGCGGCTCACGCTCGGCGTCAGCGCCGCCGTGCACTCCGCCGAGGGGCTGCGCGGCGCCCTGGAGGAGGCCCGGCACGCCCGGCGGGTGGCCGCGGCGCGTCCCGGACGGGTCTGCGCGGCCGGGCACCAGGAGCTGGCGTCCCACGTGCTGCTGCTGCCCTTCGTGCCGGACGACGTCCGCCGCGCCTTCACCGCCCGGCTCCTGGACCCGCTGCGCGACTACGACCGCCGGCACCGCGCCGAGCTCATCCCCACCCTGGAGGCGTTCCTCGACTGCGACGGCTCCTGGACGCGCTGCGCCAACCGGCTGCACCTGCACGTCAACACGCTGCGCTACCGGGTGGGACGCATCGAGCAGTTGACGGGCCGGGACCTGTCGCGGCTGGAGGACAAGCTCGATTTCTTCCTGGCCCTGCGCATGAGCTGAGGTCGTGGGCCCGAGCGGTGGGCCGCGCCGGGTGCCGCCGCCGTCCCACGACTTTGTGAAATCCTTCACCCACCCTCTTGGCCGGGCGCCGGAATCCGTGCTGAGATGCCACCACTCAACAGCTCAACGGTGTGCTCGGGGAGGGCAACGTGGCGCATACCGCCATGTCTGGTTCCGGAACGACTGCAGGGGACGATCCACTCCAGACCGCGGTATGGCGGCTGCGCTCGCGCGCCTGCTGGGCCGACGCGGCCGCGCTCCTGGAACCGCACACTGCGGACGCGGCGCTGCAGAGAGCCTCGCTCCTCGTCGAGCGGTGCCTCTACACCGAGCACGGCTGGGCCGAGGCGGAGGACGCGCTGCGCACGGCGGAGGCACAGGCCCGCAGCGACGACGAGCGGGGCGCGGCGGCCTGCGAGCGCGGTCATCTCGCCTACGCGGCCACCCTGTTGGGCGTACGCGACCGGGCGGACGAGGCGCGGGCCGCGCTCGGCCGGGCCGCCGCGCTGATCGCCCCGGGTGCCCCGGGGCGGGCGCTGCTGGACTTCCGGCGGGGACTGCTCGCCGAGAACCTCGCCCACTCCCCGCAGTCGGCGCGCGCCGCCTACCGCCGCGCCCACGCCGGCGCCACCGCCCAGGGCGATCCGCTGCTGCTCTCGTTCACCTGGCGCCATCTCGCCGGACTCGCCCTGCGGGAGGGCGAGTTGGCCGAGGCCCGGCACGGCTTCGCCGAATCCCTGCGCATCCGCGAGGAGTTGGGCTTCCTGGTCGGTACGGCACCCGCGCTGGCCTCGCTCGCGGACGCCGAGTCCGAGCCGGAGGCGTCCCGGCTGCGCGCGGAGGCCGCTCGGCTGTACCGGCTCCTCGGCGGCGTACCCACGTGGCTGGCCCGTCAGTTGACCCCACCGGCCGCGACGGCCTGAGCGGGGCGGCGCGCCGCGGGCCGCCGGGGCTCCCTTAGGGGGCGACGGCACCCCGCCAGTGCCGGGGCGCACCCGGCCGGAACGCCGCTGGCACGGCGGATCACCGGGGACGCGGGCCTCAACGGCCGGGCCGGTGATGCCCCGGCCTGCGGCTTGTATCAGGTCGGCAGCGACCGGCCGGCCCCGGTCGACTCCGAGCGGGCTCGGGGCGTACGGCTGCGAGGCGAGGGGGACTGGACGCGGGACCGTCGGAAACCGGACCGGCGACAGCGCTACGGGCACCCGAACCGAGCCCCGCGGGCACGCGGGCACGGGGGTACGGGGGTACGCGGGCACGCGGGTGCGCGGGTGCGCGGGCGAAGCACCGCGAGCGCATCCCCACGGGCACCCGAGCGGAGCGCCGCGGGCACCCGAGCGGAGCGCCGCGGGTACGCGGGCGCATCCCCACGGGCACCGAGCGGAGCGCCGCGGGTACGCGGGCGGAGCACCGCGGGTACGCGAGCACAGCACCGCAGGCACCCGAACCGCGCCCCGCAGGCACCCGAACCGCGCCCCGCGGGACGATCGCGGTGCCGTGGGCACACGTGCCGGGCGCCGCTCGGGGTGGCCGGGGTCTGACTGGAGGGGCTAGGCGCCGGTGAAGTGTTCGCGGACCAGGGACTGGACCACCGAGAGGTCCTGCGCGGTCAGGGCGTCGAGCAGTGCCGTGTGTTCGGCGGCGTCGGCCACGAGGTCGGCGCGGCCGCGTGAGGCGGGGCCGCCGACCAAGGGCCACTGGGCCCGGCGGTGCAGGTCGTCGGCGATGCGCAGCAGCTGCTCGTTGCCGGCGAGGGCGAGGACGGCGCGATGGAAGGCGCGGTCGCACTCCGCGTAGCTCGCGCGGTCCCCGGTGGACGCGGCCCGCGCAGTCGCCTCGGCGAGCGGGCGCAGCTCCGCCCAGCGGGCGGCGGGCACCGTGCGGGCGAGCCGCAGCATCACCGGCACCTCGATCAGCGCGCGGACCTCCGCCAGCTCCGCCAGCTCGCGGGGGCACCGCACGACGACCCGGAAACCCCGGTTCGGCACGACCTCGACGGCACCTTCGAGGGCGAGCTGCTGCATGGCCTCACGGACGGGCGTCGCGGACACCCCGAACCGCTCGCCCAGCACGGGCGCCGAGTACACCTCGCCGGGCGCCAACTCCCCCGAGACCAGTGCCGTCCGCAGCGCGTCCAGGATCTGGCCGCGCACGGACGAGCGCTGGACGAGCTGCCGTCCGTCGCGGCGGGGCCGCGGCAGGGGCGTCTCGCTGTGCGTGTGCTCGCCGCGCGCCCCGCCCGCGGAGCCGGCGGGGCGGGCCGCGCCCCGTCCACGGTCCCGGTCCGCCGCGCGCGGCTGCGGGGGTACGCGCGTGGCGGTGTCCGGGGTCGCCGAACCCGTGGGGCGGTGCGCGTCGCGCGGGCCGGCCTGCTCCACGGGCTCCTCCTCCGGGCTTGGTGGTACTTGGGGGTCAATGCGGTGGTTGTCACCTGTCCGTCAAGACCATAGGCGCCCGGGCCCCCAGTTCAAACCTCCGGGCGTGTGGGTAAGGTAAGGCTTACCTGCAAACGAGCGTGAAGCGGTGGTCCTCGCATGCCTCTCTCCGCCTTGGTCCCGGACCTCCCGGCCGGCGTCGCCCCCGCGGCTCCCTCGGCCGTGTCGGAGGCGTACGCGCGCCTCACCGAGGTGTTCCCGGGGCTGGCGGTCGAGGAGCTCGGCCCCGCGCAGGCGGCACCCGAAGACGGCGGCTGGGTAGGCGCCGCACGGCTCGCGGAGGGCGGCGCCGAGCTCGACGCCTTCCTCGCCTGGGACGAGGAGCAGGTGCTCCGGGACTACGGGCAGCGGGCCCGTCCGGACGTCGTCGCAAGCTTCGGACTGCACCGCTACGCCTGGCCCGCCTGCCTGCTGATCACCGTGCCGTGGTTCCTGCTGCGCCGGGTCCCGCGGCTGCCTGTGGAGCACGTCACGTACCAGCGGGCCCTGGGGCGCATGGCGGTGCGCGTCGAAGAGTTCGCCTGCCTGCCGGACGACCCCGCGGCCGGCCTGCCCGGCGCTCGCGTCGTACCGGACGAGGCGGCCCTGGAGGCCGAGGTGCGGGCCGCCGTGGCCGAGCACCTGGAGCCGGTCCTCGGGGGCTTCGGCCCGCGGATGCGGCGGCGCGGTCGCGCCCTGTGGGGCATGGCGACCGACGAGGTCGTCGAGGGGCTCTGGTACGTCGCCCACCTCCTCGGCGAGGAGCGGCGGGCGATGCGGGAGCTGGAGCGGCTGCTGCCGGGCACGACGAAGCCGTACGCCGGTTCCGCGGCGTTCCGCGAGCTGACCGGACCGGACGGCGAGGCCCTGCCCACCCGGGACCGGGCGAGCTGCTGCCTCTTCTACACGCTGCGGCCCGAGGACACCTGCGTCACGTGCCCGCGCACCTGCGACACGGACCGCGTCGCCAAGTTGACGGCGTCCGCGGCGGGTTGAGGCCCCCGGGGCACCCCGCCGCACCGCGTTCCCCCTAAGATCGACTCGCGCCGCGGCGGCCCACGGGCACCGGGTGCGGCACCCCGCGGATCACGGTCAGTTCACAACTTCCTCACCTGCCGCAGGAACTTTCCGTGGAACCACCCGTACGGGTAGTCTTATTCGTACTCAACTCCCGTTCCTCGCGCGGCAGTTCGAGCAAAGTGTCGCCTTGCGCATGCCCTTGCACTCCCTTGGCGGCCTCTTGCCCCGAAACCCCCTGAGGGCCGACGGGATTGGGCCACTATGGCGGGCGTTACGCCCTATCCCAATGCAAGGGACCCCCTGATGAGACTGACCGACATATCGCTGAACTGGCTGCTTCCGGGCGCCGTCTTGCTCCTGGGCATGCTGGCGGCGGTGGCGGTGCTCGCACGCGGGAAGCGGGCCGGGGAGAAAGCGCCGCGCGCGGAGGACTCGTGGGAGCGCAGCGAGGAGCGCCGCAGGCGCAAGGAGGCCATCTACGGAACCGCCTCCTACGTACTGCTGTTCTGCTGCGCCGCGGTCGCCGCGGCTCTCTCCTTCCACGGCCTCGTGGGCTTCGGCGAGCAGAACCTCGGCCTCTCCGGCGGCTGGGAGTACCTGGTGCCGTTCGGCCTGGACGGCGCGGCCATGTTCTGCTCCGTGCTCGCGGTGCGCGAGGCCAGCCACGGTGACGCGGCCCTCGGCTCCCGCATACTCGTGTGGACGTTCGCGGGCGCGGCGGCCTGGTTCAACTGGGTGCACGCGCCCCGGGGCCTGGACCACGCGGGCGCACCGCACTTCTTCGCGGGCATGTCCCTGTCCGCGGCGGTGCTGTTCGACCGCGCGCTGAAGCAGACGCGTCGGGCGGCGCTGCGGGAGCAGGGTCTGGTCCCGCGCCCGCTGCCGCAGATCCGCATCGTCCGCTGGCTGCGCGCTCCCCGCGAGACGTACAGCGCCTGGTCGCTGATGCTGCTGGAGAACGTCCGTACGCTGGACGAGGCCGTGGACGAGGTGCGCGAGGACCGGCGCCAGAAGGAGCAGAACCGACTGCGCCGGCGCGAGCAGGAGCGGGTCGAGCGGGCGCACCTCAAGGCGCTCAGCCGGGGTCACCGCGGCCTGGTCGGCCGCGGCAACCGGCAGCTCGAGACCACCGTGGAGCGGGCTCCCGCCCAAGCCTCCTCGGAGCCTGCCATATCGGCGTCGGAGCAACTGCCCGTACGCGCCCGCGCCTCCCTGCAGCCGGTCCGCGGCGCCACTGACCCGGTCATCGACCTCACCGCGGAAGACGACACCATGGCGCTGCCGCGCCTCGACTCCCTGGAGCGCAAACTGAAGGACCTGGAGCAGCAGTTCGGCTAGGACCGGACCGACGGGGGTCCGGCGGGTCCGGACGCCTCACTGGACGGGGGCGCGGCATGAGGTCATGCCGCGCCCCCGTCCAGTTCGAACCAGACCGCCTTGCCCACGGCGTGCACGCGTACGCCCCACGCGTCGGCCAGGGACTGCACCAGGACCAGCCCCCTGCCGTGCGTACCGTCGTCGGCGTTCGGTACCCGCAGCCGTGGCCTGCGTCCCACGAAGTCCCTGACCTCCACCCGGAGTCCGCGCGGCGAGACGGTGGCCGTCAGCAGCGCGTCGTGGTCGGTGTGCACCAGGGCGTTGGTCACCAGCTCGCTGGTGAGCAGTTCGGCGACCTCCGACCGTCCCGGTCGCCCCCAGTGACGTAACAGCTCCCTCAGTGCCTTGCGGGCCTCTGGCACGGCCCTCAGGTCCCCCCGTCCCAGCCGGCGCCGGAGCTGCGGCGCTCCCGGCTTCTCCCCGCCCCCGTCGACCGCTTCCTCCACTGTCTTCGCCGCGGGTGCCCCCAGTGTCCCGGGGCCGCCCGCACGTGCCTGCCTCTTCATGACCCCCGCCCGCACGCCGATGTCGGTTTCCCTCCTGCTCGAACACGTTCACGGGGATCCATGCCCGGCCGCGGAAGACGACAGTCATGCTGAATCGTCAATCACGCGCCGGACACCGGAGGGTTCCCGGCGCGGCACCCGGGAAGCGGCCCGCCGGGACGGAGCCGGCCGGGCTCCTGGGAGGGGAGCATCCGGCCCGCGTCCGCCTGCGAGGGCGTAACCGGAGTGCGTGCAGGGGCAGTTCGGACGGGTGGTGCGACAGTCACCGGACGCCCCGGCGCCCGCGCGGGGACGCGGGCCGGTGCGGGTGCCGGTGGACGCTCCGGGCCCCCGGGCACCGCACCGCCCCCATCGGGCCTACCGTCCGCGGCGGACGCCCCGACCGCGTGAGATCGCTCCAACTGCCTACACGGGACTGCCTATTCCGCCGTAGACGACGAGGAGGGACGGCTCCCGTCATTCGACACCGCCCCCGGGACCGGCCGGGCGACCGGCCCCGCGCCAGCCGTGCCTCAGGGCCTCGGTACGTTGCGCAGGTTGGAGCGGGCCATCTGCAGCATGCGGCCCACGCCCCCGTCGAGGACGATCTTCGACGCGGACAGGGCGAAGCCCGTGACCATGTCGGCGCTGATCTTCGGGGGGATGGAGAGGGCATTGGGGTCGGTGACGATGTCGACGAGCGCCGGGCCCTTGTGCCGGAAGGCGTCCTTGAGGGCACCGGCGAGCTGCTTGGGCTTCTCGACGCGGACGCCGTACGCCCCGCACGCCTCGGCGACGGCGGCGAAGTCGGGGTTCCTGTTCGCCGTGCCGTACGAGGGCAGTCCGGCGACCAGCATCTCCAACTCCACCATGCCGAGCGAGGAGTTGTTGAAGAGGACGACCTTCACCGGCAGGTCGTGCTGGACGAGGGTGAGGAAGTCGCCCATCAGCATGCTGAATCCGCCGTCGCCGGACATCGAGACGACCTGGCGGCGCCGGTCGGTGAACTGGGCGCCGATCGCCATCGGCAGCGCGTTCGCCATCGAGCCGTGCGAGAAGGAACCGATCACCCTGCGGCGCCCGTTGGGCGAGATGTAGCGCGCCGCCCAGACGTTGCACATCCCGGTGTCGACCGTGAAGACCGCGTCGTCGTCGGCGACCTCGTCCAGCACCGCGGCGACGTACTCGGGGTGGATCGGGACGTGCTTGTCGACCTTCCTGGTGTACGCCTTGACGACTCCTTCGAGCGCGTCGGCGTGCTTCTTCAGCATCTTGTCGAGGAAGCGCCGGTTCTTCTTCGTCCGCACCCGCGGCGTCAGGCACCGCAGGGTCTCGCGCACGTCGCCCCACACGGCGAGGTCGAGCCGGGAGCGGCGGCCCAGGTGCTCGGGACGGACGTCGACCTGGGCGATCTTCACGTCGTCGGGCAGGAAGGCGTTGTACGGGAAGTCCGTGCCGAGCAGGATCAGCAGATCGCACTCGTGGGTCGCCTCGTAGGCGGCGCCGTAGCCGAGCAGGCCGCTCATCCCGACGTCGAACGGGTTGTCGTACTGGATCCACTCCTTGCCGCGCAGCGCGTGCCCCACCGGCGACTTGATCTTCTCCGCGAACTCCATGACCTCGGCGTGCGCGCCCGCCGTGCCGCTGCCGCAGAAGAGCGTGACCTTGTCGGCCGCGTCGATCAGCGCGACCAGCTTGTCGATCTCGGCGTCGCCGGGGCGGACCGTCGGCCGCGCGGTGACCAGGGCGGTCTCCGCCGACTTCTCCGGGGCCGCCTCGCCCGCGATGTCGCCGGGCAGCGTCACGACACTGACACCGCTGCGCCCGACGGCGTTCTGGATGGCCGTCTGGACCAGCCGGGGCATCTGCTTCGGGTTGGAGATCATCTCGTTGTAGTGGCTGCACTCGTCGAACAGCCGCTCCGGGTGCGTCTCCTGGAAGTACCCGAGCCCGATCTCGCTGGAGGGGATGTGGGAGGCGAGCGCGAGCACCGGGGCCATGGAGCGGTGGGCGTCGTACAGGCCGTTGATGAGGTGCAGGTTGCCGGGGCCACAGGAACCCGCGCACGCGGCGAGGTTCCCGGTGATCTGGGCTTCCGCGCCGGCGGCGAACGCGGCGGTCTCCTCGTGCCGGACGTGGATCCAGTCGATGGCCGCGTTGCGCCGGATGGCGTCCACGACCGGGTTGAGGCTGTCGCCGACGACTCCGTACAGCCGTTTGACGCCCGCGCGGACGAGGATGTCGACGAACTGCTCGGCGACGGTCTGCTTGGCCATGACTTCACGTGCCCTTCGGTCTCCGGAGATCCCTTCGGGTTCCATGAATCCACACGGCGGGGGGTTACGCCTCCCAAACGGCGGCGGCCGTCCGGTCGTCGGCGTACCCCTTGACCCTGACCTGACTGTCCACGAGGAACGTCGCGAGCCCGGGCGGCTCGGGCGTGGACCAGCGTGTCGTCAGATGCGCGGCGAGCTCGGGTTCCCCGCGCAGCGGCTCCGCGAGGCCGTCCGTGCACAGCAGCAGCGTGTCACCCGGGCGGGCGACGGAGGCCCGGAAGCGGAAGGGGGCGCGGGGCGGCCGGGGCGCGGGCTCGTACGGGCTCGGGGGTGTCGTGATCCCGAGGTCCATGGTGAGCCGGTCGCCCTCCGGGGTCTCGTGGGGCGGCGAGCCGAACCCGACGACGGGCTCCCCTGCGGTCTCCGCCACCCGGGGCTCGATGTCCTGCCACTCGCCGTCCCGCAGCCGGAACAGACCGCCGGGGCCGACGCCGAAGAAGACGCGCGTACGGCATTCCGGGTCCGCGGGCAGCAGCAGGCACCGCAGGCTCGCGGTGTACTCCTCGGGCTCGACGCCCTGTTCCGCCGCGCTGGCCCGCAGCCTGCCGAGACTGCGGTCGGTGAGGCGGTGCAGGCCCGACTTCAGGTCGCCGCGCCGGCCGGCCCGGATGTCCTCGGCCAGCCGTGCCTGGCTGCGGCCGACCGCCCGGCCGATCCACCGGCACGCCTCAGCGGCCGCCCGGTGCGCGCCGGGGGTGGCCCGCGCGCCGGTCGCCATGGCCACGAGGACCAGGGCGTCCTCCCCCGTCCCGAAGCGGGCGGTCAGCAGGGCGTCCCGGCGCGGCTCGCCCCGGTACCGGGCGGAGTCCCCGCGCACCGAGACCGCCCGCAGGGTGCACGCCCCGTACTGGGCGCCCTCCAGCACCGTGTCCGCGACGAGGTCCGCCAGCGCGTCCGGGTCGGCGGGCGGCAGTGCCGTGGGTTCCGCGTCGTAGGTGGGCGGCCCGGATCCGACGTGGCCGACGGGGTCGGGCAGTCCCGGGCCCGCGGCCGGAGACCCGGACTCCGCGAGGGACGGCCAGGCCGACCCGGCGGACCGGCCGAGGGGCGCGAGGGTGGGCTCGTCGGGCGGCGCGGGTGCCGTCCCGCCGGGCTCCTCGACGGGCAGGTAACCCGCGGGAGGCGGCGGCACACCGACGGGCGGGGACCCGGCGGGCGGCCGGGGGCTCGCGGTCGGCGGCGGGGGGCCGACGGGAAGCGGAGGGGTCTTTGGCGGAGGACCTACGGGCGGTACGGCGGGCGAGGCCGGCGCGGGCTCGTCCTCGGCGGCCGGGCGGGGGCCGGTCGGCGGCGGATTCCCGGCCGCATCGGGCGACGCGCTCCAGGCCGCCCCGGCCGACGGGCGGACCCCGGCCGTTCCGCCCGGCGGGCGCCCTCCCCCGGTGCCGTCCGCCGGCGGAGTTCCGTCCGTCGCGGCGGGCGTCCGGTCTTCGGGGGCGCCGACCCTTGGTCCAGGTCCCCGGTCGCGTGGCCCGGGGCCCGGGTCGCGTGGCCCGGAGGTGGCGGACGGGGTTCCGGAGCCGCCGGTGCGCTGCTCCGGGACCGCGTGCGTCTCCCCGGGGCGGGGCGGGACCTCGTCGGCGTACGCACCCGGTGCCGGGTCGCCCCGCCCGACCGTGCCCGACGCCGACGCGAACCGGTCGTCGAGGGAGTCGGCCGCCGCCGCGGGACCCGTGTCTCCGGTGGAGTCGTCGTACAACTGCCCCCACCAGTCGTCCTCGTGACCGGTAGGACTCTCCCCCTGCTGGCTCATGCCCTTGATTGTCCACCGCGGGAGCCGGAAGAAAACGGTGCATCGGGAAAATCCGGCGGACGGAGATCGCCGGGCGGCGTGTCGGACGACGGAAGGGCGTCGGCTCGAACAGCCGTGCGTGATACCGCCGGGCGGTCCCACCCCCCACGGGAGAACCGCCCGGCGGCGCCGGAGTGACTCGGACCCACCGCACGTCGTGGGTCCGGTCACGGTCTGGACGACCGGGCCGCCGCGTATGTCGGTCCGTCCCGGTCCTGAGTGTGACCTGGTTCCCTGATGCTCCGCGGTGATGCGCGGTCACGTCCGTCGGGAACCGCCCCCGCCACGTCCGCGCAGGCCGGACGGTCCCAAGCCGGGCATTACGGGCGGTGGCTGGTGCCCCAGTGACGCAACCTTGTCAGAGAGACGGGTGGTGCGGCGATGATGTGGGAAGGCGGGTTTGCGCCGTGGCTGTTTTCCGCCACGGCCCGGCCGTCACGGATGATCCTTTGGGGAGGGACGTCTCCGCATGCTGGGAGCGATAGGTCTGGACGAGACGCACGAGTCGGCGTACCGGGCACTGGTGTCCGTGGGCGCCGCCGACGTGCCCGATCTCGCACGCCGGCTCATGCTCGGCGAGTACGACACGGAGCGCGCCCTGCGCCGTCTGGAGCGGCACGGACTGGCGGCGCAGTCGACGGCCCGCCCCGGGCGGTGGGTCGCGGCGCCGCCCGGTGTCGCGCTGGGCGCGCTGCTCACCCAGCGGCGGCACGAGCTGGAGAAGGCGGAGCTGGCGGCGGCGCTGCTCGCCGAGGAGTACCGGGCGCAGGCCGCCGAGCCCGCCGTGCACGACCTGGTCGAGGTGGTGATCGGCGCGGCGGCCGTCGCGCAGCGGTTCCTCCAGCTCCAGCTGGGCGCCAGTGAGGAGGTGTGCGCGCTGGTCACCGGGAACCCGGTGGTCGTGTCCGGGACGGAGAACGTCGCCGAGGAGCAGGCGGCCGGCCGCGGGGTGACCTACCGCGTGGTGGTGGAGCGGGCGGTCCTCGACCTGCCCGGCGGGATCACCGAGCTGTCCGCCGCCCTGGGCCGGGACGAGCAGGTCCGCGTCGCGGACACGGTGCCGACCAAACTCGTGATCGCCGACCGGACGCTCGCCATGGTGCCGCTGACCTCCCACACCGCCGAGCCCGCCGCCCTGGTCGTGCACGCGAGCGGACTGCTCGAACTGCTCTCGGGGCTCTTCGAGTCGGTGTGGCGGGAGGCGCTGCCGCTGCGCCTCGGCAGCACGGGCGTGGCCGAGCAGGAACCGGACGGCCCGGACAGCACGGACCTCGAGGTGCTGTCGCTGCTGCTGGCCGGGCTGACGGACGCGAGCGTCGCCAAGCAGCTGGACCTGGGCCTGCGGACCGTGCAGCGCCGGGTGAAGCGGCTGATGGAGCTGACCGGCGTGACGACCCGGCTCCAACTGGGCTGGCACGCGTACGAGCGGGCCTGGGTGGCCCGGGACCGACAGGACTGACCTGCGGGTTCACCCGTTCTCCTGCACCCTGGACAGATGGGAGTGTGGGAGCTCCTGCTGGTCGGGGTGGTGATCCTGCTCGGCCTGTTCGGAGTACTGGTGCCCGGCGTGCCGGGATCGTGGCTCGTCTGGGCCGCGGTGCTGTGGTGGGCACTGGAGGACCCCCGCAAGCTCTCCTGGAGCGTGCTGGTGGGCGCGACGGTGGCGCTGCTGCTGGCCCAGGCGGCGCGATGGGCGCTTCCCCCGCGCAGGCTGAGCGCGAGCGGCGCGACGCCCCGCATGGCGGCGTACGCCGGGTTCGGCGCGCTGCTCGGCTTCGTCGTGCTGCCGGTGCTGGGCGCGCTGCCCGGTTTCATGGGCGGGATCTATCTGTCGGAGCGGCTGCGTCTCGGGCGGCACGGGGAGGCGGTGGCGGCCCTGCGCACGGCGATGCGGTCAGGGGGCTGGAGCGTGCTGGCGGAGCTGTTCGCCTGCCTGCTGATCATGGGGGCGTGGGTCGCGGCGGTCCTCTGGGGCTGACCCGCCGCGGCCCACACCCGGGCGCGCGTCCTCAGCGGATGAGGGATGCCAGGTCGACCCGGTCGGCCAGGGCCCGCATACCGGCGTCGTTGAGGTGCAGGTGGTCGCCGGGGTCGTAGGCGGGGCGGATACGGGTCGGGCGGGCGGGGTCGCGGACGGCGGCGTCGAAGTCGGCCACGTCGTCGAAGATGCCGCCCGAGCGGACGAGGGAGTTGACCGCCCGGCGCGCGGCCTCGCGGGACGTCGTCCAGGCGCCGTGCCCGCCGTACGGGGTGAGGGTGGCGCCGATGACGCGGATGCCGTGCGCGTGGGCGCGGCGCACGATGCGGCGGTACGCGTCCTCGAAGGCGGCGGGGTCGAGTTGCTCCGGCGTGCCCTTGATGTCGTTGACGCCCTCCAGCACGATCAGCGCGCGCACCCCGGTGCGGGACAGGACGTCGGCGTCGAGCCGGGACAGGGCGTCCGGTCCGACGCCCGCGCGCAGGACGCGGTTGCCCGAGATCCCGGCGTTCAGGACGCCGAGCCGGCGGGCCGGCGGCAGGCCGCGCAGCCGCTCGGCGAGCCGGTCGGGCCACCGGTGGTTGGCCCCGTACGTGGACCCGGTGCCGTCGGTGAGGGAGTCGCCGAGGGCGACCACACTGCCCGCCGCGGGCGCGTCGAGCACGTCGACGCCGGTCACGTGGTACCAGTTCCCGAGCGTGACGGTGTAGGCGTCGCCGTGCTCGTCGCGGGTGTGGTCGCCGCGGCGGGCGAGGAAGTTGGTCTGGAGGGCGGAGCGGTGGTACGTCGCCGGGCCCGCGGCGTCCGGGGTGTGCACCGAGATCAACAGGTCGGCGCCGGCCGGCACGCGCAGCCGTACGGGGTCGCTGACCAGGTCCCAGCCGGCCGGGACGACCACGGACCGGGCGCCCGCGAAGGTCGCGGTCCGCAGCGAGCCCGGGACGGCGTCCGGGCTCGCGGGGGCGCCGGGCCGGTGCAGCGCGACGGTCAGGGAGCCGAGGCGAAGCGGCGCGGTGCCGAGCCGGTTGGAGATCCGGACCCGGACCGCGCTGCCGCCGACGCTCGTGTGGACGACGTTGCGGACGGAGGCGCCGGGCAGCCCCGGCACGGTCCCGGAGGGGGCCGCCTCCCAGGTGCCGGTCCAGTCCTCGTCGGGGGGACGCAGTACGCCGGACGTCAGGGCCTCGGTGACGGAGGGGACGGGCGGCAGCGGATCGGCGCCCGAGGCGCGGTAGCCGGGGGCGCCGAGGGCACCGGGCGCGGGGGCGCCGACGGCGGGGACCGGAGCGTGGACGGTCGGGCCGGCGTCGTGGCCCGGGACGACGTACGCGGCGCCCCGGTTCGCGGCCGGGCGCTCGACGGCGTCGCGCACGGGGGCGCCGGCCGGCCGGGCGGGCCCGGAGCCGGTGGCGGCTCCTGCCGTCGGCGGGGCGAACGCCAGCGCCGTCACCAGGGCGGTCAGGAGGTACCTGGCCTTGATCACTCGGGTCATGGGCCCATGGGTTCCCAGGCATCGGCCGGTCCCAACACTCCGTCACACCCCTGGCCGCAGAGGCCGGTTCCGCGGGCGGCTCAGGGCCGTCGGCCGGTGTGCGGCGGGCGCGGGGGTGCTTGGCTGCTGCCATGACCGAATTCAGCGAGGCGGAACGCGCCTACCTCAGATCGCAGCGGCTGGGCCGGCTGGCCACCGTCGACGCCCACGGACAGCCGCAGGCGAACCCGGTCGGCTTCTTCCCGCAGGACGACGGGACGATCCTGATCGGCGGGTACGCGATGGGGACGACCAAGAAGTGGCGCAACCTGCAACGGAACCCGAAGGTGGCGCTCGTCGTCGACGACATCGTGAGCCTGGACCCCTGGCGGGTGCGCGGCGTCGACATCCGCGGCGAGGCCGAACTCCTCACCGGCCCGCATGACTTGGGCCCGCACTTCAGCGAGGAGCTGATCCGCGTCCACCCGAGGCGCATCCACAGCTGGGGCCTGGAGGACTAGGCCGTGTCCGCCCCTTCCACCTCTACGGGGTGAGCACTCCTTCGAGGGTGAGGAGCCGCTGCTTGCGGTCGAGGCCGCCCGCGTAACCGGTCAGCGAGCCGTCCGCGCCGATCACCCGGTGGCAGGGGCGCACGATCAGCAGGGGGTTGGCGCCGATCGCGCCCCCGATCGCGCGGACGGCGGCGCGCGGGGCGCCGATCCGCGCGGCGATGGCACCGTACGTGGTCGTCTCGCCGTACGGCACGGAGTCGACGGCGGCCCACACCCGTTCCCGGAACTCGGTCCCGGCGGCCCTGAACTCCAGGGTGAAACGGTCGAGTTCACCGGCGAAGTAGGCGGCGAGCTGCTCCTCGGCGGCCCGGAAGAGCGCGGGCGTGTGCCGCCACTCCGGCCGGCGTTCACAGCCGCCCTTCTGGCCCGGTACGGACAGGGAGGTCAGGGCGCCCGAGTCGTCGGCGGTGAGGAGCAGCGGGCCGACCGGGCTGTCCACGGTGGTGCAGTGCGTGACGGTGTGCGAGGACATGATCAGTGGGTTTCCCGTTCCGAGTCGGTGGCGCCGTCGTGGGCGCCGTCCGCGTCGTCTGCTGCGAGCGCGGCGTCGAGGTGGTGGAGGGCGTAGGCGCGCCAGGGGCGCCAGGTGTCCGGGACGTCGTCGTCCGGTGGCGCGGCGTCCGGGTCGCCGAGGGCGCGGTTGCGGATGACCGCGACGGTGCGGGGGTCCATGCCGGGCAGGGCGAGGAGCGCGTGCTGCGCGTCGTCCCGGTCGGCGCCCGCGTCGAGCCGCAGGGTGCCGTCGGCGAGGGCGGCGGCCAGCGCGCCGAGCGTGCCGTCCGGCTCCGCCTGCGCGAGGACGCCGGCTTCGGGGAAGAGGTGGGTGAGCGTGCCGCAGGGGGCGTCCAGCGTCTTGCCGTACCGCTGCACGAGCCGCTCGGCCTCCGCCCGGCCGACGAGCGCGCGCACGGCCAGCTCGTCCGGGTCGGCGGTGCCGGGCGACCGCAGGCCCGGGCGGGCGGCGACCAGGGGTGCGAGGCGGGGATCGGCGGCGAGCCGTTCGTCCACCGCGTACGGATCGGCGTCGAGGTCGAACAGCAGCCGCAGCCGCTGTACGGCGGTGGTGAGGTCACGCAGGTCGGTGAGGTGCAGCAGGGCGTCCAGCCAGCCGCCGGGGTGGGCGGGCGCGGGGCGTGCCGGGCCGCCCGGGCGTTCGGCCACGGCGACGATTCCGGTGCCGTACGGCAGGCGCAGGGTCCGCCGGTAGGTGCGGCGCGCCCGGGTGCCGGTGACCTCCTCGACGCCCGGGACCGCCTCGCGGGCGAGGACGTCGAAGAGGGCGGTCGACTGGTACGGGCCCCGGTGGGCGAGTCGCAGCGGGATCCCCGCGGAGGGGGTCGCGGCACGGCGCCCGGCGGAGCCGCGCCGGGCCGACGCCGCGCGCAGCTCGCTCGGCGTGGACGCGTAGACGGCGCGGACCGTGTCGTTGAACTGGCGCACGCTCGCGAACCCGGCGGCGAACGCGATCTCGGTGATCGGCAGGCCGGTCGTCTGGAGCAGCACCCGCGCGGTGTGGGCGCGCTGGGCGCGGGCGAGTGCGACGGGTCCCGCCCCGAGTTCGGCTGTGAGCTGGCGCTGCACCTGGCGGGCGCTGTACCCGAGCCGCACCGCGAGCCCGGCGACGCCCTCCCGGTCGACGACGCCGTCGCCGATCATGCGCATGGCCCGGCCCACTACGTCGGCGCGTACGTTCCAGTCGGCCGAGCCCGGTACCGCGTCCGGGCGGCAGCGGCGGCAGGCCCGGAAGCCCGAGCCCTGTGCCGCTGCGGCCGTCGGGTAGTACCGGACGTTCTCCCGCCTCGGCGTCACCGCCGGGCAGCTGGGCCGGCAGTAGATCCCGGTCGTCTGGACGGCGAAGAAGAACTCCCCGTCGAAACGGGCATCGCGGCTGCGCACCGCCTCGTACCTGGTCTCTTCATCGATCACACCGTCCAGTCTCCGTCACCACGACACCGGCCGCTGGCGGAAATCGGACACGGCGCTGAGCCGACACGGCGCGGGGTCGCACGTGCGGGGCCCGAGCCGTTCCCCAGGGCGCCCAGGCGGTACGGCGACTCGACGGCGCCGGGATCCGGGCGGCACGACGACTCGACCACGCCGGGTCCGAGGCCGTACGGCGACTCGACCACGCCCAGTCCGGGGCCGTACGGCGACTCGACCAGGCGGGGCCCGGGACGGCACGGCACGGCACGGCGAGTCGGCCAGGCCGGTCCCGGGCGGCACGGCGAGTCGACCACGCCGGCTCCGAGGCGGTACGGCGACTCGACCACGCCCGGTCCGGGGCCGTACGGCGACTCGACCGCGCCAACTCCGAGGCCGTACGGCGACTCGACCACGCCGGACCTGGGACTCGATCCCGCCAAGGTCTGCGCGGCCCACACTCCGATGGGCGTACGACCCACGGCTCGGGCCGATGTCCGGCACCCGCGGGGTCGGGACACCCGGCGTCGCCGGGTCAGGGCCCTCGGTGCCTGGGCCTGCCGCCTCCCCGGCGACCTGGGCGAGGCCGGGGGGACGGAGGACGCTGTCCACCCGGCCCAACCAGCCCTCGGTGGCTAGGGCGCGCTGTCCCGGTCCGCCGAGCCGCCGTAGCGCGGCCGCGCAACGACACGACGGCCGGCGCGGAACCCCGCGCCGGCCGTCAAAGTCCGCCTCGGCGGGCGGTGTTGGCCCGGGTCGGCCGGAGCGTGAGCAGGCTTCAGTCCGCCGTCGGCCCGGCACGAGCCGGAGTTCGGCCGCTTGACGTCGGCGTACAGCCCGGCGTCAGCCGGGCACCCTGGTCGAGCGCCAGCCCCACATCGGCCCTGGCGTCAGCCGGACCCCAGCCCCGCATCCGCCTCGGCCTGAGCTGGACGCCGCCCCAGCGAGAGCCCACGTCGGCCCCGAGACAGGCCCCGGCGGGAGCCGGACCTCACCCTCGGCCTGAGCCGGACGCCCGCCCACGGGTCGGCCCCGGCCTGAGCTGGACGCCCCCATCGGGAGCCCACGTCGGCCCTGAGGTAGACCCCCGGCGCTAGCCGAGCCCCAGCCCCCGGCGACGGCCGGACGCCCGCCCATGGGTCGGCGTCGGCCTGAGCCGGCGTCGGCCCCCGAGTCGGGCTGGGCGTCAGGCCAGGTCAGGCCCAGTGGCCGCGCTTGGCCGCCACCGCGGCGCGTCCCTCCGCCATCTTCCGCCTCCAGTCGCGGCGGATCTCGGCCCGGACCCGGGCGTCCGTCTTGGCGACGATGCGCTGGTTCTCGCGCAGGAGCTTGCGGTAGCTGTCGAGGCGGCGTTCCGGGAGGACGCCGTCCTCGACGGCGGCGAGAACCGCGCAGCCGGGCTCCGCGACATGCGCGCAGTCGTGGAAGCGGCAGTCGGCGGCCAGTTCCTCGATCTCGGCGAAGACCTGGCCGACCCCGGTCCCGGCGTCCCAGAGGCCGACGCCCCGCAGACCGGGGGTGTCGATGAGGACGCCGCCGCCGGGCAGGACGAGGAGGTTGCGGGTCGTCGTGGTGTGACGGCCCTTGCCGTCCACGTCGCGGATGGCCCGTACGTCCATCACGTCCTCACCGAGCAGCGCGTTGGCGAGGGTGGACTTGCCCGCGCCGGACTGCCCGAGCAGCACCGAGGTGCCGCCCGACAGGACGGCCGCGAGGACGTCGATGCCCTCCCCGGCGCTGGAGCTGACGGGCAGCACCGGCACCCCGGGTGCCGTCGTCTCCACGTCCTGGACGAGATGCCCGAGCGTGGCGGGGTCGGGCACGAGGTCGGCCTTGGTCAGGACGACGAGCGGCTGGGCGCCGGACTCCCAGGCGAGCGCGAGGAAGCGCTCGACGCGGCCCAGGTCGAGTTCCAGGGCGAGGGACACGGCGACGACGGCGTGGTCGACGTTGGCCGCGAGGATCTGGCCCTCGGAGCGCTTGGAGGAGGTGGAGCGGACGAAGGCGGTACGGCGGGGCAGGTACGTACGCACGTAGCGCGGGTTGCCGGTGGGTTCGACGGCGACCCAGTCGCCGGTGCACACCACACGCAACGGATCGTGCGGCGTCACGAACGCGGTGTCGGCGCGCATGACCCCGTCGGCGGTGACCACGTCGCACTGACCGCGGTCGACTCGGATCACCCGCCCGGCGAGCAGCCCCTCGGCGTCGTGGGGGGCGAACTCGCGCGCCCATTCCTCGTCCCAGCCGTAGGGGGCGAGAGGGTGCGCGGAAAGAGCGGAAAGGGAGGTGGAAGCGGAGGAAGACAAGGGAGACCCTTCGAGGGGCGGCCCCGGCACGCGCGCTCAGGCGCTGAGAAGTGAGAAGGAGGTCAGCCGGCGGCCACGGAGGTGGACTTGATGGACTTCTGGATGCGGGCAGCGCCCGTCGCAGTGACAGCCATCGGTCAACACCTCCTGGTTTCCGCTCGGTCGGGCCCCCGGCGGCGTGCGCCGCGGGGGAACGAGGTACACCCTAGGCCGGGCCCTCGGGCGGACGCCACCGATTATTCGGGGCGTGCCGAAACCCGGTTCAGGAGACCGTCGTGCAGCCGTGCCCGTTCAGGGTGAAGTCGTGCGCGGGCCCGTTGCCGCCGTGCCAGGAGGCGATGAAGCCGACACCGAAGGTGCCGCCGGCGCGGACGGACTTGTTGTAGTCGGCGGCGGTGGCGGTGACGCGGGAGCCGCTCTGGACGTAGTCGCCGTCCCACATCTGGCTGACCCGCTGGCCGTCGCCGAAGGTCCACGCGACGCGCCAGGTGTCGAGGGCCTTGCTGGAGGTGACGGTGACGGCGCCCTGGAAACCGTCGGGCCACTCGTCGACGACCTCGTAGCGCACCCGGCAGGTCGCCGTCGGGCGCTTCGTGGACCGTGTGGGGCTCGGGGTGCGGTCGGGCGTGGAGGAGCCGCCCTGGATGCCGGGGCCGGGATCGGGGGCGGAGCGGGTCCGGGAGCGGGACGGCCGGGGTGAGGCCGTCGAGCCGGCCGTGGTGGTGGCGGTGGCGGAGGCGGAGGGGAAGGACGGTCCGGGGTCCGCGACGGGCCGCCGGTCTCCGGCCTCGTCGCGCACGGAGGTGCTGCCCTCGGAGCCGTCGAAGGGCATCAGCGAGACCGCGAGGGCCAGCGCGGACACCAGGACGGCGGTGACGAGCGTGCCGGTGCGGCCGATCCGGGGCGCGGCCTCCTCGCCCTCGGCGAACCCGGTGTCCGTGGCGGCGTCGGCGCGTCCGCCGACCAGACCGGCCTCCGCGGCCCGGCGCCGGCGCTCCAGGTAGGCGAGGCCGCCCCAGCCGATGACCCCGCCCGCCAGGGCGGCGGGCAGTCCGCCGCCGTGCAGGCGCAGGCAGGCGGCGGCCTCCGCGCACTCCACGCACCGCGCGAGGTGGCGGGAGAGGTCCTCGGGCGTCTCGGCGCCGGGCGAGCGGGTGACCGCGTCGAGGAGCCGTGCGAAGGCGCGGCAGCGCGCGTCCATGGGTGTGTCGAGGTGGGCGCGGTGGCAGCGGTCCCGGAACAGCGCCCGTACCTGGGCCAGTTCGGCGGCCGCGGTGGCGGGGTCGAGGCCGAGGCGCCGGGCCACGACCGGCAGCGGCAGCGCCTCGACCTCGGCGAGCCACAGCAGCGCGGCGTCCGGTTCCTGGAGGTCCCGCAGTCCGCGCAGCGCGAGCGGGCGGCTCAGCGGAGGCCCGGTGTAGCGGGCGGCCTTCCCGGAGGTGAGCCACAGCCGCAGGTCGGGGTCGAGGCGGTGACCGCTGCCGGCGGCCTCCCAGGCGGCGGCGGTGGTGCGGACCGAGGTCAGCAGCAGCGGGATCCGGGGCAGCCGCGACACCCGGCGCCCGCTCCCCTTCGCCCCGCCGTCGTCGTCACGCGCCTGGCGTATGCCGTGCGTGAACGCCTCGGTGGCCAGCTGCGTCGCCGAGGCGGATCCGGACGTGCACAGATCGGCGTACGACAGGACCGCGTCCCAGCACTCCGAGAACCACGCGGCCTCGGTGGCGTTCCGGGGGGTCGGCAGGTCGGGCAATGGGGACTCCTGCGTCAAGTGCATCCACGACGTCAACTCGCTGCCGCTACTGGGGAGTTGGCCACTGGGGTTGGCCATCGGCTCACGAGAGGCCCCGACCTTTTCACGGTTCCCGCACAACTGACAAGGAGCATATCCATCTGCGCGCGGGACGTACGGCGACCCGGAAGAACGGGCCGCCGTACTCGTGGAAGGGGCGCGGGTTACCGGGCGGAGGGCTCGGTCGCCGGTTCGCGCGCCGGAAGGCTGTCCATGAACGAGCTCACCGAGAAGACGGCCTGGCCGGGGCCGGGCGGGCCGTAGCCGGGGGGCGAGGAGAGGCCGAAGTCCTCCATCGTGGAGCGGTAGGCCTCCAGCAGGCGGATGTGGTACTCCAGCGGGGCGCCCTGCGGGTTGGCCTTGCCGAGCGGGGTCGTCGGCTCCGGGCACCAGGTGGTGAACCGGGGTGTGATGCCGTGCGACATGAAGAAGCGCAGCCCCTCAGTGGTGGAGGCGATGGCCTCGTCGACCGTGGTGAAGCCGAAGGGCTCGGCCATCTCCACGCCCGCCACGAAGTTGGGGATGACGTTGCGCGCGCCGAAGATCTCCGCCGAGTCGAGGATGCGCTTGTGCCACTCGTCGCGGCCGACGTAGCGCTCCTTGCCGGGGCAGTACAGCTCGAACAGGCGGCGGTCCCACACCTCGTAGTTGGGGTGGTAGATCTGCACGCCGTAGTCCTTGAAGCGCTGCACGTCGTCGCGCGGGAGGGCCTGGGCGACGACCTTGCCGATCCAGCGGCCGGGGAAGCGCTCCTCGATGGCCTTGGCGTAGTGGCCGTAGAAGTCGGCCTCGTCGCGCCCGGCGACCGTCTTGGTGATCGCGCCGCCGGTGAGCGTGTAGGCGGTGGAGGTCTTCGCGGTGTCGTACCGGTCGATGATCTCCAGCGCCTCCAGGACCTCCTCGACGTCCTTCACGCCCGTGTAGGGGCGGCCCGCCGCCTTGTGCTGTCGCCAGTTGTGGTTGATGTCGCAGTACTGGCACTCCTCCTTGGCGCCGAAGTACTGGCAGACCCGGAAGACGGTGAGGTAGATCAGGTAGCCCCACTGGATGGTGGGGGCGACCTCCATCACGGACTTGCCGTTGGAGAGCTTGTGCCGGTAGTAGTCCGGCATCGGCGGGACACCGACGTCGGAGATCCGCTTCCCGTCCAGGTAGAGGCCGAGCATGCCCTCCTCGTCGGCCGCGACGCGGTACGGGGAGGCGGGGTTCACGCGGACCGAGACGACCGTGCGCCGCAGGTCGTACGGGCCGCCGGTGAGGATGATCTCCTCCGGCGGGCGGCGCAGCGCGGCCTCGCCCAGTTCGGGCAGGGTGCCGTGGTCGAAGGAGAAGATGAAGTACGACTTCGGCTTGACGTCGCCGTCCTCGTTGTCCGAGAGGGCCGAGTCGTCGAAGGCGACGCCCCCGCGGAGCAGGTCCTCCTTGAAGACGGCTTCCCGTGGCACGTGCGGGAACCGTTCCATCAGATCCTCGACCAGCGCGGTGCGGCTGCCCATCCCGTTCTCCTCGCTCCCGGCGTTCGTGCTCGACTCCTCACGGTATGCCCCTGCCTGCGGTGCGGGCGTGCCGGGTCCCCCCGAGAGGCGCGAGCCGCGCCGACGGACCGTACGGGGTGCTCCGGGCCGCCGCCCTCGCGCACCGGGGCGTACGGTCTTGATCACGAGGAGTCCGTGAACTGGGATTCACTCGTACGCGGCACGTCGTCACGGCGGGTGCACGGCCGACAGGGACTTCCCGGGGAGGACGCCACACATGACCGAGATCCTGACCAACTGGGCGGGCAACATCACGTACTCCGCGAAGGAGCTGCACCGGCCCGAGTCGCTCGACGCGCTCGCGGCGCTGGTGGCCGCCGGCGCGCGGGTGCGGGTGCTGGGCAGCGGGCACTCGTTCAACACGATCGCCGAGCCGGGCGACGGCGGCGTGCTCCTCTCGCTGACGGCGCTGCCGCCGGCGGTGGACGTCGACACCGGCGCCCGTACGGTCCGGGTCGCGGGCGGTGTCCGGTACGCCGAGCTGGCGCGGCGGGTGCACGAGCGGGGGTTCGCGCTGCCCAACATGGCCTCGCTCCCCCACATCTCCGTGGCGGGCTCGGTGGCGACCGGCACCCACGGCTCGGGGGTGGCGAACGGCTCGCTCGCCTCGGTCGTGCGCGAGGTGGAGCTGGTCACCGCGGACGGCTCGGCCGTGACGATCGCGCGCGGCGACGAGCGCTTCGACGGCGCGGTGACCTCGCTCGGCGCACTCGGCGTGGTCACCGCCCTCACGCTCGACCTGGAGCCGGACTTCGAGGTGAGCCAGCACGTCTTCACCGAACTCCCGCTGGCGGGGCTCGACTTCGAGGCGGTGGCGGCGTCGGCGTACAGCGTCAGCCTGTTCACGGACTGGGGTGCGCCGGGCTTCCGGCAGGTGTGGCTCAAGCGGCGCACGGACCGGCCGGCCGCCGACTTCCCGTGGGCCGCCCCGGCCACGGCGGCGATGCACCCGGTACCGGGCATGCCCGCGGTGAACTGCACCGAGCAGTTCGGTGTCCCGGGCCCCTGGCACGAGCGGCTTCCGCACTTCCGCGCCGAGTTCACCCCGAGCAGCGGCGCCGAGCTGCAGTCCGAGTACCTGCTGCCGCGCGAGCACGCGCTCGGCGCGCTGCACGCCGTGGACGCGATCCGGGACACGGTCTCGTCCGTGCTCAAGATCTGCGAGGTGCGGACCGTCGCCGCGGACCGGCAGTGGCTGAGTCCCGCGTACGGGCGGGACACCGTGGCGCTGCACTTCACCTGGATCGCGGACACGGCGGCCGTGCTGCCCGTGGTGCGGCGGGTGGAGGAGGCGCTCGACCCCTTCGGTCCCCGGCCGCACTGGGGCAAGGTGTACGCGATGCCGTCCGCCGTGGTGCGGGGACGCTACCCGCGCCTGGCCGACTTCGCGGCACTCGCCGCCGAGCTGGACCCGGCGGGCAAGTTCCGCAACGCGTTCGTCGACGAGGTCCTCGGCGACTGACTCCGGAGGGCTGGGGGCGCCCGGAGGCTGACTCCCGACACCCGGCTCCGGGAGGTGTCCGGCCGCCGGCTGGGACCGGTCTCTCGGAGCCCGCCGGGCACCACTCCCGCCCCTTCTTCCAGCCCCTTTCCTAACCCCTTGTAGAAAGTCCGTGCCGGACCGTAGCCTGACGAGGCGCGCGGGGGCCGAGGCCCCGTCATGGTCCGTCCGGGGCGAGGGGGCACGTCCGGTGAAGCGCACGTCCCGCGACATCCGCACCGCCCACCGCTACGAGGTGCTGCGCCAGATCATCGCGGCCTCCCCGACGTCCCGGCAGGAACTGGCGGCGGCGACCGGGCTGAGCCTCGCCACCGTCGCGACGCTGGTCGGGGAGCTGCTCGGGCTGGGCATGCTGACCGAGGTCGGCTTCGAGGACTCCGCGGGCGGCCGGCCGCGCGGCCTGGTGGCCGTGGACGCCGCGGGCGGCGCGCTGATCGGCGTCGACATCGCCGAGACGTACGTGCGCGCGGAGCTTTTCGACCTCTCGCTGGCCGTCCTCGCCCGCGCCGAGGCGGACATGCGGCCCGGCGAGACCCGCCCAGACCAGGTGGCGGGCCGGGTCGCCGAGACCGTCGCCGCCGTGGTCGCGCGGGCCGGGGTGGCGGACGCCCGTGTCCTGGGGGTGGGCGTCAGCGTCCCCGGGCAGGTCGACCGCGAGCGCGGCGTCTGCCAGTACGCGGCGAACTGGGACTGGCACGACGTACCGCTGCTCGACCTGCTCGCCGGGCACATCACGTATCCGCTGCACCTGGACAACCCGCTGCGCGCCTGCGCGGTGGCCGAGCTCTGGTTCGGCGCGGCCCGCGGTCGCGGCGACGCCGTGGTCGTGAACCTGGGCACGGGAGTCGGCGCGGGGCTCGTGCTCGGCGGAGGCGTGCACCGCGGGGTCAGCAACAGCGCCGGCGAGTGGGGGCACACCACGCTCGTGCTGGACGGGCGGCTGTGCCACTGCGGCGGCCGGGGCTGCGTGGAGACGTACGTCGGGGCGCCCGGCATCATGCTGAACCTGCGGGAGCTGAGCCCCGGCAGCCCGTTGCTGCACCCCGGGGACCAGACCGCGACGATCGACGCGCTGGCCCGTGGCGTCGCCGCGGGGGACCCCCTGGCGCTCAAGGTGGTCGCCGACACCGCCCGCTATCTCGGCGCTGCTGTCTCCGACCTGGTGAACCTCCTGAATCCGGAGGTGATCGTGCTCAGCAGCTGGGTCGCGGCGGCGCTCGGCGAGCCGCTGCTGCGCGAGGTGCGGGCGGTGGTGGGGCGGCACGCGCTGAAGCGGCCGCTGGCCGCCACGGAGATCGTCCTGTCCCCCGTCCCCACCGACCCGGTGTGCCTCGGCGCGGCCACGTTCGCGCTGGAGGGCGCCCTGTCGGCCGTGGGCCGGCGCCCCGCACCCACCGGGACCGCCGCCCCGCGCGCCGGCACCCCGTCCGCCCCCGCCGGGACCCGCACCGCGCCACCCGCGTGACCCGCCGGCCGCCTCCCCACGGAAGGGCGCCCGGCACCCGCACGACGACCGCACCCCTGGGCCGATCCGATCTAGGAGACCGATGTCGTTCCGCACCTCCCCCACAGGCCGATCCCAGTCCGCCACCGACTACGTCGAGGACATCTCCCCCGGCGCCGGAGCACTCCCCCCGCGCGCCTGGTACGCGTCCTCGGACGCCGACTCCCTTTCCCTGAACGGTAGTTGGCGCTTCCGGCTGTCCCCGGCGGCCGACACCGAGGACGAGTCGTTCGCCGCGGACGGCTACGACAGCGGGGACTGGGCGGAGGTGTCCGTCCCCGGCCACTGGGTCCTCCAGGGCGACGGGGCCTTCGGCGCGCCGATCTACACCAACCACCGCTACCCCTTCCCGGTGGACCCGCCGCGGGTGCCCGACGAGAACCCGACCGGGGACCACCTGCGGTACTTCGACCTGCCCGGCGGGTGGCCCGCGGAGGGCGGCGGCGTGCTGCGCTTCGACGGGGTGGAGTCCTGCGCCCGGGTCTGGCTGAACGGCACCGACATCGGCGAGTTCAAGGGCTCGCGGCTGCCCCACGAGTTCGCGGTCGGCCACCTGCTCAGGCCGCGGGGCAACGTGCTCGCGGTCCGGGTCCACCAGTGGTCCTCGGGTTCGTACCTGGAGGACCAGGACCAGTGGTGGCTGCCCGGCATCTTCCGGGACGTCACCCTGCTGCACCGTCCGCCGGGCGGCGTGCTCGACTTCTTCGTGCACGCCTCGTACGACCACGTGGGCGGCGAGGGCACGCTTCGGGTCGACTCCGACGTCGACGGCCGGGTCACCGTGCCCGAGCTGGGCGTCGACGTCGCCACCGGCGAGTCCGTGACCGTGCCGGTCGCGCCGTGGACCGCCGAGACCCCGCGACTGTACGACGGCGTGCTGGCGACGGAGGGCGAGCGCGTCCCCCTGCGGATCGGCTTCCGCACGGTCGCCCTGCGCGACGGGCTGATCGAGGTGAACGGCCGCCCGCTGCTGTTCAGGGGCGTCAACCGGCACGAGTGGCACCCGGAGACCGGGCGCGCCCTGGACCGGGAGACCATGCGCGCGGACGTGCTGCTCATGAAGCGGCACAACGTCAACGCCGTGCGGACCTCGCACTACCCGCCACACCCCGCCTTCCTGGACCTGTGCGACGAGTACGGCCTGTGGGTGATCGACGAGTGCGACCTGGAGACCCACGGCTTCACCGAGCAGGCGTGGCGCGACAACCCGGTGGACGACGACCGGTGGACCCCGGCACTGCTGGACCGGGCGGCCCGCATGGTCGAGCGCGACAAGAACCACCCCTCGGTGGTCCTCTGGTCGCTCGGCAACGAGGCGGGCACCGGACGCGGGCTGACCGCCATGGCCGAGTGGATCCGCGGCCGGGACGGCTCGCGGCTCCTCCACTACGAGGGCGACCACGACTGCCGTGACACGGACGTGTACACGCGGATGTACGCCCCGCACGCCGAGGTCGAGCGCATCGGGCGGGGCCTGGACGGCGGCTCCCGGCGGCGGCGGTCGCTGCCGTTCGTCCTGTGCGAGTACGGGCACGCGATGGGCAACGGTCCCGGCGGACTCGCCGACTACCAGCGGTTGTTCGAGTCCCACGCGCGCCTCCAGGGCGGCTTCGTCTGGGAGTGGATCGACCACGGCGTCAGGGACGAGCGGTACGGCTTCGCGTACGGCGGCGACTTCGGGGAGGAGCTGCACGACGGGAACTTCGTCTGCGACGGACTGCTCTTCCCGGACCGCACGCCGTCGCCGGGACTGGTGGAGTACAAGAAGGTGATCGAGCCGGTCCGGATCACGGGAGACGCGGCGCACGGCACGCTCCGGATCACCAACCGGTACGACTTCGCGGATCTGTCCCCGCTGGCCTTCGCGTGGTCGTTCCAGGTGGACGGCGAGACCGTCGGGACGGGCACCCTCCCCGTGCCCGCTCTCGCACCCGGCGAGACGGCGGACGTGAAGCTGCCGGAGCCGCCCGCCGACGGGGGCGGCGCCGAGACCGGCTGGACGGTGCGGGCGGTACTTGCCGAAGAGGCCGCGTGGGCGCCCGAGGGGCATCCGGTCGCGTGGGCCCACCTGCCGCTGATCGGACGGGTCCCGGGCCGGGTGGCCGCGTCCGCCGCGCCGGTGCGGGGCGGACGCACGATCGGCTTGGGCCCCGCCTCCTTCGACGCGCGCACCGGCGCCCCGCTCACGATCGGCGGGACCGCTGTGACCGGGCTGCGCCTGGACGTCTGGCGCGCGCCGACCGACAACGACGAGGGCGCGCCCTGGCAGCCGGACCAGCGCCTCGGGCCGCGGTGGCGGAGGCTCGGCCTGCACCGGATGCGGCACCGCGTCGACGCGGTCGAGGCGTCCGGCGACGCGCTGACCGTACGGACCCGGGTGGCGCCCGCCGGAGGGGAGATCGGCCTGCGCACGGTGTACCGGTGGACGTCCGACGGGACCCTGCTGCGGCTGACGGTGTCCGTGGCGCCCGAGGGCGACTGGCCGGTGCCGTTGCCGCGGCTCGGGATCCGGTTCGGGCTGCCCGCGTCCGCGGACCGGGTGCGATGGTTCGGCGGTGGCCCCGGCGAGGGCTATCCCGACACCCGGGCGGCCTCACTGCCGGGCCGCTGGGAGGCGTCGGTGGACGCGCTCCAGACGCCGTACGTCCGCCCGCAGGAGAACGGGGCGCGGGCCGGGGTGCGGTGGGCGGAGCTCGGCGGGCTGCGGGTCGAGGGCGACCCGGAGTTCTGGTTCACCGCCCGGCGCTGGACGACCGAGCAGCTCGACGCGGCGGACCACCTGACGGACCTGGTGCCCGGGGACACGGTCTGGGTGAACCTGGACCACGGCCAGCAGGGCATCGGCTCGCAGTCGTGCGGTCCCGGCGCCCTGCCGCGGTACCGGCTCGACGCGGCACCGGCGGAGTTCTCGTTCGTCTTCTCGCAGCCGCGGGACTGATGTGTCTTCCCGGAGACGCGGGACTGACCCGAGGGGCCCCGGACCGGCCGGCCGGGCACGCACACGTACCCGGCGGGGGGGTGCGGACCCCGAAGCCGCCTCCGCGAGAGGTACGTCAGTGGTCCGCGCAGCACGGGGTCGGGTCCGGGACCTCGAAGGGGACGAGGGTGCCGCCGGCGGCGGGCATCGCGGCCAGGACGAGTTCGCCCCCGCGCCACTCGGGGCGTACGTGGTCCCGGGTGACGAGCCGCCGGTCCGGCGGGGGCGGCCCGGGTTCGCCCAGTACGGCGACACGGACGATCGCGGAGGCCGACAGGACCTCCGCGACCGTCACGGTGCCGGTGAGCCGCGCGACGCCGGGGTACAGCACCGCGCGGCCCACCGCGTCGGGCGCCCCCGGCGACACCTCGTACCCCCGGTCCGCGAGGCGCTGCCGGACGGTGCTCAGCAGTGACCGCGAGGGGGCGGAGAGGGAGAGGGCGACCCGGGGGCGGTCGCCCCGCACCAGGTGGGTGCAGCCGAACCAGCGCTCGTCGAGGGCCAGTTCGTCCGCCAGGGCGCGCAGCCGGTGATCCGCCGCACGCAGGTCGCCCGTCCCCGCGTCCACCGTCAGGGTGTGGGGTCCGCTCACGAGGGCAGGACCCACACCGGGTTGGAGTAGAACCACAGGTCGCGCCACGGGTCGGCGTCGCCGACGACGTCGACGGCCGGGCCGGCCGGGTCGACCGCGGCGCCCATCAGACCGGTCGCCGAGCGGTTGCCGTCCGTGCCGCGGAACCGGACGTAGAGCGGACGGTCGACGGCGCCGAGGGAGTACGTCAGCCGGACCGTGCCGGAGGACTTGCCGACCTCGTACGACCGGACGACCTTCGCCGTGGGGGCGGTGAACGTGTCCTTGTCCTTCGCGGCGCCCGTGACGTCACCGAGGATGACGTCGACCCGGTCCAACTCCGGTACGAAGCCAGCCCAGTTGGGGCCGCCGGCCAGGGCGACGTCGATCGTGACGGTGACCTTCGTGCCCTTCTTGACGTGCAGCGCGCCGCCGAGGGTGGCCCACCGGCCGCCGCCCGACACCCGCGCGTCGAGGCCCGCGATCAGCCCGCCGTGGTCGACCCAGATCCGTCCGGCGCGAATGCCGTCCATGACGGCGGCGTACGAGAAGCCGTCGGCGCCGACGTGGGTGCGGCTGTACTGGCCGGGCCAGTAGTCGCCCTGCGTCAGGTCGACCTTGCCGCCGTAGACGGGGTCCGTGTGCCTGCCGTTGGCGGTGAAGTCGCTGTCCGGTCCGCCGCGCACGGCGGTGTCCGTGTAGACCTGGTGCGAGTCTGAGTTGGCGGTGATCCACCAGGGCTTGCCCTCGGCGAGCAGGCTGTCCCAGAGGCCGCCGACGGTCGCTGTCATCCAGTCGAAGCCGCCCCAGGTGCGGTAGCTCTCCAGCGGGTAGCCGGCGAAGGAGTTGGCGCTCGGGCTGTTGTCGTAGATGCCGCGGGCGCGGCCCATGCCGAGGGGGGCGGCGATACCGGCGGCCTGGTGGCCGGGCGCGCCCTCGAAGCCGATCGCGATCTGGCGGCCCGAGCCGGTCGCGTCACGCCAGCCGCGGATCTCGTGCGGGGAGTCGACACCGCGCCGCGCCGGGTGGTTGGCGAGCATCAGGGCGTCCTTGACCTTGCGCCGCTGCACCTGCTCCGCGAGGAAGTTGAGGCCCGCGACGGCCAGCGCCTCGTTGGCGGGCGTGGAGTCGGAGGCACCCTTGACGCTGCCGTCGTAGGAGGTCTCGAACTGCTTGAGGACGGAGACCTCGTTCCTGCCGGGGTGGACGAAGACCGTGCCGTGCTCGGCGGCCGGGATGTTCCACTCCAGGCCCTGGAAGACCAGGGTGTCCTGGTGGGCGGCCCTGGCCTCCTTGATGTCGGGGTTGACCTTCTCGACGCCGATCTTGGCGTGCGTCTCGCTGCCGTGGTCGGTGATGACCATCCAGTCGAGCCCGTGCCGGGCGCCCTGGCGGACCTGGTCACCGACGCGGTACTTGCCGTCGCTGCTGTACTGCGTGTGGATGTGGTGGTCGCCGGAGAGCCAGAGGAACCCGTTGTTCCTGCGTCTGCCCTCGGAGGCGTACGCGGGCGCCGTGGCGCCCTGGGCGAGCACGCTGCCCGCGGCGAGGCCCGCGCCCAGCAGACCGGCGCGCCGCAGCAGGGAGCGGCGCGAGCGCTGCTCGGGGGTCAGCGCCTCGTCCGGCACGGAGGTGTCGAAGGCCGCCGGCAGCGGTTCCGCCGTGTGCTCGTGCGGGTGCGGGTGATGGTGGTGCCCGTGTCCGTGTGCGTGCCCCATGTCGGCCTCCTGAGTCCGGCGGCGCCGGACGGCCGCGCGACAAGGAGGATCGACGGAAAACATGAACGTTCAACGGCCGCCGCGTGAGCTGCGGACGACCTGGGAACGGCGGGTCCCCGCCGGCCCTTCCGGATGTCGGTTCCTGTGTATATTAGGCTTTTGCCTAGGAAACCTAGGTTCGGATGCGCGCGGAGGTGGTGGGCGGACATGGCCCGTGCCGGACTCACGGTCGACCGGCTCGTGGCGGCCGCGGCCGATCTCGCGGACGAGGTCGGCTTCGACAACGTCACCGTCTCCGCGCTGGCACGCCGCTTCGGCGTCAAGGACGCCAGCCTGTACTCCCACGTCAAAAGCCTGGCGGAGCTGCGCACCCGGGTCGCCCTGCTGGCCGGCGAGGAGATGATCGAGCGCATCGCCGACGCGGTGGCCGGGCGGGCCGGGAAGGACGCGCTGGCCGCGTTCGCCGGGGCCTACCGGGAGTTCGCCCTGACGCGGCCCGGACGGTACGCCGCCACGCAGATCCGCATCGACCAGGCACTCGTCACCGACTCCCGCGGCCTGCGCCGGACCGCCGAGATCACCTACGGCATGCTCCGTGCCTACGGCCTCGACGAGCCCGATCTGACCGACGCGGTACGGCTGTTGCGCAGTTCCTTCCACGGCTTCTGCGGCATCGAGGCCGCCGGCGGCTTCGGCGCGCCCCGTGACGTGCAGACGTCCTGGGACCGGGCCGTCGACGCCCTGCACGTCCTGCTCCTCCACTGGCCCGCGGAGGGAGCGGGCGACGCGTGAGACCTCACGAGTTCCCTGGCGGGCACCTCGGAGCGGTGGCCGGGACGCTCAGGGGTGCCCCGCCCGCGCTGCCGCCCCGTACCCGTCAGTCGCCGGGGGCACGCGCACCCAGCGCTTCGACCTGCGCGTACGTGGGCGCCGCACCCCGCGGTGGCCGTCCCGCCCGGATGTCCGCGGCGGTCTCCGCGGCGGCGCCCAGCGCCCGGCGGTACAGCAGGGAGCCGAGGCTGACCCTGCGGACGCCGAGGTCGCCCAGCCGGTCGACGCCCGGGCCGAGCGGCGACCAGAGGATGTTGAGCGGCACGTCGAGGCCGCGCACCAGCTCGGCGATGCGTGCCGGGTCGCCGACGCCGGGCACGAACACCCCGTCCGCGCCCGCCCGTTGATAGACGTCCAGGCGACGGCAGGTCTCGGCGTGACCGCCGTCGCCGAGCCAGTACGTGTCCGTGCGGGCGTTCACGAAGAGGTCCGGCACGGCCGCCTTGACCGCTGCGATCTTCGCGGCGTGCAGCCGGGCGGGAGCGAGGGCGTCCTCCAGGTTGATGCCGACGGCCCCCGCGCCGGCCAGCCGCACGGCGAGTGCGGCCACCTCGTCGGGGTCCGGGCCGAAGCCGTCCCCGGCGTCGACGGAGAGCAGGAAGGGCTCCGTGCCGAGGCGCCGGGCCAGCCGCTCCGTCGGCTCGCGCAGGGCCGCGGAGCCGTCCGGCAGCCCGCTCGCCGCGGCGACGCCGAGGCTCGTGGTGCCGATCGCGGCGAACCCCTGGGCGGCGAGGGCGGCGGCCGACGCGTGGTCCCAGGCGTTGGGCAGCAGCAGGGGCGTGTCGCCGTGGTGGAGGTCCCGGAAGGCGGTCACGCGAGCCGGCCCACCGCGTCGGCGTAGTACACCGACTCCGTGAGGTGCGCGGCGAGTTCACGGAAGGACCAGCCCTCGCCCGGGGAGTCGTCGAGCTGCCGTTCCGTCAGCGCGTCCAGGCGGTTCGCCCAGATCCCGGCGAGTCTGGTCAGCCGGCTGCGGGCCTCGTCGAGGTCCTCGGCCGTGAACGGGGCGAGGTCCGCCGGGGTCGTCGTCGCCGAGGCGTGCCAGTGGTCCGGCAGCGGGTCCTCGCCGGCGAGCCTGGCCTCCAACTCGGCCAGGTGGTCCACGAGATGGTCGGCGACCCGGCGGATCGCCTTGTGCGGGGTGTGGACGCGGCCGTCGGCGTGGACGGGCGTGCCGTCCCAGGCGGTCCAGGTGGCCGCCAGCGCGAGGACGTGGTCGACCATCGCGACCAGGTCGTGTCCGCGAAGCCCCGTCGTCCGCCCGGAGGGCGGGTTCCGCGGCGTCTGGTGCGTGCTCTCGCCGTGGCGGGCGGAGTCCCTCGTACTGGGCGTACTCGGGGCTTCGCCCGGTGCGGCGAGAGTGCGTGCCAGGCGTCGCGGAACAGACGGGAGTTCGCGGACACGACCCAGGGCCCCGGCGGGATCGCCGCCGGCGGTCCGCTCCCCCGGGCTCGTGCCCGACGCCGTCCCCTGCCGGGCCTCGTCCTGCCGCGTCTCCTGCGGGTGCTCGTTCATGAGGGAGACGCTAGGGCGCCGACGGTTCGGTGCCCGCCGAAGCGTCGCGCGCCGGTGGCGCCCCCGCGGACACCGGGCACGACCGCGTATCGGCTAGCGTCGGGCCATGACCAGCGACACCTCCCGCAGCCTCCCCGACGCCCTCGCCGCCGGCACGGTCGTCCTGGACGGCGGCCTGTCCAACCAGCTCGCGTCGGCCGGGCACGACCTGAGCGACGAGCTGTGGTCGGCACGGCTGCTCGCCGACCGGCCGGAGGCGCTCACCGAGGCGCATCTCGCCTATTTCGAGGCAGGCGCGGACGTGGCGATCACCGCCAGCTACCAGGCCACCTTCGAGGGCTTCGCCGAGCGCGGTGTCTCCCCCGGCCGGGCCGCGGAACTCATCGCGCTCAGCGTCGAACTGGCCCGCGAGGCGGCCCGGCAGGCGCACGCGGGCGGGGCCGACCGGCCGCTGTGGGTGGCCGCGTCGGTGGGGCCGTACGGGGCGATGCTGGCGGACGGTTCCGAGTACCGGGGCCGGTACGGGCTCACCGTGTCCGAGCTGGAGCGCTTCCACCGCCCGCGCCTGGAGGTGCTGGCCGCCGCCGCCCCCGACGTACTGGCCCTGGAGACCGTGCCGGACGCCGACGAGGCCGAGGCGCTGCTGCGGGCGGTGCGCGGACTGGGCGTACCCGCGTGGCTGTCGTATTCGGTGGACGGTGACCGCACCCGGGCCGGGCAGCCGCTGGAGGAGGCCTTCGCCCTGGCCGCCGACGCGGACGAGATCGTCGCGGTGGGCGTCAACTGCTGCGCCCCGGCGGACGTCGGCGGGGCGGTGGAGACGGCCGCGCGGGTCACCGGCAAGCCGGTGGTGGTCTACCCGAACAGCGGCGAGACCTGGGACGCGGACCGGCGCGCCTGGGACGGCCGCGCCACGTTCACCTCCGCCGAGGTCACGGGCTGGCGCCGGTCGGGGGCCCGGCTGATCGGGGGCTGCTGCCGGGTGGGCCCGGACGCCGTCGCCGGGATCGCGCGGGCGCTGCGGGCGGGGTGATCCATCGCCTCCCGATACCCCAGGTTTCTGGGGTACCCGGGGCGTGCCCGCGGTCGAAGACTTGAGACATGGACATCATCGAGCAGAACAAGAAGACCGTTACCGACTTCATCGAGGCGCTGTTCACCAAGGGGGACCTCGGCGCCGTCGACGTCTGGCTCGCCGAGGACTTCGTCGATCACGACCCGCCGTTCGGCGGCCCGGCCGACCGGGAGGGGATGCGCGCGGCGGGCGCGATGTTCCGCGCCGCGTTCCCCGACTGGCACAGCGACACCGGGCTCCTGATCGGCGAGGGCGATCTGGTGGTCGAGCAGTTCACCGCCAGTGGCACGCAGCGGGGCGAGATACTCGGGGTGGCTCCCACCGGGCGGACGCTGAGCCTCCCCGGCATCAACATCTTCCGGCTCCGGGACGGCCGCGTCGTGGAGCGCTGGGGCCGCCTCGACGAACTGGGCCTGCTGCGCGGGCTCGGTCTCGTCCGGGCGCCCTGAGCGGGTGCGCGCGGCCCGCCGGAGCCCCGGCGCCCGTCCGGTGCGCACGGCGGGCACGGGGAGTAGCGTCGTACACATGGTCGCGACTGCGACGGCACGCCGGGCCGAGGTCCTGATCGACCGGTGCCACGCGGGCCTGGACGTCACGAGTCTGCGCACGGAGGCGCTGCGCCGGATCCGGCGTCTGGTGTCCGTGGACGCGGCCTTCTTCGCGACCGTCGACCCCGCGACGCTGCTGTTCACCTCGGCGGTCGCCGAGGAACCCCTGGCCGAGGCGCGGACGCTGTTCCTGGACAACGAGTTCGGCCGGTCCGACGTCAACAAGTTCGCGGCGCTCGCGGGGGCCGCCGACCCGGTCGGCTCGCTGGACCGCGCCACCCTCGGCGAGCGGTCCGCCAGCGCCCGCTACCGCGAGATCATGGCGCCGCTCGGACTCGGCGACGAGCTGCGCGCGGCGCTCATCAGCGGCACCGGCTGCTGGGGCGTGCTGTGCCTGCACCGGGAGGACGCCTCCGCCGGCTTCGACTCCCGTGACCTGGCCCTGGTCCGGCGCCTCGCACCGCACCTGGCGGAGGGCCTGCGCCGGGCCGTGACCGTCGAGTCCACCGCGGCCGGCGCCCCGGCTCCGGCGGCCCCGGGCATCATCGTGCTCGACGCCGGCCTGACCGTCGTGTCCATGAACCCGGAGGCGCACGCCTGGCTGGCGGAGACCGAGGACGCGGGGCGTGCGGGCCCCGGCGGACTGCCGCTGGCCGTGCAGGCGGCGGCCGCCCGGCTGAGCACCCTGGAGGAGGCCGCCCCCGCGCTGCCGGCCTCGGCCACCGTGCGGCTGCGCGGCCGGTCGGGACGGTGGTTCACGCTGCACGCGACCCGCCTGCACGGGCCGAGCGAACCCCAGATCGGCATCGTGATCGAACCGGCCTCCCCCGCCGAGACCGGCTCGCTGCTGCTGAGCGCGTACGGCCTCACCGAGGCGCAGACCCGCGTCGCCGCCCTGGTCGTCCGGGGATGCTCCACCCGCCAGATCGTGCGGGAGCTGCACATCTCCGCCAACACCGTGCAGGAGCACCTGACGGCGGTCTTCGACCGGGTCGGCGTACGCAGTCGCCGTGAACTCGTCGCGACGGTGCTCGCGGACCGCGGCCGCTCCTGACCGGCGGCCGGCATCCGTACGGGGCACCTCTCTCGGACAGGGACTGGTTCCCGCCCGGGGACCAGGGACTGGTTCCCGCCCGGGGACCAGGGACTGGTTCCCGCCCGGGGACCAGGGACTGGTTCCCGCCCGGGGACCAGGGACTGGTTCCCGCCCGG
>NZ_JBIAJQ010000001.1:654347-878689 GCF_042872045.1 Streptomyces sp. NPDC005496
GGGGACATCACGGGCGGCGGACGCCTCCGGAGCGGCGCAGGCGGCGTACGGCCGCGAGCGGTGCCGTGCCCCGCAGGGGCGGACGCGGCCCGGGTTCCGGTGCCGGGGCCGCCGCCGCGCGCGCGGACTCCGCCTGCCAGAGCCGCATCTCGTGGTCGCGCGGGCCGTGCAGCAGCCCCGGCTCGGTGCCGAACATCCGCACCGGGTGCGAGGCGTCCCAGGCGGGCCAGCCCGGGTCGCCGTCCACCGCGAAGCGCACCCACGCCGCGTGCATCACGTCGGCGAGCTCCTGCGGCGCGCCGGGTCCCGCCAGTTTCGCCGACTCGGGCACGTCGGCGGTGTCGAAGACGAAGCCCAGCTCCAGGGCGTGGCAGGCGCCGAGCCCCGGCACGTTGGACGGCCAGGCGAACTCGTAGACGTAGGCGGGCGCGTGGCCGGTGCGGGCGTCGGCGAGCCGGTGCAGGGGCACCCGCAGCAGGTGGTCGGTGACCAGCTGGCCGACCAGTTCGGCGGTGCCCGCGTCGGGGTGGGCGGCGCGGTAGCCGCGGGGCACCTCGGGTCCGCAGTGGCAGCGGGCCATCGCGCCGGCCAGGGCCACCGGGCCGAGCCGGTCGATGCGTTCGAGCAGTCCGGTGGGCGCGAGCCACAGCCGGTACTCCTCACTGGTCCAGCCGAGCAGCAGGCCGATGTCCGGGGCGGCTCCGTCGAGCAGCGCGGCCAGTGGGTCGCGCGGCACCAGGTCGCCGTCGACGACGATGCCGAAGGCCGGTCCGCCGAGGACCGGGCTGGCGCGCCGGCCGACCTCGGCCTGCACCTCGGCCAGCAGGGTCCGGTCGACGGCGGCGAAGGCGGTGGCGGTCGCCGGGATCTTCAGCCGCGCCGCCATCCGGCGCACCAGGCGGCGCACCTTCTCCCGGTCCGTGGCCTCCGGGGGCCCGCTCTGCAGGACCGCCCGCCGGAAGAGGCCGGCGGCGCGCGGACTGGCGAGCAGCGCGCCGATGCTGATGGCGCCCGCGGACTCGCCGAACAGCGTGACCCGGTCCGGATCGCCGCCGAAGCCGGTGACGGCGTCGCGCACCCACTCCAAGGCGGCGAGCTGGTCCCGCAGCCCCAGGTTCGGCGGCGCGTCCGGGAAGAGGCCGTAACCCTCCACTCCCAGGCGGTAGTTGAGGGAGACGAAGACGACGCCGTCGCGGGCGAAGGCGCTGCCGTCGTACACGGGGACGGCGGACGAGCCCCGGGTGAGGGCGCCGCCGTGGATCCACACCATGACCGGGAGCCGGGCCGCCGGGTCGGGGTCCGGGGTCCACACGTTCAGGTTCAGGCAGTCGTCGCCGGGGATCACCGGGTCGGACAGCAGCCGGGCGAACGCCTCGGAGTACGCCGGTTTCGGCGGGGTCGGCCCGAACGCGCCCGCGTCACGCACGCCGTCCCACGGCTCGGGCGGGACGGGGGGACGGAAGCGGTGCGGGCCGAACGGGGGTGCGGCGAAGGGGATGCCGCGGAAGACGGCGGCGCCCTTCTCGTACCGGCCGCGCACGGCTCCGTACGGGGTGGTGACCACCGGGTCCTCGGACTTGCCGGCCGTACGTCCCATACATCCCTCTCCTCACCGTGGTGCGGGGCTGCGGTTTCACCGCATCACATCACCCGGCGCCCCCGCAGCCCGGACGTGCCGGGACCGGACTCCAGCGTGTCCCTCCCCGGTTGCGCGCCGGTGGGGTCCGGGTCGCGAGCGCGGCGGCCGCGAGGAAGCCTCGCCGCTCGTCGGGGCGGACGGCGGGCACGGCCGGTGTGGTTCCCGTCCGGCGCACCCGGTCGCGGGGCCGGTGGAGGACGCCGGGGCATTGAACGGAACGCGCCGAACAGCCGTACGGAGTAGCGGCGGGCGCGGGAGTCCCGGCCGCCGACTGGTCCGCGGTGCCGTCAGCGGCTCTGCACGGAAGGAACACCGGGTTGTCCCGTTTCACGCGTTCACGGCGGTCTCCGCACCCGGACGGGGCGACCGGGCGGGAGCAGCCGCTCACTGACGACACCGCCACCGAGACCGACGCCGCCTCCTCCGACCCGGCCGCGGCCCCGCCGGGCGCCGACCACCGGGACCCCGGTGACTCCGGTGACTCCGGTGACTCCGGTGACTCCGAGGAGCCGAGCGCGGGCGGGCGGGACGGCGGTCCTCGGAGTGGCCGGGTCGCCGGGGGCGTCCGGCGGCTCCGGGCGGCGCGGGGCGTCGGCCGGGCCGTCGACGTGCTGGCGTTCCTGCTCGTCGCCGCTGCGCTCGTGCTGCCGAACAGGCTCGCCGACCTCCGTCCCGCCGGGTTCGCGCGCCTTCCCGTCGAGGCGATCCTCGGTGCCGCCGTGCTGATCGTCCTGCCGCGCCGGCCGCGGACCGTCGTGGCCGCGGTGGCGGGGCTGGGCCTCGGCGCGCTCACCGTGCTGAACCTCCTCGACCTCGGCTTCGAGGAGTTCCTGGGCCGGGGCTTCAACCTCGTCCTCGACTGGACGCTCCTCGGCGACGCCCACGCGTACCTGAAGGACTCGGCGGGGCCTACGGGCGCGACCGCGGCCCTGGTCGCGGCGGTGGTCCTCGTCCTCGCCGTGCTGGTCCTCACCGCGCACGCGGTGGTGCGGCTCGCCGGGGTCCTGGCCCGGCACGGCTCCGCAACGACGCGCTCGACGCTGGCCCTCGGCACGGCCTGGGTGCTGTGCACCGCGACCGGTGTCCAGGTCGCGGGCGTGCCCGTCGCCGCCGAGCACACCGCCGCGAGCGTCCAGGACCGGGTGCAGCGGGTACGGGCGACCCTGCGGGACGAGGCCGCATTCGCGAAGGTGGCCCGGCAGGACGCCTTCGGCGACACCCCGCCGGACCGGCTGCTGACCGGTCTGCGCGGCAAGGACGTGATGATCACGTTCATCGAGAGCTACGGCCGCAGCGCGATCGACGACCCGGCCACGGCGCCGGGAGTGGACGCGACGCTCGCCGCCGCGACCGAGCGGCTGGACAGGGCCGGGTATGCCGCGAAGAGCGGGTGGCTCACCTCGGCGACGTACGGCGGCAGCAGCTGGCTGGGCCACTCCACGTTCCTGACGGGCCTGTGGATCGACAGCCAGCAGCGCTACCGCACCGTCACCGCGGGCGACCACCTCACCCTCACCGGCGCCTTCCGGAAGACGGGGGCCTGGCGGACGGTCGGGATCATGCCGGGCGTGCAGAAGGCCTGGCCGGAGGCGAAGTTCTACGGTCTCGACCACGTCTACGACTCACGGGACCTCGGCTACCGGGGCCCGAAGTTCAGCTGGTCGACCATGCCGGACCAGTACACCCTCACCGCCTTCGAGCGCCTCGAACACGGCCGGAAGCACGACAAGCCCCTGATGTCGGAGATCATCCTGACCTCCAGCCACCAGCCCTGGGCCCCCATCCCGAAGACGATCCCCCAGGACCGGGTGGGCGACGGCTCGGTCTACGAGGACATCCAGCGGGCCGGCAGGAAGCCGGCGGACGTCTTCTACGACTCGGCCGAGGTGAAGCGCGAGTACGGCAAATCCGTCCAGTACTCGGTGAACAGCCTCGTCGACCACCTGGCCCGGTACGGCGGCAAGGACACCGTCCTCGTCTTCCTGGGCGACCACCAGCCCATGGCCCGGGTCAGCGGCGCCGACGCGAGCCGGGACGTGCCGTGCACGATCGTCGCCCACGACCCCGAGGTGCTGAAGAAGATCGCCGACTGGGGCTGGACGGACGGACTGCGGCCCGCGCACGACGCCCCGGTCTGGAAGATGAGCTCGTTCCGCGACCGCTTCCTCACCGCGTACGGTTCGACCCCGTCATCCTGAGACGCCGGCCGCCCAGCCGATGCCGCCGAGCAGATGGGCGCGGAAGGCGGGGTCCGCGTAGGCCTGCGAGGCGTGTCCGAGCGCGGTGTAGAAGACCCGGCCCGCGCCCTGCTCCCGGCACCACGCCAGCGGGTGGTCCGCCCCCATCCCGCCGCCCTCGTAGGACGTCTCGTCGGCGCGGACCAGGACGCGCGCCGAACTCCGGGGATTCGCGCGGAAGTCGTACCACTCGTCCGTGAACTCCCAGACGGGCGGCAGGTGTCCGGTCGCCGGATGCCCGTGGTCCTCCACCACGGCCCGGCCCGGCTGGTACGCGGGGTGCCGGTCGAACCACGTGCCGAGCAGCTCGCCGTAGTAGGGCCAGCCGTACTCGGTACAGGCCGCCGCGTGCACGCCCGCGAACCCGCCGCCCGACTCGACGTGGGTCCGCAGCCCCTCGCGCCCCCGGGGAGTCAGCACCTCCCCGCTCGTCGACAGGAAGACGACCGCCGCGTACGCGTCCAGCGGCCCCTCGAAGTCGGCGGGGTCCTCGGTCGCGTCCACGCCGAAGCCGTGCGCACGGCCGAGTTCGCGCATGGCGGCGACGGCGTCCGGGATGGAGTCGTGCCGGTAGTCGGTGGTGCGGGTGTACACGAGAACGCGGAAGGCCATGCCCCGACCCTATTTCCCCGCCCTCGCGAGCGGTCGCCCCGGAAATGATGTGCGTGCGGCGGCCGGCGCTGTCAGGCTGCGCCGATGAACCGTGAACAGTTGTCCGAGATCGCTCACGCCGGTCACCCCATCAAGGCACCCCTGGACGACGGCTCGGTGCGCGAGCTGCTGGAGCACGGGATCGCCCGGCCGGACGCGCGCGTGCTCGACCTCGGCTGCGGTGGCGGCGAGTGGCTGCTGCGCGCCCTGGGCACCGGGCCCCTGCTGCGGGCCGAGGGCGTCGACATCTCGCGGGACGCGCTGGCACGGGCCGAGGAGTCCGCGGACCGTCTCGGCGTCGGGTCGCGCCTGACCCTGCATCACCAGTCGGCCGCCGACTTCACCTCCCCGCACCCCTTCGACCTGGTGCTCAGCGTCGGGGCGACGCACGCCTTCGGAGGCCTGCTGCCCACGCTCGCGGCGGCGCGCCGCCACCTGGCGCCCGGCGGACGCGTGCTGGTCGGTGACGGGTTCTGGGAGAGCGAGCCCTCCCCGGAGGCCGTCGAGATGCTCGGCGAGCTGACCGACCTGGCCACCACCGTGGAGCGGGTGACCGCCGACGGGTGGACGCCCGTCCACGGCCACATCAGCACCCGGGGGGAGCTCGACGCCTACGAGTGGGCGTGCTGGGGGTCGATGGCCGCGTGGGCCCTGGACCGGCCCGATCACCCGGACAGCGCCGAGGTGCTCTCGACGTCCGCCGTACGCCGCTCGGAGTGGCTGACGTCCTACCGGGACAGCTTCGGCTTCGTCTGCCTGGTCCTGCGCCCGACCCCCGCCTGACGGACAGCGACCGGGCCGGCGCCGGCCCGGATCCGCTCCCCCGACCACTCCGGGGGCCAGGTAGCGATCGAACGCCGGCGGTGGCGTACGCGCGCTCCGGCACTCGGCCCGGTGCCGGGAGCGTCGTCGTGCGGCAGGCACCGGGCGCGCGTCCCCGTACGGCCGCGTCGTCGTGCGACCGGGTCGCCCGCCCGTACCCTCGCCCGACGGCGTACCCGCCGAACCCCCTGGGCCCGGCCGCGCGTTCCTCGCCCGACGGCGTACCAGGTCGGGGCCTCTCAGCCCGAGGTCCCCACCTCGTTGTTCGGGGCCCCGTCGCCCTCGGAGGGCAGGTCGCCCCGCTCGACGGGTTCCGTGGCCGCGCCGGACCGTTCGGGCGGCAGCGCGGCAGCCAGCTCGGCGTCGTCGGGGCGGTGCACGGCCTTCGCGGCGGCCCGCAGGACCCGGCGGTCCACGGCGGCGACGTCCGCGGTCACCTTCACCACGATCCCCTTGCCGGCCAGTGCGTACTCGTGCTGCGCGGGCCCCTTGCGGTACCAGGCGGCTCCGTCGCGCGCGCAGGTGACCGGCTCGTCCGCGACGTCGCCGACCGGCTGCCGCGCGCAGTCGGCGGCGGTCACGGTGCCCCGGTCGACGGACAGGCGGATCTGCGCCCCGGTCTTCTCGGACCAGTAGACGGCGGAGAACCCGTCGTCGCCGTACACACCGACCGACTGCCGGGCGAGCGTGAAGCCGGGGACCTCGGTGACCCGGACGAGTTCGGGTGCGCTGCCCGTCGACCGTACCCGGGCGTCCAGTTCGGCCCGGTCGTAGGCGGCGGACGTCGAGGGCCGCGTGCCGGGTCCCGCCTTCTCGGTGCCGCAGCCGGCGAGCAGGGCGGGCAGCAGCGGCAGCGCGGGCAGCAGCAGGCGCGCGGTTCGGGTCATGCGCCCATCCTGCCGCACAGGTGTTCCCCCGCGGGGCAGGTCACGGAGGCGTCCGATTCCTTCAAGACCGGCCGCCGCCCGTCCGCCTACGGTGATCGCATGACTCCACGTTTCGATGTGATCGGCGTCGCCGTCTCCGACATGGCGGCCGCACTCGCCTTCTACCGCCGGCTCGGGCTCGTCTTCCCCGACGGCTCCGAGAGCCTGCCGCACACCGAGGCCGAACTCCCCGGCGGCCTGCGGCTGGCGCTCGACACCGAGGAGACCATCCGCTCCTTCCACGCCGGATGGCGGCCGCCCGCCGGGGGCGGCGGCCGGGTCTCCCTCGCCTTCCTGTGCGACAGCCCGGCGGAGGTCGACTCCCTCTACCAGGAGCTGGTCGACGCGGGCCACCACGGCGAACTGAAGCCTTGGGACGCCTTCTGGGGCATGCGCTACGCCGTCGTCCACGACCCCGACGGCAACGGGGTGGACCTCTTCGCCCACCTCCCCGCCACGGAGTGAGCCCGCGAGACCCCCGCGGGGCGACGACGCACAAGGCCGTACGGGAGCTAAGGGGCGCCGGCCAGCAGCTCGCTCAGCGGCATGCCCGCCAACTCGCGTACGTCCCGAGCCAGATGGGCCTGGTCGGCGAAACCGGACCGGGCCGCCGTCTCCGCGAACGGCACGCCGTCGCGGGCGAGCGCGAGCGCCCGCTGAAGCCGCAGCACCCGGGCCAGCGTCTTGGGCCCGTACCCGAAGGCGGCCAGCGAACGGCGGTGCAACTGGCGGGCGCCGAGACCGAGTCCGTCCGCCGCCGCGGCGACCGAGCGCCCCGCCCGCAGGGCCGCCACGACCTCCCGGACGCGCGGGTCGGGCGGCCCGGCTCCGGCCGCCCGCTCCAGGGCGACCTCTTCCAGCGCGGTCACCGGGTCGGCGGCGGCGTCGATCCGGCCGGTGAGGCGCCGCACCTCGACGGCGGGCCACAGGTCGGCCAACTCCACCCGCCGGTCCCTGAGTTCGTGCGCGGGGACGCCCAGGTAGGCGGGCGCCGTACCGGGGAAGAACCGCACGCCCGCCCAGCGGCCCGCCGCGCCCTCGGGGACGTACGCGCGGGTGTCGGGTCCGGCGACCAGCAGCCGCCCCCCGTTCCACAGCAGGTCCATGCAGCCGTCGGGCAGCACGGGCCGCGCCGCGTCGCCGGTCCCGCCGTGCGACCAGACGACGGCGCCCGCCAGCCGGGACGCCCGCTCCTCGTACACCCGGCCAGGCTACGCCGCCCCGGTCCGGTGCTCCTGGGGACTGACGCCGTAGACCCGCTTGAAGGCGCTGGACAGGGCGAACGCGCTGCCGTACCCGACCTGGCGGGCGATAGCGCCGATCGTCTCCCCGCCGTCGCGCAGCAGGTCGGCGGCGAGGGCGAGACGCCAGCCGGTCAGGTACGTCATCGGGGGCTCGCCGACGAGGTCGCTGAAGCGCCGGGCCAGCGCGGCGCGCGACACCCCGGCCTCGGCGGCGAGCGAGGCCACCGTCCAGGGGTGGGCCGGGTCGTCCTGGACCAGCCGCAGCACCCGGCCCACGACCGGGTCGGCGAGCGCCCGGTACCAGGCGGGTGTCCCGGCGTCCGGGCGGGAGAACCAGGCGCGCAGGGCGGCGATGACGAGCAGGTCGAGGAGCCGGTCGAGGACGACCTCCTGGCCGGGTCCGTCGCGCACGATCTCCGCGGCGAGGATCGGGGTCAGGGGGCACTCCCAGACGTCGGAGGTGAGCGACAGCAGCGGCGGCAGGGCGTCCAGCAGCCGTCCGCTGATCTCGCCCCGCATCATGTAGGTGCCGATCAGCAGCACGGTCGAGCCGTCCGCCCGGTCTCCCCAGCTGCGCACCCCGAGATCCCATTGCCCGCGCAGGGAGCGCCCGTCGGGGTAGGTGCAGACGCCGCCCGGCAGGATCACGGCCTGCGGCGGGGTGTCCGGGTCGTCGGCGCAGACGTACGGGTCGGGTCCGCGCGCGATGGCGAGGTCGCCGGCCCGCAGCACCACCCCTTCTCCCCCGTCCGGCACGACCCTGGCCTCGCCGCGGACCACGAGCACGACCGTGAGCGGGGCGCCGTCCTCGACGCGCACGCACCAGGGCGGGTCGAAGCTCGCCCGGATCATGAAGGCGCCACGCGCGCGTGGACCGTCGAGCAGGCCTGCGAGAGCGTCCATGGCGTCAGCGTAGAGGGCGCGGAAGCCGCCGTGGACGTCCGCTTATGGGGACGAGCCGCTCGGCCATGGTCCCCTTCCCGGTCCGGCGGTTGACTGACGGCATGACGGAGAACAGGGCACGGGCGAAGGACATGACGGTGCTGGTCACCGGGGCCTCGGGGCGTACCGGCCGCCGGGTCGCGGAGGCGGCGCGGGCCGCGGGCCTCGGGGTGCGGGAGGCGTCGCGGGCGCACGGCTTCGACTGGGACGACCGGTCGACGTGGGCCGGGGCGCTACGGGGCGCGGACGCGGCCTATCTCGTCCACCCCTCGGACGTGGGCGCCCCGTCGGCGGCGGAGACGATCGGCGCGTTCGCCCGGGAGGCGGTCGGGCTCGGGGTACGGCGGCTGGTGCTGCTGTCCTCACGGGGCGAGGAGCGGGCGCTGCCGACCGAGGAGGCGGTGAGGGAGTCGGGCGCCGCGTGGACGATCGTCCGGGCGGCGTGGTTCGCGCAGAACTTCAGCGAGGGGCCGCTCGTGGAGGAGCTGCGGCACGGCGGGCTGGTGTTCCCGGCGGGCGAGGTGCGGGAGCCGTTCGTGGACGTGCGGGACATCGCGGAGGTGGTGGTGACCGCGCTGACGGCGGGCGAGCGGTACGCGGGCCGGGAGATCGCCGTTTCGGGGCCGCGGCTGCTGGGCTTCGGCGAGGCGGTGGCGGAGATCGCGGCGTCGACGGGCGGCGAGCTGACGTACACGCCGGTCACGGCGCGCGCCTACGGTGAGCGGCTCGCGGGGTTCGGGGTGCCGCCGGAGGAGGCCGAGTTCCTCGTCGAGCTGTTCGGGAGTCTGCTGGACGGCCGCAACGCCCAGCTGTCGGACGGGGTCCGGGAGGTGCTGGGCCGCGAGCCGCGGGACTTCGCGGACTTCGCGCGGGAGGCCGCGGCGGCGGGCGTCTGGAAGACCTGACCGCGGCGGGCGCGCTCGCCTCCGGCGGCGGCGCGGCTCCGCACCTCCCGCCGGGGGCTCACTCCTCGGGGGGTGTCTCGTCCTCGTGCTTGTGCGGGTGGTGGTGCGTGTTCCTGACGTGCGCCCGCAGCCGCGAGGTCACGTCCTCCGGGGGCAGGAAGCGGGACCAGCGCTCGGGGAACTCGGAGGGCATGTCCGGGTCGTCCGGGTCCGGGTCGGCGTCGCCGTGGCGGGCCGCGGACGCGCGGGCGACGTACTCCGCGGCCTGGGCCTCGCGCAGGCGCTCGTTGGCGGCGCGGGCGGCGGCCGTGGCTGCTGCGGGCCAGACCCGGTCGATGGCGGCGTTGACGGCGGCGCCCACGAGCACCGCGAAGGCGGACACGCCGATCCACAGCAGAACGGCGACGGGCGCGGCGAGCGAACCGTAGATCGTGGGGCCCTCGACCGTGTTCGTCAGATAGATGCGGAGCAGGAAACTGCCCAGCACCCACATGGCGAGGGCCACCAGGGCGCCCGGCACGTCCTCGATCCAGGGCGAGCGGACCGGCACGGACACGTGGTAGAGCGTCGTCAGGAAGACGATGGACAGCACGATGACGACGGGCCAGTACAGGATCTGCACGACGGTCGTCGACCAGGGCACGATCTGCACCACGGCATCGGGGCCCGCGACCATCAGCGGCAGCGCGATCGAGCCGATCAGCAGCGCCACGATGAACAGCAGGAACGACATCACGCGGGTTGCCACGATGCCGCGGGTGCCGTCGAGGCCGTACATGACGGTGATGGTGTCGATGAAGACGTTCACCGCGCGGGAGCCCGACCACAGGGCGAACAGGAAGCCGAGGGAGATGACGTCGGGCCGGCCGCCCTTCATCACGTCGTCGAGGATCGGCTGGGCGATCTGGGTGACACCCTTGTCGGAGAGGACTGTGCGGGACGCCTCCAACAGGTTGTTCTCCAGGCCGGCGATGCTGTCGGCGCCGGTCCAGTCGTCCACGTAGCCGAGCAGTCCGATCATGCTCAGCAGCAGCGGCGGCACGGACAGCAGCGTGAAGAACGCCGCCTCCGCCGCCAGTCCCAGGATCCGGTACTCCATGCACGAGTTGACGGTGTCCTTGAGCAGCAGCCAGGCGGTCCTGCGCTTCGACACGTTCCGGTACAGCGCCTTGGCGCGGTGAAGACGGCCGGAGGGTGGCCGTTCAGGTGTTTCTTTTGCCTGGTGCACGTCCTTACCGTATCCGTATGGCAGCCACCACCCACACCGTGACCAACCAGGCTCCGCCCCTGGTCGGATATGACGTCTTTGCCGCCGACCGGGCCCTCGTGGAGGGGGTCGAACGGCACCTCGATCCGAGCCTCCTCGACGAGGCGCGGGAGGAGCTCTCGGGCCTCGGGCGCTCGTCCGGTTCCGCGCAGGTACTGGAGTGGGGTGCGCTGGCCAACGAGCATCCGCCCAAGCTGCGCACCCACGACCGCTACGGCAACCGCGTCGACGAGGTCGAGTTCCATCCGTCCTGGCACCGGCTCCTCGGCAAGGGCGTGTCGGCCGGTCTGACCGCGGCCTGGTCCCGTCCCGGCGGGCACGTCCGGCGCGCGGCCGGGTTCATGATCTGGACGCAGGTCGAGGCGGGCAACGGCTGCCCGCTGTCGATGACCCACGCCGCGGTGCCCGCGCTGCGCACGGACCCGGCGCTCGCCGCCGAATGGGAGCCGCGGCTGACGTCCACCGTCTACGACCAGGGGCTGCGCCCCGCCGACCAGAAGGCCGGCGTCCTCTTCGGGATGGGGATGACGGAGAAGCAGGGCGGCAGCGACGTCCGCGCCAACACGACGGCCGCCCGGCCGCTCGCCGAGGACGGGACGTACGAGCTGACCGGCCACAAGTGGTTCTGCTCGGCGCCGATGTCCGACGGCTTCCTGGTGCTGGCCCAGGCCCCCGGCGGTCTGACCTGCTTCCTCGTCCCGCGCGTGCTCCAGGACGGCACGCGCAACGTGTTCCGCATCCAGCGGCTCAAGGACAAGCTGGGCAACCGGTCGAACGCGTCGAGCGAGGTCGAGTTCGACGGGACCTGGGCGCGCCGGGTCGGGGACGAGGGCCGCGGGGTGCGCACGATCATCGAGATGGTCGCCGCCACCCGGCTGGACTGCGTGCTGGGCTCGGCGTCGCTGATGCGGCAGGCCGTGGCGCAGGCCGTGCACCACTCGGCCCACCGCGAGGCGTTCGGCGGCGCCCTGATCGACAAGCCGCTGATGCGCAACGTCCTGGCGGACCTGGCACTGGAGTCCGAGGCGGCGACCACGCTGGCGCTGCGGCTGGCCGCGGCCTACGACGACGGCGGGGACCAGGAGCGGGCGTTCCTGCGGCTCGCGGTGCCGGCCGCGAAGTACTGGGTGACCAAGCGGTGTACGCCGGTTGCGGTCGAGGCGCTGGAGTGCCTGGGCGGGAACGGCTACGTCGAGGAGTCCGGGATGCCCCGGCTGCTGCGCGAGTCGCCGCTGAACTCGATCTGGGAGGGCGCGGGCAACGTGCAGGCGCTGGACGTGCTGCGCGCCCTCCAGCGGGAGCCCGGCGCGCTGGACGCCTTCCTGCGCGAGGTGGGGCAGGCCCGAGGCGCCGACCACCGGCTGGACGGCGCGATCAAGAACCTGCTGACGGAGCTCGCCGATCTGGAGGGGGTCGAGGCCCGCGCCCGCCGGGTCGTGGAGCGCATCGCCCTGGTGCTCCAGGGATCGCTGCTGGTCAGGTACGCGCCGCCGGAGGTCGCCGACGCGTTCTGCGCCTCGCGGCTGGGCGGCGACTGGGGTTCGGCGTTCGGCACGCTGCCGCACAGCCTGGACCTGGCCTCGGTGGTGGAGCGGGCGCGGCCGGTGAGCTGACCGCCCGTCCGTACGCCGGGGGCGGCTCCCCCGGGGTGCGGTACGAGGGGCGGGGGTGGTGCTGCGCCGACACGGCACCACCCCCGCTCCGCGGGCCCCGTTGGAGGAGCACGGCGCCGCACGGGCGGCGCCGCTCAAGTTTCGGACACGGTACGACGGTTCGCCAGAGTTGCAGGGGGTTGCAACCGGGGGTTGCTTGTGGGCGGATCGTGTCCCTCCGGGGCGGCTGGGCTGCACTATGAGAGCGGCAGCCGGCGCGGCTCCGCCCCTGGTCGAAAAGGGGTTCGGAAGCCGGCTGCCGCAAGGCTCATGCAGGAGGATCCGGTGGCGCACTCGACGATGGACATGACACGGCTCGCCGCCCGGGACGCAGCGCGGGCGGCACGTGTACTCAGCGAGGTGCACAGTGCCGCTCTGTCGGGGCAACGCGCGCGGGTGGCGCCCCGACGGGTCATCGAGGAGTCCTGGGAGCGGATGCTGCGCAGCGGCGTCGATCCCGACCACGACTTCCGGGCCGGGCTGCTCAGCAGGGAGGAGATCGAGCACCGGCGGCAGAACTCGCCGCTGCGGCACGTGCTGCCGGTCCTGCGCGAGGGTCTGCTCTCGGTCGCGGACACGGCGCACCACATCATGGTCGTCGCGGACGCGGAGGGCCGGGTGCTGTGGCGGGAGGGCAGTCCGTCGGTGCTGCGCAAGGCCGACGGGCACGGCTTCGAGGTGGGCGCCGACTGGCGCGAGGACGTCGTCGGTACGAACGGCGTGGGCACCCCGCTGGTCACCCGTGCCCCCGTACAGGTGTTCTCCGCCGAGCACTTCGTGCGTACCCATCACTCGTGGACGTGCACCGGCGCCCCGATCACCGATCCGCGCGACGGCCGCCTGGTCGGCGCGGTGGACGTGAGCGGGCCGCTGGAGACGATGCATCCGGCCACACTCGCGCTGGTCGACGCGGTGGCCAAGCTGGCCCAGGCGCGGCTGCGGGAGCTGCACCAGAGCTCGCTGGAGCGGCTGCGCGCGGTGGCGGCGCCGATGCTGGCGCGGCTCGACGGACGTGCCGTGGTGGTGGACCGGGACGGCTGGACGGCGGCGGTGACCGGGATGCCGTACACGAGCCGGGTGGCGCTGCCCGCCTCGCTCGGCGGGGACGGCCCCCGCCGGCTGCCGGCGCTCGGCCTGTGCGCGATGGAGTCCCTGCCGGGCGGCTGGCTGATCCGGGTCGAGGACGAGCCGGTGCCGCGCGAGGCCACCCGGATCGTGCTCGACCTCGCGCACCCGCGCCGCCGGAGGGTGACGGTGTCGGGTGACGCGGGCTCCTGGACGCACGAGCTGAGCCCTCGTCACGCGGAGCTGCTGTACCTCCTGGCGCTGCACCCGGCCGGCAGCAGCGCCGCCGGGCTGGCCGACGACATGTTCGGCGACCCGGCCCGCACGGTGACGGTACGTGCCGAGATGTCCCGCGTCAGGAGGTATCTCGGGGCGTTCCTGGAACACCAGCCGTATCGTTTTTGCGACGTCGCCGGGGTCGAACTCCTCCTCCCGGAGGACCCGCTCGACCTGCTGCCCCACTCGACCGCTCCGGCGATCGTCGAGGCGCGTACGGCCCGGCAGCGCTGAGAGTCCGGGCGGGTACGGCGGCCGCAGGACGCGCGGCCGCCGTGCCTTCGCGCTCAGACCCCCGGGATCTCCCGGGCCTGGAAGGCGGCCCGCACCGCGGCCGCGGCCGAGCTGCCGTACATCTTCCGCGCCGTGGCGACCGTGGTCAGCGCCGCGTCGTGGAAGCTGGTGTCCGGGGCGAACCCGAACTGCGCGTTCACGATGATCCGGTCGGCCGTCCGGGCGCCGAGGGCCTTGCGGATGTCGAGGAGGGCCCGGGACCAGATCTCCCCGTCCGCGTGGACCTCGCCCACCTTGTCGCCGTACACCTTGTCGCCGTCGATCCGGCGCAGGCAGTGCGGCGCCGCGGAGGTGTACGAGACCGAGTCCCAGTCGGCGACGCAGGCGAGGCCGGCCCGGCGGGGCCAGCCGTACCGGGCGTCCGCGTGCTCGCCGACGGCCACCGCGAGGTAGTCGCCGAAGGCCTCGCCGATGGAGCCGGCCTCCTCCGACGCGCCGAAGCCGGGGACCTGGGCGTTGTGCACGGCGTGACCGTACTCGTGCACGATCACCTCGCCGTCCTCCGCGTCGTCGACGCCGCCCTTGCCGAAGCGGATCTCGGCCTTCTTGTCGGTGAAGAAGGAGTTGTCGGCGCCCCATTGGTTGATGCGGACCGGCTGGGCGCGGTCGTTGGCTCCGGGGAACTCGCTGCCGAAGCCGAGGCTCTGCAGGTACTCCTGGGCCTCGTTGACCCAGAAGTACGCCATCACCTGTTCGAACTGGTCGTCCTTGCGGGTGTACGAGCCGACGTCGGCGATCCTCGCCGAAGTGCCGGTGTCCGAGCGGACGTAGGCCCACCGGCCGGACAGGCCGCCGGACGCGTCGAGGTTGCGCAGCGCGGCCCGGGCGTACGCGGAGGATGGCACCGCGGACGCCGAGTCCTTGGCGTCGGCGAGCGTCTGGTCACCGGACGACTGGACCGGGTTGACCATGAAGACACGGGCCTCGGGATCGGCCGACGCCGAGGCCGGGGCCGAGGCGAGGGCCGTGACGCTGGTGAGGGCCAGCGCGGCCGTGGTGGCGGCGAGCAGGCCGCGGGGTGTGCGGCGGGAGAGCCGGCGATTCATGCACATCCTCCGGGTCAGGAGTGGGTGCGGGGGGTGGCGTCGCGCTGCGGATCTTCTCGTATTCCCCCGTCTTTGACCAGGCTCGGTGCTCTCTGCCGTAGCATCCCTCTCACGGGCCACCCCGCACGCCCCTCGCTCAATGTCTGGACCATGAGGGGCAGTTGGCCTTCCCGGGAGGATGCATGAAGCAGCGCGGCAGGCACCGTCGAAAGAGAAGGGGCCAGGCGCTGCGCGCCACCCTGGCCGGGACCGCGCTCGCCCTGACCGCCGCGGCCACACTGATCAGCACCTCGCAGGCCACCGGCGGCGACGATCCGGGCGCGCTCACCCCGCTCACCTCGTCCGCCGAGATAGGCAAGCTCCAGCTGCACGAGAACCTGGTCTCCGAGAAGACTCTGGACACCCTCACCGCGAACATGGGCGGCAACGTCGGCGTCCACGGCGTGCTGCAGAGCGCCAACCACCCGATGCGCGACAGGGATCAGTGCGCCGGCACCGAGACCGGCGCCCTGCCCGTGGAGCCCGAGGCCTCCCGCGCGTACTGCTGGGACAGCGGGGACGCCACGACCCAGAAGTGGCTGCCGCAGTCGGTGACCACCTCCGGTGACGCGGACGACGACGGCAGGTGGGGCGAGGACCGCGTCATTCTGGCCGGCTGGACGCACAACGACCACAAGGCGGGCGAGCTGCCCGAGGACACCGGGCTGGCCCGGATCGCCTTCATCGACGCGAACGACCCGGACGACCTCAAGTACCGCTGGGTGCTGCTGGTCGCTCCGCTGAGCGGCGGCGCGGACTTCGGAGCCGTCCGCTCCCACCTCGGCGGCATGGTCTGGTACCAGGACAAGCTGATCGTCACCGCGAAGAACGGCGCCGAGCACGACAACGCCCTGTTCGTCTTCGACATGCGCCGCATCCTCCGGGCGAGCGTCGACAGCAGCGCGATCGGCAAGGTGAGCGGCGGCTACTCGGCCAAGGGCTACCAGTACGTGCTGCCGGCCATCGGCTCGTACAACCTGACGGGCGGCGCCTGCACCGCGAGCCACAACGACGCGGTCCCCTGTCTCGCCTCCGTCTCGCTGGACCGCACCTCCACCCCGGACAGCCTGGTCGCCAACGAGTGGTTCAGCTCCGGCGGCACCCAGCCGGCCCGCCTGTGGCGCTACCACTACAGCACCGCGAGCGACCGCACCGGCCTGCTGGGCACCGGCGCGGGCGGCCTGGTGGACGCCGACGAGGCCTACGAGACCAAGGCGGTCGGGGTGCAGGGCGCGCTCTCCCACCGGGCGGACGGCGCGAGCACACCGGACTGGTACCTGGGTCAGGCGCCGGGCAGCCGCGGTACCCACGGCACCCTGTGGCGGCAGAACACGAGCGGGGCCGCCGCGGCCCGCTGCACCGCCGACCAGTCGCACGCCTGCTGGGGCCAGCACACGGAGTCGCTGTCCTACTGGACGGAGACCGGTGAGCTGTGGACGCTCACCGAGTGGGCGGCGAACAAGGACAACGCCTGGGAGCCGACCGCCATCCCGGAACGCGTGCTGTACGCCGTCCCCCTGTCGTCGGTGAACGGCTCCCTGGACTAGCGGACGGGGTCGTCCGTCGTCGCTGAACGGCTCCCTGGACCAGCGGCCGGGCTCGCCGGTGAGCGGCTCTCTCGACCGGGGGACGGCGGGCCTCGTACCGGGTGGCGGGTGCCGTCCGGGGTCCCGTGCCGGCTTTTGGAGGCGGGGGGCGCTCCATGGTTCCCTGGCCGGCATGAGCAACGTCACCGTGACCACCTGGTCCCTGGAGCAGACGGCCCCCGCCGACCTGCTGCCCGCGGCCGCGCCCGGCGCCGACGTGAGCATCGTCCGCTCCGAGGTGCCCTCACCCGAGTTCAGCCGCTTCCTGTACGCCTCCGTCGGCGGGGACATCCGCTGGACCGACCGGCTCGGCTGGACGTACGCGCGGTGGCGGGAGTTCCTGGACCGGCCGGGCGTGGAGACCTGGGTCGCCTACGACCGCGGGACGCCCGCCGGATACGTGGAGCTGGACCCGCAGGACGACGGGGTCGTGGAGATCGCCTACTTCGGGCTGATCCCCGCCTTCCGGGGCCGCCGGATCGGCGGCCACCTGCTCTCGTACGGGACCGCCCGTGCCTGGGACCTGGCGCGGCGCTGGCCGGGGCGCGCCGAGACCAAGCGGGTCTGGCTGCACACCTGCAGCAAGGACGGCGAGCACGCCATGGACAACTATCTGAAGCGCGGCTTCACGCTCTTCGACACCAAGGTGGAGGAGGAGCCGGAGGTGCCCGCGCCCGGACCCTGGCCCGGGGCGCGGGTGGAGTGACCTGCCGGAACCCGGGGCCACGGCCTCCCGTCGCGGGGGCGCGGAGGCCCCGGATGTGATCGACGACACCCTTGTCTCGCGATTCGGGACAAGGGTGTCCACATGACGGACGATGGTGGACTCCCCCGAGACCCCCGTGACACGCTTCCGTCATGTCTGGAACTGGGATTGCCTTGGTGAGTCGGCGACACGTCGATCTCTGCCGCATGTCCAGCGCCATCTGTCCGGCGAGCTGATCAGTCCAGCGCTGCCGAGATCTCCCCTTGTGTGACCTTTGCGCAATGACGCGCCCATACTTCGGTATGTGCCCATATGTGCAGGTCAGAGCCGCTCTCCTGCCTGTCCCGTAGTCCCGAAGGACGTATCAGCCATGGCCGCCACCCCGCAGAATCCCGCCGCGCCCCGCCGCAAGGTGAGCCGTCACCGCGGCGAGGGTCAGTGGGCCGTGGGTCACTTCACCCCGCTCAACGGCAACGAACAGTTCAAGAAGGACGACGACGGTCTCAATGTGCGGACACGCATTGAGACGATCTACTCCAAGCGCGGCTTCGACTCGATCGACCCCAACGACCTGCGCGGGCGCATGCGCTGGTGGGGGCTCTACACCCAGCGCAAGCCCGGGATCGACGGCGGCAAGACCGCGATCCTGGAGCCCGAGGAGCTGGACGACAAGTACTTCATGCTGCGCGTGCGCATCGACGGCGGCCGGCTGACCACCGCTCAGCTCCGCGTGATCGGCGAGATCTCGCAGGAGTTCGCGCGCGGCACCGCCGACATCACCGACCGGCAGAACATCCAGCTCCACTGGGTCCGCATCGAGGACGTGCCCGAGATCTGGAACCGCCTGGAGGCCGTCGGCCTGTCGACCACCGAGGCCTGCGGTGACACGCCCCGCACGATCCTCGGCTCGCCGGTCGCCGGCATCGCGGAGGACGAGATCATCGACGGCACCCCGGCCGTCGAGGAGATCCACCGCCGCTTCATCGGCGACAAGGCGTTCTCCAACCTGCCGCGCAAGTTCAAGACCGCGATCTCCGGCTCGCCGCTGCTGGACGTGGCCCACGAGATCAACGACGTCGCCTTCGTCGGGGTGGAACACCCCGAGCACGGACCCGGCTTCGACCTCTGGGTCGGCGGCGGCCTCTCCACCAACCCGAAGATCGGCCAGCGCCTCGGCGCCTGGGTCCCGCTGGACGAGGTCGCGGACGCCTGGGAGGGCGTCATCTCGATCTTCCGCGACTACGGCTACCGGCGGCTGCGCAACCGCGCCCGGCTGAAGTTCCTGCTCGCCGACTGGGGCGTCGAGAAGTTCCGCCAGGTCCTTGAGGACGAGTACCTGAAGCGCAAGCTCGTCGACGGCCCGGCGCCCGCCGAGCCGGTCGCCCGCTGGCGCGACCACATCGGCGTGCACCGGCAGCGGGACGGCCGCCACTACGTCGGCTTCGCGCCGAGGGTCGGCCGCGTGGACGGCGCCACCCTCACGAAGATCGCCGAACTGGCCGAGGCCCACGGCTCGGGCCGCCTGCGCACCACCGTCGAGCAGAAGATGATCGTGCTCGACGTCGAGCAGGACCAGCTCGACTCGCTCACGGCGGGCCTCGAGGCCCTCGACCTCACCGTCCGGCCCTCCGCCTTCCGGCGCGGCACGATGGCCTGCACCGGCATCGAGTACTGCAAGCTCGCCATCGTCGAGACCAAGGCACGCGGCGCCGCCCTGATCGACGAACTGGAGCGCCGCATCCCCGAGTTCGACGAGCCGATCACCATCAACCTCAACGGCTGCCCGAACGCCTGCGCCCGCATCCAGGTCGCCGACATCGGCCTCAAGGGCCAGCTGGTCCTCGACGAGCACGGCGAGCAGGTCGAGGGCTACCAGGTGCACCTCGGCGGCGCGCTCGGACTGGAGGCCGGCTTCGGCCGCAAGGTCCGCGGCCTGAAGGTCACCTCGGACGAACTGCCCGACTACGTCGAGCGGGTCCTCAAGCGCTTCCAGGCGGAGCGCGAGGACGGCGAGCGGTTCGCCACCTGGGCGGCCCGCGCCTCCGAGGAGGCCCTGTCGTGAACCGGACCGGAGACCACCGGAAGGACGGCGCATGAGCGAGCGTGCGGCGCCCTTCTACTGCCCCTACTGCGGTGACGAGGACCTGCGGCCCGGCGAGCAAGGCCACGGGGCGTGGGAATGCGGGGCCTGCAATCGAGCCTTCCAGCTGAAGTTCCTCGGGCTGCTGTCCCGGGGCTTCCAGCACAACGACGTTGGAGGGGACGGGATATGACGACGCTTCAGGACGATCGCACGGCCGAGGACCTCAAGAGCCTCGCCGAGCGGGCGGGACGCGACCTGGAGGACGCGTCCGCGCTGGACATCCTCCGGTGGGCCGCGGACACCTTCGGCACGAAGTTCTGCGTGACCTCCTCCATGGAGGACGCCGTGGTAGCGCACCTCGCCTCCCGCGCCCGCCCCGGGGTCGACGTCGTGTTCCTCGACACCGGCTACCACTTCCCCGAGACCATCGGCACCCGGGACGCGGTCGAGGCCGTGATGGACGTCAACGTCATCACGCTCACCCCGCGGCAGACGGTCGCCGAACAGGACGCCGAGTACGGCCCGAAGCTGCACGACCGCGACCCGGACCTGTGCTGCAAGCTGCGCAAGGTGCAGCCGCTTGAGCAGGGCCTGGCGGCGTACGACGCGTGGGCGACCGGACTGCGCCGCGACGAGTCCCCGACCCGCGCGGACACCCCGGTCGTCGGCTGGGACGAGAAGCGCCGCAAGGTCAAGGTCTCGCCGATCGCCCGCTGGACACAGGACGACGTGGACGCCTACGTCGCCGAGCACGGAGTCCTCACCAACCCCCTGCTGACGGACGGCTACCCGTCCGTGGGCTGCGCGCCCTGCACCCGCCGGGTGCTGGAGGGCGAGGACGCGCGCGCCGGCCGCTGGGCGGGCCGCAACAAGACCGAGTGCGGGCTGCACGGATGACCACGACCACGCCCGACTCCCGGGAAACGCAGGAGAAGCAAGTGACGACCGGAGCCACCGTCTGGCTCACGGGTCTGCCGAGTGCCGGCAAGACCACCATCGCGAACGAGCTGGCCGTGCGTCTTCGCACGGAGGGACACCGCGTCGAGGTCCTCGACGGCGACGAGATCCGCGAGTTCCTCTCGTCGGGCCTCGGCTTCTCGCGCGAGGACCGCGACACGAACGTGCGGCGCATCGGCTTCCTGGCCGACCTGCTCGCCCGCAACGGCGTCAAGGCGCTGGTGCCGGTGATCGCGCCGTTCGCCGACAGCCGCGAGGCGGTCCGCGAGCGCCACCGGGCGAGCGGCGCCCCGTACCTGGAGGTGCACGTGGCGACCCCGGTCGAGGTGTGCTCCGTACGCGACGTGAAGGGGCTGTACGCCAAGCAGGCGGCGGGCGAGATATCCGGGCTCACCGGGGTCGACGACCCCTACGAGGAGCCCGCCTCGCCCGACCTGCGCATCGAGTCCCACACCCAGACCGTGCAGGAGTCCGCGGCGGCGCTGTACTCGCTGCTCACCGAAAGGGGTCTCGCATGACGACCGCAGCCACTGTCTCCGAGGAGACGGACAGCCCGTACGCGCTGTCGCACCTGGACGCGCTGGAGTCCGAGGCCGTCCACATCTTCCGCGAGGTGGCGGGTGAGTTCGAGCGGCCGGTGATCCTCTTCTCCGGCGGCAAGGACTCCATCGTCATGCTGCACCTGGCCCTGAAGGCCTTCGCCCCCGCGCCCGTGCCGTTCTCCCTCCTGCACGTGGACACCGGCCACAACTTCCCCGAGGTGCTGGACTACCGCGACCGCACCGTGGCCCGCCACGGCCTGCGCCTGCACGTCGCCTCCGTGCAGGACTACATCGACGCGGGCAAGCTCCGTGAGCGGCCCGACGGCACCCGCAACCCGCTGCAGACCGTCCCGCTCACCGAGAAGATCCAGGCCGAGCGCTTCGACGCCGTCTTCGGCGGCGGACGCCGCGACGAGGAGAAGGCCCGCGCCAAGGAGCGCGTCTTCTCCCTGCGCGACGAGTTCTCCCAGTGGGACCCGAGGCGCCAGCGCCCCGAACTGTGGCAGCTCTACAACGGCCGCCACGCGCCCGGCGAGCACGTCCGCGTCTTCCCCCTCAGCAACTGGACCGAGCTCGACGTCTGGCAGTACATCGCCCGCGAGGGCATCGAACTGCCCGGCATCTACTTCGCCCACGAGCGCGAGGTGTTCCAGCGGGCCGGCATGTGGCTGACCCCCGGCGAGTGGGGCGGGCCCAAGGAAGGCGAGACGGTCGAGAAGCGCCTCGTGCGCTACCGCACCGTCGGCGACATGTCCTGCACCGGTGCCGTCGACTCCGACGCCACCGACCTGGACGCCGTCATCGCCGAGATCGCCGCCTCCCGGCTCACCGAACGCGGCGCCACCCGAGCCGACGACAAGATGTCCGAGGCCGCCATGGAAGACCGCAAGCGCGAGGGGTACTTCTAGAGATGTCCAGCACCACCGAGCCCGCCCAGCCGCTGTCGGTCGAGCAGTTGTCGGCGACGACCCTGCTGCGCTTCGCCACCGCCGGTTCCGTCGACGACGGCAAGTCCACCCTGGTCGGGCGCCTGCTGCACGACTCCAAGTCGGTCCTCACCGACCAGCTCGAAGCCGTCGAGCGGGTCTCCGCGAGCCGCGGCCAGGACACCCCCGACCTCGCCCTGCTCACCGACGGCCTGCGCGCCGAGCGCGAGCAGGGCATCACGATCGACGTCGCCTACCGTTACTTCGCCACGGCCCGCCGCCGCTTCATCCTCGCGGACACCCCGGGCCACGTGCAGTACACCCGCAACATGGTCACCGGCGCCTCCACCGCCGACCTCGCCGTCGTCCTCGTCGACGCCCGCAACGGCGTCATCGAGCAGACCCGCCGGCACGCCGCCGTCGCCGCGCTGCTGCGCGTGCCCCACGTGGTCCTCGCCGTGAACAAGATGGACCTGGTCGCGTACCGGGAGTCCGTCTTCGCCGCGATCGCCGAGGAGTTCACGGCATACGCGTCCGAGCTGGGCGTCCCCGAGATCACCGCGATCCCGATCTCGGCGCTCGCCGGGGACAACGTGGTGGAACCGTCGGCGAACATGGACTGGTACGGCGGCCCCACGGTCCTGGAGCACCTGGAGACCGTGCCGGTCACCCACGACCTGGCGCACTGCCACGCCCGGCTGCCCGTGCAGTACGTGATCCGGCCGCAGACCGCCGAGCACCCCGACTACCGGGGCTACGCGGGGCAGATCGCGGCCGGCACCTTCCGCGTCGGCGAGAGCGTGACCGTGCTGCCGTCGGGCCGCACGACGCGGCTCGCCGGGATCGACGTGCTGGGCACGCCGGTCGACGTCGCCTGGACCCCGCAGTCGGTGACCCTCCTGCTGGAGGACGACATCGACATCTCGCGCGGCGACCTGATCGTGCCGAGCAAGGACGCGCCGCCGACCACCCAGGACGTCGAGGCGACCGTCTGCCACGTCGCCGACGAACCGCTCACCGTCGGCCACCGCGTGCTGCTCAAGCACGGCACCCGCACGGTCAAGGCGATCGTCAAGGACATCCCGTCGCGGCTGACGCTGGACGACCTCTCGCTGCACCCGCACCCGGGCCGACTGGTCGCCAACGACATCGGCCGCGTCAAGATCCGTACCGCTGAGCCGCTGCCGCTGGACTCGTACGCCGACTCGCGCCGCACCGGTTCCTTCATCCTGATCGACCCCGCCGACGGCACCACCCTCACCGCGGGCATGGTCGGCGAGTCCTTCGCCGCGCCCGAGCCGGTCAGGGACGAGACGGACGACGACGGGTGGGACTTCTGACATGACGTCCACCGATTTCTTCTCCACGTTCGCGAAGGAGGGCGGCCGCGTCGGCAGCGGCGCCCTCGGCAGCGGGCAGGGCGGGGTCGCGCGATGTGCGCGATGACGTACGCGCACTGCCTGCGCGCCCCGTCCCCCCACCTGCCGTCCCAGCTGAGACGAAGACCTGCCGACCTCCCGGCCACGACCTGAGAACGTGACCGCCGGGCCAACGAGAGGAACACCTCCCGTGCCTGCCAACCGCTCCACCGTCCTGCGACGCACCTTCGCGGCCGTCGCCGCCCTTCCGCTCCTGACCCTGGCCGCCTGCGGTTACGGCTCGGACTCCGACGACAAGGACACCGCGAAGGTCGCCGCCGGCGCCGAGAAGATCGAGGGTCTCGACACCGTCAAGATCGGCTACTTCGGCAACCTGACCCACGCCACCGCGCTGGTGGGCCGTCAGCAGGGCCTCTTCCAGAAGGAACTGGGCGCCACGAAGGCCGAGTACGCCACCTTCAACGCGGGCCCGTCCGAGATCGAGGCGCTGAACTCCGGCTCGATCGACATCGGCTGGATCGGCCCCTCCCCGGCGATCAACGGCTACAGCAAGTCCGACGGCAAGAGCCTGCGCATCATCGGCGGTTCGGCCTCCGGCGGCGTGAAGCTCGTGGTGAACCCGAAGAAGATCAAGTCCCTGAAGGACGTCAAGGGCAAGAAGATCGCCACCCCGCAGCTGGGCAACACCCAGGACGTGGCGTTCCTCAACTGGATCGCGGAGCAGGGCTGGAAGGTCGACGCGGAGAGCGGCAAGGGCGACGTCTCCGTGATCCGCACGGACAACAAGATCACTCCGGACGCCTACAAGTCCGGCTCCATCGACGGCGCCTGGGTGCCGGAGCCGACGGCGTCCAAGCTGGTCGCCGAGGGCGGCAAGGTGCTGCTCGACGAGGCCGACCTGTGGCCCGACAAGAAGTTCGTGATCACGAACATCATCGTGTCGCAGAAGTTCCTCAAGGCGCACCCGAAGGTGGTCGAGGCCGTCCTGACGGGCGCGGTGAAGACCAACAAGTGGATCGGCGCCAACCCGGACGAGGCGAAGAAGGCGGCGAACGCCCGGCTCAAGGAGGACTCCGGCAAGGAGCTCCCGGCCGACGTCCTCGACCCGGCGTGGAAGTCCATCCAGATCACCAACGACCCGCTGGCGGCCACCCTCGACACCGAGGCGGCCCACGCGGTCAAGGCCGGTCTGCTGGAGGCGCCCGACCTCAAGGGCATCTACGACCTCACGCTGCTGAACAAGGTCCTGAAGGCGGAGGGCGAGAGCACCGTCGACGACGCCGGTCTCGGCGTCAAGTAGATCCGCATCCGACACTGATCAGTTCCCAGGAGGTGACGACCATGGCAACCGCTCTCGTCAAGGCCGCCGACGCCGGTACGTCGGTGGAGCAGGCCGTGCGGATCGAGCACGTCTCGAAGTCCTTCGCAGGACCCGCCGGACAGCAGCTCGTCCTCGACGACATCTCGCTCGATGTCGCACCGGGCGAGTTCGTCACCCTCCTGGGGGCCTCGGGCTGCGGCAAGTCCACTCTGCTCAACCTGGTGGCGGGGCTCGACGCCCCGTCCGCCGGCAGCATCACGACGGCGGGGCGGCCCGCCCTGATGTTCCAGGAGCACGCGCTGTTCCCCTGGCTGACCGCCGGCAAGAACATCGAACTCGCCCTGAAACTCAGGGGGATCGCGAAGGCCGACCGCCGCGGCAGGGCGGAGGAGCTGCTGGAGCTCGTCCGGCTGAAGGGCGCGTACGGCAAGCGGGTGCACGAGCTGTCCGGCGGCATGCGGCAGCGTGTCGCGCTGGCCCGCGCGCTCGCCCAGGACAGCCCGCTGCTGCTGATGGACGAGCCGTTCGCCGCGCTCGACGCCATCACGCGGGACGTGCTGCACGACGAACTGACCCGCATCTGGAGCGAGACGAACGTCTCCGTGCTGTTCGTGACGCACAACGTGCGCGAGGCCGTCCGGCTCGCCGAGCGGGTCGTCCTGCTGTCCTCCCGCCCGGGGCGCGTCGCGCACGAATGGACGGTCGGCATTCCGCAGCCGCGCCGCATCGAGGACTCCGCCGTGGCGGAGCTGTCCGTCGAGATCACCGAACAACTGCGTGGGGAGATCCGCCGCCATGGCCAGCACTGAGACCAAGGCCGGCCCGGACGCCGGGAACCACGGCGACCTCGCCGGACTGGAAGCGGGCCTCGACGCACTGGAGACGGTCCAGACCGGGCGTACGCCCCTGCGGCAGACCCTCGTGCAGAAGGTGCTGCCGCCGCTCATCGCCATCGCGCTGGTGCTGGTGGTGTGGCAGGCGCTCATCTCGTTCAAGGTCGTCGACGACCCGACCAAGCTGCCCTCGCCCGGCGACGTGTGGGCCGAGGTCGAGGACGCCTGGCTCGAGGGCAAGCTGCTCGGCTACATCTGGACGAGCGTCTCGCGGGGCCTGCTCGGCTTCCTGATGGCGCTGGCCATCGGCACTCCGCTGGGCCTGCTGGTGGCGCGCGTGCGGTTCGTGCGCGCGGCCATCGGCCCGGTCCTGTCGGGCCTGCAGTCGCTGCCGTCGGTGGCGTGGGTGCCGCCCGCGGTGATCTGGCTGGGGCTGGAGCCGTCGATGATGTACGCGGTGATCCTGCTCGGCGCCGTCCCCTCCATCGCCAACGGCCTGGTGTCGGGCGTCGACCAGGTGCCCCCGCTGTACCTGCGGGCGGGACGGACCCTGGGCGCCAAGGGACTGCTGCACACCTGGCACATCGTCATGCCGGCGGCGCTGCCCGGCTACCTGGCGGGCCTGAAGCAGGGCTGGGCGTTCTCCTGGCGCTCGCTGATGGCCGCGGAGATCATCGCCTCCTCGCCCGAACTGGGCGTGGGTCTCGGCCAGTTGCTGGAGAACGGCCGCACGGTCAGCTCCATGTCCATGGTCTTCCTCGCCATCCTCCTCATCCTGATCGTCGGTATCGCCATCGACCTGCTGATCTTCAGTCCGCTGGAGCGGTGGGTGCTGCGCAGCCGCGGTCTCCTCGTGAAGAGCTGATCCACCATGCCCGTAGCCGCCCGCCCCGTCCTGCTGGTCGTCGCCCACGGCAGCCGTGATCCACGGCATGCCGCGACGGTGCACGCCCTGGTGCGGCGGCTGCGGGCGGCGCGGCCCGGGCTGCGGGTGGAGACGGGCTTCCTCGACTTCACCGTCCCGTCCGTCCACGGGGTGCTGGAGTCCCTGGCGGCGGAGGGCGTACGGGACGTGGTGGCGCTGCCGCTGCTGCTGACCCGCGCCTTCCACGCCAAGGCGGACATCCCGGCGGTGCTGCGGGACGCGCCGGCCCGGCTGCGCATCCGCCAGGCCGAGGTGCTCGGCCCGTCGCCGCTGCTGACGCGGGCGCTCGAACGGCGGCTGTACGAGGCGGGCCTCGGGCCCGCCGACAAGTCCTCGACCGGGGTCGTCCTGGCCTCGGCGGGGTCGACGGACCCGGAGGCGATCGCAGTGATCGCTGACATCGCGCGGGAGTGGCGGCGCACCGGTTGGTGCGCTGTGCGGCCTGCGTTCGCCTCCGCGTCCCTTCCGCGCACGCAGGACGCCGTGCGCGAACTGCGGGCGCTCGGGTGCGCCCGGGTGGCGGTGGCGCCGTACGTCCTCGCCCCCGGCTTCCTGCCCGACCGGATCGCGCGGGGCGCCGCCGAGGCGGACGTCCTGGCCGAGGTGCTCGGCACGGCGCCGGAGGTGGTACGGGTCCTGCTGGACAGGTACGACGAGGCACGGCGCCCGGCCCTGGCGGCGCTCGGCGCGTAGCCCCGCGACGGCGCGCGCCGCGGGGCTCCGGGCGGTTACGGCGTGGACCCGGCCTAGGGCCTGTCGTTTGGATCAGGTCGGCCGTGACAGACGGTTCGTCCCGGCCGACCCGAGCGGGGTCTGGTGCGTGCAGCTGCAAGGCGGAGGAGGGAGTCGAAGCGGAGCTTCGGCGACCGACGACGACGCCGCAGATGTGCGTGTCAGACCCCGCGACACCGGCCTGATCCAAACGACAGGCCCTAAGTCGTATCCACGAAGTCCCGTCTGTTCCGCGACGCCTGGCACGCACTCTCGCCGCACCGGGCGAAGCCCCGAGTACGTCCAGTACGAGGGACTCCGCCCGGCACTCCCCCAGCCTCCGGCCGGGGGGATCCCCAGAGCACGCACCAGACGCCGCGGAACCCGCCCTCCGGGCGGACGACGGGACTTCGCGGACACGACCTGGCGCCCTCCCCCACGCAGGCGCACTCGCCGGATGCCGCGGGCTCACAGTCGGGTCACGCCGGCGGTCTCAGCCGTCGGTCACGCCCTGTCGCGGGTCCCGCCCGCTCGCGGCCAGCGCGCGGTCGAAGACGGGTGCGCCGTCGGGCACGGCGACCGGGTCGGCGAAGCCGTCGTAGCGGCGGTAGAGCTCGCCGTGCTTCTCGACCACGTCCAGGACGAGTCGGGCCGCGCCCTCCGAGACGTGGAACTCCTGGCCCGTGGAGACGGCCACGTCCCAGCCGTGGACCGCCATCTCCTTCACGATCATCTGCGCCACGTCGGCGGCCGGCATCGACGCCGAACCGAGGTCGACCTCCCCCTCCCACACCGCGGGGTCGTCCCAGGCGGCCACGGCGCGGTCGAGTTGCCCGGCGTACGCCTCGGCCCAGCCGGGGTCCGCCGTGAAGTCGCGGCCGGTCAGCTCGTCGGGCAGCGGCGTGCGCAACGCCCGGTGCTCCAGCCCGTGCGAGGTGTAGAGCACCCAGTGGTTCACCAGGGTGCGGACGTCCCAGCCGGCGCAGTGGGTGGGCCGGTCGAGCGGTGCCGTCGCGGCGCCGCGGGCCACCCGGGCGGCCTCGGTGGCGCACTCCCTCATGTACGGATGCGTGTTCTTGTGTGCGTCGGTCATGCGCCCCACGCTAGGAGCCGCGCCCGTGCCGCTTCTTGAAGAAACGCGACAGCCTCAGACGCCGTACGGGGACGGCTCGCCGCCCGCGGCGAGGACCGCCTGCTCGGCCAGGCGCACGAGTTCCGGCACCGGCATCGACCCCGGCTCCCTGCGTTCGCGCGCGAAGGTGTTCGCGAGCCGCTGGAGCAGGTCGTTCAGCGGGGTCGGCACCCCGTGCAGCCGGCCCAGGAGGGCGATCTCGCCGTTCAGGTAGTCCGCCTCGACGGTGCCGGTGCCACGGCTGAGGGACTGCCAGGAGGAGCCGCCGCCACGCGGTGCGTCGGCGAGGGGCCGCAGGCTGATCTTGTCGGCGCGTGCAGCGCGCTGTTCCTCGTCCCCCCCTGTACGCGATGCCCGCCGCCGCGAGGACCGCCTCCCCCTCGGCGCGCACCCGGCCCCGGAGTTCCTGGGCCGCCTCGCCGGTGATCTCCCCGGTCAGCGCCTCGACGGCGTTGGCGAGGTTGGCGAGCAGCTTGGCGTACTGCCAGCGCGTCACGTCCGGCACGACCGGCACCTCGAACCGGCTCCGCTCCAGGTCGGCGGCGATCCGGTGGGCGGTGTCGTCCGTGCCGTGCGGGTAGCGGCCGAGGTGCAGGATGCCGGTGAGCGGGGCGCCGGCTGCGGAGACGGCGCCCGGCTCCAGGAAGGTGGCGGGCAGCCAGACGCAGACGCCGTACACCCGCCGGAACGTGCGCAGCGCCTGCCGCTGGCCCTCGACGCCGTTCTGGGCGCACACCAGCGGCAGCCGTTCGGCGGCCGTCCCGCCGCCCGCCACGGGTGCCGGGCCCCACGCGCGGAGGGCCGCCGGCCCGTCCTGCGTCTTGACGGCGAGGACCAGCACGTCGTCCGCGCGCAACTCGCCGAGGGTGCCGGGGCCGTCGGCCACCGGCAGCCGGTGGACGTAGGTCCCGTCCGGCGTGGTGAGCCGCAGTCCGTCCGCGCGCAGTGCCTCGTGATGGGCGCCCCGCGCGACCAGCACCACGTCGTGTCCCGCTCCGGCCAGCCGCCCGCCGACGGCTCCGCCGACCGCTCCCGCCCCGATGATGATGTAGCGCATGGGACGAGCCTCGCACGGGGTGAGCGTCCGCCGCGCCGACCGCGGCAGGAAGCGGTCACGGACCGGGGCTCGACCTTGCCCCTGGGGCAGGCCCGATGGTCCCGGCATGGACCCCTACCTGACGCAGAGCGTCTACAGCGATCCCGGCGACCTCGACCTCTCAGCGCTGCCTCACGACGCCGCCCAACTTGCGCTCTCGGTACGCAATGTGATGATCCATCGGGGAGAGGGCGAGCTCTTCGGTCATGCCGTCGACGGATCGCGGCTGCGCGAGGACGCGGAGTCCCGGCGGGTGGCGACCATGCTGCGTCTCCTGCGGGAGCGCTCGGACCTGCCGCTCACCGAACGGCGGGAGCCCGCCGAGCGGTTCGTCGGGACCTGCCGCGACTTCTCGCTGCTGCTGTGTTCGCTGCTCCGGGCGACCGGGACCCCGGCCCGGGCCCGCTGCGGCTTCGCCGACTACTTCACCGCCGGCTGGTACGAGGACCACTGGGTCACCGAGTACCGCCTGCCGGACGGCGGTTGGCGTCTGGTGGACGCGCAGATCGCGTACGGCCCCTACGACGTGTCCTTCGATCCGCTGGACGTACCGCGGGACCGGTTCGTCGTGGCCGGGCGGGCCTGGCGGGAGTGCCGGGCCGGACGGGCGGATCCCCGCTCCTTCGGCCTCAGCTGGGCCGAGGGCCTGAGGGGCCTGTGGTTCGTCCGCGGCAACGTGCTCCGCGACCTGGCGGCGCTGAACGGCGTCGAGGTGCTGCCGTGGGACTGCTGGGGCCCGGAGATCCTCGACGACGCGGCCCTCACGGAGAGCGAACTCTCGTCGGTGGACACCGTCGCCGCCGCCGAGACGGACGAGGAGGCGCGACGGCTGTACCGGGACCCGCGCCTCGCCGTCCCGGACGAGGTCGTCTCGTACACCGCCTACAAGGGGGTACGGAAGGTCCGGCTGCCAGGCCCCTGACGGCACGCTCACAGGGGCCGCGGGGCGGTCAGGCCCGGGTGAGCTCCTCCAGCTTGACGACGGTGTTCCAGTTCCGGGTGGTGGCCGTCAGGCCCTTCAGCAGGCGGGGCTTCGACAGGGCGTCCGCGAGCTTCGAGCGGCCGAGGCCGTCGGGCGCGTACAGGTACAGGGCCCGGTCGCCGAGGCGGAACTCCTCGGGCAGGAAGGCCCCCGGATCGACGGCGGCGAAACGCTCGGCGCCCACGGGCTCGGAGAAGTACGTGACGTGCAGCTGCTTGCCCTCCAGTTCGGCGGCGGGGAACGGGCAGGCCTCGCGCACCGCCGCGAGGTAGGCGTGGTCGCGTACCAGCACGCCGACGGGGAACCCGAAGTGCTCCTCGACGGCCCCCTCCAGCTCGGTGGCGAGGGACCGCTCGTCGCCGTGGTCGCTGCCGAACACGGCGTTGCCGCTCTGCAGGTAGGTGGCGACCTCGGTGTACCCGAGCCGCTGCATCAGGGTGCGCAGCTCGGCCATCGGCACCTTCTTGCTGCCGCCCACGTTGATCCCGCGCAGCAGCGCCGCATACATCGTCATCCGCACACCTTAGAGCGGTGGCCGGTGCGCACGGGGGTGACGCGGCGGCCGGCTACGGGGGCCGCCGGCGGGCGGTCCCGGGCTCGCGCGGAGGCGCACCCTGATCCACATCCCCGACAACTTCCTTTACGTGTAAGGGGCTTACATCATCCCCAGTGCGGAGGGGCCGGGGGTCATGGGGAGGACCCGGGCCCGGGGCGGGTCACCGGGAAGCACGACGAGACTCGCTTATCCGGCCCATACCTTCGTAGTGCGAGGTGGCGGCAGGGGGTTGTCACCGCGGACGAGGGGGCTAGCCCGTCATGGGGAACGGAGACACGAGAGTGCGGGGCATCGCCGCCAGAGCGGGCGGCTGGAGCGCCCGGCACCGATGGGCGGCCGTCGGGATCTGGGTGCTGTTCGTGGTCCTGGCCATGGGGCTCGGCTCGGCCGCGGGCCGCGTCGACGTCAAGGACAGCGAGCAGCTCAAGGGTGAGACCAGCACCGCCGCGCACATCATCGAGGACGCGGGCATCGAGGAGCCGGCCGGCGAGAGCGTCCTGGTCCAGGCGAAGGACGCGGGCACCAAGGCGACCGACGCCGGATTCCGCAGCGCCGTCGCCGCCGTCGTCGAGGCGGTCGAGGGGACGGGCCGGGTCTCCGACGTGACCTCGCCGTACGAGACCAAGACCCTCTCCAAGGACGGCCGCAGCGCGCTCGTGCAGTTCGACGTGCGAGGCGACTCGGACACCGCGGGCGAGCGCATCGAGCCGGTGCTGAAGGCCGTCGAGGGGGTGCAGAAGGAGCACTCGGAGCTGCGGATCGAGGAGATCGGCGGCGCCAGCATGATGAAGACGTTCGACGACGCGTTCGGCGACGACTTCAAGAAGGCCGAGCTGTCCGCCGTGCCCGTGGCGCTCGGCATCCTGCTCATCGCGTTCGGCGCGCTGGTGGCCGCGCTGCTGCCGGTGGCGCTCGCGGTGACCGCGATCATGGCGACCATGGGCCTGATGGGCATCGTCAGCCATGTGATGCCGATGAGCGACACCGCCAACTCCGTGATGCTGCTCGTGGGACTCGCGGTCGGCGTCGACTACTGCCTGTTCTACCTGCGGCGTGAACGCGAGGAGCGCGAGGCGGGCCGGGACGCGCAGACCGCGCTGCGGATCGCCGCCGCGACCAGCGGCCGAGCGATCATCGTCTCCGGTGTCACGGTGTGCGTCGCCATGGCCGGCATGCTCTTCACGGGGTTGGCCGAGTTCGAGGCGATGGGCCTGGCCTCGCTGATGGTCGTGGCGGTCGCCATGGTCGGTTCCGTGACGGTGCTGCCCGCGCTGCTCTCGCTCCTCGGCGAGCGGGTGGAGAAGGGCCGTCTGCCGTTCCTGCACCGGGACAAGCGGCGCCGGAAGAACCAGCAGGCGCCGGCGCGTCCGGGCCGGGGCGAGAGCCGCTTCTGGAGTGCCGTGCTGCGGGTCGTGCTCGCCAAGCCGGGCATCTCACTCGTCGTCGCGGCGGGCGCGCTGCTGGCGATCGCCGCACCGGCGCTCGGTATGAAGACCGAACAGCTCACGCTGGACAAGGAGTTCGGGGACTCGCTGCCCATCGTGGCGACCTACAACCGGGTCAACGAGGCGTTCCCCGGCGGCACGGAGCCCGCCGAGGTGATCGTCAAGGCGCGGGACATCAACTCCCCCGAGGTCAAGTCCGCGCTGGCCGACTTCCGTAGCAAGGCGATCAGTTCGGGCGCCACCCGCGGCCCGGTCGACATCAAGGTGCACGACGCGCAGAACGTCGCCTTCGTGTACGTCCCGCTGGTCGGCGGTTCCGACCAGGAGAAGGCGGGCCGGAGCCTGGACCTGCTGCGCGACGGAGTGCGGCCCGCCACGTTGGGCAAGGTGGACGGGGTCGAGGCGCCGATCACCGGACAGGTCGCCGGTTCGCGGGACTTCAACGACCAGCTGGTCGGCTCGGTGGTCCCGGTCTTCGCGTTCGTCGTGGTGTTCGCCTTCCTGCTGATGCTCCTGTCGTTCCGCTCGCTGACCGTCGCCATCACCTCGATCGTCCTCAACCTGCTGTCGGTGGGCGCCGCCTACGGCATCCTGGTCGGGGTCTTCCAGCACGGCTGGGGCGCCTCGCTGGTCGGCGCGGAGGGCGTGGGCGCCATCATCACCTGGCTGCCGCTGTTCCTCTTCGTGATCCTGTTCGGGCTCTCCATGGACTACCACGTGTTCGTGGTCTCGCGGATCCGGGAGGCGCGGCTGCGGGGGCTGGAGACCAAGGAGGCCATCCGGCACGGTGTGGTCACCACCGCCGGTGTCGTCACCAGCGCCGCCGTCATCATGGTCGCCGTCTTCGCGATCTTCGGCACGCTGTCCATGCAGTCGATGAAGCAGATGGGCGTGGGCCTGGCGGCCGCCGTCCTGATCGACGCGACGATCATCCGCGGGGTGCTGCTCCCGGCGGTGATGGCGCTGCTCGGGGAGCGCAACTGGTACTTCCCGAAGTGGCTGCACCGGCTGCCCGACCTCACGCACGACGAGGCTCCGGAGCAGGTCTCCGGGCCGCCGCAGCCGCCGGCGGTCGAGGGCGAGCGGGTCGGCGTCTGACCGCTCACGAGAGGGACGTACGTGGCCGGGGCGCACGCGCCCCGGCCACGTCGTCGTACGGTCAGGCGGCCGCCGCGACGTCCTCGCGCTCGAAGGAGTCGATGGTGCGGGTGAAGTCGCGGGTCGACAGCAACAGCTTGTAGATGATGGCGAGTTCGAAGACGAGGAGCAGGGCCCCGGAGACGATCGTCGCCTCGATCACGGAGTCGAGGAGCGGTCCGAGGATGAACACCCCCATCTGGAACTCGATGCCGCTGATCAGGTGGGTGCGGATGCGGTGGCGCAGCAGGAAGGACCGGGCGCGCAGGTACGACGGGAAGCGGTGCCGGAACTCCTGGTGCAGGTCGATGACCCGGGCCGACGGCTGCGCGGCCGAACCGCCCGAGCCGTCGCCGGCGGTCTCCTCGTCCCCGGCCTCACGCGCCGTCGCCGCAGCGTTCACGGGGAGCGGACCGCCCACGGGAGCCGGACCGTCCGCGGCGGCCGTGTCGGCACCGGTCGCGCCACCGGCGGACGCCGACGCCGCGCGGAGGTCCTGCTCGATGTCCGCCTCGGGGTTGTCGCGCAGCAGGTCCTCCATGAAGGCCAGCTCCGCCTGGTTCTCCGCGCGACGCGCCGCCCGCAGGCGGGCCTTGATCTGCTTGCGCATCGAGTGCCGGATCTTGAAGATCTCCAGCGAGTTGATGTAACGCAGTGTGTCCAGGCCGACGACCGCGAGGGCCAGCCAGATGTACACGGTCTCGCCGGTGCGCTGGTACTGGCCCGCCATCAGCGCCACCGCGCACACCATCACGCGGATGCGGTCGAAGACGAAGTCGAGCCAGGCCCCGAAGACCGAGCCCTGGCCGGTGAGCCGGGCGACCTTGCCGTCCATGCAGTCGAGGATGAAGCTCAGGTGGTAGAGAAAGGCACCGGCCACGAGCCAGCGCCAGTCGCCGAGGGCGAAGAACACGGACGACGCGAGGCCCAGCAGGAAGGCGCCCCAGGTGATCTGGTTGGGCGTGATCCGGGTGCGCAGCGCGACCTGTCTCACCAGGGGTGTGGCGACCGGGTCGACGAGCAGCACGGTCCACCACGCGTCGCGCTTCTTCTCCGTGATGCGTCGGACCTCGGGCAGGGGCGGTATGTCTCGTCGTGGGGATCGCATGGGTCAACTTCCTGGCGTTCGACTGGAATTCATCTCACGCTAGGTAGCCGTTGTCCCAAGGAACAAGATCCGGCCCGTGCAACCTTCCCAGGGGGGTAACGGTCTCCCTTTCCGGACAAGTCCGTGGCTTCTCCAGGCAGTGCCCGCGTTATCCGAGCGTTACCGAATGACCTGTCCGTTACCCAACGTGCGCCAGGACTTCACCGTTGCCGTGCAACCGTGACGCATGGGGTGGACGAGGTACCTGGACGGTGACGCTCCGGCCCATACGGGGTGCTTATACGGGACGAACCGGTGCGCCCGATCCGCACTGCCGCTCCGAAAAATTCTGCCGCTCAGGGCCGGCCGTGACGTCTCGCGGGGCCTGTGCGGCCCGCATCCCGGGCTCGACGACTGAGGTCACCGCTGGTAGCGCGCGAGCACCAGGTTCCCGTCCGTCTCCAGCCGCTCGCGCAGCTCCGCCAGAGTGATCGCCCCGCTGTAATACTCCTGGAAGGCGGGGGTGGCCACCTTGTCCTTCCACTCGGGATAGCCCCGGACGGACTGGGCGGGCGCGGAACGCAGGTGCGCCGCCAGCGCGGTGCCCGTCGCCCAGTCGTGCTTCCCGGTGTGCAGGGCCGGGTCCCGGAGCGCCTCGGTGCCGGTGGGGAGCATCCAGTCGCCGAGCGCGAGCCTGACCATGTTCGCGGGCCGGAGCAGGTAGGCGACGAACTCGGCGGCCGCCTTCTTGTGCGGGCTGTCCTCGGCCACGGACAGGGTCTGCGGGCTGACGCCCTGGGTGAGGCCGTCGGCGCCCGCGGGGGCGGGCAGCACCTGCCAGTCGAAGCCCTTCGGTGCCTGCTGGACGAGCTGCTGCCGGTAGGAGAAGCCGAGCGGCACCATCGCGTACCGGCCGCCGAAGAACCCGGGCAGCGTGTCCGAACCGCCCATGCCGAGCGTCGTGCCCGAGGCGCTGCCGTCCGTGTTCACCCCGTCGTGGACGATCCGCGGCACCACCGCGTCGGCCGCCTCGAACCGCACCTCCACCCGGCCGTCCGCATCCCGGTGGAACAGCCGCCCGCCGGCCGACAGCGAGAGGTTGAGGGTCGCCGAGACCGGCTCCTTCAGCGGCCAGGCGACACCGTACCGGCCCTTGCCGGTCAGCCGTTTCGCGACGGACCTGAACTCTTCCCAGCTCCAGGGGTCGTCCGGGGTCGGCACCCGCACCCCCGACTCGCGCAGGAGAGCGGCATTGGCGACCAGCACGCGCGGCTCCTGGAGGAAGGGCACCCCGTAGATTCCGCCGCCGAACGTCACCGACTCCCAACTGCGCCGCGGGATGTCGGACTTGAGGCGCTCGGGGAGGAGGTCCCGCAGATCGGCGAGGTAGCCGCCGTACGCGAAGTCCGCGAGGTCGTCGGAGGCGTCGTGGATGACGTCCGGCGCCTCACCGCCCTCGAAGGAGGTGAGGAGCTGGTCGTGGACGCTGTCCCAACTGCCCTGGACGTACTCGACCTTGACGTCCCGGTGGGTGGCGTTCCACTCCTTGACCAGTTCCTTGTTGGCCGTGACGGACTCCTCCTGCCAGGCCAGGGACTGGAAGCGCAGGACGACCGGTCCCCCGCCGTCAGTCCCGCCGTCGCCCGAGCAGCCGGCCAGCAGCAGCACGGACACCGCGAGGAACAGAACCCACCGACTGCGCCGCATCAGCTCTTCACCGCCCCGGCGAGCATGCCGCCCGTGATCCGTTTCTGGATGATCGCGAAGATGACCAGGGACGGCAGCGTCGCGAGGAACGCCGCCGCCGCCAGCGGGCCGAGGTCCGCGACCCCCTCGGCCCCGATGAAGTGCGTGAGGACCACCGGCAGCGTCTGCTTCTCCGGGGTCTTGAGCAGCACGAGCGCGAAGAAGAACTCGTTCCACGCGCTGATGAACGCGAACAGCGCCGTCGCCACGATGCCGGGCGCCAGCAGCGGCGCCGTGATCGACACCAGCGTCCGCGCCCGGCCCGCCCCGTCCACCGCCGCGGCCTCCTCCAGCTCGGCGGGCACCGCGCGTACGTAACCCACCAGCATCCACAGGGCGAACGGCAGTGCCCACACCACGTAGACCATGACCAGCCCGGGCACCGAGTCGATCATCCGCAGGTTCTTCAGCACCAGGAACAGCGGGATGATCACCAGCACGAACGGGAACGCCTGGCTGACGACCACCCACCCGGTGGCCGCCTTGGACAGGGCGGTGCGGTGCCGCGCCATGACGTACGCCATCGGGGTCGCGATCACCACGGCGATCAGGGCCGCCGCGAGCGCCGCGACCAGGGAGTTGAGGGCCGCGTGCAGCAGCGGCTGCTCGTCGAACGCCTGCCGGAAGTTGGCGAGGGTCGGGTCCTTCGGGATCCACGTCGGGTGCAGACTGCCCAGCTCGCGCGGCGGTTTGAAGGCCGTGGAGACCAGCCAGAGGAACGGGAAGGCGAGGAAGACGAGGTACGCCAGCAGCGCGGCGTACTGCCCGGCCCGGCCCGCTCTGCCGGTCCGCAGGCCCGACGCGCCCCTGCCGTCACGCGGCGCGCTCACCGGTCGTCACCTCCCCGCAGCCGGCCCGCCAGGTGGAACGCGAGAATCACCGAGATCACCGCGACCATCACGCATCCCATCGCCGCCGCATACCCGAACTGCCCGTACCGGAACGCCTCTTCGTACGCGAACAGCATCGGCAGCCGCGTACGCCCGCCCGGCCCTCCGTTGGTGAGCACGTAGACCAGGGCGAAGGAGTTGAAGTTCCAGATGAAGTTGAGCGCGGTGATGGCGAGGGCCACCGGTCTGAGGGCGGGCCAGGTGACCGTCAGGAAGCGCCGCCAAGCGCCCGCGCCGTCCATCGCCGCCGCCTCGTGCAGTTCGCGCGGGGTGTTCTGCAGCCCGGCGAGCAGGGCGACGGTGGTCTGCGGCATTCCGGCCCAGACGCCGACGACGATCACCGCGGGCAGCGCCGTGCCGAGGCCCGAGAGCCAGTCCCGGCCCTCGCCGAGGCCCAGGTCGCGCAGGGTCTCGTTGAGGATGCCCGCGTCCGGGTTGTAGACCAGCCGCCACATGATGCCGACGACCACCTCCGGCATCGCCCACGGGACGATCGCCAGCGCCCGGGCCAGCCAGCGCAGCCGCAGCTCCTGGTTCAGCAGCAGCGCCAGTCCGAGGGCCAGCAGGAACTGCGGAACGGTCACGCCGACCGCCCACAGCAGGCCGATCCGGAACGAGTCCCAGAACAGCGTGTCGTGCAGCAGATCCCGGAAGTTCAGCGCGCCGATCCACCGCGTGGGCGCCGTCCGGCCCGACTGGGAGTCGGTGAACGCCAGCGCGACGCCGTAGAGCAGGGGTCCGACGCTCAGCACGAGGATCGGGATCAGCGCGGGCAGCACCAGGAACCAGGCGCCGAGACCGGCGGGCCGGGGAGTCCCGGCGCTCTCGCCCGCACGCTTGCCTGACCGCCTCGTCGCGGTCGCCTGTGTCACGGATTCGGCTCCTTCGGGCGGCTCGTACGGATCTCGGTCTCGTCGTCGCGGCGCCGTCCGTCCAGGGACAGGGCCTCGTCATGGTCCTGACACCCTGACGTGGCGTCAAGGCCGGGCGTCAGCCCTTGTGACCGCTGCGACCAGTACCGATGCGACACTGACGGACGGATGGCCGGAACTCGCCGCCGGACAGGGATCCACGGCGGGCGCGAGCCGGGAACAGGGCGTGGCCGGGACGCCGTACACGCGGGAACACGGAGGCGGACGATGGACGAGGCACGGGCGCGGGACGTGCTGGCCGCGGCGGGTGTGCTGCCCGGGGCCGCGGGGGACGCACGGCTTCTCGCACTGGGCGAGAACGCGGTGTTCGCCGCCGGTGACCTGGTGGTCAAGGTGGGGCGCGACACGGAACTCCTCGGCCGGGCACGGCGGGAGCTGGACATCGCGGCCTGGCTCGCCGAGGTGGACGTCCCGGCGGTGCGCGCGGCCTCGCCGGAAGCGCTGCTGGTGGACGGCTGCCCGGTGACCGTCTGGCACCGGCTCCCCGATCCCGTACGTCCCGCGGAGCCCGCGGACCTGGCCGCGCTGCTGCGCACGGTGCACGCGCTGCCCGCCCCGCCCTTCGTGCTGCCGCCCCGGGAACTGCTGGGCGGGGTGGAGCGCTGGCTGCGGCTGGCCGGCGACGCGATCGACCCCGCGGACGCGGCGTACCTGCGCGAACGCCGCGACGGTTTCGCGGCGGCGGCCGCCGCCCTCACCCCGCACCTGCCGCGGGGCCCGATCCACGGCGACGCCCTGCCGCGCAACGTCCACGTCGGACCGGACGGTCCCGTCCTCGTCGACCTGGAGACCTTCTCCGCCGACCTGCGCGAGCACGACCTGGTGGTGATGGCACTCTCCCGTGACCGCTACGGGCTGCCCGCCGAGGCGTACGACTCCTTCACGCGGACGTACGGCTGGGACGTACGGGCGTGGGACGGCTGCGCTGTGCTGCGCGGGGCGCGGGAGACGGCCAGCTGCGCGTGGGTGGCCCAGCACGCGCCGGTCGATCCGAAGGCGCTGGCCGAGTTCGAGCGGCGGGTGGCGTCCCTGCGGGACGGCGACGAGACCGTGCGCTGGTATCCCTTCTGACGCCCGGCCGCGGGGGCCCGGCGCTCAGGTCCGCCCCTGGATCGTCCCGGCGGCCCGGTGCAGTTCGGCGAGGACGGTGCGCACGGCGCGGCGCGCGGTGCGTTCGGGCCGGTGGAGGGCGTCGATGTGCCGCCGGGCGCGGACGCCGCTCAGCGGCTTGAGCACCAGCGCGGCGTGCGCGCGGGTGGTCCAGCGCGGCATCAGGGCGAGCCCGCCTCCGGCGGCCACAGCCTCGGCGACCACGGCGAACTCGTTGATGCGGTGGGCGAGATGGAGACGGCGGCCCGCCGCGGTGGCGATGGCGTCGATGGTCGCCATGAGCGGGAAACCGTCGTGCACGGTGATCCACGGCTGGTCGGCGACATCGCGCGGGGTAAGCCTGCGCTTGGCTGCGAGCGGGTGGTCGGCGGGCATGGCGACGTCGAGCGGTTCCCGCAGCAGGGTGCTCGCGGTCACCGTCCCCGGCCACTCGGGGGCGTGTTCGAGGCGGTGGGCGAGTACGAGGTCGTACTCCCTGGTCAGCGGCGGGAAGTCGTCCTGGGGCACGTCCTCGTCGGCGAGTGAGAGACGGGGCCCGCCGGGCGCCGCCAGTCCGCGCAGCAGCAGCGGGAAGAACGCCGAGCCCGCGCTGTGGAAGGCCGCGACCGACACCTCGCCGTCCGGCCGGTCCACGAACTCCGCGACGGTGTGCCGCGCCCGCTCCAGCGCGGTCTCCACCTCGATGGCGGCCCCGGCCAGGACCTGGCCCGCGTCCGTGAGCACCAGCCGGCGCCCCTGGCGCTCGGTGAGCGGGACGGGGATCGCCCGCTGGAGCAGCCGCAGTTGCTGGGAGATCGCCGACGGCGTCACCAGCAGGGCCTCGGCCACCGCGGTCACGCTGCCCAGTTCGCCGAGTTCCCGCAGGATCCGCAGCTGCCGTTCGTCCATGTCCTCAGTGTAGGGAAACTGAAAGGTCCTTTAAGAGGTTGGCCCTGGGCTTCATGGAGCGGGCCGGGCAGGGTGGGCGCGTGCCTGATGCCCGCCGTACCGATGCGGTACTCCTGCTGGTCGCGCTCGTCTGGGGTTCGAGTTATCTCTCCGCCCAGACGGCCACGGCCGTCCTGCCCGTCCTCGTGGTGCTGTTCGCCCGGTACGCGCTGTCCGCGCTCGCCTGTCTCGGCCTGGTCGCCGTCGACCGCCGGTCCGGGGGGTGGACCCGCGACGAGCTCCGCGTCGGCGTGCCGCTGGGGATCACCCAGGCCGCCGTCCTGGTCGTGGAGACGTACGGTGTCGCGCACACGAGCGCCGCCAACGCGGGGCTGATCATCAGCCTCACGATCGTGCTCACCCCGCTGCTGGACCGCGCCGGCCGGCGCGGCGGACTGCCGCCGTCCTTCTACGCCGCCGCCGGGGTCTGCCTGGTGGCCGTCGCCCTCCTCATGTCCGGCAACGGCTTCCACGCTCCGCGCCTCGGTGACCTGCTGATGCTCGCCGCCGCGCTGGTGCGGGCGGTGCACGTCGCCCTGGTCGGACGGCTGACCGCGCACCGGGCGATCCGGCCGCTGCGGCTGACCACCGTGCAGACCCTCGTCGGCACGGCGGTGTTCCTGGTGCCCGCCGCGAGCGGTCTGCCGGACCTCGCCCGGGTGGGCGCCGGGGGCTGGGCGCAACTGCTGTATCTCGCCCTGTTCTGCAGTGTGTTCGCCTTCCTGGCGCAGACGTGGGCCGTGCAGCGGACCTCGGCGAGCCGGGCCAGCCTGCTGCTGGGCACCGAGCCGGTCTGGGCCGCCGCGGTGGGCATCGGCCTCGCCGGTGAGCACTTCACCCCGCTGACCGGTCTAGGCGCGGCCCTGCTCATCGCGGGCACGTACTGGGGTCAGGCGGTGGAACGCGCCCACCGGGCCCACCCGGAGCCCAAGGACCACGACACACCGCGCACGTCCCCGCCGTCGGTACGGGAGACAACGGCCGGCGGCCCACCCGTCACGTCGTCCGCGCCGGGGTGACGGGGGCGGGGGGAGTGAACGCCCGCCAGACGTCGGGCCGGGTGCGGTGGATGCCCGTCAGGAAGACGGGCCGTGTGGATGCCCGCCGGGATGACGGGCCGCGCGCAATGGACGCCCGCGGAGTGACGGGCCGGGGGCCGTGGACGCCCGCCCGTATGCGGCCGGGCGCGTCAGGCGCTCGCCGAAGCGACGGACCGGGCGCGATGAACACCCGCCAGGATGACGAGCCGAGCGCGGTGGACGCCCGGTCAGACCCGTTCGTCCGCGAGGTCCCGTAGTGGCCACATGCCGTCGACCACGGCCGCCGTGTCGCCCTTGCGCCGCAGGAAGCTCTGGAAGTCCGCCGCCCACTCGGCGTACCACTCGATCTGCCGGCGGTGCAGCTCCGCCGGGCCGAGGGACGCGACCTTGGGGTGGCGGACGGCTATCGCGGAGGCGAGGCGGGCCGCGGCGAGGGCGTCCGCCAGCGCGTCGTGGGCGGAGCCGAGCGCGATGCCGTACTCCGTGCACACCGCCTCCAGATTCCGCTTGCCGCGGCGGTAGCGGTCCACGGAGCGGTCGATGGTGTACGGGTCGATGACCGGAGCCGGGTCGGTGCCCAGCCGGTCGCGCAGGGACGGCAGTCCGTGGCGCCGCAGCTCGGCGGAGAGCAGCGTCAGATCGAAGGTGGCGTTGTACGCGACGACGGGCACGCCCGTCTGCCAGTAGCCGACAAGGACGGCGGCGATGGAGTCGGCGACCTGGTCGGCGGGGCGGCCCTCGGCGGCCGCCCGTTCATTGCTGATCCCGTGCACGGCCACGGCGTCCGCCGGGATCTCGACGCCCGGGTCGGCCAGCCACTCGCGGCGTCCGACCGGCTCGCCGCCCCTGACCTCGATCACCGCCCCGGTGACGATGCGCGCCTCGCGCGGGTCCGTCCCGGTCGTCTCCAGGTCGAAGCCGATCAGCAGCTCCCGGTGCCAGCCCATGGGCGGCCCCCCTTCTTCATGGTGCGTTCCCCCAGTGGTCCCCACGATCGCATGGGCCACTGACAACGCGAGGACCGCGTTCCGCTTGTCCGGTCCGCCGGCCCGCCGGGCGCCGGCGCGAAGGCCGCTCACGGACCGGACCACCGACGGCCGGAGACCCGTTGTCAGGACACCGGACGCGAGTCCGACCAGGCGACTTCGAACTCCTCGCGATACGTGGGGAAAAGACCCTCTTCGGTGGCGTCGTCCGGTTTGACCACCCGGCCTCCGCCGCGCAGCACCAGGACCGGCGCCTCCATGCCGCGGGTCCGGCGCAGATACGACTGCACGACGGCGACACCGTCCGATCCGTCGCCGTCGACGAGGTACGCGGTGAAGCGGGGGGTCTCGTCGAAGACCTGGATCTCGAAGGCTCCCGGGTCGCGCAGCCGCGAGCGGACCCGTCGCATGTGCAGGATGTTGGTCTCGACGGTGCGGCTCAGCTCGCCCCGCTTGATGCCGAGTTCACGCTCACGGCGCTTGACCGCGCTGGAGGCGGGGTTGAGGAACAGCAGCCGCACCCGGCAGCCCGACTCGGCAAGCCGCACGAGGCGCCGCCCGGAGAAGTTCTGCACCAGCAGGTTCAGGCCGATGCCGATGGCGTCGAGGCGCCGGGCGCCGCCGAAGAGGTCCTCGGCGGGGAACTGCCGCAGCAGCCTGACCCGGTCGGAGTGCACGCCGACCACGTCCGCGTACCGGTCGCCGACCAGGTGCTCCACCGCGTCGACGGGGAGGCGGCGCGCCGACGGCACGTCGCCGCCGGCGCCGAGGATCTCCAGGAGCCGGGCCGAGGCGCGCTCGGCCTGGGCCAGCACGGCCTCCGAGAGCGCCCGGTTGCGCGAGACCACGTTCCGGGTGACTTCCAGCTCGTCCAGGGCCAGTTCGACGTCCCGGCGCTCGTCGAAGTACGGCTCGAAGCACGGCCAGTGCTGCACCATCAGCTCGCGCAGCTGCGGCAGCGTGAGGAAGCTGAGGACGTTGTCGTCGGCGGGGTCGAGCAGATAGCCCTTGCGGCGGCTCACCTCGCGTACGGCGACGGCGCGCTGCACCCATTCCTGGCCGGCCGGCCCGGCCGCGGCGACCACCCACTCGTCGCCGTGGACGGGTTCGTAGATCGGCCGCAGTACGGCGGCCACGACCGCGCGCAGCCGCTGCTCGACCAGATTCAGCCAGATGTAGGCCCGGCCGGCCCGCTGGGCGCGCGTACGCACCTCGCGCCAGGCGTCGGCGCCCCAGTCCAGTTCCGGGCCGATGGAGCCCATCTCCATCGGCCGTGCCAGGGACACCGCGCCGGGCGGGACATCTGTGGAGTTCCCCTCGTGACCCTCGTCACCAGGAGGCAACTCCAGCCCTCCCGAGCCCACCCGTGCACCGCCTTCCGCTCCCCCGAGCTCTCCCCTAGTCAACGATCAAGGAAGGGTACTCCGGGACCGGTCGGCGGTGCAGCCCGATGGACAGGTCGCTTCTCAACTGCCTTCGCGGGGACGCCCGTTCTGGTCGGCGAGGTCCGCGGGAGTGAGCGGATTCATAGCGGTGACGTCACGCGGGGCGATGGAGAAGCCCTGCCAGTGGACCGGCATGGGCTGCTGGTCCTCGTCCCGGGCGACGTGGTGGAAGCCGACATTCATCCACACGACGGGGTGGGTGAGCGTCTGTCCGTTGACCCACTTGTCGACGGACTTGCCGCCGCCGGTACCGCAGTTGCGCAGGTTGTCGCTGGCGAACTGCTCGCACTTCTTGTACTCGGTGAAGTAGACGTCGCTCTTGGTGTACGGGCGGCCCAGGTACTTGGTGCTCGCGCCGGGGACGATCTCGTACGAACGCGCGTGATTGTCCTTGTTCTTGCCCGAGTTGCTGACGACCCGCCACCAGCGCATGTTCTTGGCGTTGCCCGCGAGTTCCTTGGTGATTTTGGTGCGGGTGGTCTTGTTGGTCGGGCCCTCGTTGCCCCGCGACGGCGGGCTCACCACGGAGTCGTACTGCTCGATCTTGCTCTTGGGGGAGCCGTCCAGACCGAAGTTGAGCCGCCAGAAGACGTTGTGGCTGTGGCTCGTGGCGTACGAGGTGGCGTTCTTGCCGATCGGCCAGCCGCGGCCGTCACCGGCGTCGTAGTCACCCGGGGAGAGGCTGCCGGTGGCGCCGACGTTCATGTGGAGGGTGCCGTCGTCCTGGAAACGCCACTCGGTGATGTACTCGTACCAGCCGACCTGGTTCACCGTGTAGACGAGCAGATCCTTGCCCTGGGTCTGCCAGACCTTGCTCGGGGTGTCGCCCTGCATGCGGTAGGCGTGTCCCCGTGAACGGGTCGTGGTGCACAGGCCGTTGACGTCGGCGTGCTCCGGGTCCCAGGCGTCGGGGACCTTGACGGACTTGATGGTGCCGCCGGGGCACTCGCCGGGCGCCATGTTCATCAGGCCCTGGCCGAAGCCTGCGCCCGTGAGGTCGCTGTACTCGGCCTGCCCGTCGTCGTAGGGCACGTGGATCTGGGCGAGCTTGGCGCTGGTGAGGACCTTGATCGGCTGGGCCTCGCCCTTGGGCTGGTAGGAGATGTTCTCCAGGACCAGGCCGGCCTCGCTCTCGTAGTGCCAGCACATCCGCCAGGTGGTGCCGGTGGCGAGCTGCTGTTCGATCTTGTAGGCCTCGCTGCAGTCGGCTGCCGCGGGAGCGGCCTTGGGCTGGGCGACGGCCGGCCCCCCGGCCGTCGTCACACCGACGGCGAGCAGGCCCGCCGTGAGGCCCACCGCCGCCCGGCTGCGGGCACGGCTGATTCTGTTGACGCGCATGAAGAAGTGACTCCCTTGCGAAAGAGCACGAAAGACGGGAAGAGCCGCCGAGGCGACCGGACGGTGGTCGGCCGTCGGCCTGGCCGGGCGGCTCGGCGGCGGTCGGCCGCCCGGCTCAGCCGAGCTTGCCGACCTTGCGGGTGCTCAGGTCGATCACCAGGTCACGGCTGTCGATCCAGGGCCCGTTCCTGACCTTCGGGAAGAGCCGCACGCAGCGGTGCTCGCCGCAGTCGGCGAGCACGGCGGGCTGCGCCCCCGGTGCCGCGCGGTAGACCATGCTGTTGAGCAGCAGCTGGTCGGGCGAGGTGAGTTCCTTGCCGGTGGCGTCCTTGTAGTCGGCCTTCAGTCCCGCGCCGAGCGGGTCGGCGATGAGCAGCCGGGCCGCCTCGGCCATCTCGTCGCGGGCGATCGGCGGCTGGACACCGTGCTGCGTGCCCGTCTGCTCGACCTTCCCGGTGTCGAGGTTGACGGTCCTGGTGACGAGCGTGTCGTCCTTGTAGTCGTAGAACGTCACGTCGGCGCGGCGGGGCGCCCCCGGGTCGTCCAGCTCCTCGACCTCGGGCTCGGCGAGGTTCACACCGATGCGCTGCGGGCCGCGCTTCCCCTCGACGTTCTCGCCGGAGGAGAGCAGCTGACGGTTCAGCGCGATCTGTTCGACGCGCCGCATCTCGTCGTCGGTGAGCGGGTCGCGCCCCTTGCCCTTGTCGCCCTCCGCCGGTGCCTGCTCGACGGTGCCGGGCTGCGCCGCCCCCTGCGCCGCCGCCCCGCCCTGCTGGGCGGACGTGCCCGTCCCCTTGGTGCCGTCCGCGTCGTCGGCCCCCGCCGAGCCCGGCAGGGTGACCGCGACCATCGCCGCCGTACCGGCCACCGCGACGGCCGCACCCGCCACCACCTTGCCCAGATGGCGGCGCACTATCTTGCGCACATTTTCCCCCTACTCCCCCTGCGTCGCTGAGAGTTCATCGAGCCCCACTGTTGGGCATAGTGCGTATGCCCTGGTCACCCGGTAAGAGGGAGGTAAGTCCTAGGAGGTTCCATCACTTTCGGGGAGACTCGGCCGCGAGTCGCCCTCAGGGGCACAGCACTACTGGAAGAGTCGTATCCATGCAGGTCTGGCCTGGAGAGGCGTATCCACTCGGCGCGACGTACGACGGCGCCGGCACCAATTTCGCGGTCTTCTCGGAGGCCGCCGACCGGATCGAGCTGTGTCTGCTGCACGACGACGGCTCGGAGACAGCGGTGGAGCTGCGGGAGACCGACGCGTTCGTGCGGCACGCGTACCTGCCCGGCATCATGCCGGGACAGCGCTACGGCTTCCGCGTGCACGGCCCGTACGCGCCGGGGCGCGGGCTGCGCTGCAACTCCGCGAAGCTGCTGCTCGACCCGTACGCGAAGGCGATCAGCGGCGACATCAAGTGGGGCGAGGAGGTCTACGGCTATCACTTCGGGGCGCCCGACAAGAGGAACGATCTCGACTCGGCGCCGCACACGATGGCGTCCGTCGTCGTGAACCCCTACTTCGACTGGGGGGACGACCGCCGCCCCCGTACGGAGTACCACCACACGGTGCTCTACGAGGCCCACGTGAAGGGCCTCACGATGAAGCACCCGGCGCTGCCCGACGAACTGCGCGGCACCTACGCGGCGCTGGCCCACCCGGCCATCATCGAACACCTGACCGGGCTGGGGGTGACGGCTCTCGAACTGATGCCCGTGCACCAGTTCGTGAACGACCACCGGCTGGTGGAGATGGGCCTCAACAACTACTGGGGCTACAACACCATCGGCTTCTTCGCCCCGCACAACGCGTACGCGTCCTGGGGCGACCGCGGACAGCAGGTCCTGGAGTTCAAGTCGGCCGTCCGGGCCCTGCACGAGGCGGGCATCGAGGTCATCCTCGACGTGGTCTACAACCACACGGCCGAGGGCAACCACCTGGGCCCCACGCTGTCCTTCAAGGGGCTCGACAACCCGTCGTACTACCGGCTCACCGACGACCCGCGCTACTACATGGACACCACGGGGACGGGCAACTCGCTGCTCATGCGCTCCCCGCACGTCCTGCAGCTGATCATGGACTCGCTGCGGTACTGGGTGACCGACATGCACGTCGACGGCTTCCGCTTCGACCTGGCGGCGACACTGGCCCGGCAGTTCCACGAGGTGGACCGGCTGTCGTCGTTCTTCGACCTGGTGCAGCAGGACCCGGTCGTCTCCCAGGTGAAGCTGATCGCCGAGCCGTGGGACGTCGGCGAGGGCGGCTACCAGGTGGGCAACTTCCCGCCGCTGTGGACCGAGTGGAACGGCAAGTACCGGGACACGGTGCGGGACATGTGGCGGGGGGAGCCGCGCACCCTCGCGGAGTTCGCCTCCCGGCTGACGGGCTCCTCGGACCTCTACCAGGACGACGGCCGCCGGCCCCTGGCCTCGATCAACTTCGTCACCTGTCACGACGGCTTCACGCTGCACGACCTCGTCTCGTACAACGAGAAGCACAACGACGCCAACGGAGAGGAGAACCGCGACGGCGAGAGCCACAACCGGTCCTGGAACTGCGGGGCCGAGGGCGAGACCGACGACCCGGCCGTCCTGGAACTGCGGGCCCGGCAGATGCGCAACTTCCTGGCGACGCTGATGCTCTCCCAGGGTGTGCCGATGCTCAGCCACGGCGACGAGTTCGCGCGCACCCAGCACGGCAACAACAACGGCTACTGCCAGGACAGCGAGCTGTCCTGGGTGCCGTGGCCGGAGGACGGCAGTCCGCTGCTGGACTTCACGCGCGCGATGGTGTGGCTGCGGCGCGACCACCCGGTCTTCCGGCGGCGCCGCTTCTTCCACGGGCGGCCGGTGGAGGGCACGCACGACGACCTGTCGGACATCGCGTGGTTCACCCCCTCGGGCAAGGAGATGACCCAGCGCGACTGGGACTCGGCGCACGCGCGGGCGCTCACCGTGTTCCTCAACGGGCACGCGATCTCGGAACCGGGCCCGCGCGGGGAGCGGATCTCCGACGACTCGTTCCTGCTGATGTTCAACGCCTCGCCCAAGACGCTGGAGTTCGTGGTCCCGGTCGATCACGGACGGCAGTGGGAGGTGATCGTCGACACGGCACGCGCCGACGGGGTGCCACCGGGAACCGGCGAGAAGGTCCAGGCCGGCGACCGGCTGACCCTGGTCGACCGGAGCATGGCGGTGCTGCAGCGGCCCGCGTGACGCGGAGCCGGTGAGCGAGGGGCACACGCGCGTGGAGGGCGTTCCGCGAAGGACGCCGCCCACGCGTGGCGTGCCCCTTCGTCACGCCGGACGCGGGCGCGGGGCACCTCCGGACGGGGTGACGCGCTGCCCCGGTCGCCGGAAATCGGCCACCCGCGCGCGTGCGTCCGCAGGAGCCGATGACACGAAGGGCGGCGGGGCGGGTACGTAGCTCTGCATGACATCTGAGCGTCCTGACCCCGTGACGGTGCCCACGGCACCCACCGCAACGTATCGGCTCCAGTTGCAACCGGAGTTCCCTTTCGCGGCGGCCGAGGCGGCCGTGCCGTACGTGGCCTCGCTCGGCGTCTCCCACCTGCACCTGTCCCCCGTCCTGGAGGCCGTCCCCGGCTCGCTGCACGGCTACGACGTGACGGACCACGGGCGCGTGCGGGCCGAACTGGGCGGCGAGGAGGGTCTGCGCTCGCTGTCCCGCACCGCGCGCGAGCACGGCCTGGGGCTGGTGGTCGACATCGTGCCGAACCACATGGCGATGTCCCCGCGCCACAACCGCCCCCTGTGGGAGGTCCTGCGGGAGGGGCCCGAGTCGCCCTACGCGCGCTGGTTCGACATCGACTGGCAGGCCCAGGACGGCCAGCTGCTGCTCCCGGTGCTCGGACACCCGTTCGGCGCGGAGGTCGGCCGGCTCAAGGTCGACGGCGACGTGCTGCGCTACTACGACCACGTGTTCCCCCTGCGCGAGGGCACCGAGGACCTGCCGCTGCCGCAGCTCCTCGACGCGCAGTGGTACCGCCCGGTGTGGTGGCGGCTGGCCCGGACCGAGCTCAACTACCGGCGGTTCTTCAGTATCTCGGAGCTCATCGGGGTGCGGGTCGAGGACCCGGAGGTGTTCACGGCGACCCACGAGACCGTCCTGCGGCTGCTCGGCGAGGGCGTCGTCGACGGACTGCGCGTCGACCACCCCGACGGCCTCGCGGACCCGGACACCTACCTGCGCCGCCTGCACGAGGCGACCGGCGGGCGCTGGACGGTGGTCGAGAAGATCCTGGCCGACGGCGAACCGCTGCCGGCGTCCTGGCCCGTCGCCGGCACGACGGGATACGACGCCCTGCGGCACGTGGACGGCCTCTTCGAGGACCCGGCGGGCGCGGACGAACTCCTGGGCCGCTACCGCCGTTTCGCGGCCCCCGAGGCCGACGAGGGCGGCGACTGGGCGGCCACCGTGCGGCGCGCCGCCCACGAGGTCGTCACCCACGAGCTGGCCACCGAGGTCGAGCGCCTCGTGCGCGCGGCGAGCCGTCTGTGCGCGAGCTCCCCCCTGCCGGAGCTGCGCGACCGCACCCCCTGGGCGCTGCGCACCGCGCTGCGGGAACTCCTCGTCCGCATGGAGGTCTACCGGCCGTACGCCTCCGGGGACGCCTCCTCCGTCGTCACCGAGGAGGCCGCGGCCGAGGCACGGCGGGCCTTCACGGTGCCCGAGGAGGCCGAGGCCGTGGACGTCGTACGCGACCTGGTGCTCGGGCGGGCCGGCGACGGGCCGGGACACGCGGAGTTCCGGGCGAGGTTCGCCCAGACCTCGTCCGCGTTGCGCGCCAAGTCCATGGAGGACACCGCGTTCTACCGCTACGTGCCGCTCCTCTCGGCGAACGAGGTCGGCGGGAACCCGGGCAGCCCGTCGGTGTCCCCGGAGCGGTTCCACGCCTACTGCGCGCGCGTGCAGCGCGACTGGCCCACCACGGGCACCGTGCTGTCGACGCACGACACGAAGCGCAGCGCCGACGTGCGCGCGGCCGTCTCGGTGCTCACCGAGTGCCCCGAGCGGTGGGACGCCGTCCTGGCCGAGGCGACCGCCCTCCGCGTGTCCGGCGTGCCCGATCCGGCGCTGGCCTGGGCCGCCTGGCAGACGGTCTTCGGGCTCGGCCCGGCCGACGAGGAGCGGGTCCAGGGGGCGCTGGCCAAGCACGTCAGGGAGGCCGGGCTGCGGACCACGTGGACCGAACAGGACCCCGCGTACGAGGAGGCGGTGGCGGCGTTCGTCGAGGAGGGCCCCTGCGGCGCCCCCGGACGGCTCGTGCACGACTTCCGGGACACCGTCGAGCCGCATGTGCGGGCGAACGTCCTGGGGGCGGCCCTGGTCCAGCTGACGATGCCGGGCGTGCCGGACGTCTACCAGGGCACCGAAGGCGAGTACCGGGCCCTGGTCGACCCGGACAACCGCCGTCCGTTCGCGCCGCAGGAACGCCCCTCGGCCAAGGCCGCGCTGACCACGGCCGCCCTGCGGCTGCGGCGGCGGCGCCCCGACGTCTTCGGCGAGGCGGCGACGTACACGCCCTTGGACGCCGTGGGCCCGGCCGCGGACCACTGTGTCGCGTTCGCGCGCTCCGGAGAGGTGCTCACGGCGGTGACGCGGCTGTCGCTGCGGCTGGCGGAGGCGGGCGGCTGGCGGGACACCCGGCTGGAGCTGCCGCCGGGCCGGTGGGCCGACGTGCTGACCCCCGGGCGGGAGTTCTCGGGGCACGCGCGCGTGGCGGAGCTGTTCGCGGAGCTGCCGGTGACGTTGCTGGAGCGGGTGCCGGAGACCGGCGGCGGCGCTGTCAGCTGAACCGCACCAGAAGGGACCGCGGAGAACGGCCGAGCAGACCCGTCGGGACGGGGCGGAAGCCCGGCGCCCAGCGCAGGTGCGGCAGCGCGTCCAGCAGGGCGCGCAGGCCGTGCTCCGCCGTTCGGCAGGCCAGTCGGGCGCCCGGGCACCCCACGTCGTCCCCGGGCCGCTCCTGGGCCGCCTCCCCGATGCCGTACGCCTGCTCCCCCGGGTCGGCCCGGAAGGCGTCGTAGCGGTCGGGGTCGGTGAAGCGGGCCGGGTCCCGTCCCGCCGCTCCCGGCAGGCAGGCCACGGTGGCGCCCGCGGGTACGACGCCGATCCGCTCGGTGGCCCGGCGCAGGACGACGTGCAGCGGCGGATCGCGGCGCAGGGACTCCGCCCAGGCTCCCGGCACGAGCTCGGGACGCGCCCGGATCAGCTCCAACTGGCCCGGGTGGTCGAGCAGGTTGGCGAGGAACGAGGCGAGGGCGTGCCCGGTCCGCACGGCCGTGTCCAGCAGGGTGCCCGCGAGGGCCGTCACGGTCTCGTCGGGCAGCGGGCCCCCGTCGACCCGGGCGGTGCACAGCACCGAGAGCAGGTCGGCGCGCGGGTGGGTGCGACGGCGGACCACGTGAGGGCGCAGCAGCGCGTCCCAGTGCCCCGCGCCCGTCCGGCCCCGCTCCCGCACCAGCCGGGTGTCCCCGCGGGGCAGGCCGAGGACGACGACGGCCGCGGCGGCGGGCAGCCAGTGGCAGAACTCGCCCACCAGATCGGCCTCTTGGCGTCCGGAGAGCCGACGGGCCAGCACATGGGCGACCCGCTCGATCCCGGCGGTGAACGCGTCCTCCCGCAGGGCCGAGTGCAGGAGGGTCCGCGCGCCCCCGGCCCGGGGCGGCGCCGGCTCCGGCGAGGCGAGCAGCCTCGGGTCGGCGAGGGCGGCGCGCACATCGGCGTACCGGCTGATCAGCCAGGCCCCGACCGGCTCGTCGTACACGACCGGGAAGCCCTCGCGCAGCGCGCGGTACAGCGGGAAGGGGTCGCGTGCGGTCCCGGGAGCGCCCAGACTCGGCGGCACAGGCCGCGGCGGCCGGGCCGGCGTGCCCGGCCCGCCCGGCGAAGGGGCCAGGGCCGTGGTGCCGCCGGGAAGCCCGTGAGGACACAGCACCACCGGCCTCCCGCCGCTGGGTGCGCGCGGCGGACTCGCGCGCAACTGCACCCAGCGGACCACCGGCGCTCCGGCCCCGCAGTCCCGGTACACCCGGACGGGTGAACTCCCCGGGCGGCGAGCGTGGACGGCCGGCGGGGTCCTGGCCGGCGACGGGCGGGGTGAGGCGCGGGTTTGGGGCGAGGGACGTGCCGGTGGACCCTGTCGCCGGGAACCTGGCGGGCGTCGGCGGGCGTTGATGGCTCGCACGGCGGACTTCGTCGGCGGGCACGGGCGGCCCGTCCGGCCTCCGCCGGCCGGGATCGGTGACACGCACGGCGGTCTCCCTCGGCGGGTGCCGCCGGCTCGCACAGGAGCCGGCCTCGGCTCGCGGGGTGCCGCCGACCCGCACGGGAGCCGGCCTCGGCTCGCGGGGTGCCGCCGGCCCGCACAGGAGCCGGCCTCGGCTCGCGGGGTGCCGCCGACCCGCACGGGAGCCGGCCTCGGCTCGCGGGGTGCCGCCGGCCCGCACGGGAGCCGGCCTCGGCTCGCGGGGTGCCGCCGGCCCGCACGGGAGCCGGCCTCGGCTCGCGGGGTGCCGGTGGTCCACGGGTCCCGACCTGGGCGTGAGTGGTGGTGCCGGGTGCCCGCCGGGTCGCCTCAGCGACCGGCTCCCGCGTCCGTACGCTCCCGGGGCCCGGGGCGGCCCGGCGGCGCACGGTGGTGAACAGGGCCGCCTCGTGCGCGCCCGTGGCCGCCCTCGCGGGACCCATGTACGTAGCGGGGGCGTCCGACCCCGCTGGGGGCCGGGCGGGGTCCGGCAGGCCCGTGCCGGTCCGTGCGCGCCGCCCTCGGGCCTCCGGCCGCCCTCCGAGGGCGGGACGGCAGGCGGGGGCCGTCGCCCCGAGGGCCGTGAATGCCTCCGGGCGCCCCTCGGAGCCGCCCCGGCGTTTCCTTGACAGTTCACCGAGTCCGTGGAGTACTGCGGAATGCGATGGCCGGGCGGACACGTCGGGGGTGAGTCCACTGCCGGAGCTGCGCTACCTCAGTGTGTCCGAACTCTTCTCGTCCGCACGGGCGCTGGCCGATCACCGGCCGGGACTGTGCACGCTCAGAAAGGTCGGCACCTCCCGCGCGGGCCGGGCCATGCACCTGCTGTCCGTCGGCCACGCCTCCCGCGCCGTCCTGGTCGTCGCCGGGGCCCACGCCAACGAGCAGACCGGCGGTTCGACCCTGCTCGCCCTGGCCGAACGCTTGCTCTACGAAAGGGAGTTGAGGGCCGACACCTCCTGGCACTTCCTGCTCTGCGCGGACCCGGACGGCGCGAGCCTGCACGTGACGCCGGCGCCGCGCACGCTGTTCGACTACCACCTCGGCTTCTTCCGCCCGGCCGGTCCCGAGCAGCCCGAGTGGTCGCCGTCGGTGCTGCCGCCGGACCGGCTGCCGCCCGAGACACGGACCCTCCTCGGTGTCATCGACGAGGTGCGGCCCTACCTCCAGGTGACCCTGCACGGGACCGATCTCGGGGGCAGCTGGGTGCAGTTGACGAAGGACGTCCCCGGGCTGGCCGAACCGTTCGCCAAGTCCGCGGCCGAGTTGCACATCCCGGTGGAGACGGGCCCCTCGGACGCCGCCGGCTGGCCGGCCTCGGGCCCCGGGGTGCACGTGATGCCGGGACCGGACTCGCCCACTGCGTACCCGAGCATGCCGGACGACGCCCGGCACAGCACCTGGTACCACGCCCACCGGTACGGCGGCCTGACGGCGGTCGTGGAGGTGCCGATGTGGGCCGGCGACCTGGTCGACGATCCGGCGCCCCACCCCGCCCCCGCGGCGGCCCTGCGGCACCTGGCCCGGCGGCTGGTGCGGGACGCGCTCCAGGTGGAACGCGTTCTCGCGGACGCCCTGCCGAGGCTGCCGGGTCCCGAGGGGCCAATGCTGCGGGCCGCCCGGTGGGCCCTGGACCTCGTACCGGGTCTCGCGGGTGACTGGGCCGCGGCACCGCCGCCGGGAGCCACGGTGGCGTACGTGGGCAGCGTCGACGCGTTCGGGCGCCGGCTGCCGTTGCGGGCGGCGGCGATGCTGCTGCGGGTCCTGCGGGAGACCGACGACCGTGCGGCCCCTCATCTCGAACGGCTCGTCGCCGCCTGGAGCGAGGCCTTCACCGAGCACTTCCGCGCCCGCTGGGTCCCGCTGGAACACCAGGTCGAGCACCAGACCCGCACGGTCGTCGCGGCGGCCCGCCACGCCCGCGACCGGGCGGCGTGAACGGTCCGGCGGCACAGACGGCACGAACGAGGGCGTACGGGGGTGGTGCCGCCTCGTGGGCGACGGGCGGCACCCCCGTCCGACCGCCGGCCTGTCAACTTCGTTGAGGCGTCCGGGCATTCGTGCTTCCGGGCATCGGATGTCAATCCGTCAGGGCGAACACCGTCCTCGTCTCGGCGGCCATCACGCAGGAGTTCGAGAAGGTGCGGCTGTACTCGGTGGGCTGCCCGGCCCACTCGCCGCGCGCGGTCACGGTCACCGGCGCGTAGACCATGGGGCAGATCGCGTCAGCCCTCGGCTGGATGCGGGCGATGTCACCCCGCACCGCCCGGAGCTCGTCGCAGGCCTGCGCCGCCCGCACGTGTCCGCGCGGCGGATCGCACAGCAGGAGCGTGCCGCGGGTGGCCCCGGTGGCGGCCTCGCCCGTGGTCACGGTGAGGTAGAGCCAGTCCCCGGGGACCGCCGCCGCGCGGGCCGGTGCGGGACCCAGCGCGAGGAGCGCGATCGCCGCCAGCAGACCACCACGTACCGCTCGAGAGGTTTTCGTCATTCCCGGTGCATCGGCACGGCGGCCTGACTTCCCCAGCCGGGCTCACCCGAACGGGAGGGGCCGGGTTCGCCCCGCCGGGCCAGTCCGAACGCGGCGAGGACCACGCGCGCCTGGAACTCCACCTGCCGTGCGACCGGCACCCAGCGGGCTCCGTAGCCGTCGTGGTAGTCGGCGCACCACACGTCGATGAGCCGGTCCAGCTCCGGCAGCACACCGGCCGCGGCGGCGCCGGCGCCGGTCGCCAGCTGGTGCAGCAGTCCCGCCGTGCGCAGCGCGACCCGGCGCCCGGAGATGCCGAGAGCGGCCAGGCGGGCGGTGTCGAGGGGCGGCAGCGGACGTGACCCGCCGTCGTCGGTGTCGGGGTCCCAGGAGTCGGCGAGACCGGGGCCCACCAGTAAATAGTCGTCGACCGGCGCGAGGAGGTGGGCCGCGTCCGGGACGGCGGACAGCGCGGGCCGCAACCGCCGGAGCATCGCCTCCAGCAGCTCCGTGTCGCGGCGCAGGGACCGGCTCACCGCCCGGAGGACCGCGTCGGCGTCCCGGGGCGGCCGGGCGTCCTCCACGGCCGCCACCCCCCACATGGGCGCCTCGACCACGGCCGTCACCGTGCCGTACGCGTGCGGGTGGAACCACGTCGACTCCACCGCCGCCTCCGTGATGGCGGCGGCCAGGTCGCCCCGGCGCGGCGGCGGGATGCGGTACACGGCGGGGCCGAGCGTGGGCCAGTACAGGGTGTCGTACGGACCCAGCTCGCGCGGGATGCCCAGTCGCGCCGCGGTGTGCGCGACGCGCTGGGCGAGGCCCGGCAGCTCGCGGGTCAGCTCGACGAATCCGCCGCCGACGTCGACGCCGTGCAGGGACGCCTGGAAGAAGGGCCGCAGCTCGTCCTGGAGGTCGAGGAGGGTGCGGGTCTCGGGCAGGGCCGCGTCCGCCGCGCCGTCGGGCAGCCACTCGGGCTGCTCCAGGAAGCCCGGGCGAAAGAAGTTCCGGAAGTAGCGGCCCAGGGTGTACGGGCCCGGCAGCCAGCGTTCATTGCGGCGCGCGCCGTCGGGGTCGAGGCAGAGCAGCAGGTTCCAGGTGACGTCCGCGTCCTCGCACAGCCTCGGGTCGGCGAGGACGCGCTCCGCGAGCCTGAGGACGGTGGCGCCACCCACGGGCTCGTTGGCGTGCGGGCCGGCGACGATCAGGGTGTGGCGTACGCCGTGTCCCACGGACAGCAGCCACATCGGGGTGCCCGCCCGTGACGTCCCCGCGCGGCGCAGCCGGGCGTCCCGCGGGTGGCGGGCGACGAGGGCCGCCGCGCGGGCGCTCAGCTCGTCCACGGTCGGATAGCGGAGGAGTGGCGGCAGGGCGCACCTCCACTGGACGGTGCCGTCGTTTCACCCGATGTGCGGGGAAGAGGACAGTCAGCCACGGCTCATGGGGTACGTCAACACCCCGGAGGTGACGGGGAGTTGGGTGACCTCACTGCGTAAAACCCAGGCCAGAGCTTTGCGGGGCGGGGTCAGCTCTTGGGCACGGGGACGCAGGGGTGGGCCGCGCGCCGGGTGGTGCTCACTCCGACGCGAGCCGGAACGACATCCTCCCGAAGCCGACCTGATCGCCGTCGCGGACCACGGCGGCGCCGATGACCCGGCGTCCGTTCACCGTGGTGCCGTTGGTCGAACCGAGGTCGCGCAGCACCCACATCCCGCCCTGGCGGCTCAGTTCGGCGTGCACACGGGAGACCGTCTCGTGGTTGAGCCGCAGTCCGCTGGCGGGGTCCCGCCCTATGCGCAGCGGATAGCCGTTGCCCGCGTGGGGCAGCTGGAGCTTGGGAAGCCGCTCGGCCCGCCACGCCCTGCGCAGCCGGAGGGGGAAGCCGGACACCGCCTCGACGGTGCCGAACACCAGCCGCGACCAGCGGCTTTCGGTGGACAGGTCGGCGGTGAGCACGGCGAGGTCCTCGGAACGCCGGGCGGCGAGCGCCAGTTCCATGCGCCGGATGAACGTGTCGTGCGAGAGCCGCCCCAGCGCGACACCGTCACGGAGCACCTGCAACGCCCTGTCGCGCTCGGCGTCCGAAGGCCGCGCGGGGTACGTATGGAACTCGAAAGACGACGTCACGCTCGTGATTGTCGGACAGCGGGAGCGGGGTGTCCAGAAAACAGGGGAAAGGAACGCGGCGGCCGGCGGAAGGTCCGGAGCGGCAAAAGGGTCGATCCAAAAGCGAATTGATCTCGCGTGACGCACCATGGACGGACTACGTCACGCTGAGCAGACGAGGGAGAACCGTCCGTGCAGTTCGAGGTGTGGGCACCACAGGCCGACCGGGTCACGCTCCAGTGCGGCGACTCCACGCGCGCGTTGGCGCGCGATCCCGACCGCCCCGGCTGGTGGACGGGAGAGGCCGAAGCGCAGGACGGCACGCGGTACGGCTTCGCCGTGGACGACGGGCCCGTACGGCCCGATCCGCGCTCCCGGCGCCAGCCGGACGGCCCGGACGGGCTGAGCGCGGTCGTCGACCAGGGGCGCTACGTATGGCGCCGGGACTGGGCGGGACGCGGTCTGCCGGGTGCGGTGCTGTACGAGCTGCACGTGGGCACCTACACGCGCGAAGGCACCCTGGACGCGGCCGCCGACCGGCTCGGGCACCTGGCGGAACTGGGGATCACGCACGTCGAGCTGATGCCGCTGTGCCCCTTCCCCGGCCGGCACGGATGGGGGTACGAGGGCGTCTCACTGTGGGCCGTGCACGAGCCGTACGGCGGGCCAGAGGCACTGAAACGGTTCGTCGACCGCGCCCACGAGCTGGGCCTCGGCGTCGTCCTCGACGTCGTGCACAACCACCTGGGCCCCTCCGGGAACTACCTCCCGGCGTTCGGGCCGTACTTCACCGACACCCACCAGACGCCCTGGGGCTCCGCGGTGAACCTGGACGCGCCCGGCTCGGACGAGGTTCGCGCCTTCCTCGTCGACAGCGCGCTGGCCTGGCTGCGGGACTACCGCCTCGACGGGCTGCGCCTGGACGCGGTGCACGCCCTGGTGGACACGCGCGCGCTCCACTTCCTGGAGGAACTGTCGACGGCCGTGGACGACCTCGCCGCCGACCTCGGCCGCCCGCTGTTCCTCATCGCGGAGTCCGACCTGAACGACCCGCGGCTCATCCGCACCCGCAAGGAGGGCGGCCTCGGACTGCACGCGCAGTGGAACGACGACTTCCACCACGCCCTGCACACCACCCTGACCGGCGAGGGCCAGGGCTACTACGCCGACTTCGCGCGGGCCCCGCTCGCGGCGCTCGCGAAGACGCTCACGTCCGGCTACTTCCACGACGGCACCTACTCCAGCTTCCGAGGGCGCCGTCATGGCCGCCCGCTGGACCGCACGCAGGTGTCGGCGCACCGGCTGCTGGGTTACTCCCAGACCCACGACCAGATCGGCAACCGCGCCCTGGGAGACCGGCTCTCCGCCGCCCTCTCCCCCGGCCTCCTCGCCTGCGGGGCCGCGCTGACGCTGACCGGGCCCCTCACCCCGATGCTGTTCATGGGCGAGGAGTGGGCGGCCGGCACCCCCTGGCAGTTCTTCACCGACCACACGGACCCCGAGCTCGCGGACGCCGTACGCCGGGGCAGGCGCCGCGAGTTCGCCGCCCACGGCTGGGCCGAGGAGGAGGTGCCCGACCCCCAGGACCCGGCGACCCGGGAACGCTCGTGCCTCGACTGGTCCGAACTGGAGCCGGGCCCCGACAACGCAGTCCACACGCGCGTGCTTGCCTGGTACCGGGAGCTGATCGCCCTGCGGCACCGCCAGGCCGACCTCACCGACCCCGACCTCGCGGCGGTCAAGGTGGCCTACGACGAACAGGCCCGCTGGCTCGCCCTCGGCCGCGGTGACGTACGGGTGGCCGTGAACCTCGGCAAGGATCCGGCGGTGATCCCCCTGGGTCTGCGCCGCGCCCGCGTACTGGCCGCCTGGGAGCCGGTCACGACCCCGGGCCCGGACGGCCTGCTGAACCTGCCGGGCGAGTCGTGCGTGGTGCTCACGCAGGCGTGAGGGCCGGCGGGGCCGGCGGAGGCGGTGGGAGCACCGGTGGGGGCGCCGGTGGAGACGGTGGGGCCAGTCGGACCGGTTCGACCGGCCCGACCGGCCAGCCCGGTTGGACCCGTCAGCACGTAAGGCTGGTGAGCCCGCCCTCCCCGCCCGCCGCCCCACCCGAGCCCGACACCGAGCCCCCCTACTCCGCCCCCTCCCCCAGATCCGTGACCCGCTCCAGCAGGATCGGCTCCCACGCCCGGTGCAGCCGCGTACGCGACAGCGACGGCGACTCGCCGGAGACCGCATCGGCGGCGCCGCCCCGGAGCCGGGCGGCGAGGCGGATCACGGCGTCGCAGCGGGCCAGCCAGAGGCCGCGCAGGCACGGGCGCGCCCCGTACCCGGCGAGCGTCGCGGCGCGTACGGCGGCCGGGGCGCCGACGGCTACGGCGAGTCCGGCGATGTCCTCGGCGGGGTCGCCGGTCACGGCCCCGCTCCAGCCGAGGACGCCGCGCACGCGCCCGTCGGCGCTGACCACGAGGTGCTCGCCGCCGAGCGCGTGATGGACGAGGACCGCGGCCCCCGGCTGGGCGGCCAGTTGGACCGCGGCGGACCCGGTGAGCCGGCTGAGCGCGGCGGGGTCGAACTCGTCGACGGCCGCGAGCTGCCCGGCGGCCTCCTCGGCGGCGGTGCGCAGCGCGTCCAGTGAGCGCGGCGTCTCCCGGGGGACGCCGAGTGTCTCGGCCTGCCGCACCGGGACGTCGCGCAGTCCGGTCAGCAGTCCCGCGAGGTCGGTCTCGCCGACCGCCGAGACGGTGTGCCCCTCGGCGCTCCCGCCGGGAAGCCTCGCGTCGAGCGTGCAGGTCAGACCGGGTGCCCACTCCCCCTGGGCGACGCTCACCGGAACCGGGACGGGAAGGTGCGGCCGTACGAGGTCGCGCAGGCGCAGTTCGCGGCGCTGCCGTGTGGACGCGTCACGGTCGGGGGCGAGCCGCAGCACATGCCGGGTGCCGACCCACCAGGTGTGTCCCTCCCCGCCCTCGGCGACGGGCCGGACGTCCGGTACGGCTCCGGCGGGCCCCCCGCGCGCCGCCGCACCACCCCCCGCTCCGCCGTCGGTGAGCAGGGAGCGGACCACAGAGCGGACGGTTTCCGCGGTCGGTGTCGATGCCTGGGTCATGGACGCGCCATTGCCGTTCGGGACGTGGACGTGGTGGGGCCTGCCGGGATCCGGTCAGCCGACGATCATCAGTTCGCGGTCGGTGGTGTTGAGACGGCGTCCGCCGTCCTCGGTCACCGTCACGATGTCCTCGATGCGTACCCCGAACCGGCCCGGCAGGTAGATGCCGGGCTCCACGGAGAAGCACATCCCGGGGACGAGGGGCTGTTCCTCGCCTTCGATCATGTAGGGCGGTTCGTGGGTGGTGACGCCGATGCCGTGGCCGGTGCGGTGGATGAAGCGGTCGCCGTATCCGGCGTCGGTGATGACCGCGCGGGCGGCCCGGTCGACGTCCTGGCAGGCGGCTCCCGGCCTGACCGCCCGTACGCCCTCCTCCTGGGCGGCGCGCACGATGTCGTGCACCTTGCGCTCCTCCTCGCCGGGCTCGCCGACGTGCACGGTGCGGGAGGTGTCCGAGCCGTAGCCGTGCTTGAGACCGCCGAAGTCGAGGACGACCATGTCGCCGTGTTCGATGACGCGGTCGCCTGCCTCGTGGTGCGGGTTGGCGCCGTTCGGGCCCGAGCCGACGACGGTGAAGTCGACCTGCGAGTGCCCGTGCTGCCGCAGCAGGGCGGCGAGATCCGCGGCGACGTCCGTCTCCCTGCGCCCGGCGAAGGGGACCTTGAGGATCTCCTCGTACGTGGCGTCCGCGGCCGCGCCGGCGGCGGCCAGCCGTTCGATCTCCGCGGCGTCCTTGACCGCGCGCAGCATCGGCAGGGCTTCGGTGAGGGAGGCGTAGCGGGTCTCCGGCAGGCGTTGCTGGAGGCCGAGCAGGTGCATGGCCCAGGCGTTGTCGCTGACGCCGAAACGGCCGGTGCGGTCGAGGAGGGCGACCGCCGCCTCGTACGGGTCGGTGCCGTCGGTCCAGTCGCGGAGCGTCAGGGCGGGGGCAGCCGCGGCGGCCGCCGCGTCCGGTGCCTCCAGGGTCGGCACGACCAGGACGGGGTCCTCTCCGGGCCTGAGGACGAGCAGGGTGAGCCGTTCGGTCTCGACGGGCCGGTACCCGGTGAGCCAGACCAGGTCGGGTCCGGGTGCGATCAGTACGCCGTCGAGTCCGGCGTCGGCGGCGGTGCTCGCCGCCCTGCGCATCCTCGCCGCGTAGTCGTCCGCGGTGAAGGGCGCGGGTGTGCCGGTCATCCTTTGTCTCCGTTCGTCCGGAGTTCCCCCAGGGGCCTACGGGCAGCATCCTGCCCCTCCGTCGCGGCGGGCGCGAGCCGATCGGGCGCGCGGGATCCGTGTCCGCGGTGCGCGGTCCCCCGGGTGGCGACACCCGAGGTCACCGTGCGCCCCCGCAGACCGCCACCCGCGGCACGCTCAAGGTGACTGCGGAACCGACGCGCGCACTTGCCGCCGCCCGCACGCCGCACCGACGCTCCCGCCACCCGCCACCCGCCACCCGCCCTTGGACGCGCCCCCACGGCCCCCGCCCTCACGTCACGACCCCCGGCCTCGCCGTGAGCCGCTGCTGACCCCCGCCCGCGCGCCGCACGGTCAGGGTGACGGCGGAGCCGGGGCGCGCGTCGGCCACCGCCCGCGCGAGGGCGTCGGCCGAGGCGACCCGGGTCGCCCCGAGCGCCGTGAGCACGTCGCCGCGCACGAGGCCCGCGGAGTATCCGGGACCGGGCACATGGACGCCGACGACGAGCGCGCCCGCGCCACCGGGTGCGTCGACGGCCTCGACACCGAGAGTGGCCCGCGCCGGCTTCTCGGCGGGAGGCGGACTCCCTCTGCCCGCGAGCGATTCCCCGGTCGACATGGACCCCACGGACGGGTCCCGCCCGGTGGACTTGCCCGGCCCGCCCGGGTGTTCATCCGAAGCCGAGGGACCTGCCGACGGACCTCCGGACGGTCCGGACGCTCCCGGCGCACCCGCACCGGCACCGGCCTGCTTCTGCAGCGCGGCCAGTTTGCTCATGCCGATCACCGTGGCGCCCACGGTGCCGAGGCCCACGCCCGACAGCACCAGGGCCGTCCCGACGAACAGGCCGAAGAACAGGGTCATGAGCCGCCTGCCACGGCGCCGGGCGGCGTGCGGGCGGTGGGGCGCACGGCCGCACGGCTTCCCCGCCCCCTCCGTCGGGGGGTCGTCACCCGGCTCCCGGCCCGGCATCGGCTTCGGACGCAACGCAGTCTGTTCCATGGCTCGCCTCCGGCAGATGCTCTACCCAAGGCCTCGGCGCGCGACGATTCACCAACGAGTGAGACTTTCAGCGACGTTCGAGAAGTTTGTCCGCCATGGCCGCCGCGGCTCCCCGCAGCGACGCCCCGTGCACGAGTTCCGTGCGGTGCACGACGCGCGGGTCCAGGAGTGGCACGGCCACCGCGTCCGGGACGCCGGCTGTCGCGGTCCGGGGCAGCAGGGCCAGTCCGTGCCCGGCCGCGGCGAGGGCGACGAGGCAGCGGACGTCGGTGCCCTCGTAGCGCAGGGACGGGCGGAAGCCTTCCCCGCCGTGTGCCGCGCGGAGCTGGGACAGCGGCAGGGCCGCACCGGGGGCGTCCAGCCAGCGGGCGTCGACGAGATCGCCGAGGCGCAGCGCGTCCCGGGCGGCGAGCGGATGCGTCCGCGGCAGCAGTACGCAGACGGGTTCCTCCGCGACGCCGTGGGTCGTCAGCGGGGCGACGTCGGGCAGCCGGAGGGGGTCGCTCGGCGCGGCCAGACCGTCGACCAGACCCAGGTCGGCGCCGCCCGTCGCGACCGCCGTGGGGATCTCGTCCCGGCTCAGGACCCGCAGGGTCACGCCCGCCGGAGGCAGCGCCGCGAGCACCCGGGGGACGAATGCGGTGGGCGAGACCGCGAGCGTCAGGCCGGGTTCGGGAGCCCCCGCCATACGTACGACGTCGGCCCGGGCGGCGTCCAGGCGCAGCAGGAGCGGCTCCGCGTGTTCGAGGAGCCGCTCCCCCACGGCGGTCACGGCGACCGGGCGCCGGGTGAGCAGCGGAGCCCCGAGGTCCTGCTCCAGGGCGGCGATGTGCTGGGACACCGCGGACTGGGTGTAGCCCAACTCCCGCGCGGCCGCCGAGAAGGAGGCGAGTCGGGCCACGGCGACGTACGTACGCAGGAGATGCGGGTCCATGACCCCCAGCATCCCGTACGACATCAGTGACGCTTATCGAGGGTGCGCGGATCATCGTTGGACGTGAACCGGGCGTCCCGCCCAGGATGAACGGCATGACGAACCCCGCAGCCAGCCACCCTCACCCGCCCGCGTCGTCCACTCGGCAGGTCCCCTCCGCTCCGCTCGCCCCGCCCACTTCACCCGCTCCGACCGCCGGGTCGCCCTCGGCCGCTCCGACCGCTCCGACCGCCCGGATCGCGCTCGTGGGCGACCGCTCCCGGAACGTCGTCTCGCACACCCGCCTGCCGCTGCTCCTGGACGCCCTGGCCGACCGCGACCGGCTGGTCCTGGACGCCTACTGGATCTCGTCCGAGGACGCCGAACTGCCGGGAGCCGTCAGCGGTTTCGACGCGGTGTGGGTGGTGCCCGGCAGCCCCTACCGCAGTGAGGCGGGGGTCCTCGCCGCGGTCCGGACCGCCCGCGAGGAGGGCATTCCGTTCCTCGGCACGTGCGGCGGGTTCCAGCACGCTCTGCTGGAGTTCGCCCGCGACGTCTGTGGGCTCACCCGGGTCGCCCACGCCGAGAACGACCCCGGTGCCGACGACTTCCTCATCGAGCCGCTCGCCTGCTCGCTGGTGGGCCACGAGGCGGCCGTCACCGTGGATGCGGGATCACTCGCGCACTCCCTGATCGGTTCGGGGAGGACGGTGGAGCGGTACTTCTGCGCGTACGGCCCCTCCCGCCACCTCGACACCCTGCGCGCGCACGGCCTGCGGTTCAGCGGGCACGACGAGGACGGGAACGTACGGGTGGCCGAACTTCCCGGCCATCCCTTCTTCCTGGCCACCCTCTTCCAGCCGGAACTCGCGGGCGACGGCTCGCAGCCGCACCCGATCGTCCGGGCACTGGCGCGAGCCGCCGTGACGCACGCGGCGACGGTCACCCGGGCCGGTCGGTCCGCCTGACCGGCCGAGCACACCCCGGCGCCCCCGGCGAGGCGCCCGGGAACCCCGACCCTCCCGTGGCTCAAACGGAGATCGGCACCGCGGGCGCCCCCCAGGTGAACGGCAGGGCGGGCACCTGGTCGGGGACGAAGCCGTGGGCGCGGCGGGCCAGGTCCGCGGCGCCGTAGCGGCGGCAGTCCTGGTGCCACTTCAGGATGCCGGCCAGCCAGTTCTCCAGGTCCGTCACGTAGCCGCGCATGATGTCGCGGGCTTCCTCGGAGAGCTTGAAGTCGTCGTACAGGATGGGCAGTTCGTGGGCGGCGACGTGCTGGAACTGCTCCATGCGCTGGGTCATCAGGTCGTGGACGACGCCGAGTGCGGTCGGGTAGTCGCAGCCGAAGAAGTTCTGCACGACGAGGATGCCGTTGTGCACCTCGCCCTCGTACTCGATCTCCTTCTGGTACGAGAAGACGTCGTTGAGCAGCATCGCGTAGTCCATCGCCGCGTTCTCCAGCGAGCGGACCGGGCCGCTGCGGTAGACCTCCGGGGGGACCTGCGGGCCGTGGCCGAGCCGGCATAGGTTCATGGTCAGCTCGGAGCCGAAGGTGGCGCGCCGCATCTCCAGGTAGTCGACCGGGTCCGGGATGCGGTTCTGGATCTGGTTGGCCAGCTCCCACAGCCAGCTCTCCGTCATCACGTCGACGGCGGACTTCAGGGTGCGCCGCGCCTCCGGGGTCATCCCGGCCGTCGTCCGCGTCCACAGGTCGACGAGTCCGCGCTCCATGCCGTTGGTGGGGACGAGGGGCTCCTCGCCGTCCACGGGCATGCAGGCGGAGAGGCGCGCGGTGCACACCCTGGCCGTCGCGAGGTCGCGACGGTGGCCGAAGACGAGGGGGTAGTAGTCGTCGCCGTAGGTGCCCCAGGCGAGCCACTGGGAGGCCAGGTCGAGGCCCTCCTCGGTGGCGTCCGGATGGATGCCGGCGGCACACAACGGCAGGTCGTACGCGGCGAGTTTGTCCTCGTCCCAGACGCCCTCGCGCAGGATGCCCGTCGCGTGCGCCCAGTCGGCGATACGGCGGCGCGCCCCGTCGAGGTGGGGGCTGAGCCGCACCTGGAAGGGCATGTGGAAGTCGGGCAGTTGCGACGGGCCGACCTTCTGGTAGGGGACGTGGGTGAACGAGCGCAGCCGCTCCGCCCCGGCGCCGGACAGCAGGGCGCCGACGTCGGCGGCGGAGGTGCCGGGGCCGGAGGCGCCGTAGGGGTCGGTCGCGAGGGCGCCCTCGTTCATGTACCGGCTGGAGCGCAGGTGCCACTCGTGGCCGCCCGACTGCCAGTCCTGGAGTCCGCGTGTGTACGCGGCGACGGCGGCGACCTCGTCCGGGGCGAGCCCCTGTTCCAGGGCGACCGCGGGCACCTCGGTGAGCGCCGTGTGCTCGAACTGGTGCAGCCGTGAGGTGAGCACGTCGTTGACGATCTCGGCGGCCTCCTGCGTCGTGCAGCCGAAGAAGGTCTCCAGGACGAGGACGCCGTTGCTGAGTTCGCCCTCCTCCTCGACCTCCCGCTGGTAGGAGAAGAGGTCGTTGCGCAGGTGCACACCGTCGGAGAACGTCTCCATGAGGACCCGCAGCGGCCGCGACCCGGCGACGCGGGCGGGTACTTCGGCGGTCGCGTACTCCACGAGGCCCGCCGACCAGGGGGCGCCGCCCACCTTGCGGCGCATCTCGATGTACTCGACGGGGTTGGCGACGCGGCCCTCGTTGATGTTCGACAGTTCCCAGAGCGACTCGTTCAGAAGATGCTCCGTGGAGACGGCGAACCGCCTGCGCCAGTCCAGGGACATCGACGGGACCGTGCGCGCCCACAGGTCGGCGAGGCCCGCCTCCACCGGGTTCTCCGGCTCCGGTACGGGGGTGGCGAGGTCGAGGGGCATGAACAGCGGCAGCCGGTCCAGGTACGCCTTGCCGCCCTCGCGGTCCTGACTGCGTTTGAAGGTCTCCAGGAAGTGGTCGTCGAAGAAGAAGACCCACACGTACCAGTCGGTGATGAGCGAGAGCGCGGGCCCGTCGCAGTCGGGGTGGGTGTAGGCGCACAACAGCCCGTAGTCGTGCGCGTCCAGGTCGGACTGCTCCCAGATGCCGGAGCCCTCCAGCATGCCCATGCCGCGCGCCCACTCGGTCGTGTGGGCGCGGGCCTCGTCGACGTGCGGATTGAGCCGCGCGGCGTACGGCATGTAGAAGTGCGGGAGTTCGAACGGCTGCGTCATGGCCGGGCCCTACCCACGCCCTCGCTGGGGCATCCCCGGGCCCGGACATGATCACACCATCGCGTGAATCGGAGCCGAACAGGCCCGCGCCGGGAACTCCGGAGGCTCCCCCGCCCGCCAGCCGCAACGCCGGGTCCCCGCATGCCCTGAGCGCTCGGCGTACGGCCGGACTCCGGGCAGGGGGCACGCGCCGCCGGTCCGCGTGCGCTCGCGTGCGCGCCCTTGTCCGGCGGCGGCGCGCGGGCCACCGTATGGCCATGACCTCCTTCGTGCTGCCCCATGAACTGCACGGCGACGGCGCCCACAAGGTGTTCGCGGTGCACGGCTGGTTCGCCGACCGGAGCGCGTACGCGCCGGTGCTCGCGGACCTCGACCGCACGGCGTTCCAGTACGCGCTGGTGGACCTGCGCGGATACGGCGCGGCCCGGGACGCGGCGGGCGCGTACACGACCGCCGAGGCAGCCGCGGACCTGGTGGACCTCGCCGACCGCCTCGGCTGGGAGCGGTTCTCCGTCGTCGGGCACTCGATGGGCGGCAGCGTCGCGCAGCGGCTGCTGGCCCTGGCGCCGTGGCGGCTGCGCCGGATCGTCGGGGTCTCGCCGGTGCCTGCCTCGGGGCTGCCGCTGCCCGGGGAGCAGTGGGACCTGTTCGCGGACGCGGCGCACAGCGCGGACAACCGGCGCGCCATCATCGACTTCACGACCGGGAGCCGGCGCCCCGCGGCCTGGCTCGACCGGATGGTGGCACGTTCGTTCGCGGTGAGCGACGCGAAAGCGTTCCGTGCGTGGCTGGACTCGTGGGCCGGGGAGGACTTCCACGCCGAGGTCCAGGGCGCGACGGTGCCGGCGCTGGCCGTGACGGGCGCGCTGGACCCCGCCCTGTCGGCGGCGCTGATGGCGCAGACCTGGATGGGCTGGTATCCGCACGGCTCGCACCACGAACTGGCCTCGGCAGGGCACTACGCGATGGACGAGTCACCGCTCGACCTGCTCGCCGTGGCCGAGGGGTTCCTGCGCGAGGACGGCGCGGGCACGGGCGGCGACACGGGCACGGCCCGGGTGGAGGGGAGCGGGACCGGGGTCGTGTCCGGCGCCGCGACCCGGCCGTCGGAAGGAGGCGTGCCCCGTCCCGCCAGCGAGGGCGGGCACCGTCTCGCGGCCGAGGGCGAGTCCGTGTGAGCGTGCGGGAGGCGCCGCAGGTCCCCGACGTCTTCGATCCGCGGCGGTACGGCGACGGGGTCCCCCACGCCGCCTACCGCGTCCTGCGCGATCACCACCCGGTCGCCCGGCAGGCCGAGCCCGAGGTGCTGGGGTGGCCCGCCGGGCCGGGGTTCTGGGCGGTGACCCGGCACGCGGACGTCGTCCGGGTGCTGAAGGACGCTGCGGTCTTCTCCTCGTGTCTCGGGGCGACCCAGATCCGCGACCCGGACCCGGCCGACCTGCCGTTCATCCGCCGCATGATGCTCAACCAGGACCCGCCGGAGCACGGCAGGCTCCGGCGGCTGGTCAGCCGCGCGTTCACGCCGCACCGCACGGACCGCTTCGAGGCGTCGGCACGCGAGCGGGCGCGCACACTGCTCGCGGGCGCGCTCGAGACGGCCCGCGCGGGTGACGGCACCTGCGACGTGGTCGCCGCGGCCACCGACGACTACGCCCTGCTGAACCTCGCGGACCTGCTCGGCGTACCCGCGGGCGACCGGGGGCTGTTGCTGCACTGGACGCGGCGGGTCATCGGTTACCAGGACCCGGAGGAGGCGGGCGAACAGCTGCTCGACGCACGGGGCAGACCGGTGAACCCGCGTTCCCCCGGCGCGCTGCGGGACATGTTCGCGTACGCCCGGGACCTGGCCGCCCACAAGCGGCGCAATCCGGCCGACGACGTCATGTCCACCCTCGCCGCCGACCCCGAACTCACCGTCCCCGAGCTGGAGATGTTCTTCTTCCTGCTCACGGTCGCGGGCAACGACACCGTGCGCAGCGCCGCGCCCGGGGGCCTCGGAGCGCTCGCGGAACACCCCCGGGTGTACGAGGGCCTGCGCGCCGGTCGACACGAACTCCGGCTCACCATGGAGGAGTTGCTGCGCATGCATCCTCCGGTCCTCAGTTTCCGGCGTACCGCGGTCTCCGACGTGACGCTGGCCGGGCAGCGTGTCCGCGCGGGCGACAAGGTGGTCGTCTTCCACGCCTCCGCCAATCACGACGAGCGGGTCTTCACCGAACCGCACCGCCTGGACCCGGGCCGGGACCCGAACCCGCACGTCTCGTTCGGGGACGGTCCACACGTCTGTCTCGGCGCCCACTTCGCACGGCTTCAGCTGCGCGTGCTGTACGAGGAGACGCTGCGGGCGGTGCCCGAGCTCCGGGTCGCCGGGCCGCCCGTCCGGCTCGTGTCCAACTTCATCAACGGGGTCAAGTCCCTGCCGTTGCGGTTGATGTGAGCACCCGCGCCCGACCCCGGAACCGGCTGGGCCGACGGGGTCCGGTCAGGGCCTGGCCTGGATCAACGCGTGCGTGCCGCTCGTCCGCCAGCGCTGCCCCTCGGCGGCGACGAGATCGGACTCGGCCGACGCGTCGAGGCCGACGACGACGTCGGACTTCAGGGTGCGCAGGGCGGCGACCGGGCCGGGGAAGTACGCCGTGGCCGCGGCGAAGGAGGTGGTGGGCGGCCACAGCCGGTCACCCACCAGGCGGCGGTAGTTGAGGTCGCCCTTGAGGATGGTCAGGTCGGCCCGCGCGAACTCGTCGGCGAGGTCGTCGGGCATGTCGGCGTACGGCAGCGGGGCGCAGGAGAAGGGGTGGGCGCGGATCACGAGGCGCCCGTCGGTCAGCGCGGACCACAGGCGCCGTCCCGACTCGGCGGCGGCCCCGAGTGCCCCGGTCAGCCGGCGCAGGGCGTCGAGCAGGTCGGCGGTCGTGGCGTCGGAGACGTAGTACGGGTACGGCTTCAGGTGCAGCACGGCCCGGTCCGCGCGGCCGTGGCGCAGCAGGTGGTCGACGAGGAGCAGGTCGGGGATCAGCTCCCGGCCCGCGTTGTCCGCGACGACGCACACGGTGCCCCCGGCCGGCAGCGACCGGAGCAACGCGCTTTCGTCGGCGACGAGTTGGCTGTCGCCGGACGGGTCACCGGCGTCGGAGAGACGGAAGCCCAGGTCTGCGCGGTTGCCCCAGAGCGAGCCGTGCAGGAGGGACTGCGCCTGGTCCTCGGCCGACAGGGAGGACAGCTCGTCGAGCGCGGCGAGTTCGGCGTCGGCCTCGGGGGTGTCGAGTTCGGCGAGCTTGAAGGGGCGGAAGGGGTCGACGCCTTGCCACGCTCCGGGACCGAAGTAGCCCACGGCGTCGAGGAGTCGGCGGTAGAAGTAGCTCTCCGCCCAGAGGAAGGGGACGTCGAACCAGGAGCGGCCGGCGTGGGCTCGCAAGCCCCAGTCGTCCCACTGGGCCCGGTCCGCGGCGCCCGGCGCGAGCGGTTCCACGACGCCCTCGGTGGCGCTCCGGAGCAGTGCGTCGAGTGCCCGCCGCTCCTCCGGCCCGTGGGGGAAGGCCTCCCGCACCTTGCGGATGAGGGCGGGGTGCCGCTCGGCCAGCACGCTGTGCGGGAAGGAGCGCGGGTCGCTGCTGACGATCACGGGGGCGTCGGACATGGTGGTGCGTTCCTCCGGGCCGGGGCGGGGGCGGGGCCTCGGGAGGCACAGTAGCGTTCCGGGCCGGGCGCCCCGGGGCGCCCGGCCGGGCATCCGCATCGGATCCGGGGTGCGGTTCCGGGACCGGGGCAGGGCCGGCCGGCCGGCGCCCGTTCGCGCCGGCCGGCCTCCCGTCCGTGAGGGCAGCGGTCAGAAGGTCAGCTTCCAGCTGTTGAGCGTGCCGGTGTCCTGCGCGGCGACGTCCTGCACGCGCAGCTTCCACGTGCCGTTGGCGCCCTCGCTCGACGCGTCGACGGTGTACGTGGTGTTCACGTTGTCGGCGGAGTCCGAGCCGCTGGAGGACTTCAGGCGGTACGCCGAGCCGTCCGGGGCGATCAGGTCGACGACGAGGTCGCCGCGGTAGGTGTGGGTGATGTCGACCCCGACCTTGAGAGTGGACGGCGCGTTGCCGCTGCGGCCGCTGACGGTGATCGGCGACTCGACGGCGGAGCCCGCGTCCGGGACGGCGAGGGGCGAGGTGCTGGTGAAGGTGGTGCCGGTCGAACCGCCGGTGCCGCTCACCGCCTGCACGGTCCTGGTCGCGTCGGCGAGACCGGCGCCGCAGCCGCCCGAGCAGGTGCCGGGCAGGGCACGGGCGTTGGCCTTGAGCGCGGACTCGATCTGGGCCGGCGTGAGCGAGGGGTTCGCCGACTTCATGAGCGCGACCAGGCCCGCGATGTGGGGCGTGGCCATGCTGGTGCCCTGGTAGTAGGCGTACGACTCGGTGCCGGGTGTCTTCGTGCCGGAGTTCAGCGTGGACAGGATGCCGCCCGCGGTCCCGGTGCTGGTCTGGCCGCCGGGCGCCGAGATGTCCACTAGCGTGCCGTAGTTGGAGTACGAGGCGCGGGAGCCGGTCCGGTTGGTCGCGGCGACGTTGACGACGTTGCCGCAACTCGACGGGGAGAAGCCGGAGGTGTTGGAGTTCTCGTTGCCGGCGGCCACGACCACGGTCGTCCCGCGGTTCACGGCGGCGGTGATGGCGCTCTGGGTGGCGGAGGTGCAGGCGCCCGCGCCGCCGAGGCTCATGTTGACGACCTTGGCGACGTTGGTGTTGGCGGGGACGCCGGCGACGGTGCCGCCGGACGCCCAGGTGATGGCGTCGATGATGTCGGAGTCGTAGCCGCCGCACTTGCTGAGGACCCGCAGCGGCGAGATCTTCGCCCCGTACGCGATGCCGGCGACGCCCTTGCCGTTGCCCGTGACCGCCGCGATGGTGCCGGCCACGTGCGTGCCGTGCCAGGAGGAGTTGCCGGCTCCCGTGCCCGCTCCGCACGCGTCGGTGGCGTACCAGTCGCCCGGGTCGGCCGGGTCGGCGTCGCGTCCGTCGCCGTCGACCGAGACCGCGGGGTCGGAGATGAAGTCGTACCCGGCGACGATGTTGGCGGCGAGGTCGGAGTGCGTGACGTAGCCGGTGTCGATGACGGCGACGGTCACGCCGCTGCCGGTCGAGGTGGACCAGGCACCGGGGACGTTCATGCCCGCGGTGGCCTCGAAGAGGTCCCACTGCTTGCCGTACTCGGTGTCGTTCGGGTCGGCCTGCGGGGTGTTGAGCCGGTCCGGGACGACGTAGGCGACCTGCGGGTCGGCGCGGTATTCGGCCATGACGTCGGCGACGTCGGCGCGGCCGAGCCGTTCGCCGAGGTCGACGAGGGCGGCGCCGGTGCCGAGGCGGCGGCGGAAGTCGAGGTCCTCCCCGGCCTCCTTGCCCTTCGCCTCGGCGTCGGCGGAGGCGGCCTTGTCGGATCTCGCCTCGGCGGCGCCGGACTTGTAGCCGACGATCAGGCGCTCGGCGGGGGTGGCCGCGGCGTCTTTGGCGGGGGTGGCGGTCTCCGCCCGGGCGGCGGGGGTCTGGGCGACGGCGGCCGAGGTGGCCGTCGCGGCCAGCAGTGCGGCGGACACCGCGGCGACGGATATCAGCTTCCGTCCGGCGGTGCGGGAGGGGGACGTACGCAAGGGCTTGCCTTTCGTGGCCGGCTCCGGGCAGCGCGGAGCAGCGGTCGATTCGCTTCGTCCTCGAAGCGGCGGGGGGTGAATCGAGACGTGCGCGGCGGCCGGCCGTACGCGAGCGGGCCCACGTGGGGGTTACCTGTGGGTCGGCTGTGCCCGAACGATAGGGAAACGGCTGGTGAGGCGGATACAGGGGAAACCCTCGATCTGGCCGGAAAAGACCCTCGCGGGCGGGCCGCTTCGGCCCCGATCACCGGAAGGCCCCGCTTTGCCCCCGCTCTCGTGTCCGGGCGTCAACCCCGTTGGCCGGAACCCGACTTGGCGCCCGTCCGCGCGCGGGCCGCCGCCTCGATGAACACGCGGCGCGGATCGCGCGTACTGCACGGGGAACGGCCCCCTTCGCGACAGCCCGAGGAGCCCCACCGGATGACCGCACATCGCACCGCCGCCGCGGCCGCCGTCGCCGTGGCGCTACCCCTCCTGCTGACGCCCCTCGCCGCGGGTCCGGCGCGGGCCCACGGCGCGCCGACCGATCCGGTCAGCCGGGTCGTGGCCTGCTCGCCCGAGGGCGGGAGCCGGGCCGGGTCCGCGGCCTGCCGGGCGGCGATCGCGGTGAACGGCGCCCCGTTCACCGCCTGGGACAACCTGCGGGTCGCCGGCGTCAACGGCAGGGACCGCCAGGTGATCCCCGACGGGCGGCTGTGCAGCGGCGGTCTGCCCGCCTACCGGGGCCTCGACCTCGCGCGCGCCGACTGGCCCGCCACCCGTCTCACGGCGGGCGCCCCGCTGACCCTCGCCTACAGCTCGACGATCCCGCACACGGGCACGTTCCGGCTGTACCTGACGAAGCCGGGGTACGACCCGGCGAAGCCCCTGACCTGGTCCGACCTGCCCACGCGGCCGTTCGCGACGGCCACCGACCCGTCCCTGGTCAAGGGCGCCTACCGCATCGCGGCGAAGCTCCCCGCCGACCGGTCGGGCCGCCACGTGCTGTTCACCGTCTGGCAGAACTCCAGCACCGCGGACACGTACTACTCGTGCTCGGACGTGGTGTTCGCGCGGGCGGCGAACGGCGCCGCGAAGGACACGGGGGCGGCAGGCGCGGGCGCCTCGGCGAAGCCGACCAGGGCCGCGAAGCCCGCTCCCGCGAAGACGCCCGAACCCTCGAAGGCGCCGCCCACGACCGAGGCGGCCCCGGCACCCGCCGAGGCCACGACGCCCGCCGGGGACGCCGCGGCCGACCGCTCCGAGCCCGTCGCGGACAGCACCGCCGGCGGTCCGGCGACCCTGCCGCTGGTCGCCGGCGGCGCCGGGGTGCTCCTGCTCACCGCGGGCGTCGCGCTGAGCAGGCGGCGCCGCCGGGGCCGGGTCAGTTGACGAACACCAGCGGGCTGCCCGCCTGGCCGGCGTCCCGGACGGGCGCGTAGCGGGCGGTGAAGAACCCGCCGGCGAAGCACAGGGGAGAGCCGGAGTACTTCGTGAACTGCCGGCCGCTGCCGTCCGGGCTGACGTCCCCGCCCCGCGCGAGGATCTCCGCGTCGGCATTCGGCCAGGCCCGCTGAAGCGCCGGTGCGGCCCGGGCACGGCCGCGTACCGTGCCCAGGCGTAACGGCGTTCGAGTGCCTGGAGGCTGCGATGGGACACCCGCTCCCTTTACCGATCGACGCGACCGGCCGTGACATCCACGGCGAGGCGGCACAGGTCCTCGCCAGAGGCGCGGCGGCCCGCGTCGAACTGCCCGGCGGCGTACCGGCGTGGGCCGTCGGCAGCCCCGCGCTGCTGCGCAGGCTGCTGACCGACCCGCGGGTCTCCAAGGACCCGCGACAGCACTGGCCGCTGTGGATCGACGGCGCGATCTCGCCGGAATGGCCGCTGTTCACGTGGGTCGCGGTGCGGAACATGTTCACCGCGTACGGCGGCGACCACCGGCGGCTGCGGCTCCTCGTGTCCAAGGCGTTCACGGCCCGTCGTACGGCGGCGCTGCGGCCCCGTATCGAGCAGCTCACCGGCGACCTCCTCGACCGGCTCCACGCGGCCGGGCGCGGGGGCGAACCCGTCGATCTGCGGGAGGAGTTCTGCTACCCGCTGCCGATCCAGGTGATCAGCGAGCTGTTCGGGCTCCCGGAGAAGCGGAGCGCGGACCTGCGGGAACTGGTCGACAGCATCTTCCACACCTCCGCGGAACCGGAGGAGGTCACCGGCAACTACGCCCGGCTCTACGCCGTCATGGCCGAACTCGTCGCAGACAAGCGGGAGTTCCCGGGCGACGACCTGACCTCCGGTCTCATCGCGGCGCGCGACGACGAGGACGGCGGCAGACTCAGCGAACAGGAACTGCTCGACACCCTGGTCCTGATGATCAGCGCGGGGCACGAGACCACGGTCAACCTCATCGACAACGCCGTCCACGCCCTGCTGACCCATCCCGAACAGCTCGCGCACGTCCGCGCCGGCCGCGCCTCCTGGGACGACGTCGTCGAGGAGACCCTGCGCGCGGAGGCACCGGTCGCCAACCTGCCCCTGCGCTACGCCGTGGAGGACCTCGACCTCGGTGAACTCGGGGGCCCGCAGGGCACGGTGATCGGCAAGGGCGAGGCCATCCTCGCCGCCTACGCCGCCGCGGGGCGCAGTCCCGAGCAGTACGGTCCCGACGCCGGCCGCTTCGACGTGACCCGCCTCGACAAGGAGCACCTCGCCTTCGGGCACGGCGTGCACCACTGCCTCGGAGCGCCGCTGGGCCGCCTGGAAGCCAGGATCGCGCTCCCGGCCCTCTTCGAGCGCTTCCCCGACCTCGAACTCGCCGTCTCCCCGGACGAGTTGCTCCCGGTGGACTCGTTCATCTCCAACGGCCACCGCTCCCTTCCCGTACGGCTGTCCGGGCGGACGCGCTAGGCATCACCGGCGGGCACGGAGTGCGTCCAGGACCTCCTGGAGCACCTGTGGGTCGGGCGGCCGGGCGGCGGGGACGGGCGCCCGGGTGACGAGGTGGCCGCCGTCCACGAGGTCGGCGACCAGCACCTTCGTGACGCTGACCGGCAGTTCCAGCTCCCCGGCCGCCTCCGCGACCGACAGCGGCCCCGCCCGGAGCAGCCCGACTAGTTCGCGTTCCTCCGGGCTCAGGGGAACTCGCGGGGGATCGTCGACGCCGACCAGCAGCGTGTCCGCGTCGAGGGTGTTGCGGGTGGGCCGGGCCCGCCCCCCGGTGACGACGTACACCCGCACCAGCCGGTCCCCCGGCGGCCGCGGGGCCGTCATACCGCACCACCGGAGCCGGACACCGAGTCGGGCGGAGGCTCGGCCGTCGGCTCGCCGGCGGACTCCGTCGCCGACTCCGGCCCCGCGGACGCGCTGACCCCGGTCGCGGTGGCCCCGGACACGTCCGCCCCGGTCGCGGTGGCCGTCTCGGCCCGGCCTCGGCGGAGTCCGCTCGCGAAGGCGTTCATCCGCAGGGCGTTCCGCTCGGCGGCGCGCACGGCGTCGTCGTCGGCGTCGGCGGCGTCCGCCCGTTCCCCTTCCCGAGCCGATCCCGCCTCCCCGGCAGCCCGGGCACCTCTGTCCCGCCCTGCCTCCCCGGCTTTCCCCGCCCCCGACGCGCTCCGGCCGTCCTCCACCTCGCCGTCACCCCCGGTGCTCTCGACGCCCGACGTGTTCTGAACCCCCACCGTGCTCCCGGTGTCCGCAGCCCCCTCCGCCAGCCCGTTCCCCGCGCCTCCGGGGCCCCTGCCGGTTCCGACCCCCGGCACCGACCCGACGTCCGCAACCCTCGCTCCCCTCCCGCTTCCCTCCCCCTGATCTCCCCGCCGCGTACGCCGCCGCCGTCTCGGCAGGCCCCCCGCCGCGCCGCCTTCCGTCCCCGCCGCACCGGCGTCGCCCGTCCCGGTCGCCGGGGGTTCGAGGAGGGCCGGCGGCAGGAGGACGACGGCGCGCAGGCCGCCGTAGGGGGAGCGGGTGTCCACGGAGACCGCGAGACCGTGCCGGGCGGCGAGCGTGCCGACGACGGCGAAACCGAAGCGGGGCGGATCGCCGAGGCGGGTGAGGTCCACGGGACGGAACCCGGCGAGCAGTTCGGCGGCGTACTGCGCCGCCTCGTCGTCCAGGCCGGACCCGGCGTCGTCGATGACGACGCAGGCTCCGCCGGGGACGGCACGGACTCCGGCCTCGACCGTCGTGCCGGGCGGCGAGTGGCGGGCGGCGTTGTCCAGCAGTTCGGCGACGGCGAGGACCAGCGGGTCCACGACCGGTCCGGTCACCGTCACGTCCGACGCCCCGCCGACGCGTATCCGGCGGTAGTCGCGGATGCGGGAGGCCGCGCCGCGCACGACGTCGGTGAGCGCGGCGGGGTCCCGCCGCCGCTCGGGCGCGGACCCGCCGAGCACGGCCAGGGCACCGGCGCGGCGGGCGAGGCGGGCGTTGGCGTGGTCGATGCCGAGCAGGTCGCCGAGGACGTCCGGGTCGTCGTACCGGTGCTGCATCGCGGCGATGGCGGCCTGCTGCTCGTCGGCGAGGTCGAGGAGTGCGCGCGCCGCCTCCCCGAGGACGGCACGGGCGCCGCCGTCCGCGCGCGCCCCGGCCTGTCCGAGCGCGGCGGTGAACCGCTCCAGCACGCTGTCGAGGCACGCCGCGAGACCGGTGCCGGCGAGGCGCGCGTCGAGGGGCCCGGTGTCCACGAAGGGGCGGGCGGGGCCGGGAGGCGGGGTCGGACCGGAAGGTGCGGTCCCGTCGGCCGGGGCGGGCCGGGGACGTCCCCGGGCCTCCGACAGGGCCTCGGGCCCCGGCAGGCGCACCGCGACCAGGTGCCGTACCTCTTCCTCCCAGGCCCGCAGGCGCTCCGCGAGCCGGGCGGCGCGGTCGCGGTGGTGGGCGGCGGCCCGGCGCAGGCGTACGAGGAGGAAGGTCAGGGTCAGGAGCCCGGTGGCCAGGAGCCCGCACGCCGCGTCGGGTGTCCAAGCGGGCATGGGTCCCCCTCCGCGCCGCCGTGAGGTGCCGTGACCGTGCTCGGTGCGGCACCCACACCTACGTAAGGGAGCGCCGGGCTGCTCACCGCGGGCGGGGCGGGTGTCAGGGGGCCGCGCGCGAGGTCACCGTGAAGCGTGCCCCGTCGGGGTCGCTGAGGAGGGCCTCGTCCACGTCCTGTCCGCGGGCGAGGACGCTGCCCCCGTGGGCGAGGGCGGCCCTGGCGCAGGCCTCCACGTCGGTGACGGCGAAGTGGATCTGCCAGTGCGGTCGCAGGGCGGGGTCGGGCGCGGCGCCGAGCGCTCCGGAGTAGATCCGGGCCACCACGAGTTCCCCGCTGGTCAGGACGACCTCGTCCCCGTCGTAGTGGACCTCGCAGCCGCCGGGGCCGGCGGACGCCCACTGAAGGACCTCGCCGTAGAACATCGCGGCGTCGAGGGCGTCGCGGGTGTGCAGGCGCACGAAGGCGGGGGCGGCCTGGCGCCAGTGCTCCCAGCCGGCCACCAGCGCGCCCTCCCAGACGCCGAAGACGGCTCCGTCCCGGTCGGCGAGGAGGGCGGCCCGGCCGGGCGGGAAGGCGATGGGGCCCACGGCGGTCGTCCCGCCGCGTTCCTGGCTGCGGGACACGGCGGCGTCCGCGTCGGTCACCGCGAAGTACGGCGTCCAGGAGACCGCCATCTGCCACGCGGTGGCGACCTCGGCGGCGCCGGCCACCGGCACTCCGGCCGCCCGTGCGACGCGGAACTGGTCGCCGAGCCCGCCCTGGCTCCACTCCCAGCCGAGCACGGCGCTGTAGAAGGCCTCGGCGGCCCGGAGGTCACGTGCGCTCAGGCTGACCCAGCAGGGCGCGCCGAACACCGAGTGACTGGAGAGCACCTCACCGTGCAGAGTTCTGTCGCTGTTCATCCCCGTACCGTCCCGGTCGCGCCGCCCGCCGTGTGCGGGCCGGGTCCGGATCCGCTCCGGACACGGTGCCCGCCCGGCGGCCGGACGGCCTCTGCCGCGTCTGCTCCGCGCTGGTCGGGATCCAGCATCTCCCGGCGCGGCGCCGGACGCACCGTAGGTCACCCAGGCGGGTCCCCGGTGCTCGACGTCACGGCCCTGAGCTGGGGTTCTTCCGGCCGTGACGCCGTTCGGGCACGGCCCGGGTCACGCCTCGTCGGGCGTCAGCCGCAGCGAGATCGAGTTGATGCAGTAGCGCTGGTCGGTGGGCGTCGGGTAGCCCTCGCCCTCGAAGACGTGCCCGAGGTGTGATCCGCAGCGGGCGCACCTGACCTCGGTGCGGAGCATCCCGTGCGAGCGGTCCTCGATCAGTTCGACCGCATCGGTGTCCTTCGGGTCGAAGAAGCTCGGCCAGCCGCAGTGCGACTCGAACTTCTCACCGGAGGTGAAGAGTTCGGCGCCGCAGGCGCGACAGGAGTAGACGCCCTTGGTCTTGGTGTCGGTGTACTCGCCGGTGAACGCGGGCTCGGTGCCCGCCTTGCGCAGGACGGTGTACTCGGCAGGAGTCAGCTCCGCGCGCCACTGCTCGTCCGGCTTTTCGATGTCGTAGGACATGAAGCTCAACCCCTCAAAAACGCTGTGCCTACCTGGACAGGCGCGCCAGGATCTCGGGGCCGAGATCCGTGACGTCCCCCGCGCCCATGGTGAGAACGAGATCACCGGGCTTCGCCATTCCCGCGACCACGGAGGGCACCTCCGCCTTGTCGTGGACCGGTGTCACGTCGGCGCCGGCGGCGCGGGCCGCCTCGATGATCAGCGTGCTGGTGACGCCCGGGATCGGGTCCTCGCGGGCCGGGTAGATGTCGAGGACCACGGAGGCATCGGCGAGGGCCAGCGCGTCGCCCATCTCCTTGCCGAGCTCCTGGGTGCGGGAGAAGAGGTGCGGCTGGAAGACGACGAGGATGCGGGAGTCGCCGGCCGCCGCGCGCATGGCCTCCAGGTCCGCCGTCATCTCGGTCGGGTGGTGCGCGTAGGAGTCGATGACCTGGACGCCGCCCTCCTCGCCCTTGAGCTGGAGGCGGCGCTTGACGCCGGTGTAGGAGGCGAGGGCCGGGGCGAGCTCGGCGGCCGGGATGCCGAGGGCCACGCCCGCCGCGAGGGCCGCGACCGCGTTGTGCGCGTAGTGCCGGCCGGGCACGGAGACGGCGAAGGTGAGGGTCTCGCCGTCCAGCTCGACGGTGACCTCGCTCTTGAGCCCCTGGGCGACGACCGAGACGACCCGCACGTCCGCGTCGGCGGCCTCGCCGTACGTGACCACGCGCACGTCACGCGTCCGCACGCGGCGGGTCAGCTCGCGGGCGCCCTCGTGGTCCGAGGAGATCACCAGGGTGCCGCCCTCGGTGACGCGCTCCACGAACGTCTCGAAGGACGCGTAGATCTCGTCCATCGAGGCGTAGTTGGCGTGGTGGTCGAGTTCCACGTTGAGGACGATCGCCACTTCGGGGGCGTACTTGTGGAAGCTGCGGTCCGACTCGTCGGCCTCGGCGACGAAGATGTCGCCCTCGCCGTGCAGGGCGTTGGAACCGGGGGCGTCCAGGTCACCGCCGATGGCGTAGGAGGGGGCCAGCCCGAGCGAGGACAGCGACACCGCAAGCATGGAGGTGGTCGTCGTCTTGCCGTGGGTGCCCGCCACCGCGATCGGGCGCAGGCCGTCCATCAGCCGGGCCAGGGCGTCCGAGCGGTGGACCACCGGGATGCCGAGTTCCGCCGCGCGGGCCAGTTCCGGGTTGTCCGCGCGGATCGCCGAGGAGACGACGACGCAGGTGGCGTCGGGGGCGAGATGGCCGGCCGCGTGCCCGATGTGCACCGTCGCGCCGAGGGCGCGCAGGGCCTCGGCGGTCGCGGAGTCCTTGGCGTCGCTGCCGGCCACCGCGGCCCCGCGCTGGGCGAGGATCTTCGCGATGCCCGACATCCCGGCTCCGCCGATCCCGATGAAGTGCGGTCGGTCCATGGCGGTAGGAAGGCCGGGTGCCATGCGTGTTCTCCCCAAGCGGTGCGGTGTGACGACGAGCGACAGGACGGCAGCGGGGGCGGAAGCCCCGGCGGCTGCGCGGGCCCAGCCTATGCCTTGCTGTGCGAGAACAGTTTCAGCACCGGGACACCCACCTTGTGCCGGGCCCGGGAGGCCCAGTCGCGGTGGAAGAACTCCTCCACGTAGTGCGGGTCCGTGAGCACGATGACCTCGTCGGCGTCGATCTCGTCGACCAGTCCCTTGAGCGCGTCCAGGGGATGGTCCTCGATGAGACGGCCCGCCGCCTCGCTGCCGGCCGCGCGCAGGGCGACCAGGGAGATGTCGAGCGCCTGCTGTCCCTGCCCGGCCGCGTCCGCGCCCTCGGGCGTCTCGTCCTCGCGGACCGCCTCGTCCAGCTCGCCCAGGGCGACGTCGTCGATGGCCCGCAGCAGCCGGTCGGCCTGGTCGCCGCGGGGCTGGAGCAGGACGTGGAAGGAAACCGCCTCGTCGCCGTGCAGGGTGGTGACGAACTCCACGTCGGCGGACGTCAGGGCCTTCTCGATCATCAATACGCTTGTGAACACGACAGGCGCCCTTCTCCTCCGAGGGCCGTCTTGGGCCCTGTCTCCTGCGGGGCCGCACGGCCCCTTCTGCTGCGTCTCGCGCACGGGTCGTCCCACGACCCTGCGGAAACCATCCTGCCCCGTAACCGCACGGGTACCGCGGAGATCCAGTGTGCCCGGCGGAAGCCAACCGGAACGACACATTCCGTCACCCTGTGTGCTGCCGACGGTATCGGCTGAACAGGAACCCGGCCTCCTCCAGCAGCGACGCGAGTTCGAAGCGCCTAGGGACCTCCACCGGCGGGCCCGAGGCGATCCGCTGCGCGCCGCCCGCCGTCAGCATCGGGGAGAGGGTGAGGCACAGCTCGTCCAGGACCCCGGCGGCGATCAGCTGCCCCAGCAGGCGGGGCCCGCCCTCGGTCAGCAGCCGGTTCATCCCGCGCTCGGCGAGGGCGGCCACGGCGCGCACCGGATCGACGCCCGCGCCGTCCCCGGCGATCACCACCTCCGCGCCGGCCTTCCCGGCGGCGGTGATCCGGTCGGCGGGCGCAGCGGCCCCCGTCAGCACGAGCGTGGGCACCAGCGGCGAGGTGAAGAGCGGCAGCGAGAAGTCCAGGTCGAGACGGGCGCTCACCACCGCGATGGCCGGCGCGGGCCCCTGTCCGGCCGCCTCCCGCAGCGCGGCGAAGTCCTCCCGCGCGCGTGCCGGGCGGTACCCCTCCTGGCGTACCGTCTCGGCCCCCACCACGATCACGTCCGCGAGGGCGCGCAGCGTGCCGAAGATCCGCATGTCGGCGGCGCAGGAGATGGGCTGCGAGCGTCCCTCGTGCTGGGCGGCGCCGTCGAGCGTGGACACCATGTTGGCGCGCAGCCACGGCCCGCGGACGTCGGGGTAGGCGTACGCCCGCGCCAGCTCCCCGAGACTCCAGTCCCGGTCCGTCACGTCCGCCCCGGGGGCCTCGCCCGAGGCCTGGGCTGCTGTTTCTTCGGTCACAGGGAACAGGCGTCGCATGTCGTGCAGTGTGGCACGGCCCTTAGAGTGGGGAACCGTGTCGTCCTCCCCCGCCGCCCATGGCCTCAGCCCGATAGCCGAAGCGGCTCCGCAGTCCCTGTGCGCCCGCGAGCCGCACGTCCCCGCGGACCGGCTCGTGGCCGAGATGGTGCCGCCGCCCCGCTTCGACTCGGTCCGCTTCGATACGTACATCCCGGACCCGAACCAGCCGAGCCAGACCGAGGCCGTGCGCGTCCTCGGCGACTTCGCGGCCGGTCTCGGCGCGGCGCACGGCGCCGCCTCGGGCCGGCGCAGGCTGTTCGGCCTCGGCCTCGGCCGGGCGCCGAAGGCCCCCACCGGGCCGCGCGGTGTCTACCTGGACGGCGGGTACGGCGTCGGCAAGACCCACCTGCTGGCCTCCCTGTGGCACGCGACCCCGGCCGAGCCCGCCCTCAAGGCGTTCGGCACCTTCGTCGAGCTGACGAACCTGGTCGGCGCGCTCGGTTTCCAGAAGACCGTGCAGACGCTCTCCGGCCACCGGCTGCTGTGCATCGACGAGTTCGAGCTGGACGACCCGGGCGACACCGTCCTGGTCTCCACGCTGCTGGGCAAGCTGGTCGACGCGGGTGTGGCGCTCGCCGCCACCTCGAACACGCTGCCGGGCAAGCTCGGTGAGGGCCGGTTCGCCGCCGCCGACTTCCTGCGGGAGATCCAGGGCCTGTCCGCGCACTTCCGTCCGCTGCGCATCGACGGCGAGGACTACCGCCACCGCGGGCTGCCCGAGGCGCCCGCGCCGTTCTCCGACGAGCAGGTCACGAAGACCGCGTACGCCACCGAGGGGGCGTCCCTCGACGACTTCCCGCACCTGCTGGAGCACCTCGCACGCGTCCACCCGAGCCGGTACGGCGCGCTGACCGACGGCCTCGCGGCCGTCTGCCTCACCGATGTGCGGCCGGTGCCGGACCAGTCGACGGCGCTGCGGCTCGTCGTGCTGGCCGACCGGCTCTACGACCGCGAGGTGCCGGTCCTCGCCTCCGGAATGCCCTTCGACCGGCTCTTCAGCGAGGAGATGCTGAACGGCGGCTACCGCAAGAAGTACTTCCGCGCGATCTCCCGGCTCACCGCCCTCGCCCGGGACGCCGGACCCCTGGTGCGGGACGGGAATTCGGACGCCGACCGAACGTAAAACGTCTTTTGTAGGCAGTATCCCGCCACCTGCCCCCACCGCCCGTTTCAGGCCCTCTTCAGGGTGCAACGTTAAGTTAACCCAGCAAACAACTTGCCGCGCTAGCGTGCCGGTTGACGTGCGGGAGGCGGTGCGGGAGGGGGGCGCATGACACGAGTTACGACGGTCCGGGCGCTGCTGTCCGCCCTCGCCGCCGTTCTGCTGGTGCTCCAGCTCCTCGCGTCCGCCGAGGCGTTCGCTTCCGTACACACGAGCGAGGTCGTCTCGTGCGGGGAGACCGAGGAGCCGCAGAAGGCGGCGCCGCCGGCCGCCGCGCGCGACCGGGGCCGCGCCGAGGACCGGACTCCCGGGGTGCCCCCACGCACCGCGCCGGACCGCCGCACGTTCCCGTGCCCGCCGCCGGTACGCACCGGCCCGCACGCGCGCGCGCCGAGATCCTCGGCCGCGCACTCCCCCGCGACACTCCAGGTCTTCCGCTGCTGACAGGGGCCGTGACCCCCCACACCACGTTCTGTCAGCCGACGCGCCGTCGAGGCGCGCCAGGAGGAACCGACATGCAGCCCCTCATCGATCACGCCCGTGCGCACGGACAGCGCCCGCAGGACTTCGCCCGGCTGGCCGCGGGCCAGTCCCCGCAGGCCCTGTTCATCACCTGTTCGGACTCCCGGGTCGTCCCGGCACTGATCACCGGCGCCCGTCCGGGCGAGCTCTTCGAGCTGCGCACCGCGGGCAACATCGTCCCCCCGTACACCTCCGCCCGCCCCACCGGCGAGGCGGCCACCATCGAGTACGCCGTGAACGTGCTCGGCGTCACCGACGTCGTCGTCTGCGGTCACTCGCACTGCGGCGCGGTCGGCGCGCTGGTGCGCGGCGACGACCTGACCGCCGTGCCCGCCGTGCGCGACTGGCTGGCGCACGCGAGCGAGCGCCCCAGGGGCGCTGCCGGGGACCCCGCCGTGGCCGAGGCGGTGCAGAGCCACGTCCTGACCCAGCTGCTGCGGCTGCGCTCGTACCCGTGCGTGGCCGACAGGCTGACGGACGGTCGGCTGCGCCTGCACGCCTGGTTCTACGAGGTGCACACCGGCGTCGTACGGGAGCACCGCCCGGACACCGACACCTTCGAGGCGCTGTGAGCGCCGCGACGGAGCCGGCGCGGTCGCGTCCGGCGCGCTTCCCTCATCTGCGGCAGGACTTCGCCGCCTCGGTCGTCGTCTTCCTCGTCGCCCTCCCGCTGTGCGTGGGCGTCGCCGTCGCCTCCGGGGTGCCGGCCGAACTCGGCCTGGTCACCGGCATCGTGGGCGGTGTCGTCACCGGCATGATGCGCGGCAGCAGCCTCCAGGTGTCGGGGCCGGCGGCCGGGCTGACGGTGCTGGTCTTCGAGGCGGTGCGGGAGTTCGGGCTGCCGGCCCTCGGTGTGATCGTGCTGGCCACGGGCCTGCTGCAACTCCTCATGGGCGTCCTGAGGCTGGGCCGCTACTTCCGGGCCATCTCGGTGGCCGTCGTCGAGGGCATGCTCGCCGGCATCGGTCTCGTGCTGATCGCGGGCCAGCTGTACTCGGCGGCGGGACTGACCGCGCCCGCCTCGGGGCTGGACAAGATCACCGGTCTGCCGGGGGCGCTCGCCGGGGCCGCCGGGAATCCCGAGGCGCTGGCGTCGCTCGCCCTCGGCGCGGGCACCGTCGCCGTCCTCGTGCTGTGGAAGCGGCTGCCGAAGCGGGTACGGGCGGTGCCGGGTCCGCTCGGCGCGGTCGTGCTGGCCACCCTCACCGCGCTGGTGTTCTCCCTGCCGGTCGCCACGGTCGAGGTGCGGGGGCTGCTGGGCTCGCTGCAGCCCCCGCCCCTGGAGGCCTACGGCGAACTGGCGAGCGTGGGCCTGCTCGGCACGGTCCTCGCCTTCGTGCTGATCGCCTCGGCGGAGAGCCTGTTCAGCGCGGCGGCCGTGGACCGGCTGCACGACGGTCCGCGGACCCAGTACGACAGGGAACTGGTGGCGCAGGGCGCGGGCAACACCGTCTGCGGGCTGCTCGGCGCGCTGCCGATGACCGCGGTGATCGTCCGCAGCGCGGCGAACGTGCAGGCGGGGGCGCGGACCAAGGCGTCCCGGGTGCTGCACGGCGTCTGGCTGCTGCTGTTCGCCGCGCTGCTGCCCGCGGCGCTCGGGATCATCCCGCTGCCCGCCCTCGCAGGCATCCTGGTGTACGCGGGCTGGAACCTGATCCCGCTGCGGGCGATCGCGGAGCTGTGGCGGGAGCACCGCGGCGAGGCGCTGATCCTCGTCGTCACCGCCGTGTCCATCGTCGCCGTCAGCATGTTCGAGGGCGTCCTGATCGGCCTCGCGCTGGCCGTCGTGAAGACGGCCTGGGAGGCCTCGCACGTGCGGCTGGAGGTCATAGACAAGGGCGCCGGACCCGTCCAGGCCCACCTCTCGGGCAACGCGACCTTCCTGCGGCTGCCGAAGATACTCGACAGTCTGGAGGCGCTGCCCCAGGACCGCCCGGTCGAGGTGAACCTGTCCGGGCTGCACCATCTCGACCACGCCTGCCGGGTCGCGCTGGAGAACTGGGCGTCCCGGCACAGCACGACCGGCACCGAGCCCGTGAAGGTCACCCCGGTGCCCTGACCGGCCCCTCGCGCACTGCCCCGGCCGGGTCCGCCCTCGCGGCGGACCCGGCCCTTCGTTGCGCGGCCCCGGTACCGCCGACGCGGCGGCGTAAAGTGGACTTTCCAGGCATGTCTGGCGGATCGAAGGGGGTCGTCGTGCTAGAGGAACTTCTCGTCGCCGGTGCGGCGGTCGGCGGCGCCACGCTCGTGTACCTCTCGGCGGCGGCGCGGATCGTCAAGCAGTACGAGCGCGGGGTCGTCTTCCGCCTGGGCCGGCTGACCGGCGGGGTACGCGGGCCCGGCTTCACCGCGGTGATCCCCGTGATCGACCGGATACGCAAGGTGAACATGCAGATCGTGACGATGCCGGTGCCCGCGCAGGACGGCATCACCCGGGACAACGTCACGGTCCGGGTGGACGCCGTCATCTACTTCAAGGTCGTCGACGCCGCCGACGCGGTCGTCCAGGTCGAGGACTACCGCTTCGCGGTCTCCCAGATGGCCCAGACCTCCCTGCGCTCCATCATCGGCAAGAGCGACCTGGACGACCTGCTGTCCAACCGCGAAAAGCTCAACCAGGGACTGGAGTTGATGATCGACAGCCCCTCCATCGGCTGGGGCGTGCAGATCGACCGCGTCGAGATCAAGGACGTCTCACTGCCCGAGACCATGAAACGCTCCATGGCCCGCCAGGCCGAGGCCGACCGCGAACGCCGCGCCCGCATCATCAACGCCGACGCCGAACTCCAGGCGTCCAAGAAACTCGCGGAAGCCGCCGGTGTCATGTCCGAGCAGCCCGCCGCCCTCCAACTGCGCCTCCTGCAGACCGTGGTGGCCGTCGCCGCCGAGAAGAACTCCACCCTCGTCCTGCCCTTCCCCGTCGAACTCCTGCGCTTCCTCGAACGCGCCCAGAACCAGTACCCGGCACCCCAGGACCCCGCCGCGCAGCCCCCGCCGGCCACGAGGCCTCCGGTGACCGACGAGTGACACGTGCTACGCGCGTGGTTCCGGTAGCCCGTACCGCGTGATACCACAGCGGGGTCACAGTCCTGTCCGCCAGCAGGAGGGTTGCCCCATGTCCGAGACCGCTCGATCAGCGACACGACGTCAGGTCCTCGCCCGCACCGGCGCGTTGGGCGCCTCGATCGCGTTCGCAGGAAACCTCTCCGAACTCTTCGCGGGCACCGCCGCCGCGCAGGACCTCGGCCACCACGGCTACGGCCCCCTCGTCCCCGACCCGGACGGACTGCTCGATCTGCCGGAAGGTTTCCGCTACCGGGTGCTGTCCCGCGAGGGCGACCCGCTGCGCTCCGGCGAGGGCCCGGTACCCAGCAACCACGACGGCATGTCGGCGTTCCCCGGACGCCACGGCCGGGTCCACCTCGTCCGCAACCACGAGAACCGCGTCACCGCGAAGATCCCGGTCCCCACCATCGAGGGCCTCACCTACGACCCGGCGGGCAAGGGCGGGTGTACGGCGCTGACGGTGGACAGGCACGGCGAGGTCCTCTCCGAGCGCGTCGCCATCGCCGGTACCGCCGTCAACTGCGCGGGTGGGCCCACCCCTTGGGGGACCTGGCTCACCTGCGAGGAGACCGAGGACAGGGCCGGCACCAACGGCTACACCAAGGACCACGGCTTCATCTTCGAGGTCGACCCGGTGGACCCGCGCCGCACCGGCGCCGTGCCGCTCACCGCGATGGGCCGCTTCCAGCACGAGGCGATCGCCGTCGACCCCCGGCGGGGCATCGTCTACGAGACCGAGGACGCGTTCCTCAAGCCCTTCGGCCTCTTCTACCGCTTCCTGCCCAACAAGCCCGAGGGCGGCCGGGGTTCGCTGCGCGCCGGCGGCAGACTCCAGGCGATGCGCGTGCCCGGCGTACCCGACCTGTCCGCCATCCAGGAGACGGGCGCCACCTTCGACGGCGTCGAATGGGTGGACGTGCCGGACCCGCTGGCCGTTCAGACCCCCGTCCGGCTCCAGGACTTCGGCCCGAAGGGCATCACGCACGCCCAGAAGCTGGAGGGCTGCTACTGGGGCGGGAAGTCCGTGTACTTCGTCTCCTCCTTCGCCCACAGCGCGGAGGGCTCGGCGGCGGACCACTACGGGCAGATCTGGCGCTACGACCCGTCGTCGCGCCGCCTCACCCTCGTGATCGTCTTCGGCCCGGCCACCGACGTCCAGCTCCCGGGCGAGTCCCCGGACAACATCTGCCTCGCCCCGAGCGGCGGCCTCATGGTCTGCGAGGACGGCAACGGCGCGCAGCACGTCTTCGGCGTGACCCGGCGCGGCGAGGTCTACGCGATGGCCCGCGGCGCCCAGAACATCGGCACGCCCGAGGCCCCGGAGTGGGGCGAGTTCGCGGGCGTCACCTTCTCGCCGGACGGCCGGACGATGTACGTCAACTGCTACACCCCGGGCACGACGTTCGCGGTCACCGGGCCGTGGCGCCGCTGACCCCGGCGGGCTGACGGCCGACTCACGCCGGTGGGGCCCCGGGGCGGGTGCCCCGGGGCTCCGCCGTGCCGTCACCCGGGGGCGCCCCGGGCTCTGGCGGTCCGCCGAGTCGAACCGCGAGTAGCGGGCACCCGGGCCCCGGCGGAAGATCGAGGAACACGGCGGTTGAAGGGGTGCGTGGTGGCGAAGACCAGGACCGGGGCCGGGACCGACACCGGGAAGAAGGCGGGGTCCGGAAAGAGAGCGGAGTCCGGGAAGAAGGCCGGGTCCGGGAAGGACCACAAGGGCGGCAAGAAGCGGGACGCGGCCGAGGCGACGCCGCTGCGCGAACTGCTGCGCGTCCCCGCCGGGGCCCGGGTCGACCTCTCCTCGTACGACACGAAGGGCGGCGCCGGCGGTCCTTCGGACAAGGCCGCGGGCCTGGAGGACATGGCCCGCATGGGAGAACGGCTCGCCGACCTCCAGGAACGCCTGTACGCCTCGGCGACGGCGGGTGACCGGCGCCGGGTCCTGCTGGTGCTCCAGGGCATGGACACCAGCGGCAAGGGAGGCACGGTCAAGCACGTCATCGGGCTGTTCAACCCCTCCGGCTGCCGTATCCGGGCGTTCAAGGCTCCGACCCCGCAGGAGCGCAAGCACTCCTTCCTCTGGCGGATCAGGAAGGCGCTCCCGCAGCCCGGCGAGATCGGCATCTTCGACCGCTCGCACTACGAGGACGTCCTGATCGGCCGCGTCCGCGAACTGGCTCCGCGGACCGAGATCGAGAGCCGCTACGGCCAGATCGACGACTTCGAGAAATCCCTCGCGGACGACGGCGTGACCATCGTCAAGTGCTTCCTGCACATCTCGTACGAGCAGCAGCGCCGGCGGCTGCTGGCCCGTCTCGACAACCCGGACAAGCACTGGAAGTTCAGCCCCGCCGACATCGACGAGCGCGGTCTGTGGCCCGCGTACCAGGAGGCGTACGAGACCGCCCTCGAACGCTGCTCGTCCGTTCCCTGGCACGTGATCCCCGCCGACCGCAAGTGGTACCGCAACTGGGCGGTCAGCAAGCTCCTCCTCGAACACCTGGAGGCCCTGGACCCGCAGTACCCGAAGGCCGACTTCGACGTGGCGGAGTGCCGCGAGCGGCTCCTGGGGCAGACACCGGGCGCCTGACGGCGGGACCGGACGGACAGCCGGGCGGGTGACTTCCCCGCCCGGTCCGCACGGCACGTACCGTAACGGACAGATAGTCACATTTACGTAGTTATTGTCGTCCGGTGATCATTCCTGTACGACGCATCGCCGCCGTCTGCGCGCTGGGCGCCGCCCTCGCCGCCTGCGGATCGGCCGCGGGCCCGCGGACCGCCGAGCCGCCGGCGCGGTCCGCCCGCCCGTCGGCGGCCGGTCCCGCGCTCCCCCCGACCCTCGCCCCGGGCCCCGCCGGACTCACGCCCGTCTTCGAGAACGGCCCCCGCACGCGGGACCGGACCGTCGCGCTCACCTTCGACGCCGACATGACCGCGGACCAGGGGGCGCGCGCCGCCTCCGGTGAGCGCTTCGACAACCCCGGGCTGATCACCGCGCTGCAAGAGCTGAAGGTGCCGTCCACGGTGTTCATGACGGGGCGGTGGGCCGACGAGTACCCGGGCGAGGCCAGGTCCATCGGACGGGACCCGCTCTTCGAGGTCGCCAACCACTCCTACAGCCACCACGCCTTCACCGGCGACTGCTACGGCCTGCCGACGGTGCCGGAGGACCGGATGCGGTCGGACGTGGAGCGGGCCTTCGCCGCGTTCCGCCGGGCCGGCGTGCCGGACCCCAAGCCGTACTTCCGGTTCCCCGGCGGGTGCTACGACCGGCGGGCCCTGCGTGCCCTGAGCGGGGCCGGTGTCACCGCCGTGCAGTGGGACGTCGTGAGCGGGGACGCGTTCGCGACGGACGCCGACGCGGTGGCCCGGCAGGTGCTCGACGGGGTGCGGCCCGGTTCCGTCGTCGTCATGCACTGCACCCGCAGCGCCGCCCCGACGACCGAGCGGGCGGTCCGGACGATCGTGCCCGAGCTGCGGAAGAAGGGGTTCAGGTTCGTCCGGGTGTCCGAACTGATCGGCGCGGCGACGGGCGCGCACCACTCCTAGGTCCGGCCCCCGCCAGCAGGTGCCGGGACCGTTCTACGCTGGAGGGATGAGCGACTACTGCGGCACCGGAGCGGACTCGGAGACGGCACCCGGCGCGGCCCCGGCCGAGGCGGCGGGCGGACCGCCGTTCGCCGAGTGCGTGCAGTGCCGGAAGCCGACCGAGTACCCGGAGTCGTACCGCGGGATCACGCTGTGCCCGGTCTGCGAGTGGCAGGAAGCACAGCGCGCCGCCTGTTCCGGCTGACGGCAGAGGAGCCGGTCGGAGCGGGCCGCCGTGAGGTGCGCGCACCGGACCGTGGCCGCGTACGGAGCCGGGACGGCGTGACCCCGTCCGGCGCGGACGCCCTCGCACCGGCGTTCCGGAGCCCCCGTCCCTCGTGCCGGGGGCAGTGGCCGGACGCCCCAAGGTGGCGGTGCGGGTCGCGCGAACGGCGTCCGCTCCCCCGGGCCCGACCGCCCACCGAGGTGCCGATCTTGCGCCTGGCAGACTGGAGGGCGTGACCAGTGACCCGCGCCCAGCCGAACCCACCCCCGCCGGCGACAGCCCCTTCCGCTCCGAGCGCACCGCGCGCGACGAGGCGCCGCAGTTCGTGCTGCCCCTGGTCGTCCGCATCGAGAAGACCGCGCCCCCGGCCCGCACCGACGCGCTGGAGACCGCGGCGCGCGCCGTGCTCACGATCCTCGGCGACGAGCGGTCGCTCGGCGACGGGGAGTGGGCGCAGCTCATGCGGGACTGGCAGGACGCCCGGATCCGCAAGGTGGTGCGGCGGGCGCGCGGCGCCGAGTGGCGGCGAGCCGAAACCCTGCCCGGCATCACGGTGACCGGCAAGTCCGCCGAGGTCCGCGTCTTCCCGCCGGTGCCGCTGGACGGCTGGCCCAAGGACCTGGCCCGCCTCCAGGTCTCCGGCACCGACCTCGACGACCCGGAACCGCCGTCAGGCGCCGACCCGACGGCGCCCGTGCTGTGGCTGAGCCCCGACCTGGACATGTCGGCCGGCAAGGCGATGGCGCAGGCGGGGCACGGGGCCCAGCTGGCCTGGTGGGAGCTGTCGGACGAGGAGCGGGCGGCCTGGCGGGACAGCGGGTTCGCGCTCTCGGTCCGCACGGCCGCGCCCGCCGACTGGAGCCGGCTCACCGCGTCCGGGCTGCCGCTGGTGCGCGACGCGGGCTTCACGGAGATCGCGCCGGGGTCGTGCACCGTGGTCGCCGACCACCCCGCGCTGCGCCGCTGACACACCGGCCCGAACGATCGGCCGAGTCGACTGAACAGCACGGCCGTCCCGTACGTACCTCCTGACACTGGCCAAGCACAGGTTCCCAACGACCAGTTGGCATGTTCCCGGGAGGTTCATTTGCGGCGTATCAACGGTACGGCCCTCGTCATCGCGGCCCTCGTCGCCACCGTCGGCGCGCTCGCGTTCCCCGTGTGGTCGTACGCCGACCGCTCCGGCACGGGTCCGGCGAATCTCGCCGCCGGGACGGTGAACACCCAGTGGGGCCCCCTCTCCGCCTCCGACCGCGACCTGATCGTGCGCGTACGCCTCGCCGGGCTGTGGGAGCTCCCGGCCGGGCAGCAGGCGATCGAGCGGGCCCCCACGAAGGCGATCAAGGAGGCGGGCGACCACCTCATCGTCGGCCACACCGACCTCGACAAGCGGGTGCGGATCATCGCGGCCCAGCTCGGCGTCGAACTGCCGAACCAGCCGAACGAACAGCAGCAGGGCTGGCTCGACGAGCTGACGGCCGCTCAGGGCAAGGACTACGAGCGCAAGTTCGCGAACCTCCTGCGGTCCGCGCACGGCAAGATCTTCCCGGCCATCGGAGCGGTACGGAACAGCACCCGCAACACGCTGGTGCGGCAGCTCGCCTCGGACGCCAACCAGACCGTGCTCGATCACATCACGGTGCTGGAGAAGACCGGCGAGGTCGACTTCGACGCCATCGCCAACGACACGGCGGCCGGGGCGACCGCCAGCCCGACGGGGCCGCCCCCGCCCACCGTCGGGTCGTCCCCGGCCTCGGCGCCGCCCGCGGTGCCGTCCGGTGACGTCGACGTGTCGTCGAGCCCGTCGCCCGCGGCGCCCGGCGAGGTCAACACGAGCCGCCCCGACCCCACCGGCGACCCCGCCGGCGAAGTGCGATGACCGGGCGCTGATGCCCGCCGGGGGGCCCTCGGAACCTCAAATGTTGCTCTGAAGGTCCCCCCGGACGGGTTGGGCCCCGGTTCCCGGGGCCATCACCCCGTCACGCCGGAACAACCGGCCGGTGGTGGGGAACCGTCGCAGTCGACGGCACACGGGGTCCGGCCGGACGGGACGTGAACGCACAGGGGGGCAGGGACATGGAGCAGCTGGGGACGGGAATCGGCTGGCGTCCGGAGATCGCGGACGCCGTGGAGCGCATGCCCGGCATCGACTGGGTCGAGGCCGTGGCGGAGAACGTGTGCCCCGGGCACCTCCCCGAGTCGCTGCTCCGGCTGCGCGAGCGCGGTGTCACGGTCGTGCCGCACGGGGTCTCGCTGGGGCTCGGCGGCGCGGACCGGCCCGACGAGTCCCGCCTCACCGCCCTCGCCGAGCGGGCGCTGGCGCTGGGCGCGCCGCTCGTCACCGAGCACATCGCCTTCGTCCGCGCGGGCGGCCCGCTGACCGCGTCCCCGCTGCTGGAGGCCGGGCACCTGCTCCCCGTCCCGCGCACCCGGGACGCGCTGGACGTGCTGTGCGAGAACATCCGGATCGCCCAGGCCGTACTGCCCGTCCCGCTCGCCGTCGAGAACATCGCGGCGCTGGTCTCCTGGCCCGGCGAGGAGATGACCGAGGGGCAGTTCCTGTACGACCTCGTGGACCGCACCGGCGTACGGCTGCTCATCGACGTCGCGAACCTCCACACCAACCACGTCAACCGGGGCGAGGACCCCGCGAAGGCGCTGGACGAACTGCCGGTGGAGGCCATCGCCTACGTCCACGTCGCGGGCGGGTTCGAGCGCGACGGCGTGTGGCACGACAGCCACGCCCACCCCGTCCCCCGGCCCGTGCTCGACATCCTCGCCGACCTGGCCTCCCGGGTGTCGCCGCCCGGGGTGCTGCTGGAGCGGGACGAGAACTTCCCCGCCCCCGAGGAGCTGGAGCGGGAACTGACCGCGATCCGCGACACGCTGCGGACGGCGGCCCCCGTCGCATCGGGCGCCGGGGCGACCCGCGTCGCGGTCGGCGCCGGGGCGACCCGGACTCCCGCACCCCTCGGACCCACGGCCCCAACCCGGCCGACCTCGCCGACCTTGCCCCTGCCGTCCCCCGAGCCCGCCGTCGTGCCCGAGCGCGTCTCGACGGCCGGTCCCGTCTCCGCGCCGGAGCCGGTCTCCGTGGCCGAGCGCACCGCCGTGGCCGAGCCGGTCTCCGCACCCGAGCCGGTCTCCACGTCCGTAACCGAGCCGGTCGCCGTGCCCGTCACGGTCGGCGCGGGCGGGGTCGGCGGGCCGGCGCGGCAGCGGCTCGCGCTCGCCCAGGCCGCGCTGCTCTCCGCGCTCGTCGCGGGCACGCCGGTCCCGGAGGGCTTCGACCGGGTCCGCCTCGGCGTGCAGGCCCGGGCGCTCGCGGCCAAGCGCGCGGACGTGGTCGCCAAGGTGGCCCCGGAACTGCCCGGGATCCTCGGAGCGGCGTACCGGCCCGCCTTCCTCGCCTACGCGCAGCGGCACCCCATGACGGGCGGCTACCGGCAGGACGCCCTGGAGTACGCCGAGCACCTGCTGCTCGCCGGGCGCCCCGAGGACGCGGAGACCCGGCGCCGGCTGCGCGACTGGTGGCTGGACCGGTCCGGGCCCGCCCCGCGCTCCGCGCGCCCGGCGGCCCGTATCGCGCGGGCCACCCGCCGGGTCCTGCTGCGCCGCTGAGCCGGTCCCGGGCGCCGAGCGATGTGCCCGGGCTAACACCACCGGCGGCTCTCACGTGGCCCGTCGACGACTTGTGCCGGATTGCGGTGTTCTGCGGATGGACATATCCACCGCATCCGGCGTCCGCGCACCCCCGCTGAACCCGTTTTCCCTGTACGGCAGTTGGCGTATGGACCGCAGTAATATGCCAATCCGCACCCGAAGCGCACTAGCGTGCGGTGCCGCAACAGGAGGCACCATGCGATCCATCAACCGAAAAGGACTGGTCAGTGGAACCGGGCTCGTCATCGCGGGCCTGACGGCGACACTCGTCGCGCTGCTCTTCCCGATCTGGTCCTACGCGGACCGCTCCGGCACCGGGCTGGACACCCTGAACGCACAGACCGTGTCGACGCGGTTCGGGCCGCTGTCCGGGCTGGACCGGGAGTTCATCACCAAGGTCCGGCTGGCCGGCCTCTGGGAGCTGCCCGCCGGCCAGCAGGCGCAGGAGCGCGGCACCACCCAGGCCGTACGGACCGCCGGCGAACACCTCATCGAGGGCCACACCTTCCTCGACGCCCGCGTGCGCAACGTCGCCGCGCGGCTCGGACTCGAACTGCCCAACCAGCCCAACCCGCAGCAGCGCGAGTGGCTGGCGACGCTGGCCGCGGCCCACGGGACCGACTGGGACCGGGAGTTCGCGAACATCCTCCGCAAGGCCCACGGCAAGGTGTTCTCGGTCGTCGCGCAGGTCCGCGCGAGCACCCGCAACAGCCTCGTGCGCGACCTGGCCGACGACGCGAACACCACCGTGCTCGACCACATCAAGGTCCTCGAAGCCACCGGTTACGTCGACTTCGACGCCCTCGCCGAGGACGCGGCCACCGCCGCCCCGCCGCCGCTCACCAACTCCCCCGCCCCGCCCGGCCCCACGGCCTCCCCCAGCCCGCCGGTCCCGGTGACGCCCTCCCCGGGCTACCCGCTGCCGCCGGCCGCCTCCAGTCCCCGGTCACCGGAGGACTCCGAGGACGGCACACCGTCCACATCGTGAATACGGTGTGGCGCTCCCGGCCCGTGTCGCATAGAAATCCGCCATGTTCTGGGTCCTCCTCCTGCTCCTCGCCTGGGTCGCGACCGGCTCGGCCTGTGCCCGCCTGTGTCTGGTCGCCGTGCGCGCCGCCGCCGTGGACGAGCAGGCGGGCCGCGGACACGATCTGACGCTGTACGAGGCCGCTTTCCTGTCCGGCGGCCCCGCGCGGGTCGCCGATCTCACCCTGGTGTCGATGGCGCGCCGGCGCCGGCTGCTGCTCGCGCACACCGGCTGGGTGACCGTGGTGGACCCCGACGGGCGTGACGACATGGAGCGTTCGGTGCTGGGCGCGATAGGTCCGCGGGGGCAGTCGGAGATAGCGCCGGTGCGCAGGACCGCGGCGACGGCCGAGGCGGTGCGCCGGCTCGCCGACCACCTCGTCGCGGCCGGGCTCGCCGTGCCGGACGGGGCGCGCACGACGGTCGCCGGCGCCGTCCGCCAGGTCCGGGCCGCCGCCGCGGCCGTCCTCGCGCTGGGTGCCGTCGCCCTGCTGCTGCCCGGTCAGGACCCGGGCGACCGGGGGCTGGTCGCCCTGTGGTTCGCGTTCCCCCTCGTGCTGGCCCTGAGCTGCCTGGCCATCGCCCGCATCGAGGTCCACCCGTACACCCGCTGGGCCTCCCCGGCCGGTCAGCGGCTGTTGGGCGGCCTGTCCCGGCACTCCTCCGCCACGGGCGACGACCGTACGTACCTCACCGCCGTGGCCGTCCGGGGCGTCCGCGCGATCGGCGAACCGGAGCTGCGCGCGGCCTTCGCCCACCGGGAGCGCCCCCGCTAGGCGTGTCCCCGAGGGGGCGCATCGGGGGCATCGGGGCCGACACCGGCCGGGCGGTGCTTTACTTCGCCGTCCGCCGACCGAAACATCCCTTCTGTCGCTGCCGCGCACCGAAGGGATACGCGATGAGAGCCACCGCCCTCTGTTCCGCCGCCGGGTCCGTGCTCCTGACCGCCCTCGCCTCCGCACCCGTCGGCGGCCTGCCCGCGGACGCCGGGTACCGCCCGGCCCTCGCGGACTCCGCCGAGACCCGCGGCACCGCGCTGGCCGCCCGCCGCGCCGCAGCCGCCGGCATCCGCTTCGGCTCGTGCTCAGGCGACCAGGAGATGCCCGGCGCCCTGCGGTGCGGCACGGTCACGGTGCCGCTGGACTACGCGCACCCCGACGGCAAGCAGATCAGACTGACCGTCAGCCGCGCCGAGGCCACCGCCAGGGACCCGCGCGACCCGAAGCGCCCGGTGCCGCGGCAGGGGGCACTCGTCTTCAACCCCGGTGGTCCCGGCGCCTCGGGCATGTACTTCCCGCTGGTCGGTCTGCTCCCCGAGTGGAAGCGGATCGGGGCGGCCTACGACCTCGTCGGCTACGCCCCGCGCGGAGTCGGCCGTTCCGCGCCGCTCTCCTGCCGGGACCCCCGGAAGCTCTCCCGGGGCCCCTCGCAGGCACCGACGTTCCCCTCCGAGTCGTACAAGAAGGAGCGCGTCGCGGAGGCGAAGGCGTACGCGCGCGGCTGCGCCCGCAAGGGGGGCGCCGGGCTGCGCCACTACACGTCGCTGAACAACGCCCGTGACCTGGACGTGCTGCGCGCCGCGCTCGGCGAGAAGAAGCTGACCTTCATGGGGGCCTCGTACGGCACCTACTTCGGGGCGCTCTACGCGACCCTGTTCCCGTCGCACGTGCGCCGCATGGTCTTCGACTCGGCGGTGAACCCCGATCCCGAGCAGATCTGGTACCGCACGAACCTCGACCAGTCGGCCGCCTTCGAGAGCCGCTGGGCGGACTTCCGCGCCTGGATCGCCCGGCACGACGAGGTGTACGGCCTCGGCCGCACCGCCCGGGAGGTCCTGCACAGCTACGAGAAGGCCCTCGCGCGCCTCGCCGCCGCACCGGCGGGCGGCAAGGTCGGCCCCGGGCAGCTCCAGGGGGCGTTCCTCCAGGCCGGGTACTACGACGACTACTGGCCGCAGCGCGCCCTGGCCCTGTCCGCCTACCTGAAGGGCGATCCGAAGCCGCTGGTCCAGCAGGCGGGACCGTATCCGGAGGCGGCCCGCGAGCAGGAGAACGCCCGCGCGGTCTACACCGCCGTCGAGTGCAACGACGCCCCCTGGCCGACCGACTGGCGCGTCTGGGACCGCGACAACACGGACCTCGCCCGCGTGGCGCCCTTCGAGACCTGGGACAACGTGTGGGCGAACCTGCCGTGCGCGTACTGGAGCGGACCCCGGCAGCGGCCGCTCGACGTGCGCACGCTCCCCGGTGAACTGCCGCCCACGCTGATCCTGGCGGCCGAACTCGACGCGGCCACGCCGTACGAGGGTGCCCGGGAGCTGCGCCGGCGGCTGTCCGGCTCGGCCCTGGTGACCGAGCGGGGCGCGGGCACGCACGGCATCGCGGGCGGGCCCAACCGGTGCGTCAACGGCCACCTGGACGCGTATCTGCTGGAGGGCCGGCTCCCGCTGTACGGCGCCGACTGCGCCCCCCGTGCGGAGCCGAGGCCGGTGGCGCCGGGCAACCGCGCGAAGGCGGCCCCCGGCGTCCCGTGGCGTGCCGGTCAGGCCAGGCCGGCGACCAGTTCGGCGACGTCCTTGCGGCGGCCGGTGTAGAACGGGACCTCTTCGCGGACGTGCATCCGGGCCTCGGAGGCACGCAGGTGACGCATGAGGTCGACGATGCGGTAGAGCTCGTCGGCCTCGAAGGCGAGGATCCACTCGTAGTCGCCCAGGGAGAACGAGGCGACGGTGTTGGCGCGCACGTCCGGGTAGCCGCGCGCCATCTTGCCGTGGTCGGCGAGCATGCGGCGCCGGTCCTCGTCGGGCAGCAGGTACCAGTCGTAGGAGCGCACGAACGGGTAGACGCTGATGTAGTTCCGGGGCGTCTCGTCGGCGAGGAACGCCGGGATGTGCGAGCGGTTGAACTCGGCGGGGCGGTGCAGCGCCATGTTCGACCACACCGGCTCCAGGGCGCGGCCCAGGCGGGTGCGGCGGAAGAGGTTGTACGCCTCCTGGAGCTGGTCGCTGGTCTCGGCGTGCCACCAGATCATCAGGTCCGCGTCGGCGCGCAGCCCGGACACGTCGTACGTGCCGCGGACGGTCACGTCCTTCGCGGCGAGCTGGTCGAACAGCTCCTGGACCTCTTCGGCGTAGCCCGCGCGGTCGTCGGGGAGGACGTCACGGAGCTTGAAGACGGACCACAGCGTGTAGCGGATGACCTCGTTGAGGTCCTTGGCCAGCTTGCCCTTGTTCGGGATCTTGGCGGGGGCGTCGTCACTCATGGGGCTATTCTCCCGCGCCGCCGTGCAGACTCTGCACCGGGTTCGCGCTCAGCGCGTCCAGCCCGCCGCGGTCGCCGCCGAGCGCGTCGACGGCGGCGTGCGCGCTCGCGATGCAGGCGGGGATGCCCACTCCGTCGTACGCGGCGCCGCAGACGGCGAGGCCGGGGAGTGCGGCGACGTGCTCGCGGACGCGGGCCACGCGCGCGTGGTGTCCGACGGGGTACTGCGGCAGGCCGTCGTACCAGCGCGTGACGCGGGTGGCGACGGGCGCGGCGGACAGACCGGTGGCCTCCCGCAGGTCGTGCCGGGAGACGTCGACGAGGTCCGCGTCGTCCCGGTCGAGCACCTCGCTCTCCCCGTACCGGCCGACGGAGGTCCGCACGACGAGCAGGCCGGGGTTCTCCTCGTCGATCCAGGCCCACTTGCGGGAGGCGAAGGTGGACGCCTTGATGGTGCGCCCGTCGACGGGCGGCACCAGGAAACCGCTGCCCTCGGGCAGTGCGGCGTCCCGGCGGCGGTAGGCGAGGGTGATGAGCGCCATGGAGGCGTACTCGACGGCGGCCAGCTCGGCCGCGGCGGCGGGCGCCTCGGTGCGCAGCAGGGCGGCTGCCGCCGGCGCGGGCAGGGCGAGCACGACGGCGTCGGCGTGCAGGACCCGGTCGCCGGCGACGATCCGCCAGCGGGCTCCCGGCCGTTCCAGCGGGCCGGTGCGGCGCAGCTCCGTCACCGGTGCGCCGGTGACGATGTCACCGCCCCGGGCGCGGACCGACTCGGCGACCGCGAGCGGCAGTTGCCCCACCCCGCCGGTGACGCCCATGAACACCGGCCCGGTCTGCGGGCCGCGGGCGGCCTTGTCCTGGATGTCCCGGACGGCCTCGGTCAGCGAGTCGTGGGCACGGGCGGCCCGGAAGAGCTGCGGGACCGCGGAGCGCATCGAGATGCGGTAGGCGTCGCCCGCGTACACCCCGCCGAGGAGCGGTTCCACGAGGCGGTCCACGACCTCCCGGCCGAGCCGTTCGGCGACGTACGCGCCCACCGCCACGTCGTCGCCGATCTCCGTGCGCGGCAGCTCGGCGTCGCGTTCGATGCGGCGCAGTCCCTCGTCCGACAGCAGTCCGGCGAGGGCGGAGGCGGTGCCGGGGACGCCCATGACGTGGCCCTTGGGCATGGGCCGCAGGGCGCCGCGGGTCCAGATCGAGGCCGTGGCGGTGGCGGGCGGTGCGAGCCGGTCCGCGAGGCCCACCTCGCGGGCCAGCGCGACCGCCTCGGGGCGCCGGGCGAGCATGGACTCGGCGCCGAGGTCGACCCGGGCGCCCGCGATCTCGCCGGGCAGCAGCTTCCCGCCCAGCCGCTCGGAGGCCTCCAGGACGGTCACCTCCACGCCGGCGGCCAGCAGCCGGTGGGCCGCCGCCAGTCCCGCGATGCCGCCGCCGACGACGACGGCCCGGCCCGAGCCCGTACGAGTGTCCTGTGCACGCATGCCCCCACCCTCTCAGACCCCGCGGACGGTCCCCGCGCGAGCCCGGTGTCCCCCGCGAGTCCTTTCCGTGACCGCATCGGAACCGGATCCGGCCAACGTCCCGGCCCGCCCGGGCGTCGAAGGAGCGTCAGTCGTCACGACGCCCCCGGGGGGATGCCCACATGCAGACACGACGCTCGGTACGACCTGTCCAGGCTCTGGCGGGAGTCCTCCTCGCCGCCGCTCTCGCGCTGACGGGCTGCGGCGGCGCCGACTCCGCCGACGGCGGCTCCGACGCGGGCGGCAAGGCGTTCGACTCGGGTGCCCGGGAGCAGGACGCGAAAGCCGCGGACGGCGGCGGGAGCGGCAGGGGCAGCGCCGGCGCGCAGTCCAGGCCGACCGCCGCGCCGAAGGCCGCCGCGAGCCACATCATCCGCACGGCCTCGCTGACCGTGCAGGTCAAGGACGTCCCCGACGCCCTGGCCGACGCCCGCACCACCGCGGAGGACGCGGGCGGCTTCGTCGGCAGCGAGACGACGAGGCGGGACGAACGCGGCCACGAGCGGACCCGGGTCGTCCTGCGCGTGCCCGTCGAGCGGTACGAGGAGGTGCTCGACGACCTGGAGGGGTCGGGCAAGCTCCTCGCCCGCACCGGCAAGGCGCAGGACGTCACGGAGCAGGTCGTCGACGTGGAGAGCCGCGTCAAGTCGCAGCGTGCCAGCGTCGCCCGGATCCGCGAGCTGATGGACAAGGCCACCAAGCTCGCCGACGTGGTCACCCTGGAGGGCGAGCTGAGCAGCCGTCAGGCCGACCTGGAGTCCCTGCTCGCCCAGCAGGCCTCCCTGAAGGACCGCACGAGCCTGGCCACGATCACCCTGTCCCTGACGCAGACCCCGGTGAAGAAGGCCGGCACGGAGGACGAGGACCCGGGCTTCCTGGACGCGCTGGCGGGCGGCTGGCACGCGTTCGTCACCACGCTCCGCTGGATCGCGGTCGCCTTCGGCGCGGTGCTCCCGTTCCTCGCGGGCGCGGCGCTGCTCGTCCTGCTGTGGGCGCGCCTGGTGCGGCCCCGGCTGTCGCGCCGGACGGCGCCGGCCCCCTCGGGCGGTGCGCTGCCCGTCGCCCCGCCCGTCCGTCCGCAGGCCGGGGGCCGCGCGGAGGCACGCGGGGAGGGGGCCCGGGAGCAGGACTGAAATGCCGTGTCCCCGTAGCGTGTTCACATGAGCATGAGCCCTGTGAGCGGTACCGGCGGGAAGAAAGAGCGACTGGTCGTGATCGGCGGCGACGCGGCGGGCATGTCCGCCGCGTCGCAGGCACGCCGGCTGCGGAGCGCGGACGAGCTGGAGATCGTGGCGTTCGAGCGGGGCCACTTCACCTCCTACTCGGCGTGCGGGATCCCGTACTGGGTGGGCGGTCAGGTCGCGGGCCCGGACGAGCTGATCGCGCGTTCCCCGCAGGAGCACCGGGAGCGCGCCATCGACCTCCGGATGCGGACGGAGGTCGTGGAGATCGACGTCCCGGGCGCCCGGGTCCGCTCCCGGCACGTCGACTCCGGCGCCGAGGAGTGGACCGGGTACGACAAGCTCGTGATCGCGACCGGGGCGCGCCCCGTCCGCCCCGACCTGCCCGGCGTGGACGCCCCCGGGGTGCACGGTGTGCAGACCCTGGACGACGGCCAGGCCCTCCTGGACACGCTGGCCGGCACCGAGGGGCGGCACGCGGTGGTCGTCGGCGCCGGCTACATCGGCGTGGAGATGGCCGAGGCGCTCATCAACCGCGGCTACGAGGTGACGGTCGTCAACCGCGGCAGGGAGCCGATGTCCACGCTCGATCCGGACATGGGCCGCCTGGTGCACACGGCCATGGAGGGCATGGGCATCACCATGGTGAACGACGCCGAGGTGACGAAGATCCTCACCGGTGACGACGGCCGGGTCCGCGCGGTCGCCACCCAGGACGCCGAGTACCCCGCGGACGTCGTGGTGCTCGGCATCGGCGTACGCCCCGAGACCGCGCTGGCGCAGGCGGCCGGGCTGCCCGTCGGTGAGCACGGGGGGCTGCTCACGGACCTGGCTATGCGGGTCCGCGGGCACGAGGACATCTGGGCGGGCGGCGACTGCGTCGAGGTGCTGGACCTGGTCTCCGGACGCGAGCGGCACATCGCGCTGGGCACGCACGCGAACAAGCACGGGCAGGTCATCGGCAGCAACGTGGGCGGCGGGTACGCCACCTTCCCGGGGGTCGTCGGCACGGCGGTGAGCAAGGTCTGCGAACTGGAGATCGCCCGCACCGGGCTGCGGGAGAAGGACGCGCACCGCGTCGGGCTGCGGTTCGAGTCGGTCACCGTGGAGTCGACGAGCCGCGCGGGCTACTACCCGGGCGCGGCGCCGATGACGGTGAAGATGCTCGCCGAGCACCGCACGGGACGGCTGCTGGGCGTGCAGATCGTGGGCCGCGAGGGCGCGGGCAAGCGGGTCGACATCGCCGCGGTGGCGCTCACCGCGGGCATGACGGTGGAACAGATGACGGCGCTGGACCTCGGGTACGCGCCGCCGTTCTCCCCGGTCTGGGACCCGGTCCTGGTGGCGGCCCGCAAGGCGGTGGCGGCGGTGCGCGACGGCGCCCGCTGAGCGGGGTACCGGCGGCGCGGCGGCGTCCGCCGCGCCGGACCCGCCGCGTCAGGCGGACTCGTGCTGCCCGGTCCCGTTGATCCGCTCGATGGCCTGCCGGGCCTGTTCAGCGGGCGGGCGCCCCGGCAGCGAGGAGACGGAGCCCGATACAGGCACCGTCGAGGCCGGCGCGGTGGCCGGTTTCGCGTGGGCGGCCGGGCGGGCCGAGCGCAGCCGGTGGCTGACGGCCTCGTCGAGGGTGACCGGGCGCTGCATGCGCGCGGCGAGCCGGCCGGCCTCCTGGCCGAGCGCGGCGAGGTCCTCCCAGGGCAGGTGCAGCACCAGGGCGATCTCGGCCTCGCCGTCGGGCAGGGCGTGCATCGGAGGAGTAACTCGCTCGTTCATCGCCTGTGTCCTCACGTCTTCCTCGCCGCGGCTTCCTCGCGCCACGGGCGGTCGAGGAGTCATACGCGGGCGCGGACGGGCCCGTTCACCGATTCGGCCCACGGATCGAGGGCAGTAATCCGGTGTGGTCATCCCCGTCCATGACGTGAATCCGGCGCGCCGTACGCCGTACGTGACGTACGCGCTGATCGCGGCCGGCGTCCTCGTGTTCCTCTTCACGCCGGGCATCGCCGGTTCGGTGGCGGGCCAGAGCGAACTGGCGCAGCTGTGCCACCTCCAGGCGTTCCTCGACCAGTACGCCGTGGTGCCGCGGGAGCTCGTCCACCACCGGATGCCGGACCTCGTGCCGACCGGCGCGATCGGCGTGGGCCCGCAGGGGCCGGGTTGCCTGGTGGGCCCGCCGGACTACGACAAGTCGCCGGCGCTGTCGGTCCTGTCGGCGATGTTCCTGCACAGCAGCTGGCTGCACCTGCTCGGCAACATGCTCTTCCTGCTGATCTTCGGCAACAACATCGAGGACCGGCTGGGGCACGTGCGGTTCGCACTGTTCTACGTCGCCTGCGGCTACGCGGCGGCGTACGGCTTCGCGCTGCTGAACGACGACTCGGGGGACCCGCTGATCGGCGCCTCCGGGGCGATCGCCGGGGTCCTCGGCGCGTATCTGGTGCTCTATCCGAAGGCCAGGGTCTGGGTGCTCGTCCCGTTCCTGGTGTTCCTGCCGCTGCGGCTGCCCGCGTGGATCGTGCTGGGCTTCTGGTTCGTGCTCCAGGCGGTGTACTCGTCCGGCGGCGGGGTCTCCGACGCGGGGACGGTGGCGTACGCGGCCCACGTGGTCGGCTTCCTGGCGGGCATGCTGCTGGCCTGGCCGCTGCGTCCGGGCACCCCGCCCCCGCCGGAGCCGCGCAGCCTGCTGTGGGGCAGGCAGGCGCGGCACGCGTGAGGATCCGTCAGCGGGCGGTGTGCGTGTGGACGTGCTCGACGAGGCGGGTCAGCGCGTCCGGGTCCGTGGTCGGCAGGACACCGTGGCCCAGGTTGAAGATGTGGCCCTCCAGACCGGCGGCGGCGTCGAGCACCTCGCGGGTCTTGGTCCGCACGGCGTCGGTCGTGGAGAACAGGACGGCCGGGTCGAGGTTGCCCTGGAGCGCCTTGCCGGGGCCGACGCGGCGGGCGGCCTCGTCCAGCGGGACGCGCCAGTCGACGCCGACGACGTCCGCTCCGGCCTCGCCCATCAGGCCCAGCAGCTCGCCGGTGCCGACACCGAAGTGGATGCGCGGGACGCCGTATCCGGCGACGGAGTCGAACACCTTCGCCGAGGCGGGCATCACCGAGCGGCGGTAGTCGGCCGGGGCCAGCGCGCCGACCCAGGAGTCGAAGAGCTGGACGGCGCTCGCGCCGGCCTCGATCTGCACCTTCAGGAACGCGGAGGTGATCTCGGCGAGACGGTCGAGCAGGTCGGCCCACAGCTGCGGGTCGCCGTACATGAGCGCCTTGGTGTGCTCGTGGTTCTTGGACGGGCCGCCCTCGACGAGGTAGCTCGCGAGGGTGAAGGGCGCGCCCGCGAAACCGATGAGCGGGGTCTCGCCCAGCTCGGCCGTGAGCAGCTTGATCGCCTCGGTGACGTAGGAGACGTCCTCGGGGGTCAGGTCGCGCAGCTGCGCGAGGTCGGCGCGGGTACGGATCGGGTTCTCGACGACCGGGCCGACGCCCGGCTTGATGTCGAGGTCGATGCCGATGGCCTTGAGCGGGACGACGATGTCGCTGAAGTAGATCGCCGCGTCCACGCCGTGCCGGCGGACCGGCTGGAGGGTGATCTCGGCGACCAGCTCGGGCCGCATGCAGGACTCCAGCATGGGGATGCCCTCGCGCACCTTCAGGTACTCGGGGAGTGAGCGCCCGGCCTGCCGCATGAACCACACCGGCGTGTGGGGCACGGGCTCGCGCCTGCACGCCTTGAGGAAGGCGGACTCGTACGTGGCTGTCGGCTGCTGGCCCGTCGGGCGGCGATCGTTGGCACTCACGACGGAAAGTCTCGCACGGTCCGCGGGCGGTCCCGTCCCGGGCACGGGCGCCCGCGCCGGGGCGCGTTCGTACGGCGTGATCCGGACAGTGGCGCCGTCCACGGGTGTCCTTCCCTGCGCGGAGGCCCCGTTCCCCTTAATCTTCCCCGCATGGCTGCGGCTCAGGGACGACTGTCGGACGGCGCTGGCGGGATGGACGACTCGAAGGAGGGGGAACGGGATGCGGGGGACGCGGCTCCGCTGCCCTTCCGGGCCGCCGTCGAGGCGCTGAGAGCCGCGCGGCCGCGGCCGGAGATCGAGATCGACCCGACGCGCCCGCCGCAGCGCCTGGCTCCCTACGCGTACGCGCTGGAGGCCGCGGTCGTCCAGGACGACGAGGACCTGGCCGACGGCCGGCTCGTCCTGCTGCACGACCCGGCGGGGCACGACGCCTGGCAGGGCTCCTTCCGTCTGGTGACGCTGGTCCGGGCGGAGCTGGAACCGGAGATGGCGGCCGACCCGCTGCTGCCCGAGGTCTGCTGGTCCTGGCTGACCGGCGCGCTGCAGGCCCGCGGCCTGTCGTACGGCGAGCCGAGCGGCACCGTCACGCGCGCGAGTTCGCACTACTTCGGCGGTCTCGCCGAGCGCCCCTCCGCCTCCCAGATCGAGATCCGCGCGTCGTGGACGCCGCGGGAGGGCCTCGGCGGCGTCCCGGACACCTCCGCCCATCTCGCCGCGTGGTGCGATCTGCTGTGCCAGGTCGCGGGGCTGCCGCCGGCGGGCCCGGGTGACGCGTCGGTGGTGACCCTCCCGCAGCGCCGGGGCCCACAGTCCCGCTGAGCCCCGTACCGACGACCTCTCCCTCACGAGCGCACCGGCCTTGCGGCCGGTGCGCTTTCGCATGTGCCGGCCGGCCCTCTCCCGTCCGTGCGACCCGCGTCGCGACGGCCCCGGTCAGGACCCGCGGCTGATCGTCCCTTTGTCGATACGACCACTTTCGGACGCGTAATGACGCGGATCGACTCGGTTCGATCTTCGGATGATCGATCGCGTGTCCGAATTGCACGGATTGTTACTCACTAAATCGTGATCATTCTCTAAAGGCGCACGGGTTTGATGCCGAAGACGTCTGTGACCTTCCAAGCACGGTTCATCCCGGCTTCATCCCCCCAGCCGGTCCCCCCGTCCCCGCACCCCAGGAGGCCTGGTGTCCGTTCTCCTTGAGCAGCCCGCAAGCCTGGTCGCCTACCGCCCGAACAAGCCGACCGCCATGGTGGTCGTGGCAGACCCACGGGTCCGTTCCACCGTCACACGCCACCTGTGGGCGCTCGGAGTACGCGACGTCATCGAGGCGTCGTCCGTCGCGGAGGCCCGTCCCCGAATCGGCAACCCGCGCGACATCTGTGTCGCCGAAGTCCACCTGCCCGACGGCAGCGGGCTCACCCTGCTGTCCGAGACCAGAGCCGCGGGCTGGCCCAACGGCCTCGCCCTCTCCGCCGCCGACGACATCGGTGCCGTGCGCAACGCCCTCGCGGGCGGCGTCAAGGGCTACGTCGTCACCGGTACGCGGACGAACCTGGGACTGCCCAACCGCCCCGGCGCCGCCCCCCTCGGCGGCGCGGCCCGTATGCACCGCCGTCCCCCGGGTGCCCCGAGCCACCCGGGCGGCTACCGCGAACTGTCCGGCCGCGAGGTCGAGGTGCTCCGCCTCGTCGCGGAGGGCCAGTCGAACAAGGCCATCGGCGTCTCGATGGGCCTGTCCGCGCTGACCGTCAAGAGCCACCTCGCCCGCATCGCCCGCAAGCTCGGCACGGGCGACCGCGCCGGCATGGTCGCGGTGGCGCTGCGGACCGGCATCATCCACTGACCCCCCGAGGGGTCCTCCCCGAACGTGAACCGGAACTTTCACCCCCCTGTCCGGTTTACGACCCCCAGACGCCCGCCGACGGAACGTTCCGTCGGCGGGCGTCGTCCATACACAGATACTCTTGACAGGTGACCGACGCCCAAGAGACCGCAGCAGACAGCTCACTGCGAACCACCGGAGGCGCCCCTCCGGACGACGTCGAACTGGCGCCGATCCCTTTGCTCGAGCCCCGCGAGGGCATTCCGCCCGTGATCGCCGACGACGCCTCGCTCGCCGAGATGATCGCCGCCTTCGCCGCCGGGACCGGCCCCGTGGCCGTCGACGCCGAACGCGCGTCCGGGTACCGATACGGCCAGCGCGCGTATCTGGTGCAGCTGCGCCGCGAGGGGGCCGGCACCGCGCTGATCGACCCCGTGGCCTGTCCCGACCTCTCGGGACTCGGCGAGGCGATCTCCGGTGTCGAGTGGGTGCTGCACGCCGCCACCCAGGACCTGCCGTGCCTGCGGGAAATAGGCATGATCCCCACCAGCCTGTTCGACACCGAGCTGGCCGGCCGCCTGGCCGGGTTCCCCCGGGTCGGGCTCGGCGCGATGGTCGAGAGCGTCCTGGGCTACGTCCTGGAGAAGGGCCACTCCGCCGTCGACTGGTCGACACGCCCGCTGCCCGAACCGTGGCTGCGCTACGCCGCGCTCGACGTCGAGCTGCTCGTCGACCTGCGGGACGCGCTGGAGAAGGAACTGGACCGGCAGGGCAAGCTCGACTGGGCCCGCCAGGAGTTCGACGCGATCGCGCAGGCCGACCCGGCGCCGCCGCGCAAGGACCCCTGGCGCCGTACGTCGGGCATGCACAAGGTGCGCAGGCGCCGGCAGATGGCCGTGGTGCGGGAGCTGTGGCAGGCCCGGGACCAGGTCGCGCAGCGCCGGGACATCTCGCCCGGCAAGGTGCTCGGGGACGCGGCGATCGTCGAGGCGGCGCTGTCCCTGCCCGCCAACGTGCACGCCCTCGCCGCGCTGAACGGCTTCGGGCACCGCATGGGCCGCCGTCAGCTGGAGCAGTGGCAGAGCGCCGTGGACCGCGCGCGGGCGCTGCCGGACTCCGAGCTGCCGCAGCCCGGGCAGCCGGTCACCGGTCCCCCGCCGCCGCGCGCCTGGGCCGACAAGGACCCGGAGGCCGCGGCACGGCTGTCCGCCGCGCGGGCCGCGGTCTCGGCGCTCGCCGAGCGGCTGAACATGCCGCAGGAGAACCTGATCGCGCCCGACACCGTGCGCCGGGTCTGCTGGGAGCCGCCGGCCGCGCCCGACGCCGACTCGGTCGCCGCCGCGCTCGCCGCTCACGGGGCGCGCGCCTGGCAGGTCGAGCAGGTCACGCCGGTCCTGGTGGCCGCGCTGCGGTCCGGGACGGCCAAGGCCTGACGGTCCGCCCGACGGCGCCGGTCGGGCAGCCGTCGCGGACGAACGCCGTGCGGTGAGCGGCGGTGAGCGGTCAGGACGATCGGGGCCGGGAGGGGACGAGTGTCCCGGCCGGGGTCGTCCGACGGCACCCGCCCGCGGCCGTCCGCGCCCTCCGGCGGCCCCGGCACGGCGGAACGGCGACGTCGAGTTCACGCCAAGATCCCGGGCGGCCGTCCGCTGCACCCCTGGCGGCGGTAGCGGCGTCCCGGGGTGCGGTGCGGGACTGCCCACCGCTCCCCCGGGCCCTCGCGGGACGCCTCGGCGCCGCGCTCCGTGTGTGACCTTCGCCGCTCCCGGCCGGGGGACTGGGCAGCATGGTTACCCGCAAGTAGCATGAAGGGGTGAGCGCGCGCTCAGGCGTATGCGCCGCGCAGCAGTGCCATCCCGCATCTGGAGGAGAGCCATCGTGCCTCGTACCGTCAGGGACGTCGTCTTCGTCGACGGCGTCCGCACCCCGTTCGGCAAGGCGGGCCCGAAGGGCATCTACCACGAGACCCGCGCCGACGACCTCGTCGTGAAGGCCATCCGGGAGCTGCTGCGCCGCAACCCCGGCCTGGACCCCAAGCAGATCGACGAGGTCGCCATCGCCGCGACCACGCAGATCGGTGACCAGGGCCTGACGCTGGGCCGCACGGCCGGCATCCTCGCCGGGCTCCCCCAGTCGGTCCCCGGCTACTCCATCGACCGCATGTGCGCGGGCGCGCTGACCGCCGTCACGACCACCGCGGGCTCCATCGCCTTCGGCGCGTACGACGCCGTCATCGCCGGTGGTGTCGAGCACATGGGCCGCCACCCGATGGGCGAGGGCGTGGACCCGAACCCGCGCTTCGTGTCGGACAAGCTGGTCGACGAGTCGGCCCTGTTCATGGGCATGACCGCGGAGAACCTGCACGACCGGTACCCGCACATCACCAAGCAGCGCGCCGACGAGTACGCCGTGCGCTCGCAGGAGAAGGCCGCCAAGGCGTACGCCAACGGCAAGATCCAGGCCGACCTGGTGCCGATCTCGGTGCGGAACACCAACGCGGAGGTCGGTGAGACGGGCTGGGGCCTGGTCACCGCCGACGAGCCGATGCGCCCGGGTACGACGCTGGAGAACCTGGCCGGCCTCAAGACGCCGTTCCGCGTCCACGGCCGGGTCACCGCGGGCAACGCCGCCGGTCTGAACGACGGCGCCACCGCGTCGATCATCGCGTCCGAGGACTTCGCGCGCGAGCACGGCCTGCCGGTCAAGATGCGCCTGGTCTCCTACGCCTTCGCGGGCGTCGAGCCCGAGGTGATGGGCTACGGCCCGATCCCGGCCACCGAGAAGGCCCTCGCCAAGGCCGGCCTGTCGATCGAGGACATCAACCTCTTCGAGGTCAACGAGGCGTTCGCCGTCCAGGTCCTCGCCTTCCTGGACCACTACGGCATCGCGGACGACGACGCGCGCGTCAACCAGTACGGCGGCGCCATCGCGTTCGGCCACCCGCTCGCCTCCTCCGGCGTCCGTCTGATGACGCAGCTGGCCCGCCAGTTCGAGGAGCAGCCGGAGGTCCGTTACGGCCTCACCACCATGTGCGTCGGCTTCGGCATGGGCGCCACGGTGATCTGGGAGAACCCGCACCACAAGGACGCCGGAGGCGACAAGTGACCACCGCTGAACTCCTGAAGGGCGCAGCCGAGCTGTTCCCTGACGAGGTCGTGACCTCGGCGCACGTACGCCACCTCGACCTGCCGTTCAACGCCGGGCGCTTCGCGCTCGTCACGCTGGACAACGGCTTCGACCACACCAAGCCGACCACCTTCGGCCCGCAGTCGCTGGCGAACCTCGACGCCGCGATCGACCAGGTCGAGCGGGAGGCCGCGGCGGGCGAGATCGTCGGCGTCGGCCTCACCGGCAAGCCGTTCATCTTCGCGGTCGGCGCCGACCTCAAGGGTGTCGAGCTGCTGAAGAACCACGACGACGCGCTCGCCATCGGCAAGGGCGGCCACGAGGTCTTCAAGCGCCTGTCCGGCCTCGCGGTCCCCACCTTCGCGTACTACAACGGCGCGGCGATGGGCGGCGGCGTCGAGGTCGGCCTGCACTGCAAGTACCGCACGGTCTCCGCGTCCATCGCGGCCTTCTCGCTCCCCGAGGTCTTCCTCGGCCTGGTCCCCGGCTGGGGCGGCTGCGCCCTGCTGCCGAACCTGATCGGCGCCGACAAGGCCGTCTCGGTGATCATCGAGAACTCGCTCAACCAGAACAAGCAGCTCAAGGGCCACCAGGTCTACGAACTGGGCATCGCCGACGCCCTGTTCGAGGGTGCCGACTTCCTGGAGCAGTCCCTGCTGTGGACGGCGTCCGTCCTCAAGGGCGAGATCGTCGTCGAGCGCCCCGAGGTCGACCGCGGCGAGGCCTGGGACCAGGCCGTCGCCAAGGGCCGCTTCGTCGCGGACTCCAAGGTGCACGGCGCCGCCCCGGCCGCCTACCGCGCCCTGGACATCATCGCCGCCGCCAAGAACGGCGACCTCCAGCAGGGCTTCGACGCCGAGGACACGGCGCTCGCCGACCTGATCATGGGCGGCGAACTGCGCGCCGGCATCTACGCGTTCAACCTGGTGCAGAAGCGCGGCAAGCGTCCTGCGGGTGCCCCGGACAAGTCGCTCGCGCGTCCGGTCACCAAGGTCGGTGTCGTCGGCGCCGGTCTGATGGCCTCCCAGCTCGCGCTGCTGTTCCTGCGCCGCCTGGAGGTCCCGGTCGTCCTCACGGACATCGACCAGGAGCGCGTCGACAAGGGTGTGGGCTACGTCCACGCCGAGATCGAGAAGCTGCTCGGCAAGGGCCGCATCAACCAGGACAAGGCCAACCGCCTCAAGGCCCTGGTCACCGGTGTGCTGGACAAGGCCGAGGGCTTCTCCGACGCCGACTTCGTCATCGAGGCCGTCTTCGAGGAGATCGGCGTCAAGCAGCAGGTGTTCGCGGAGGTCGAGGCGGTCGCCCCGGCGCACGCGATCCTCGCCACCAACACCTCCTCGCTCTCCGTCTCGGAGATGGCGTCGAAGCTGAAGAACCCCGAGCGGGTGGTGGGCTTCCACTTCTTCAACCCGGTCGCGATCCTGCCGCTGCTGGAGATCGTGCGCGGCGAGCAGACCGACGACGCCTCGCTGGCCACGGCCTTCGCCGTCGCCAAGAAGCTGAAGAAGACCGCGGTCCTGGTGAAGGACGCCCCGGCGTTCGTCGTGAACCGCATCCTCACCCGCTTCATGGGCGAGATCCAGAACGTCATCGACGAGGGCACCCCCGTCGAGGTCGCGGAGAAGGCGGTGGAGCCCCTGGGCCTGCCGATGTCTCCCCTGGTCCTGCTGGAGCTGGTCGGCCCCGCGATCGGCCTGCACGTCTCGGAGACCCTCAACCGGGCCTTCCCGGACCGCTTCACGGTCTCCCCGAACCTCGCGGCCGTCGTCAAGGCGGGCAAGCGCGGCTTCTACGTCTACGACTCCGGGAAGCCGGAGCTGGACCCGGAGGTCGCCGCGCTGCTGAAGCAGGGCGACGTCGTCCTGACCGAGGAGCAGGTCCGGGACCGCGTGCTCGACGCCGTCGCCCAGGAGATCGGACTCATGCTCGACGAGGGTGTCGTCGCCGAGGCGCAGGACATCGACCTCTGCCTGATCACCGGCGCCGGCTGGCCCTTCCACCTGGGCGGCATCACGCCGTACCTGGACCGTGAGGGCGTCTCGGAGCGGGTGAACGGCAAGAAGTTCCTGGCGCCGGGCGTGGCGAGCGTTCCCGCGTAACCGCCGCCCGAGTCACCCGTTGCCCGGCACGCCGACTGGTGTGCCGGGCAACGGCGTTCACGGGGCCGGACCCGAACTCCCCGGCCCGGTCACGGCGTTCACACCGCCCGCCATGCCTCCAGGGCGAGGCCCGGTTCGTCCTTGCGGCGGGTGACGAGGAGTTCGCCGGACGGGGCGAGGCTCGCCGCGACCACGCGGTCCTCCTCGTCCCTGGTCAGCGACACCACGGCGCCGTCGGGCAGCCGGGGGCCCGAGGGCGCCCACCAGGCGCCCGCGGCCTCCTCCTCGGTCGGATAGGCGGCGAAGGCGACCCGGCCGTCGGCCGCGATCTGGGCGAGCAACGTGCAGTCGTGGCCGTCCAGTTCGGTGCGGACGGCCGCGACGGGGCCCGGTCCCGCGGCGGCGAGCAGCGCGACGGGATCGGTGCCCGGGCGCCAGACGCACAGCGCGTCCGACTCGTCCGTGTAGAAGAGCGAGGTGGACTCGGCGGAGGTCGCGAGCGCGCGGAGCGTGCCGGGCCGTACGGGGGCCTCCACGGTCTCGTGCAGGACCGGCTGGGCGCCGGGCTCCTCCTGCCGCCAGTGCAGCAGCACGCCCGGGGCGCAGGCGTACAGCTCGACCCGGCCCGACTCCCCCGTCACGGCGGCGAGGCCGGTGTGGACGTCCTGTCCCTTGAGGTCGCGGAAGGGTCCCCAGCCGCCCTTCTCCTTCTGGCCGAGCATGCTCACCCCGCCGCTCCCGTTGCGCACGAAGACGTGGGCCCGGCCCTGCGCGTCGACGGCGACGGCCGGGATGCCGGTGCGGTCGCCGGTCCTGTCCGGGTGTCCGAGCGGGACCCAGTCCAGGGCCGCGAGACGGGCGCGGAAGTGCGTGGAGTGGACGAGGCCCGACTCCTTGGGGACCGTCGGCCGCCAGGACACCAGATGGGCGTAGCCGTCCGCGCCCTGGCCGACGGCGAGCACGGGATGCAGGCGCTGGTCGCCGCCGACGACCCGCGCCGGGTCCCAGGGGCCCCCGGGCCCGCGCTCGGCACGGCACAGGACAGCGGCGTCGGACAGCAGGTACACGCTCAGCCTGCCGTCGCGCCCGCGCAGGAACCAGTCCCCGTTCACCACCGTCGACACAGGCTCACTCTAATTCGGCGGTCCTGGCGGGCGTGGACGGGGCCTCCCGGGCGGCGGGCACTCTGGCAGGGTGGCCCCATGACGACCGTGACGACCCTGCTCATCGTGGACGGCGCGAACGTGGTGGGTTCCGTGCCCGACGGCTGGTGGCGCGACCGCCGGGGTGCCGCCGTACGCCTGCGGGACCGGCTCGCCGGCCTCGCGGAGCACGGGCTGCCCGGCCGGCCCGGCCCTGTGGAGATCGTCCTGGTGCTGGAGGGCGCGGCCCGCGGCGTGGAGTCCGTCCCGGGGGTGCGCGTCGAGGACGCCCCGGGCAGCGGCGACGACCGGATCGTGGAACTGGCGTCGGCGTCACCGGACCGCGCCCGTCTCGTCGTCACCGCCGATCGCGCACTGCGGGACCGGGTGACCGCGGTCGGCGCGGAGGTCGTGGGTCCGCGCGCGGTGAACGGTCAGTCCTGACCCCGGGCGGGTACGTAGAGCACCGCCCCGGCGACCTCGCCGACGGCCACGTACCGCTCGGCCAGCAGCCGCCGCAGTGAGGGCACCCGCTCGGGGCGGTACGGCCGGCCGCGCGAGTCGTCGACGATCAGCGCCGGCGGGCGGGCGGCCATCTCCTCGCGGAACACCGGCCAGGTGCCCTCCACGCCGTACCTCTCGCCCACCCGGGGGCCGTCGCGCCCGCCGCTGTAGTTGGTGAGCAGACCGGCCGTCAGATAGCGGCTGGCGGGCTCGCGGTGGGCGAGCCAGTAGACCTCCGGGTGTATGCCCCACACCAGGACGCGGTCGCCCGGTGCCGTCCGGCGGGCCACCGTGTCGGCGAGGCGCTGCGCGTGTGTGAGGTCGGACCGGGGGGCGAGAGCGCCCCAGGAGAGGAAGAGCGCGCAGCAGCAGGCCGACGTCAGCACCGCCGTCACCAGGCGCTCCCGCGGCAGGATCTGGAGCGCCGCCGTCGCCAGCAGCGCGATCGGCGGGAGGAGTTGCAGGTAGTAGTGGCCGAAGAAGTGGAACCCCGCGGACACCGCCACGACGGAGGTGCCCAGCCACAGCCACAGGTCCGCGGGTCCCGTACGGGTGAGGCGCAGCGCGCGGACGACGGGCGGGATCAGCCCCGCGCAGGCCACGGCGAGGATCGCGGTGTTGACCGCCGCCCGGGTCAGCACGTGCGGTCCCGACCCGGTGAAGCTCGCGTAGGAGCCCGAGCCGGTGACCGTCCAGAACAGGAAGCCGGCAGGGCCGGTGAGCAGCGCGGCGCCCAGCACCGGCAGGGTGGCGCCGGCCGCCGTGCGCAGTGCGGCGGCCCGTCCCGCGCCGTCCCGGTACAGCAGCCACAGCACCGGCACGAGTACCGCGCCGCCCGTCTGCTTCACCAGGAACGCGCAGGCGACGGCGGCTCCCGCCGCGCCCCAGCGGCGCCGGTCGGCGCACCACATCGCGGCCGCCGTGCACGGCAGTATGAACACCTCGAAGGTCGCGGCCTGCGCGTCCTCGGGGTTGAGCCCGACGGAGGCCAGCAGGTACAGCGTCCCCGCCGTGCGGCCGGCTCCGGCGCCCCATCTGCGCCGTGCCAGGGAGGCCAGGAGCAGCGCGGTCAGCAGCTGGGCGACGACGGCGAGGACCCGTACGGGGGTCAGCGATCCGGAGCCGAAGACGGCGAAGGCGCCCTGGTAGAGCCAGGGCAGCAGCGGCGGCTTGCGGTCCACGACGGTCTCGTAGAGGTCTCCGCCGTCCGCGAGGAGCCGCGCCTGGACGGCGAGGAATCCCTCGTCCGGGTTCCACAGCGGCCGCAGGAAGGAGGGCACGCGGGTCGCGCAGGCCAGCAGCGCCAGCGCGGGCACCAGCCGCCCCCAGTAGGCGCGGCGCCCGAGCCGCCGGGAGCCGGGCAGGGAGCGTGCGGGGGCGAGGGGGCCGGCGAGCATACGGTGCACGCTATCCGGCCCCGCAGTCCCGCCTGAGCGGGACATACGGGGCCGGATCGGAAATCGGTCGGGTCACTCGGTGGTGCGGCCGGGCGGGGGCACGGAGCCGGCCGCCGCGGCCTGCTGGCTCCTGCCGAGGCGGCTGTGGGAGCGCCCGTACAGGAAGTACACGAGGAACCCGATCGCCATCCAGATGCCGAACCGCAGCCAGGTCTCGGCGGGCAGGTTCAGCATCAGCCACAGGGAGGCGAGCACCGACACGATCGGCAGCACCGGCACCAGCGGGGTGCGGAAGGAGCGGGGCAGTTCGGGACGCGTACGGCGCAGGATGATCACGCCGATCGCGACGACGACGAAGGCGAACAGCGTGCCGATGTTCACCAACTCCGCCAGCTCGCTCAGGCTGGTGAAGCCGGCCAGGATCGCGATGACCACGCCGAGCAGGATGGTCGGCCGGTGCGGGGTCTTGAAGCGCGGGTGGACCCGCGAGAAGAAGCGGGGCAGCAGCCCGTCGCGGCTCATCGCGAAGAAGACCCGGGTCTGGCCGAGCAGCAGGATCATGCAGACGGTGGTGAGGCCGACGGCGGCGCCGAAGCTGATGAAGCCGGCGAACCAGGGGTGCCCGGTGGCCTTGAAGGCGTCGGCGAGCGGGGCGTCCACGGACAGCTGCTTGTAGTTCTGCATGCCGGTGACGACGATCGACACCGCGACGTACAGGGCGGTGCAGATGATGAGGGAGCCGATGATGCCGCGGGGCATGTCGCGCTGCGGGTTGCGGGTCTCCTCGGCGGCGGTGGCCACGACGTCGAAGCCGATGAAGGCGAAGAAGACGACGGAGGCGGCGGTGAAGATGCCCATCACACCGAAGTTGGAGGGCGCCCAGCCGAACATCAGCTGGATCAGCGGGGAGTCGAGCCCGCTGCCCGCGTCCACGGGCTTCGCCTTCGGGATGAAGGGGTCGTAGTTCTTCCCCTCGATGAAGAACGCGCCCGCGATGATCACGACCATGACGACCGTCACCTTGATGGCGACGACGACGGCGGTGACCCGCGCGGAGAGCTTCGTGCCGATCACGAGGATGGCGGTGAGCACCAGGACGAGGGCGGCGGCCAGGATGTCGAAGCCGAAGCCGTCGGCCCCCTCACGGCCGCTGAGCGCGTCGGGCAGATGCCATCCGGCGTTGTCGAGCAGCGAGGCGATGTAGCCGGACCAGCCGACCGCGACCACCGCCGTGCCGAGCGCGAACTCCAGGACCAGGTCCCAGCCGATGATCCAGGCGGGCAGTTCGCCCAGGGAGGCGTACGAGAAGGTGTACGCCGATCCGGCCACCGGGACGGTGGACGCGAACTCGGCGTAGCAGAGCGCGGCCAGCGCGCAGACGACACCGGCGACGACGAAGGCCAGGGCCACGGCCGGACCCGCGTTGTTCTTGGCGACCGTGCCGGTGAGGACGAAGATGCCGGTGCCGATGATGACACCGACGCCGAACACGGTGAGATCCAGAGCGGACAGCGACTTCTTGAGTGCGTGCTCCGGCTCCTCAGTGTCCAAGATCGACTGTTCGACCTTCTTCGTTCTGAAGAGGGTGCTGCTCACGGGTGTACCTCCCACGCTCGTCGTCCTCGACATGATCCGAGGGGGTTTGAGCTCCGCATGCCCCGGCACGGGCCGGTTCACGCGAACGGGCCGGTCCCACCACCCGTACAGGGAGGCGGAACCGGCCCAATGGCGCAGCGGAGGGTCAGTCGCGCGCGGACTCCACGGCGTGCGCGGAGGCGCGCTCGAAGCGGCCGTCCAGCTTGGCGACGAGCCCGGTGACCTGGCGGGCGATGTCCGGGGCGGTCAGGCCGATCTCCGCCATGACCTCCTTGCGGGAGGCGTGGTCGAGGAAGCGCGGCGGGATGCCGAAGTCGCGCAGCGGCACGTCGACACCGGCGTCCCGCAGGGCCTGCGCGATCGTCGAGCCGACGCCGCCGACGCGGGAGTTGTCCTCGACGGTGACGACCACGCGGTGCTGCTCGGCGAGCGGGGCCATGGCCTCGTCGACGGGCTTGACCCAGCGCGGGTCGACGACGGTCGTGGAGATGCCCTGCTTGTCGAGGAGGGCGGCGATCTCCAGGCACATCGGGGCGAGGGCGCCGACGGAGACGAGCAGCACGTCGGGGGCGTCGGTGCCGGGGGCGCGGAGCACGTCCATGCCGCCGACGCGGCCCACGGCGGGCACCGCGGGACCGACGGCTCCCTTGGAGAAGCGGACGACGGTCGGGGCGTCGTCGACGTCCACGGCCTCGCGGAGCTGGGCGCGGACCTGGTCGGCGTCACGCGGGGCGGCCAGCCGCAGGCCCGGGACGACCTGGAGGATCGACATGTCCCACATGCCGTTGTGGGAGGCGCCGTCGGTGCCGGTGACGCCGGCGCGGTCGAGCACGAAGGTGACGCCGCAGCGGTGCAGGGCCACGTCCATCAGCACCTGGTCGAAGGCGCGGTTGAGGAAGGTGGCGTAGACGGCGAAGACGGGGTGCAGTCCGCCGGTGGCGAGGCCGGCCGCGGAGACGGCGCCGTGCTGCTCGGCGATGCCGACGTCGTACACCCGCTTCGGGAAGGCCTTGGCGAACTTGTCGAGGCCGACCGGCTGGAGCATCGCGGCGGTGATGGCGACGACGTCCTCGCGCTCCTGGCCGAGCCTGACCATCTCCTCGCCGAAGACCGAGGTCCAGTCCGCGCCGGAGGAGGCCACCGGCAGGCCCGTGTCCGGGTGGATCTTGCCGACGGCGTGGAAGCGGTCGGCCTCGTCCTGGAGGGCGGGCTGGTAGCCGCGGCCCTTCTCGGTGAGGCAGTGCACGATGACCGGGCCGCCGAAGCGCTTGGCGCGGGCGAGCGCCGACTCCAGGGCCTCGATGTCGTGTCCGTCGATCGGGCCGACGTACTTCAGGCCCAGGTCCTCGAACATGCCCTGCGGGGCGATGAAGTCCTTGAGCCCCTTCTTGGCGCCGTGCAGGGTCTCGTACAGGGGGCGGCCGACGACCGGGGTGCGCTCCAGGAGGTCCTTGCCGCGGGCCAGGAAGCGCTCGTAGCCGTCCGTGGTGCGCAGGGTCGCGAGGTGGTTGGCGAGGCCGCCGATGGTGGGCGCGTAGGAGCGCTCGTTGTCGTTGACGACGATGACCAGCGGGCGGTCCTTGGCGGCGGCGATGTTGTTCAGCGCCTCCCAGGCCATGCCGCCGGTGAGGGCTCCGTCGCCGATGACGGCCACGACGTGGTCGTCCCGCTCCAGCACCTCGTTGGCCTTGGCGAGGCCGTCGGCCCAGCCGAGGACCGTGGAGGCGTGCGAGTTCTCGATGACGTCGTGCTCGGACTCGGCCTGCGAGGGGTAGCCGGAGAGGCCGCCCTTCATCTTCAGGCGGGAGAAGTCCTGACGGCCGGTGAGCAGCTTGTGGACGTAGGACTGGTGGCCCGTGTCCCACAGGACCCTGTCCTTCGGCGACTCGAAGACGCGGTGCAGGGCGATGGTCAGCTCGACGACACCGAGGTTCGGGCCGAGGTGGCCGCCGGTCTTGGAGACCTCCTCGACCAGGAAGGTCCTGATCTCCTCGGCCAGCTGCGTCAGCTCTTCCAGGCTGAGCCGGTCCAGATCGCGCGGTCCCCTGATGCGGGTCAGCAGCGGCACCCGTGCCTCCTTGCAATAGAGCTGTTCGAGCTTTGCCGGGTCTGTCGAGTCTAATGTTCCGCCTTTGCCGACGGTGCCCGGGCCATGCGTTGTACGTCACGCGAACGGACGTAAATCTTCTCGTACGAGCATTCCACCGCGGGACGCAGGGGTACGGGGACAGGGAAGTGCCCGGCACCGCCATTGGTGCCGGGCACTTCGATCCGGGGCCGGAAGGGCCGGGAGCCGCTAGGCGCGGCCCGCCGTCTTCTGGGTCTTGCGGGTGACGGCGTCGATGACGACGGTCGCCAGCAGCACGCCACCGGTGATCATGTACTGCACCGGAGAGGCGATGCCCTCCAGGGCGAGGCCGTACTGGATCGAGACGATCACGAGGACACCGAGCAGCGCGTTCCAGGTGCGGCCGCGGCCGCCGAAGAGGCTGGTGCCACCGATGACGGCCGCCGCGATGGCGTTCATCAGCAGGTCACCGGCGCCGGCGCCCTGGTTGGCGGAGGCGATCTTCGAGGCGATGAACAGACCGCCGATCGCGGCGAAGGTGCCGGAGATCGCGAAGACCGAGATCCGGACCATCTCCACGTTGATACCGGCACGCCGGGAGGCCTCGACGCTGCCGCCGAGCGCGAAGATCTTCCGGCCGTAGGAGGTACGGCGCAGGACGAAGTCCGTGAACAGCAGCACCGCGATGAAGATCACCACGGCCAGGGGCAGGCCCTTGTACTGGTTGTAGAGGATCGCCACGGCGAACGCGAGGATCCCGAGCAGCGCGGTGCGCACGATGATCTCGCTGAGCGGCTGGGACGGCACGCCCGCGGCCTCGCGACGGCGGTTGCCGAAGAACGAGGTGAGGAAGTACACCGCGGTCACGACGATGGCGAGGACGTAGGCGGCGGCCACATCGGTGAAGTAGTAGCTGGTCAGCTTGGCGACGACGCCCTCGCTGTCCAGGTTGATGGTGCCGTTGCTGCCGAGGATCTGGAGCATGAAGCCGTTCCAGAACAGCAGACCCGCCAGGGTGACGGCGAAGGCCGGCACACCGATCCGTGCGAAGACGAAGCCGTGGATGGTGCCCGCGACGGTGCCGGTGAGGATGGCCAGCACGAAGGCCAGCCACTCGTTCATGCCGTGGGTGACGTTGAGCACCGCGAAGGCGGCGCCCGCGACACCGGAGACCGAGCCGACCGACAGGTCGATCTCGCCGAGCAGCAGCACGAAGACGATGCCGACCGCGATCATGCCCGTGCCGACCATGGCGACGGAGATGTCGGACAGGTTGCCCGCGGTGAGGAAGTTCGAGTTCAGGCTCGCGAAGATCGCCCAGATGATGATCAGGCCGATGACGACCGGGATGGAACCCAGGTCGCCGGACTTCATCTTGCGCTTGAACTCGGACACGTAGCCCGCGAGGCCCTGCTCGCGGACGAGGAGCCGGGGGTCGACCACGGTGACGGCCTTGGCGGCCGCCTCGGGGTTCGCCACCAGGTGCTCTTCAGGGGTCTCAGAGGTCTTGTCGATGCTCACTTCTGAGCCTCCCCATTGCGCGCCGCACGACGGGTCACGGCGTTGTCCGTGGCGCCCGTGATGGCGGAGATGATCTCTTCCTGGGAGGTCGACTTGACCTCGAAGACGCCGTTGTTGCGCCCGAGGCGCAGGACGGCGACCTTGTCGGCCACGGCCTTCACGTCCGCCATGTTGTGGCTGATGAGGAGGACGGCGTGGCCACGCTCGCGCAGGCGCTCGACCAGGTCGAGGACCTGCGCGGTCTGCTCGACGCCGAGAGCCGCGGTGGGCTCGTCGAGGATGACGAGCTTGGGCTCGCCGAGCATCGAACGGGCGATCGCCACGGTCTGGCGCTGACCGCCGGAGAGCGAGGCGATCGGGATGCGGACGCTGGGGATGCGGATGGACAGCGTGTCCAGCAGCTCGCGGGAGCGGCGCTCCATCTCGACCTCGTCCAGGACGCCGCGCTTCTTCAGCTCACGGCCCAGGTAGAGGTTGCCGACCACGTCGATGTTGTCGCACAGCGCGAGGTCCTGGTAGACGGTCGCCACGCCCAGGTTCTGGGCGTCGTGCGGCTTGTTGATCGAGACGGACTTGCCGTCCCACTCGATGACGCCCTCATCGATGGGATGCACGCCGGCGATCGTCTTCACCAGCGTGGACTTTCCGGCGCCGTTGTCGCCCACCAGGGCGACCACTTCACCGGCGTGGACCTCAAGCTCTACATCGGTGAGCGCCTGGACGGCACCGAATCGCTTGGAGACCCCGCGCAACGCCAGAACAGGCGTAGCGGACACGTGAACCATCTCCTTCGCCGCCTGACCCGGCGGGAGGTTGTGCAGAAGTTTGGAGGGGGGTGTTCCGTCCGGCGCCCCGCCCTAGCTTGCGGGGCTGTTGGATGCGGGGCGCCGGAGGAGCTTCAGTACGCGGGTCCCGTACGGGAACCGGAACAGGGTTCCCGTACCCGAACGGCGACTACCGGCTGACTACTCGAGGCCGACCTTCTTGCAGGCCGCCGCGTAGGCGGGGGTGCAGATGTCCTGGACCGTGTAGACGCCGTCCTTGACGACGGTGTCCTTGATGTTGTCCTGGGTCAGCGAGGTGACCGGGACGAGCACCGACGGGACCTGCTTGGTGGTGGGGCTGTCGACCTTGTCCTTGGCGACCGAGTCGAGCGACTTGCCCTGGGCGAGCGCGACGGCCATCTCCGCGGCGGCGTCGGCCTCCGGGGCGTACGGCTTGTAGACGCTCATGTACTGCGTACCGGCGACGATGCGCTGCACACCCGCGAGCTCGGCGTCCTGGCCGGTGACCGGGACCTTGATGCCGGCGGCCTTGAGGGCGGTGATGATACCGCCGGCCATGCCGTCGTTGGCGGAGTAGACGCCGATGATGTTCTTCTTGCCGAGAGCCGAGATGGCGCCCTCCATGTTGGAGTTGGCGTTCTCCGGCTTCCACTCCTTGGTGTCGTACTCCTTGCCGACGTTCACCTTGCCGTCGAGGACGGAGTGGGCGCCCTTCTTGAAGAGCGCGGCGTTCGGGTCGGTGACCGAACCGTTCATCATGACGATCTTGCCGTCCTTGGCCTTGTCGCCAAGGGCCTTGAGGAGGGCCTCGCCCTGCGTCTTGCCGACCTCTTCGTTGTCGAAGGAGGTGTAGGCCTTGATCGGGCCCTCGGCGAGGCGGTCGTAGGCGACGACCGGGATGCCGGCCTCGTCGGCCTTCTTCACCGAGCTCGCGATGGCCTTGGAGTCGACCGCGTCCACGATGAGGACGTCCACCTTGTTGGTGATCATCGTGTCGACCTGCTGGTTCTGCGTGCTGGCGTCCTGCTTGGCGTTGGCGTAGATGACCTCGCCCTTGTTGTTCGTGAGCTCCTTGACCTTCTTCTCGATCAAGGGCTTGTCGAACTTCTCGTACCGCGCGGTCTGGTTCTCCGGGAGGAGCAGACCGACCTTGATCGCGTCGCCCTTCTTGGCGGAGCTAGAGCTGTCACTTCCACCGTCGGCCTTGTCCGCACTGCCACAAGCGGCCAGCGAAACGGCCATCGCACCAGCGGCGACGGCAACGGCGGCACGACGCATACGCGTGTTCACTTCAGAAACCTCCCTGACGAGGCCGCGACGTTGCGGCCGAGGTGGCTGGAAGTCAACTCGGCCGCACGTGCGACGTCAAGAAGTAAATCCTTAACGAGATGGCAACGGTGCCATCCGTTCTCTAAGTGAAGGCAGGAGTGACGGCCGTCAGAGACCCGTCCAAAAGGGTCGAATCACCCATCTCGCTGAGTGCGAGAGCGAGTGCCCCGAGGACCTCCGCACGGCCTCCAAGAGCCCCTGGCAACACCGAGAGTTGACGCGCGGCGCTGGGGATCGCGTACCGGCCGACAGACTCCCTTATGGGCCCGAGAACCAGCTCCCCGGCCTCGGCGAGATCGCCGCCGAGGACCACCCGGCTCGGGTTCAGCAAATTGCAGAGGTTCGCGACTCCACTCCCGATGTGGCGGCCTACGTCGGCGATCACCCGACGGCAGCCCGGATCACCGTCCCGCGCCAGCCTGACGACGCCCTCCATGGTCAGATTCGTGCCGTGGCTGGACTGGAGGAGCGGCAGCACGTAGCGCGCCGCCGCGAAGGTCTCCAGGCAGCCGCGGTTCCCGCAACGGCAGACCGGGCCGGACTCATCAAGAGTAATATGCCCGATTTCTCCCGCTGTGCCACCCGGGCCACGATAGATCTTGCCGCTGATCACCAATCCGGCGCCCACACCGCTCGCGACCTTGATGTAGGCCAGGTCCCGCACACCGCGGCCGCTGCCCCACACGAGCTCGCCCAGAGCTCCCAGGTTGGCGTCGTTGTCCACGTGCACCGGCACGCCGAGCCGCCCCCGCAGCTCCTCGGCGGGCCTGGTGCCGGACCAGCCGGGCAGGATCGAGGTGGACCCCAGCGTGCCGGACTCGACGTCGATCGGGCCGGGCACGCCGAGCCCCACGCCGGCGATCTTCGACCGGTCGACTCCTGTCGCCGCGATCAGGCGGCTGACCAGCTCCTCGGCCCGGTCGAAACCCTGCGCGGCGGAGGCGTCGACGTCGAGCGGTTCGGACTCCTCGGCCAGTACCTGATGGGCGAGATTCCCGACCGCGACGCGCAAATGCGTATGCCCGAAGTCCACGCCGATGACGATGCCGGCGTCGCCGCTGAGCGAGACGCTGCGGGCCCTGCGACCCCCCGCCGACGTGGGCGTGACCTCGACCGTCCCGCCGTCCTTGAGCTCACGCACGATGTTGGAGACCGTCGCTGCGGACAGGCCCGTCGTCCTCGCGATCTCCGCCTGCGTGAGCGACCCGGCAAGGCGCACCGCACGGACGACGCGCTCCAGATTTGCTCGGTGCAGCGACGACTGCGACCCCGGAGTCTCCATCGACTCATCCACTCCTGCCCTCAGCCGGGCGGCGCCGATGCCGCCCGTGTGACCCGGGCCACATCAATGGGACCCGGGTCACTTACAAGTTGTGAACTCCAAGCTCCGCTGAACGGGTTACCGCAGTCAAGTCCTTGACGGAAATCGGGACGGGGCGATCACCGTTCCGTCTCCGTCACCGGCCGGACACACGTACGCCACCCCCGCGTCGGGAGGTGGCGTAGGCGCGTGCGCGGTCCGGACCGGTCGGATGCCCGGGGCTACTTGAGCGTGGCCGAGGTGAGGCCGGCCTGGACCTGGCGCTGGAAGGACAGGTAGACGACCAGCATCGGGATCATCGCGATCGTCACGCCGGCGAAGAGGACCGGCAGGTCGGTCGCGTACCCCTGCTGCTGCTGGAGCTGGATGAGCCCCTGGGTGAGGACGTACCGTTCCGGATCCCCGCCGCTCTGCGGCTGCATGAGGACCGACGGCAGGATGTACTGGTTCCACTGGCCGAGCACGTTGAAGATGCCCACGCTCAGCAGTCCCGGCTTGGCCATCGGCAGCATCACCTGGAAGAACGCCCGGGTGTGCGAGGCGCCGTCCAGCACCGCCGCCTCGAAGACCGCGTGCGGCAGCGTGCGGAAGAAGGCGTGCATGAAGAAGACGGTGAACGGCATCGAGTAGGCGATGTAGACCAGGATCAGACCCTGGTACGTGTTCAGCATCTCCAGCCGCTTCACCATGAAGAAGAGCGGCACGAGCGCGAGGAACACGGGGAACATCGCCCCGCCGACGAAGAAGTAGTAGATGAGCCGGTTGCCCGGGAACTCGTAGCGGGCCAGCACGTAGGCCGCCATCGAGCCCAGCAGCATGGTCAGCGGGACCGAGAAGACGAGCACGACGACCGTGTTCGTGAAGTAGTCGCCGATGCCCTTGTCCCAGGCCCTGCCGAAGACGTCGAGCTGCCAGTTGGTCGGCCAGCTGAGCGCCGAACCGCCGATCTGCGCGTCGGTCTTGAAGGACCCGAGCACCAGCCAGATCAGGGGCAGGATGATCAGCACGGCCCACAGGGCGAGGAATCCGTGCGAGAAGACGTTGAGGGTGAGTCCCTCGCTGCGCCGGTCTCCGGGGCGCGGCGGGGCCTTCTTGACCGACCGCTGGCCGGGGACGCCGGAGCCGACCGCGGTCGGCTCCTTGATGGGTGCGCTCATGTTCTCTCTCCCGCTCAGAACTCGATGCGCTCGCGGCGGGTGGCGCGCAGCGTGACCACGGACAGGATCAGGGTGAGGAGGAGCATGATGACGCCCATCGCGCAGGCGTAGCCGCTCTTCCCGTAGTACAGGAAGTTGCGCATCATCACGTTGGACATCACTTCGCTGTGGTGGTCGGGACCGCCGCCGTAACCCGTTCCCTGGGTCATGGTGGAGACCAGGACGAACATGTCCATCGCGATGATGCCGAGGTAGACCCAGGCCGTCTGCACGGTGTCCCACAGCAGCGGCAGGGTGACCCGGAAGAAGGTCTGGGCGCGCTTGGCGCCGTCGAGCAGCGCCGCCTCGTAGATGTCCCTCGGGATGGACTGCATCGCGGCCGAGAACAGCACCAGATAGAAGCCGACGCCGTGCCAGACGACCACCGCGACCAGGCACCAGAGCACCATGTTGGGCTCGTTCATCCACTCGACGGGACTGTCCGCGTCGACCAGTCCGAGTTTGATGAGGACGCCGTTGAGCAGACCGCCGCCGTCACTGCGGTAGACCGCTCCGAAGAGCACCGCGAGGATCGCCAGCGAAAGCACCTGCGGGAAGAAATAAACGATCTTGTAGAAACCCGAGCCCGTCACGCCCTGCACTCCGCCGGCACCGCCCCGCCCACCCGCGTTCACCATGAAGGCGAAGAACAGGGCGAGCAGGATGGTGACGACCGGGATGAACAGCAGGAACAGGATGTTGTGCCAGATCGCTCCGAGGAAGACGTCGTCCTGGAACAAGGTCTTGTAATTGTCCAGACCGACGAAACTGAACGTCTGCGACTGGCCCTTCCAGTCGGTGAAGGAGTAGCCGATGGTCTGTACGTACGGCCAGATCACGAAGATCAGATACAGAGCCAATGGTGCGAGGAGAAACCCCGCGACGAACCGGTACTGCCCTTTTCGCATGGCATCCTGCCCCTGGTGTTCCGGGTGAGCGTGATCAGTCGCGGTGGTTCTTCTTGGACTCCGGGTCCTTGGCCGCCTTGTCGACCGCCTGCTGGGCCCGCTTCAGCCATTCCTTGGGCTGAATTCGCTTGGACATCAGCTCGTTGGACGCGTTCTCGATGGCGGTGCCCATCTCGCTGTACCAGTTGATGTACAGGTAATTGAAGGTGTTGTCACCCGCCGCCTTCGAGGCCTCGACGGTGGACTGCGTACCGGGGCGCAGCTGAACGCCGTCGGCCACGCCGTCCTTGAGGATGGTGAGGGAGTTCGCCTTCTGGGCGAAGACCGTCGACCACTCCTTGGACAGCATGGACCGCATGAACTCCTTGGCGCCCGGCAGGTTTCCGGCCTTCTTCGGGATGATGAAGGGCTCGCCCGAGCCGGCCCGGATCGCCTCGAAGGGCAGCGCGCTGTCCGGCAGGACGGGCATCGGCAGGAACTTCATGTCGAAGTCCTCCGGCGTCTGCTTGAGCTGCTCGTTCTCCAGCCAGGAGCCGGAGGTGATGAAGGCGGCCTTGTACTGGTTCCAGCGGGTCTGCGACTCGGTGTGGGTGAGGCCGTTGGTGCCCGGCATCAGGTAGCCCTTTTCGACGATCTCGTAGATCGCCTCGACGGCCGCCTGGGCCGCGTCGCTGCCGACGAACGCCTTGGGGTCCAGGTTGTCGATCGCCTTCATGGCGTCCAGACCGCCCTTCTTGGCGATCAGGTCCATGATGGCGACGTTGATGTAGTACGGGTACTTGCCCTGGTGGGCGAGACCGCCGATGCCCTGCGACTTGGCGTCCTTGCAGATGGCGAGGAAGTCGTCCCAGGTCTTCGGAGGCTCCCAGCCCTTCTCCTTGAAGAGCTTGCCGGAGTACCACAGGCCCCACACCGTGTAGATGTAGTTGAGGGACACCACCTTGCCGCCCTGCAGGCCCGGGTCGAGCGTGCCGGGGATGAGGGTGTCGCGGACCTTCTTGGACGGGTCGTCGATGGACGGCGCGTCGAGCACCTCGGCGAGGTCGAGGAGCTGGTCGTTCTTGTAGAGCACGTCCAGCTTGATCTGCTGGGCGCCGGAGTCGTCGACGATGTCCGGCGGGGTGTTGTTGTTGAAGCGCGGCTGGAGCTTGCCGGTGATCTCCTGGGTGCCGGTGTGGGCGCTCTTGGTGCCCCATTTCTTGTCGAACGCGGCTTCCCACGCCTTCGCGTACTCGTCGCCGTAACCGCCCTTGAAGACGACGACGTCGAGCTTGCTGCCCTTTTCCACACCAAAGGGGTTCTTCTTGCTGGTCTTGCCCTTGTTCTCGTCGCCGGAGCCCTCGTCGCCCCCGCCGCTGGCACACGCGGACAGGAAGCCCATCGTGGGGACGGTGATCAAGCCGAGCGCGGCGGACCGCTTGATCAGATCGCGGCGGCCGACACCCTCGGTGTTGCTGTTCTCGGCGGAAGTGGATCCCATGCTCAAGTCCTCGCCTTCTCCAGGACTCAGGCGGTGAACCGGATCCTCCCCGGCACCGCGGTGTGGTGAAGCTGGGGTCGTGCGTGGGGGATTCAGCGGGACGGCACGGCATTGCGCGCGCTGGGCGCGGTCCGTGACATCACGATTCCCCCCGGGTCCTGCCTGTCCCCCACCATCGGAGACGGCGGAGCAGACGCCGACAGGTATAGTCCACTTCCCGCCAGGGGAGCAAGATCGAATGCAGGTTTGCCCGTGGGTCTTTTCCGAGTTGAGACCTCACGGAAATATGGGGCGCTCCGGCACTCCCTCCGAGAGAAATCCTTGACATCCGGCCCGAATGCCGCATCCAACACCCTTGACATCCCTGGCAACTTGACTCCCTACTGGTCCTTGCGCAGCGATTTTGACAACGTTGTCCGAAGCGCAGGGAGGGTACTCACGCATGCAGAGAGCTCGGCTCAGACGGGGTTCTTCGGCGGTCGTCGCGACGGCCGCCTTCGCTCTGGTGGTGGCCTCACAGGGCGCCGCCTTCGCGCGGCCGGCCGAAAAGGCGGCAGCGGACCAGGAGTTCGCCTCCTCCTTCGAAACAGGTGATCCCGCACCGGACTGGCTGAATACGGTCGATACCGCTGCGGACGGTACGAAAAACGCCTCGGGGGTGGACGGCGGCTACAGCAGCGGCATCCCGGGCAACGTCTCCGACCACGTCACGGACCTGCGCGCCAGCGGCGAGAACGCGGGCAGCGGCGAGGTGAAGGAGAACCTCGTCGACGGTGAGTCGAGCACCAAGTGGCTCACCTTCGCGTCCACCGGCTGGGTCGAGTTCGACCTGGACGCCCCCGTCAAGCTCGTCACGTACGCGCTGACGTCCGCCAACGACCACGACGAACGCGACCCCAAGGACTGGACGCTCCAGGGCTCGACGGACGGCAAGGACTGGAAGGACCTCGACAGCCGCTCGGGCGAGACGTTCTCGGCGCGGTTCCAGACCAAGTCCTACGACCTCGCGGCACCGGCCGAGTACCAGCACTTCCGGTGGCAGGTCACGAAGAACAACGGCGCCTCGGACGCAACGCAGCTCTCCGACCTCCAGTTCTCCGTCGGCGGCAGTGACGACCCGGCGCCCAAGGACATGCTCTCGCTGGTCGACCGGGGTCCCAGCGGCTCCCCGACCGCCAAGGCGGGCGCCGGCTTCACGGGCAAGCGGGCCCTGCGCTACGCGGGCACGCACAAGCCCGAGGGCCGCGCCTACTCGTACAACAAGGTCTTCGACGTGAACGTCGCGGTGGGCCGCGACACCGAGCTGTCGTACCGGATCTTCCCGTCGATGGCGGACGGCGACCGGGACTACGACGCCACGAACGTGTCGGTGGACCTGGTCTTCACCGACGGCACCCGGCTGAGCGGCCTGAACGCCACGGACCAGCACGGCTTCGCGCTCACCCCGCAAGGTCAGGGCGCCTCGAAGGTCCTGTACGTCAACCAGTGGAACGACGTACGCTCACGGATCGGGTCCGTCGCGGCGGGCCGCACCGTGGACCGGATACTCGTCGCCTACGACTCCCCCAAGGGACCGGCGAAGTTCCGCGGCTGGGTCGACGACATCGCCGTGAAGGCCGTCGCGCCCGCGAAGCCCAAGGCGCATCTGTCGGACTACGCGCTGACCACCCGCGGCACCAACTCCAGCGGCGGCTTCTCGCGCGGCAACAACTTCCCCGCGACGGCCGTGCCGCACGGCTTCAACTTCTGGACGCCGGTCACCAACGCGGGTTCGCTGAGCTGGCTCTACGACTACGCCCGCTCGAACAACGCGGACAACCTGCCCACCATCCAGGCGTTCAGCGCCAGCCACGAGCCGAGCCCGTGGATGGGCGACCGGCAGACCTTCCAGGTGATGCCGTCGGCCGCGTCCGGCGCCCCCGACACCGGCCGGGCCGCCCGCGCGCTCGCCTTCCGGCACGAGAACGAGACGGCCCGCCCGTACTACTACGGCGTCACGTTCGAGAACGGTCTGAAGGCGGAGATGGCGCCGACCGACCACGCCGCCTCGCTGCGCTTCACCTACCCCGGTGACGACGCGAGCGTCGTCTTCGACAACGTCACCGACCAGGCCGGGCTCACGCTCGACAAGGAGAGCGGGACGTTCACCGGCTACTCGGACGTGAAGTCCGGGCTGTCCACCGGCGCCACCCGGCTGTTCGTGTACGGCGTCTTCGACGCGCCGGTGACGGAGGGCACGTCGTCGGGCGTCAAGGGCTACCTGAAGTTCAAGCCGGGCGCCGACCACTCGGTCACCCTGCGGCTGGCGACCTCGCTCATCAGCATCGACCAGGCCAAGGACAACCTGCGTCAGGAGATCCCGGAGGGCACGTCGTTCCAGGACGTGAGGACGCGGGCCCAGCAGCAGTGGGACCGCATCCTCGGCAAGGTCGAGGTGCAGGGCGCGACGCCCGACCAGCTGACCACGCTGTACTCCAGCCTGTACCGGCTGTACCTGTACCCCAACTCCGGCTTCGAGAAGGTCGGTTCGAAGTACCAGTACGCCTCGCCGTTCTCGGCGATGCCGAACCCGGACACCCCGACGCACACCGGCGCGAAGATCGTCGACGGCAAGGTGTACGTCAACAACGGTTTCTGGGACACCTACCGGACCACCTGGCCGGCGTATTCGCTGCTGACCCCCGGCCAGGCGGGCGAGATGGTCGACGGCTTCGTCCAGCAGTACAAGGACGGCGGCTGGACATCGCGCTGGTCCTCGCCCGGTTACGCGGACCTGATGACCGGCACGTCCTCCGACGTGGCGTTCGCGGACGCGTACGTGAAGGGTGTCGACTTCGACGCGGAGTCGGCGTACAAGGCGGCCGTGAAGAACGCCACCGTCGTCCCGCCGTCCTCCGGCGTCGGCCGCAAGGGCATGTCGACCTCGCCCTTCCTCGGCTACACGAGCACCGACACCCACGAGGGGCTGTCGTGGGCGCTGGAGGGCTACCTCAACGACTACGGCATCGCGAAGATGGGCCAGGCCCTCTACAAGAAGACGGGCAAGAAGCAGTACAAGGAGGAGTCCGCGTACTTCCTCAACCGGGCCCAGGACTACGTCAACCTCTTCGACTCCAAGGCCGGGTTCTTCCAGGGCCGCGACGCGAAGGGCGACTGGCGGGTCGAGTCCTCCAAGTACGACCCGCGCGTGTGGGGTTACGACTACACGGAGACGAACGGCTGGGGCTACGCGTTCACCGCGCCCCAGGACAGCCGGGGTCTCGCGAACCTGTACGGCGGGCGCGGCGGCCTGGCGGACAAGCTCGACACCTACTTCGCGACGCCGGAGACGGCCTCGCCGGAGTTCGTCGGCTCGTACGGCGGGGTCATCCACGAGATGACGGAGGCCCGTGACGTCCGGATGGGCATGTACGGGCACTCCAACCAGGTGGCGCACCACGTCAACTACATGTACGACGCGGCGGGCCAGCCCTGGAAGACGCAGAAGAACGTCCGCGAGGTGCTGTCCCGCCTCTACACCGGCAGCGAGATCGGCCAGGGCTACCACGGCGACGAGGACAACGGCGAGCAGTCGGCCTGGTACCTCTTCTCCTCCCTCGGCTTCTACCCGCTGGTGATGGGAAGCGGCGAGTACGCCGTCGGCTCCCCGCTGTTCACCAAGGCCACCGTGCACCTGGAGAACGGCCGGGACCTGGTGGTCAAGGCGCCGAGGAACAGCGCGAAGAACGTGTACGTGCAGGGTCTGAAGGTCAACGGCAAGACCTGGAAGTCGACCTCCCTGCCGCACTCGCTGATCGCCAAGGGCGGGGTCCTGGAGTTCGACATGGGCTCGAAGCCGTCCGCCTGGGGCACCGGCAAGAAGGACGCGCCGGTGTCCGTCACGCAGGACGACAAGGTGCCCTCGCCGCGGGCGGACACGCTCAAGGGTGACGGCGCGCTCTTCGACAACACCTCGGCGACGAACGCGAGCGTGACGTCGGTGGAGCTGCCGGTCGCCGCGCGCACCAAGGGAGTTCAGTACACGCTGACCTCCGCGGACCACACGAAGGCACCGACCGGCTGGACCCTCCAGGGTTCCTCCGACGGTACCGAGTGGACGACGCTCGACAAGCGCTCCGGCCAGTCCTTCACGTGGGACCGGCAGACCCGGGCGTTCTCGGTGGCGACTCCGCGCTCGTACGCGCACTACCGCCTGGTCCTGACCGGCGAGGCGACGCTGGCGGAGGTGGAGCTGCTGTCCTGAGACACGTCCCGCACGGGGGCGGGGCGGGCGCGGAGATCTCCTCCGTGCCCGCCCCGCGTCATGTGGTGGGTACCCCGGGCGCCCGGGGCCGCGGTCCGGTCCTGCCCCGGCGGGGCGCGGGACCGGACCGCGGTTGTTCAGCCGACGGCGACCGTGAAGACGTGCAGGTCGCCGTTGTCCGGCAGCTTCACGCTCCGGATCGTCCGGCCGGCCGGGGCCTCGAAGGGCCTGGTGGCGAAGACGTACGTCGCCACCGGGTCCTTGTCGGCGCCCGCGACGTTGCGGTACAGCGTCTTGGCGACGATCTCGTTACCGTACTGGACGGTGCCGCCCCCGCCGCCGACGGTCCAGTCGGTGAAGGCGAGGTCGACGGTGTCCGTGCCGCCGTCGGTGTAGGTGACGGTCGCCTTGGCCTGCTGGTTCCCGTTGACCGCGCTGCCGACGAAGCTCAACTTGGCGGCCGGATCGGCCAGTTCGAGGGTCTGGCCGGACGCCGTGGCGTTGTCGGGACGGCCCGCCGGGGAGTCGGGCCAGGTGAAGGCGAGGCCGCCGGACACCGTGCCCCGCCCGCCCGGCGTGAGGCCGGCCGCGGCCAGCGCCTGGCGGGAGTAGCTCCAGCCGCCGCCGTCGTAGTCCGCCTCGTCGTGGTCACCCTCGTCGTCCGAGACGCCCGTGTTGTCGTAGGCGGCGAGGAGGGAGCCGGGCGCAGCCACCGTCAGGGCCACCGGCTGCCGGTAGGAGGAGCCGCCCGACGTCACCGTCACCTGGACGTCGTAGAAGCCCTGCCGGGCGCTGTCCGCCGCCTTCAGGGTGATGCGCTGCGCCCCGTCGCTCACGGTGCCCTCGGCGGGGGTCGCCGTGACGCCGTCCGGTACGTCCACGTGGAAGCGGACCTCCGGACCCGCGCCGCCGCTCAGGGCCAGCGCCTTGATGTCGAGCTCGGTGCTGCCGCCCGGTGCGAGCTTCGCCGTGGTAGGGCCCACGCCGATCTGGTACGGCTGCTCGCCGGTGCGGAAGGACGGCGGGGCGTCCTCCGGAGCGCTGCCCCACTCCTTGTCCGGGGTGCCGCCCAGCGTGTAGTCGAGGGTGCCGCCCGAGCGGACGAAGGAGGCGGGGACCCAAGGACGTTCGCTGGAGCGGCCGTTCACCTTCAGGGAGTGCACGTACGGGGCTTCGGAGGCCGCGCCGGCCGCGCGGATGGTGATGTCCGCGCCGCCGGGGCGGGAGATCTCGGCGCGCGGGAACAGCGGTGAGGCGAGCACGAGTTCGGCCCGCGAGGGGACCTGCGGATACATGCCGAGTGCGGAGAAGACGTACCAGGAGGACATCTCCCCCAGGTCGTCGTTGCCGGGGATGCCGCCCGGCTGGGTCGACCAGAGCTGCCGCATGGCCGCGCGGACGGTCTCCTGCGTCTTGTACGGGGCGCCCGCGTACGCGTACAGGTAGGGGACGTTGATCGAGGGCTCGTTGTCCAGCTCGGACTTGTCACCGCCGCTGCCCGTGAGGGCCCAGTCGCCGTCGGCGTCGTGGAAGAAGGTGTCGAGGCGTTCGAGGGCCTCGGCCCGGCCGCCCATCGCCGCGAAGAGTCCGGCGGGGTTGTGCTGCACCATCCAGGTGTACTGGGCGGCCGTCCCCTCGACGAAGCCGTTGCCGGTCGCCGGGGTGAAGCCGGTGACCCAGCTGCCGTCGGCCTTGCGGTTGGCGATGTAGCCGCCGCTCGGGTCGGCGGCGAGGTTGAAGTTGTTCTGCCACCACTGGGCGCGGCCGGCGAAGGTCCTGGCCGTCTTCTTCTCCCCCGCCGCGGCGGCCAGTTGGGAGGTCGCGAAGTCCGCGCCCGACATCTCCAGGGTTTCGGCCGCGCCGCCCCAGGCATTGGAGACGGACGGCATGTAGTGGTGCTCCAGGTACTTGTCGAGGGACGGCCGCTGCCCCACGGAGAGCACCGGTTTACCGGCGGACGAGAGGTCCTGCTCCGTCGGCACGGTCGCCGCCTTCACCAGCGAGTCCAGTGCCCCGCGCAGGTCGAAGCGGGTGCCCCCGAAGGCGCGGATGCCGGCGAGCGCGGCCGGTGAGGGGTCGCCGTTCATGACGTGCGTCCCGCTCGCGCCGTGCAGCCAGCGGTCCCAGATCCCGCCGTTCTGCCGGGCCAGCCGCAGCAGTGACTGCGCGATGTCGGAACCGACGCCGGGGTCGAGGAGGGTCAGCAGCTGGACCTGGGAACGGTAGACGTCCCAGCCGGAGAAGGTCCCGTACTGGGCCCGGTGGCCGCGTTCGACGGTGTGCACCTCGCCGTCGGCGCCCCGGTATCTGCGGTCGGCGTCGCTGATGACGTTCGGGTGCAGGAGGGCGTGGTAGAGCGCGGTGTAGAAGGTGGTGCGGTCGGCGTCGGCGCCGCCGCCGATCCTGATCGCGCCGAGGCGTTCCCGCCAGGCGCGCCGGGCGGCCTCCCGCACGGAGTCGAAGGAGCGGGCGGGCGGGTTCTCCGCCGCGAGGTTCGCCGCCGCGCCGGCCCGGCTGACGTACGAGATGCCGACCTTGACGTGCACGGGGTCCGAGCCGGGCGCGAACTCGACGTAGCCGCCCGCCCCCTTGCCCGCGACGGGCCGTCCGCCGTCGCCGAAGCCGCCCGTGCCGCCGCTCGCCTCGGTGGCGCCCGGGTTCAGCCGGCCGTCGTGCCAGGTGCCGGTCTCCTTGAAGTCCCGGTCGAAGCGGGCGGTGAAGTACAGGGTGTAGTAGCTGCGCCGGCCCTCCGGGTCGAGGTAGCCGCAGAAGTTCCCGGACGTGACGGACCCGGAGACCGTGCGGGTCGCGGGGTCGATGCGCACGTCCGAATCGGTCGAACCCACCTCGGAGTTGGCGGTGCGGATGAGGAGCGAGGCGGGCTTGTCCGAGGGGAAGGTGAAGCGGCCCGAGCCGGTGCGCGCGGTCGCGGTGAGGTCGGCGGTGACCCCGGAGGCGAGGGCGGCCTTGTAGTGCCCGGGCTCGGCCGTCTCGTCGGAGTGCTTGAAGTCGGCGGCGTACACCGCGTCCTTGGTGTCGCTCGCCGGGGAGGAGGTCACCTTGCCCGCGTACGGGAAGAACGGGATGTCGCCGCTGCCGCCCGCGCAACCGGTGCCGGACATGTGGGTCAGGCTGAAGCCCCGGATGCGCGTGGCGTCGTACTGGTAACCACCGGGTGCGGCGGTGCGGGTGGCGTCGCCGCGGGTGTTCTCCGGGCTCCAGGAGAGCATGCCGAAGGGGACGACGGCGCCGGGGAAGACGTTGCCGCCGTTCCTGGTGCCGATGAGGGGGTCGACGTACGCGGTCGGGTCGCGGACGAGGTCGGGCGGGCCGGCCGCGGGCGCGGCCAGGGCCGGAGTGGCACCGCCGGCCGCCAGGACGACGGCGAGCAGCACGGATGACGGACGGAAACGCATGACGCGGCCCCTCCTCCTTCGGACGGGTCGCGCACCACGGGTCGCACAAGCCGCAGGGACAGTAACGTGCGCCACGGGTACCACGGAAGACCGCGTCCGCCGCCTGTGGCACGCGGCGGAGCGCCCCGTTCCGGCCCGGCGCCCACCCCTTCGGCGCAGGGTCGTGGTCGATCTGCGGCACAACTGGCTTGACATCGTTGTCCGTTGAGGCAATAGAGTCATGTGCAGACCATCAGACAACGTTGTCGCACACCGCGGCCGTCACAAGCCACGCACCACCTCGGGCCGGCACTCCCCCCTTCGGCCGGACCGGGCTCGCGGACCGGGTGAGTCCCAAGGCCCCACCCGGTCCGCCCCGAGCCGTGGACCGCCGCCGGGCGGCACGGACGGGCGAGGTGGGAACGGCCCTTCCGGGGCGGGTTCCGGTCCGCCGTCATGGGAGCGCTCCCACCCCACTCGCAAGTTAGCGCGCACGGGCACCTCTGTAAACGGCTGTCACACGACGGCGCCAATCCGGCCCGCACACCCGGCACACCCGAGGCACGAGGACCGCGTGCGCCGGCCCGCGGCAGGCTCCCTGCCGACGGCGAGGGGCGCACGCCGGCCCGTACAGGCCCCCTGCCGACGGTGAGGACCGCGCGCCGGGCGCCCGGAGCACGGCGAGGGCCGCACCCCCGTCGTGCGGGGATGCGGCCCTCAACTGCCGTGCGGGGCCCGGTGAGAGGCCTCCTGGTCCGGCTACTTGCGGATCAGGCTGCGCAGCACGTACTGCATGATGCCGCCGTTGCGGTAGTAGTCCGCCTCGCCGGGGGTGTCGATGCGGACGACCGCGTCGAACTCCACGCCGGTGTCGGTGGTGACCTTCACCGTGCGCGGCGTGGTGCCGTTGTTGAGCTCCTCGACGCCGGTGAAGGAGAAGGTCTCCTCGCCGGTCAGGCCGAGGGACTCGGCGTTCCGGCCCTCCGGGAACTGGAGCGGCAGGACGCCCATGCCGATGAGGTTCGAGCGGTGGATGCGCTCGTAGGACTCGGCGATGACGGCCTTGACGCCGAGGAGCGCGGTGCCCTTGGCGGCCCAGTCGCGGGACGAGCCGGAGCCGTACTCCTTGCCCGCGAGCACGACGAGCGGGATGCCCTGCTCGATGTAGTTGCGCGAGGCGTCGTAGATGAACGACACCGGGGCGTCGTCCTTCGTGAAGTCGCGGGTGTAGCCGCCCTCGGTGCCCGGCGCGATCTGGTTGCGCAGGCGGATGTTGGCGAACGTGCCGCGGATCATGACCTCGTGGTTGCCGCGGCGCGAGCCGTAGCTGTTGAAGTCACGACGCTCCACACCGTGCTCGGTGAGGTACTGGCCGGCCGGGGTGTCGGCCTTGATGGCGCCGGCCGGGGAGATGTGGTCGGTGGTGACCGAGTCGCCCAGCTTGGCGAGGACGCGCGCGCCCTGGATGTCGGAGACCGGGGTGGTCTCCATCGTCATGCCCTCGAAGTACGGGGGCTTGCGCACGTAGGTGGACTGCGGGTCCCACTCGAAGGTGTTGCCGGTCGGGATCGGCAGCGCCTGCCACTGGGCGTCGCCCGCGAAGACGTCCTGGTAGGACTTGCTGAACATGTCCTCACCGATGGCGTTCGCCACGACGTCGTTGACCTCGGCCTCGGTCGGCCAGATGTCCTCGAGGAAGACCGGCTTGCCGTCCTGGTCGGTGCCGAGGGCGTCCTTGGTGACGTCCACCTTCATGGACCCGGCGAGGGCGTACGCGACGACCAGCGGCGGGGACGCGAGGTAGTTCATCTTGACGTCGGGGTTGATCCGGCCCTCGAAGTTCCGGTTGCCGGAGAGGACCGAGGTGACCGCGAGGTCGTGGTCGTTGACCGCCTGGGAGACCTCCTCCGGCAGCGGGCCGGAGTTGCCGATGCAGGTGGTGCAGCCGTAGCCGACGAGGTTGAAGCCGACCTTGTCGAGGTAGGGGGTGAGCCCCGCCTTGTCGAAGTAGTCGGTGACGACCTTGGAGCCCGGGGCGAGGGTGGTCTTGACCCACGGCTTGCGGGTCAGGCCCTTCTCGACCGCCTTCTTGGCCACCAGCGCGGCGGCGACCATGACGTACGGGTTCGAGGTGTTGGTGCAGGAGGTGATCGCGGCGACCGTGACGGCGCCGTGGTCGAGCTCGTAGGTCGAGCCGTCGGGGGCGGTCACCGTGACCGGGTTCGACGGGCCGGAGCCGGCGACGACGGCCGAGTGCTGCGGGGCACCGGAGCCGTTGTCGTCGTGGCCGTAGGCCGGGGCGTCGCTGGCCGGGAAGGACTCGTCGCTCGCCTCGTCCACCGGGGAGGACACGCCGTGCGGCTTCTCCTGCGCGGGGACGCCGGACTTGCGGTCCTCGCCACCGGTGATGCCGGCCTCGACGTAGTTGAGGACGTCGGCCTTGAACTGCTCGGCGGCGTTCGCGAGGACGATGCGGTCCTGCGGGCGCTTCGGGCCGGCGATCGAGGGCACGACGGTGGCGAGGTCGAGCTCCAGCTTCTCGGAGAAGTCGGGCTCGGCGGCCGGGTCGAGCCAGAGGCCCTGCTCCTTGGCGTACGCCTCGACGAGCGCGACCTGCTGCGCGTCGCGGCCGGTCAGGCGCAGGTACTTCAGCGTCTCGTCGTCGATCGGGAAGATCGCGGCGGTGGAGCCGAACTCCGGCGACATGTTGCCGATGGTCGCGCGGTTGGCGAGCGAGGTGGCGGCGACGCCCTCGCCGTAGAACTCGACGAACTTGCCGACGACACCGTGCTTGCGCAGCATCTCGGTGATGGTCAGCACGAGGTCGGTGGCGGTGGTGCCGGGCTTGAGCTCACCGGTGAGCTTGAAGCCGACGACGCGCGGGATGAGCATCGAGACGGGCTGGCCGAGCATCGCGGCCTCGGCCTCGATGCCGCCGACGCCCCAGCCGAGCACACCGAGGCCGTTGACCATCGTGGTGTGCGAGTCGGTGCCGACGAGCGTGTCGGGGTACGCCTGGCCGTTGCGGACCATGACGGTGCGGGCCAGGTGCTCGATGTTGACCTGGTGGACGATGCCGGTGCCCGGGGGGACGACCTTGAAGTCGTCGAACGCGGTCTGGCCCCAGCGCAGGAACTGGTAGCGCTCCTTGTTGCGGCCGTACTCCAGCTCGACGTTCTGCGCGAAGGCCTCGTGCGTGCCGAACTTGTCGGCGATGACGGAGTGGTCGATGACCAGCTCGGCCGGGGAGAGCGGGTTGACCTTCGCCGGGTCGCCGCCGAGCTCCTTGACGGCCTCGCGCATGGTGGCGAGGTCCACGACGCAGGGCACGCCGGTGAAGTCCTGCATGATCACGCGAGCCGGCGTGAACTGGATCTCCTGCGACGGCTGCGCCTGGGAGTCCCAGCCGCCGATCGCCCGGATGTGGTCGGCGGTGATGTTCGCGCCGTCCTCGGTGCGGAGGAGGTTCTCCAGCAGCACCTTCAGGCTGTACGGCAGGCGGGCCGAGCCCTCCACCTTGTCCAGCCGGAAGATCTCGTACGACTCGTCGCCCACCTGCAGCGTGCTGCGGGCGTCGAAGCTGTTCGCCGACACGACAGTCTCCTTCATATATGTGCGCGTACCCACCGCAATCCTGCCGCCATGACGACTGGCCGATCCGCTAAGGTAAGGCTAAGTTAGGTAACCCTTACCGGGCTGGCGGCTGCGGGGCGCCTCGGCAGATATCTCGATGTCGAGATAACTGTAGTACATGACCCCTGCGCGCAACCAAGCGCGTACCCCTGTCATGCCCTCTCATCGTCGTACGCGGCGCACGGGTGCACCAGCGCTACAGCGACGGCGCGCGGGCTTCAGCCCGCCGTCGTCGGCGCAGCGCAGCTCCCTCGCCATCATCAGGGAGAAGGAGTGGGCGACGGTCGCGGAGGCGCGCTGCACCTTTCGGGGGTCACCTTCGGGCTCGTGGAACACGTCCGGGTTCTCGACGGCGACGGTGATGTGGCCGGCCCCGGAGGGGGACTCGTCCCCGGCGCGGCAAGGGACCCCGCGTGCGGTGGTGCGGGTCGTCATCATCAGAGTCTCCCCACGTCCTACGTGGTCGGCGCCCGGCCGGGCCCTCAGTGCGCGGAGGCCCCGGGCAGGCTCCCGGAGTTGGCGGGTGCGGGGGCCAACTCGGCTCCGCCGGGCGGTTTTTCGCGTCGAATTATCGTGGGAGGCGCGGGTAGCCGTAGGCCATGGCTATCACTTTCCGCAAGAGCTTCCGCATCCTCCCCGGCGTCCGTCTGAACATCAACCGGCACTCCTGGTCCATCACCACGGGTGGCGCGAACGGACCCCGGCACACGCACAGCAGCACCGGTCGGCGCACGACGTCGATGGACCTGCCGGGTCCGTTCGGCTGGCGGCGTACCCGGACCGCCAAGCGACGGTAGGGCCGGGCCGACGGCACGTCACCCCTGCCGAGGGGCCCGCGGCTGAGAGCGTGTCACCTGAAGGGACCCCCCGGAAGGCGCCATCTCATATCTGAGATAACCTCGGCCTCATGGCAGACGACTACCTCGTACGCATCGGCAAGCTCATCCGTGACGCCCGGCAGCACCGGGGCTGGACACAGTCACAGCTCGCCGAGGCACTCGGCACCAGCCAGAGCGCCGTCAACCGCATCGAGCGCGGCAATCAAAACATCAGCCTTGAGATGATCGCCCGAATCGGTGAGGCGCTGGACAGCGAGATCGTCTCGCTGGGCTACGCGGGTCCCATGCATCTGCGGGTGGTCGGCGGCCGTCGCCTGTCCGGCTCCATCGACGTCAAGACCAGCAAGAACGCCTGCGTGGCGCTGCTGTGCGCCACGCTGCTCAACAAGGGCCGCACCGTGCTGCGCCGGGTCGCCCGCATCGAGGAGGTGTACCGCCTTCTGGAGGTGCTGGGCTCCATCGGCGTACGCACCCGCTGGATCAACGACGGCGTCGACCTGGAGATCGTGCCGCCGGCCGACCTCGACATGAGCACCATCGACGCGGACGCGGCCCGCCGCACCCGCTCGATCATCATGTTCCTGGGCCCGCTGCTGCACCGGGTGGACAACTTCAAGCTGCCGTACGCGGGCGGCTGCGACCTCGGTACGCGCACGATCGAGCCGCACATGATCGCGCTGCGCCGGTTCGGGCTGGACATCGCGGCCACCGAGGGGCTCTACCACGCGCAGGTCGACCGGTCGGTCTCCCCCGACCGGCCGATCGTGCTGACCGAGCGCGGCGACACGGTGACGGAGAACGCGCTGCTGGCCGCGGCCCGCCACGACGGCGTGACCGTCATCCGCAACGCCTCCTCGAACTACATGGTCCAGGACCTGTGCTTCTTCCTGGAGGCCCTGGGCGTACGGGTCGAGGGCATCGGCACCACCACGCTCACCGTGCACGGCGTGCCGAACATCGACGTCGACGTGGACTACTCGCCCTCCGAGGACCCGGTCGAGGCGATGAGCCTGCTCGCCGCCGCCGTGGTCACGGAGTCGGAGCTGAAGGTGTGTCGGGTCCCGATCGAGTTCCTGGAGATCGAGCTCGCGGTCCTGGAGGAGATGGGCCTCGACCACGACCGCACGGCCGAGTACTTCGCCGACAACGGGCGTACGCGCCTGGTGGACCTCACCGTCCGGCCCTCCAAGCTGGAGGCGCCGATCGACAAGATCCACCCGATGCCGTTCCCGGGTCTGAACATCGACAACGTCCCCTTCTTCGCGGCCATCGCGGCCTCCGCGCAGGGCAAGACGCTGATCCACGACTGGGTGTACGACAACCGCGCGATCTACCTCACGGACCTCAACCGCCTCGGCGGCAGGCTCCAGTTGCTCGACCCGCACCGCGTCCTGGTCGAGGGCCCGACCCGCTGGCGGGCCGCCGAGATGATGTGCCCGCCCGCGCTGCGGCCGGCCGTGGTCGTGCTGCTGGCGATGATGGCGGCCGAGGGCACGTCCGTCCTGCGCAACGTCTACGTCATCAACCGCGGTTACGAGGACCTGGCGGAGCGGCTGAACACGATCGGCGCGCAGATCGAGATCTTCCGGGACATCTGAGCGCTCGGGCGCCCGGGACAGGCCGACGGCCCGTGAGGGGTTAGCCCCTCACGGCGTCCGCAGGACTCCGTCCCGGGCGCCGACGTACTCCGCGAGGTGTTCGCCCGTGAGGGTCGAGCGGGCGGCGACGAGGTCGGCCGGGGTGCCTTCGAAGACGACGCGGCCGCCGTCGTGCCCGGCGCCCGGGCCGAGGTCGATGATCCAGTCCGCGTGGGCCATCACCGCCTGGTGGTGCTCGATGACGACGACCGACTTGCCGGAGTCGACCAACCGGTCGAGCAGGCCGAGGAGTTGTTCCACGTCGGCGAGGTGCAGGCCGGTGGTCGGCTCGTCGAGGACGTACACGCCGCCCTTCTCCGACATGTGGGTGGCCAGCTTGAGGCGCTGGCGTTCGCCGCCGGACAGGGTGGTGAGCGGCTGGCCCAGGCTGAGGTAGCCGAGCCCGACGTCGGCCAGCCGGGTCAGGACGGCGTGCGCGGCCGGAGTGCGCGCCGCTCCCTCGCGGAAGAACGCCTCGGCCTCGGCCACCGGCATCGCGAACACCTCGCTGATGTCCCGGCCGCCCAAGCGGTGTTCGAGCACCGACGCCTGGAACCGCTTCCCCTCGCACTCCTCGCAGGTCGTGGCGACCTCGGCCATGATCGCCAGGTCCGTGTACACGACGCCGGCACCCCGGCAAGTGGGGCAGGCGCCATCGGAGTTGGCGCTGAACAGCGCCGGCTTCACGCCGTTGGCCTTCGCGAACGCCTTGCGGATCGGGTCGAGCAGTCCGGTGTACGTCGCCGGGTTGCTGCGCCGGGATCCCTTGATGGCGCTCTGGTCGACGGTCACCACGCCGTCCCGTCCGGCGACCGAGCCGTGGATCAGCGAGCTCTTGCCCGAGCCTGCGACCCCCGTGATCACGGTGAGCACGCCGAGCGGGATGTCCACGTCGACATCGCGCAGGTTGTGCTCGCCGGCGCCTCGCACCTGGAGCGCGCCGGACGGCTCGCGCACCGCGTCCTTGAGGACCACGCGGTCGTCCAGGTGCCGTCCGGTGAGCGTGCCGGAGGTCCGCAACTCCCCCACGGTGCCCTCGAAGACCACCCGCCCGCCGTCCGTGCCGGCCCCGGGCCCGAGGTCGACGACGTGGTCGGCGATCGCGATCGTCTCCGGCTTGTGCTCCACGACCAGCACCGTGTTGCCCTTGTCGCGCAGCCGCAGCAGCAGGTCGTTCATCCGCCGGATGTCGTGCGGGTGCAGACCGATGGTGGGCTCGTCGAACACGTACGTGACGTCGGTCAGCGCCGAACCGAGGTGGCGGACCATCTTCACGCGCTGCGCCTCACCGCCCGACAGCGTTCCCACCGGCCGGTCCAGCGAGAGGTAGCCGAGCCCGATCCCGACGAACGAGTCCAGCGTCCCGGCGAGCACCTGCACGAGCGTCCGGACCGAGGGCTCCGCGAGGCCGCGGACCCAGTCGGCCAGGTCGCCGATCTGCATCGCGCACGCGTCGGCGATATTGGTCTTCCCGATCCGCGACGAGCGGGCCGTCCCACTCAGCCGGGTGCCCTCGCACTCCGGGCAGACGGAGAACGTCACCGCCCGGTCCACGAAGGCCCGGACATGCGGACGCAGCGCGTCGCGGTCCTTGGTGAGGAACGCCTTCCGCACCCGTGCGACCAGGCCCTCGTACGTCGTGGTGAGCCCGCCCACCAGGACCTTGACCGGCTCCCGGTGCAGGAAGACCTCCAGTTCGTCGCGGGTGTAGTCGCGGACCGGCCTGTGCGGGTCGAGGAGGCCGGACTCGGTGAACGACCGCACCACCCAACTGCCGGGTTTCCAGCCGGGCACGGTGATCGCGCCGTCCGCGAGCGACCTGGACGCGTCGTAGAGCCGGGCCGGGTCGATGTCGGAGACGGCGCCCAAGCCCTCACAGCGCGGGCACATGCCGCCGACGACGCTGAACCCCTTCTCGACGCTCCTGCCGTTCACCACCAGCGTGCCCGTGGCGTCGGCGGAGGCGATGTTGAAGGCGAACGCCTTCTGCGAGCCGATGTGCGGCACTGCGAGGCGGCTGAACAGGATCCGCAGCAGGGCGCCCGCGTCGGTGGCCGTGCCGACCGTGGAGCGGGGACTCGTGCCCAGCGGCTTCTGGTCGACGACGATCGCGGCCGTCAACCCTTCGAGGACGTCGACCTCGGGCCGCGCCGCCGAGGGCATGAAGCCCTGCACGAAGGTGCTGTAGGTCTCGTTGATCAACCGCTGCGACTCGGCGGCGATCGTGTCGAACACCAGGGAGCTCTTGCCCGAGCCGGACACCCCGGTGAACACGGTCAGTTGATGCTTGGGGACGGCGAGGTCGACGTTCCGGAGGTTGTTCTCCCGCGCGCCGTGCACGCGGAGGTGGTCATGACGGCCGGCGCGGCGCGGGGCCGGGAGCTGTGTGGTCATGAGGTTCGATCGTATCCCTGCAAGACCGGTTGAGACTTGGGCGGCTAACACGCAGGTCGGCCCCGCTAAAGTCTCAAACCATGGTGCAGCTGCGTCCTTCCGACCTCGCCCGCGAGCACGGCCTCTCGACCCAGGCGGTCCGCAACTACGAGCGGGACGGCTTTATCCCGCCTGCGGCGCGCACCCCGGCCGGCTACCGCTCCTACACCGAGGCGCACGCGGCGGCCCTGCGCGCCTTTCTGGCGCTCGTCTCGGCGCACGGTCACGCCGTGGGCGGGCAGGTCATGCGGGCGCTCCACGCGGGCGATGTCGACGCCGCGCTCACGGCCGTCGACCGCGGCCACGCCCAACTGCTGCGTGACCGGGAGACGCTGGACGCCGTCGGGCGGGCCGTCGAGCACCTGACCGGCGACGGGGCCGCCGTCCCGTACGCGCCCTCGGGGGCGGCGCGGCTGAGCGTCGGCGAGCTGGCCCACCGTCTCGGCGTCACCGCCGCGACCCTGCGCAACTGGGAAGCCGCAGGCATCCTCTGCCCCGGGCGCGAGCCGGTCACCGGGCACCGGGTGTACGGGGCCGACGACATCCGTGACGCGGAACTCGCCCACCTCCTGCGGCGCGGGGGCCATCCGCTGGACCACATCTCCGCCGTGGTCCGGCAGATCCGTACGGCAGGCGGTACGCAGGCGCTGTCGGCCGCTCTCGACGACTGGCGGCGCAGGCTCACGGCACGCGGGGTCGCGATGCTCGGCGCGGCGGCCCTCCTCGCCCCGTACGTGACCCACCTCGGCCTCGCCCCGGCGCCGCCGATCGCCCGGCCCGTCGGCGCCTCGGATCTGTGACGGACGCTGGGCTCGTAGGGCTGGCGGGCTCGGCGGGTTCGCGGGGCTCGACGGGCCCCGCGAACTCCGCAGGTTAGGCCGGCTCGGCAGGTCGGCACGCTCAGTGTGTCCGCCTGTCCGCCTGTCAGCGGTCAGCAGGCCGACGGGTTCAGCGCGTCGGCGGGACGGCAGGCTCGTATGCCTCCGCAGGCTTGCGTCTCCGCGAGCGGCGGGGCTGTGCCCCCGGTCCTCCGGTCTCACGCCGGGCCGCCCTCGTATCCGGATCGGAGCCGTGTTCGGGCGCGCCCGGATCCGGGCGGTGCTGTCCGGATCCGGGCGGGGTGTCCGCGGTCTCATGCCTGGGCGAGCATGACCTGCCGCTGGCTGGTCGCGTGGAAGTGCGGCAGCGGGAGGCCGAGGAACCCGGGCCGCAGCTCCATGAGCGTGGCCTCCACGTGGGCCTCGCCCGCCGCGAACGCCGTCGTGTCCAGGCGGGCCGTGTTCGCCCAGCGATGTTCGGCGCCGTCGCAGACCGCGCGGGTACCGCCGATGCCGTGCCGGACGTTGCCGTCGCCCTGCACCAGGGAGGAGCTGACGAAGACCGGGCCGGTCGCCCCGGAGCAGCGGTAGGTGCCGGAGAGGGTGATCGTGCCGTCCACGGCGAGCTTGCCGGCGGTGTCGACGGTGACCGACTCGGCCGCGGCGACGGGGGCCGCCGGGGTGGCGGGGGCGGCCGGGACGAGGGGTTCGTCGAGGGCGTGCGCGGCGGCGGGGGCGGTCAGCAGGAGCAGCGCGGCACCGGTGGCCGCGCCGACGGCCTGACGGAAGGACATGGAGTACCTCCTGGAGTGGGGGGCCCGCAAAGGGGTCTCTCAGGGGTGTTCCACGGGCACCGGGCCGCCGCGGCCCTCCGCGCCGACCGTCACCCCTTCGGCGGCGCGTCCGCCACGGCCCGCTCGCGCGGGCGCCGGGCCCCGTCTCCGGTACCGGAACCGCCCCGGGCGTCTTGGCGGCGTACCCGTGTTGTCCGCGTGTTGTCACGCTTCACGGCCGGGTGTTCCGATGAGTTCGCCGCAGGAGGATGGTCTGTTCATGCGAGACGGTGGCGGTGCCACCGGCCGTAGATCGCATCAGACGTGGAGGTGCGCCATGTGTTCCCACCAGTCTTCGGACCGTCCCGGCCGCGAGGCCGCGCACATCGTCGCCGCCCACCCCGAGCAGGGGTGGAGCCTCAGGTGCGACGGTGCGATCGTCTTCGACGACACCGGCGAGCTGCTGCCCGACGGCAGCGTCGTCGCCCCGTGCCGGGTCTCGGTGGACCTGCTGGCCGTCGCCGCCTGACCTCGCCCCGGGCAGGGCGCCCGGGGACCCGGAACGGCGGCAGCCGCTAGGGAAGCACCGCGAAGCCGTCCAGTTCGACGAGCGCCTGTTCGTCCCAGAGGCGTACGGCGCCGATGACGGCCATCGCGGGATAGTCGCGGCCCGCCAGCTCCCGCCAGACGCGGCCCAGTTCGGCGGCCCGCGCGCGGTAGTCCGCGACGTCGGTCGCGTAGACGGTGACGCGGGCCAGGTCGGCGGGGGTGCCGCCCGCCGCCCGGAGGGCGGCCAGCAGGTTGCCGAGCGCCGTCCGGAACTGCTCCGGCAGCGTCTCTCCCACCACCCGGCCGTCGGCGTCCAGCGAGGTCTGGCCCGCGAGGAAGACCACCCGGGTGCCGGTGGCGACGACCGCGTGGGAGAAGCCGGTGGGCGGCGACAGATCCGGCGGGTTGACGCGTTCGGTGGTCACCGGGCGCCGCCTTCCCCGGTCCCGCCGCGGTGCGCGGTGCCGGGCCGCTTCCGGTACAACTCCTTCGCGATGACCGCGCGTTGGACCTCGCTCGCACCCTCGTAGATGCGGGGCGCGCGGACCTCGCGGTAGAGGTGTTCCAGCAGATGGCCGCGGCGCAGAGCGCGGGCGCCGTGCAGCTGGACGGCCGCGTCGACGACGTACTGGGCGGTCTCGGTGGCCAGCAGCTTCGCCATCGCGGACCGCCGGGGCACGTCCGGGTCCCCCGCGTCGTACGCCGCCGCGGCCGCGTAGACCATGAGGCGGGCGGCCTCCGTGCGCAGGGACATCTCGGCGACCTGGTGGGCCACGGTCTGCAGGTCCCGCAGCGGTCCGCCGAACGCCTCGCGCCCGGCGGTGTGGGCGAGGGTCGCGTCCAGGGCCGCCTGCGCCATGCCGACCGCGAAGGCGCCCACGCTCGGCCGGAAGAGGTTGAGGGTGCTCATGGCCACCCGGAACCCCTCGTCCGTCTCGCCGAGGACGTCGTCGGCCGTGACCGGCACGGCGTCGAAGCCGAGGGCGCCGACGGGGTGCGGGGAGAGGAGGTCCAGCGGGGTGCCGGTGAGTCCGGGGCGGTCGGCCGGGACGAGGAACGCGGTCACGCCGCGGGCGCCCGCGTCCCGGGTGGTGCGGGCGAAGACGGTGTAGAAGTCGGCCTCGGGGGCGTTGGAGATCCAGCACTTCTCGCCGGTGAGCCGCCACCGTCCGGGGCCGTCCCGGTCGGCGCGCAGGGCCAGCGCCGCCGCGTCCGATCCCGCGCCCGGCTCGCTCAGCGCGAACGCGGCGACGGCGGTGCCCTCGCGCACGCCCGGCAGCCAGCGCTCCCGCTGGGCGGGTGTGCCGTGGGCGTGCACCGGGTGGGCGCCCAGGCCCTGGAGGGCGAGGGCCGTCTCGGCCTCGGTGCAGGTCTGTGCCAGGGACTCGCGCATCAGGCACAGGTCGAGCGCGCCCGAGGTGAAGAGCCGGGTGAGCAGGCCGAGCCGACCCAACTCCGCGACGAGCGGCCGGTTGACGTGGCCGGGGTCGGCCTTCTCCGCGAGGGGCCGCAGCCGTTGTTCGGCGAGGGTGCGCAACTCGGCGCACCAGGCGGTCTGTTCCGGGTCGAGCGCGAATGCGGTCACTGCCGGTCCTCTCCCGTGGGCCGCGCGGTTCGCGGGCGGCCGGACGCGTCGTGCGGGACCCGAGGGCGGCCGGGTCCGGCCCACGTCGTCCGGGCACGGCGGACCGGCGCGGTGCCGCCCGTGGCCGCTTCCCGCGACCGTATCGCGGACCGTTGACTGTCGTCACCAACACGATACGCTCCTCGTGCCAGCCCACCACGACAAGGGGGCGAACGGCCATGGATCCCAGACACCCCGGGGACGCCGGGACCACGACGCACGCCGAGGGCGCGTCCGGCGCCGCACGCGGACCGTCGGTCTCGGCCCACGTGGACACCTTCGCGCGCGACCACCTCCCGCCCCCGGACCAGTGGCCCGAGCTCCGGTTCGAGCTGCCCGAACTGCGGTATCCCGGCCGGCTGAACTGCGCCGTCGAGCTGCTGGACCGCACGGTGACGCGGTTCGGCGCGGAGCGGCCCGCGTTCCGCACGGACTCCGGACCGGCGTGGACGTACGGGCAGTTGCTCGACCGCGTCGACCGGATCGCCCACGTCCTCACCGGCGAGCTGGGGGTCGTGCCGGGCAACCGGGTGCTGCTGCGCGGACCCACCACGCCGTGGCTGGCCGCCTGCTGGCTGGCGGTGCTGAAGGCGGGCGCGGTGGCCGTCACGGTGCTGGCGCAGCAGCGGCCGCACGAACTGCGCACGATGTGCGGGATCGCCCGGGTGACCCACGCGCTGTGCGACGCGCGGTGCGTGGACGACCTGGTCGGGGCCGGGGTCGCCGGGCTGCGCGTGACGACGTACGGCGGGGACGCGCCCGACGACCTGCTGCCGCTGATCGCCGGCGCGCCGGACGGGCCGTACCCGGCGGCCGACACCGCCGCCGACGACGTCGCGCTCATCGCCTTCACCTCAGGCACCACCGGACGGCCCAAGGGCTGCATGCACTTCCACCGGGATGTGCTGGCGATCGCGGACACCTTCTCCGCGCACGTGCTGAGGCCACGCCCGGACGACGTCTTCGCCGGCAGTCCCCCGCTGGGCTTCACCTTCGGGCTCGGCGGGCTCGTCATCTTCCCGCTGCGGGCCGGCGCGAGTTCCCTGCTCCTCGAACAGGCGGGCCCCCGGCAGCTGTTGCCGGCGATCGCCCGGCACCGGGTGTCGGTGCTCTTCACCGCTCCGACCGCGTACCGGGCGATGCTCGACGGCGTCGACGGCCACGACGTCGGGTCGCTGCGCCGGTGCGTCTCGGCGGGCGAGAACCTGCCCGCCGCCACCTGGCACGCCTGGCACACGCGGACCGGCCTGCGGATCATCAACGGCATCGGCGCCACCGAGCTGCTGCACATCTTCATCTCCGCGGCCGACGAGCGGATCCGGCCCGGCACGACGGGGCTGCCGGTGCCGGGCTGGGAGGCACGCGTGGTCGACGGCTCGGGCGAGTCCGTGCCCGACGGCGAACCCGGGCTGCTCGCCGTGCGCGGGCCGGTCGGCTGCCGTTACCTCGCCGACGCGCGGCAGCGGGAGTACGTACGCGGCGGCTGGAACCTCACCGGCGACACCTACGTACGCGACCCGGACGGCAGCTTCCGCTACGTGGCCCGCGCCGACGACATGATCATCTCGGCCGGGTACAACATCGCGGGCCCCGAGGTCGAGGAGGCGCTGCTGCGCCATCCGGACGTGGTCGAGACGGCCGTGGTGGGGCACCCCGACGAGGAGCGCGGCCAGGTCGCGGTGGCGTACGCGGTGCTACGGCCGGACGCGCCCCGGGACGCCGAGGCGCTGCGCGCGTTCCTCAAGTCCGAGCTGGCGCCGTACAAGTGCCCGCGCCGGATCGTCTTCCTGGAAGCGCTGCCGCGCACGGCGACGGGGAAACTGCAACGGTTCCGGCTGCGCGCGGCGGCCGGTGACACCCCCGCGGACGGCACCGGCGTCCCCCGGGCCGGCCGGCCGGAATGATCTACGCTTTAGAGTGATCAACGTGTCCGAGCAACACGCCCCCCGGTCCCTCATCGTCACGTTCTACGGCGCCTACGGCCGCTTCGCGCCCGGCCCGGTGCCGGTCGCCGAACTGATCCGGCTCCTCGCCGCGGTCGGCGTCGACGCGCCCTCCGTACGGTCCTCGGTCTCGCGGCTCAAGCGGCGCGGGCTGCTCCTGCCGGAGCGCACGGCGGGCGGCGCGGCCGGGTACGCGCTGTCGCCCGCCGCGCGGCAGCTGCTGGAGGACGGCGACCGGCGCGTGTACGCGGCGGCGGCCCCGCGGGACGAGGGCTGGGTGCTCGCGGTGTTCTCCGTACCGGAGTCGGAACGGCAGAAGCGTCACGTGCTGCGCTCCCGGCTGGCCGGGCTCGGCTTCGGCGCGGCGGCCCCGGGCGTGTGGATCGCCCCCGCGCGGCTGTACGAGGAGACCCGGCACGCCCTGGCGCGGCTGCGGCTCGATCCGTACGTGGACCTCTTCCGGGGCGAGCACCTGGGCTTCGCGGCGACCACGGAGGCGGTCGCACGCTGGTGGGACCTCACCGCCATCGCCAAGCAGCACGAGGCGTTCCTCGACGCCCACGCGCCCGTGCTGCACGCCTGGGAGCGGCGCGCGGACACCCCGCCGGAGGAGGCGTACCGCGACTACCTCCTCGCCCTGGACTCCTGGCGTCATCTGCCGTACGCCGATCCCGGGCTGCCGGCCGAGCTGCTGCCCGGTGACTGGCCGGGGGCCCGGTCGGCGGCCGTCTTCCGGGACCTGCACGAGCGGCTGCGGGACGCCGGGGCGGAGTTCGCGGGCATCTCACCGGCGGAACGGGCCGGTTGACGGGACACGGCCGCGGTCACGTGCGGCACCTGGGCGGGCGAGGGGCGTCGGTGAGGTAGGCGCGCGCGGACTGAGGGCGAACCGCACTTCGGCCGCGCCTCGACGACGGTGACGCCCACGTCTTCACGGCCGGCCCGGCGGCCGGCGACGCCCTGCGCGGCCGCACGCCCACCAGTCGGGACAACCGGCCCGCCCTGCCCGGGGGCCGTCAATCACCCAGCCGCAGACGGGGTTTGGGGGCGTCCGTGCGTCCGGTCTGCGGGCGCCTGCTGCCCGCCCGGTACGGCTCGGGCCAGACGACGCCGGGGCCCGCGTACCCCTGCTCGGCCGCCGCGTGCAGCGTCCAGTGCGGGTCGTAGAGGTGCGGGCGGGCCAGCGCGCACAGGTCCGTGCGGCCGGCCAGGATCAGGGAGTTGACGTCGTCCCAGGAGGAGATCGCGCCGACGGCGATGACGGGGATCCCGGTCTCGTTGCGGATCCGGTCGGCGAAGGGCGTCTGGTACGAGCGGCCGTACCGGGGGTGTTCGTCGGCGACGACCTGGCCGGTGGAGACGTCGATCGCGTCGGCGCCGTGGGCGGCGAAGGCCCGGGCGATCCCGACCGCCTCGTCGGCCGTGGTGCCTCCCTCGGCCCAGTCGGTGGCGGAGATCCGCACCGTCATGGGCCGCTCCTGCGGCCATACGGCGCGTACGGCGTCGAACACCTCCAGCGGGAACCGCAGCCTTCCGGCGAGGGAACCGCCGTACGCGTCGGTCCTGCGGTTGGTCAGCGGCGACAGGAAGCCGGACAGCAGATAGCCGTGGGCGCAGTGCAGTTCGAGCAGGTCGAAGCCGCAGCGGGCGGCGCGTCGTGCGGCGGCCGCGAACTGTTCGCGGATGTCGGTCAGTTGGGAGCGGACAAGTTCACGCGGTGTCTGGCTGTCCGGGCGGTACGGGATCGGCGAGGCCGCCACGACGGGCCAGTTGCCCGCGTCCAGCGGTTCGTCGATGCCCTCCCACATCAGCTTCGTCGACCCCTTGCGGCCCGAGTGGCCGAGCTGGAGGCCGATGGCCGTGCCCGGTGCGGCGCGGTGCACGAAGTCGGTGATCCGGCGCCACGACTCGGCCTGTCCGGGGGTGTAGAGGCCGGCGCAGCCGGGTGTGATGCGGCCCTCGGGGCTGACGCACACCATCTCGGTCATGACCAGTCCGGCGCCGCCCAGCGCCCGCGCCCCGAGGTGGACGAGGTGGAAGTCGCCGGGCAGGCCGTCGGTGGCCGAGTACAGGTCCATGGGGGACACCACGACGCGGTTGCGCAGCCGCAGGTCGCGCAGCCGGAAGGGCGTGAACATGGGGGGCGTGTCGGGCGGGCAGCCGAACTCGCGCTCCACGCAGGCCACGAAGCGGGCGTCCCGCAGCCGCAGGTTGTCGTGCGTGACGCGGCGGCTGCGGGTGAGCAGGTTGAAGGCGAACTGCCTTGGCGGCTGCGCGAGATGGAGCCCCATGTCCTCGAACCACTCCAGACTGGCTCGCGCGGCGCGCTGCGTGGACGCGACCACCGGGCGCCGCTCCGCCTCGTAGGCGGCCAGCGCCTCCCCGAGGGACGGCTGCTCCTCCAGGCAGGCGGCGAGGGCCAGGGCGTCCTCGACCGCGAGCTTCGTACCGGAGCCGATGGAGAAGTGGGCGGTGTGCGCGGCGTCGCCGAGGAGGACGAGATTCCCGTGCGACCAGCGGTCGTTGACGACGGTGCGGAAGTTCGTCCAGGCGGAGCGGTGGGACCGCAGCGGCCGGCCGCCGAGGGCGTCCGCGAAGATCTTTGCGCACCGCTCCACCGACCCCGCCTCGTCCAGCTCCGCGAACCCGGCCGCGCGCCAGACCTCTTCGCGCATCTCGACGATGACGGTGGAGGCGTCGGCCGCGTACGGGTAGCCGTGCAGTTGCATCACGCCGTGCTCGGTCTCGGCGATCTCGAAGCGGAACGCCTCGAAGGCGAAGTCCGCGGCGAGCCAGATGTAGCGGCAGCGGTGTTCCTCGACGGAGGGGCCGAACGCCTCGGCGTACGCCCGCCGCGTGAGGCTGTGCACCCCGTCGGCGGCGACGACGAGGTCGTGGGTGGCCGCCAGCTCGGCCGCGGGCGGGGCCTCGGTGCGGAAGCGCAGCTCCACGCCGAGGCCGCGGCAGCGTTCGTGCAGGATCTCCAGGAGCCGGCGCCTGCCGAGCGCCGCGAAGCCGTGGCCGCCGGAGGTGTGGCGTACCCCGCGGTGCACGATGTCGATGTCGTCCCAGCGCACGAACTCGGACCGCAGGGCCTCGTGGACGACCGGGTCGGCGTGCTCGATGCCGCCGAGCGTCTCGTCGGAGAGCACGACGCCGAAGCCGAAGGTGTCGTCGGGCGCGTTGCGCTCCCAGACGGTGATCTCGCGCTCGGGGCGGAGCCGCTTGAGCAGTGCGGCGGCGTAGAGCCCGCCGGGTCCGCCCCCGACGACGGCGACCCGGGGCCCGCGTCCACCGGCCGCCCCGGGCCCGTCCGCGGCGGGCGGCTCCCCCTGCCCGCGCGGCACGGTCACCGCCCCCGCCACTTCGGCGGCCGTTTCTCCGTGAACGCGGCGTGGAACTCCGCGTAGTCCTCGCCGTTCATGAGCAGGGCCTGGGTGGCGGCGTCCAGCTCCACCGAGGCGGCGAGCGGCATGTCCAGCTCGGCGGTGAGCAGCGCCTTGGTCTGGGCGTACGCGAGGGCCGGGCCCTCGGCCAGGCGGTGGGCGAGCGCCCGGGCGTGCTCGTCGGCGCGGCCCTCCTCGGCGAGTTCGCTGATCAGGCCGATGCGCTCGGCCTCGGGCGCCCGCACCGGTTCCCCGAGCATCAGCAGCCGGGTGGCGTGCCCGAGGCCGACCACCCGGGGCAGGAGGTAGGCGGCGCCCATGTCGCCGCCGGACAGTCCGACGCGCGTGAAGAGGAAGGCGAAGCGGGCGGTGGGGTCGGCGACCCGGAAGTCGGCGGCGAGCGCGAGCACGGCTCCGGCGCCCGCGGCGACTCCGTGCACCGCCGCGATCACCGGGAACGGGCACTCCCGCAGGGCGCGTACGACCTGCCCGGTCATCCGGTTGAAGTCCAGCAGCTGTGCGGTGTCCATCGCCAGGGTGGCGCCGATGATCTCGTCGACGTCCCCGCCGGAGCAGAACCCGCGGCCCTCCCCGGCCAGCACCAGGGCCCGCACGGACCTCTCGCGGGACAGCTCGGCGAGCAGGTCGCGCAGGTCGGCGTAGGCGCCGAAGGTGAGCGCGTTCAGCTTGTCCGGGCGGGCCAGGGTGACCGTGGCGACCCCGTCGGCGATCCGGCATCTCACGTGCCGCCAGTCGGAGGTGCGGTCGGCGGAGCCGGTGAAGGGACTCATGGTGTGCGGCCTCCTCGGGCGGGGGCGGCGGTCGGCGGCGCCGGGCCGAGGGGACCCGCGACCGCACCCGGCTGCCTCACGAAGCTATCACCGCTCCGTGACTGTCGTCACGAGTACGCGATAACCCGATTCTCGGGCGGGCCCCGGAGGTCGACCCCGCTGTGGAGGCACGTCCCGGCAGGGGGCGACGTCGGCTGGGGGCCGAGAGGGCAGGGCCGGCACCTCGCCGGGAGGGCGCCGCCCGCGACCCGAGCGTCCGCCGCCTTCCCTGGCCGGGTGCGACAGCCACGGCTGCGCACCCGGGCCGGACAGGGCCGCTCGGCGGCCCGGGGCCCCGCCGCGGCGGGGCCCCGCGCGGCCGTCACCGAGTCACGGATCATCGATAGGCGCGTAACGGTGGGCGCGACCGTGCGCGGCGGGCCGTTCGCCTGGGTACGCCCCGGTACGCGGGACGAACGTCCCCGCCACCGCCCGCCGCCCGACTCCGTTCGGGAAAGCCGTACCATTCCTATGTTGAAAGCAGGACAGCCTGCTGATGAACGGACCCGCCTTGCACGAGCCGCCCTCCGCCCCCGCCTCCTGGCGCATCGCACTGCCGCACACGGCTGCGGCGGTGCCCGTCGCGCGTGCGCTGGTGCGGACGGCGCTGGCCGAGCTGAAGCACGCCGCCGACAGCGACACCGCCGAGCTGCTGACGGCGGAGCTGGTCGCCAACGCGGTGGAGCACACCGCCGGGAACGGTCCGATAGAGCTGGTGGTGGAGCTGCTGCCGTCGGGCTGTCAGGTCGAGGTCCACGACCCGGACCCGGCGCCGCCCGGCGATCTCACGATCCCGCAGCAGCTCGGTCCGCCCGACCCCTGGCAGGAGCACGGGCGCGGCCTCCTCCTCATCCGCACCCTCAGCTCCTCCTGCGGTCACCGCCCCACCGAGTCCGGCAAGGCGGTCTGGTTCAGGCTTCCTGTCGTACCGTCTCAGCGCCGGTACGCGCACTAGGGTCCCCGGCCGCAGGGGCCAGCCGCGAGTGGCGGCGCCCGTACCCCGCGTAGACCATGAACCCGGCCACCAGGAACGCCCCGAACTGCAGCCATGCCTCCCAGCCGGTCTCGTACATCAGGTAGAGGCAGAAGCCGACGCCGAGCAGCGGCATCACGGGGTAGAGCGGGACGCGGAAGGCGCGGGCGAGGCCCGGTTCGCGGCGCCGCAGGGCGATCAGCACGACGTTGACGACGGCCATCACGGCCAGGGTGCCGATGGTGGTGAGGTCCACGACGGCGTCGAGCGGCGCCAAGGCCGCCGGGACCGCGAAGACCACCGCGACGATGAGCGTCCCGGAGACCGGGGTCGACGTCTTCGGGGAGACGCGCTCGAAGACGCGCGGGACGAGTCCGTCTCGGGCCATGGACATGAGGACGCGGGTCTGGCCGTACATCACCGCGAGGACGACCGAGGCGATGGCGACGACCGCGCCGAAGGCGACGATGCCGCCGCCGACGGTGGAGCCGGTGACCTCGTTGACGACGTAGGACAGCGCGGCGGCCCGGCCGCCGACGCGGTCCGCGCCGACGGCGCCGATCGCGGCGAGCGCCACGGCGCAGTACAGCAGCGTGACCAGGCCGATGCAGACCAGGATCGCGATCGGGATGTCACGGCGCGGGTTCCTGGCCTCCTCACCGGCGGTGGTGATCGCGTCGAAGCCGATGTAGGAGAAGAAGGCGGCCGTGGTGCCGGCGCCGATGCCGCCGAGGCCGGCCGGCGAGAACGGGCTGAGGTTGCCGTCCTTGAAGGCGGTGAAACCGATGGCGCAGAAGGCCACGAGCACCGCGAGCTTCAGGACCGCCATGGCGGCGGTCGCGCGGGCGCTCTCGCGCACCCCGCGGACGAGCAGGACCGAGGCCAGCGCGATCACGACGACCGCCGGGAGGTTCACGACGCCGCCGTCGGCGGGACCCGCGGACACCGCGTCGGGCAGCTCCACGCCCGTCAGGCTCCGGAGCAGTTCGTTGACGTACTGGCTCCAGCCGACCGCCACGGCCGACACGGAGACGCCGTACTCCAGCAGCAGGCACCAGCCGACGAGGAAGGCCGTGCCCTCGCCGAGGCCCGCGTAGGCGAAGGAGTACGAGGATCCGGAGACCGGGATCGCGCCGCCCAGCTCCGCGAAGGAGAACGCGGTGAAGACGCAGGTGAGCGCGGCGAGGACGAACGAGACGACCACCGCGGGACCGGCCTGCCCGACGGAGTCGGAGAGACCGACGAAGATCCCGGTGCCGACGATCGCGCCGACGCCGAAGCAGACGAGCTGGAAGAGGCCCATGGTGCGCTTGAGGCCATGGCCTTCGAGGTCCGCGCCGGATTCGGCGACCAGGAGCTCGGTGGACTTGATGCGGGGAGCGCGCCTGCTGCGGGCGGCGCGCTCGATGCGTGGAGCGGGCATGCGGGTGGTGCTCATTTCGATGGTGCGGGGGCGCGACGGGGTCGGTCGCATGACGGGCGGCGGAAGGGATGGTTCCGGGGGCCCGCCGAGGATCGTACGGGGAGACGCGGCGGCAGCGTTACACGGCAGAGGCGCGACGGAGGCCGAACGGGGCGTCCGGCGCGGGCGGCCGGACGCCGGTGCCCTGTACCTGCGACGGACGGGGTGTCCGGCGCGGGCGGGCCGGACGCCGGTGCCCTATACCTGCGACGGACGGGGTGTCCGGCGCGGGCGGGCCGGACGCCGGTGCCCTATACCTGCGACGGACGGGGTGTCCGGCGCGGGCGGGCCGGACCGGATGCCCTGCGCCCGCGGGTCGGGTGGGCTCCGGCGCGTGCTGCTCTGGTGCGGGCGGGTCCGGTCCGCGTCAGGCGAGGGTGGCGACGAGGATCGCCTTGATGGTGTGCAGCCGGTTCTCCGCCTCGTCGAAGACGACCGAGTGCGCCGACTCGAAGACCTCGTCGGTCACCTCCAGCGAGTCGAGCCCGTGCGTCGCGTGGATCTCGCGGCCGACCTTGGTGCCCAGGTCGTGGAAGGCCGGCAGGCAGTGCAGGAACCTGACGTCCGGGTTGCCGGTGGCGCGGAGCACGTCCATCGTCACGGCGTACGGGGACAGCGCGCGGATGCGCTCGTCCCACACGTCCTTGGGCTCCCCCATCGAGACCCAGACGTCGGTGGCCACGAAGTCGGCGCCGCCGACCCCCTCGGCGACCTCCTCGGTGAGCGTGACGCGGCCGCCGCTGTGCTCGGCGAGCTTGTGGGCCCGGTCGACGATCTCCTGCGCCGGCCAGTACGCGCGCGGGGCGACGATCCGTACGTCCATGCCGAGCAGCGCGCCGGTCACCAGGTAGGAGTTGCCCATGTTGAAGCGGGCGTCGCCGAGGTACGCGAAGGCGATCCGGTCGAGGGGCTTGTCGCTGTGCTCGGTCATGGTGAGCACGTCGGCGAGCATCTGGGTGGGGTGCCAGTCGTCGGTCAGACCGTTGTAGACCGGCACTCCGGCGTACGCGGCGAGCTCCTCGACGCCGGCCTGGCTGTCACCGCGGTACTGGATCGCGTCGAACATCCGGCCGAGCACCCGGGCGGTGTCCTTCACGGACTCCTTGTGGCCTATCTGCGAGCCGGACGGGTCGAGATAGGTGGTCGAGGCGCCCTGGTCGGCGGCGGCGACCTCGAACGCGCAGCGGGTGCGGGTCGAGGTCTTCTCGAAGATCAGCGCGATGTTGCGCCCCTGGAGGTGGCGCGTCTCCGTGCCCGCCTTCTTGGCCGCCTTGAGCTCCGCGGCCAGCTCGATCAGGCCGCGGAACTCCTCCGCGGTGAAGTCCAGCTCCTTGAGGAAATGGCGGCCGGCGAGGGCGGTCGGGACTGTCGCCATGGGGGCGCTCCAGGGTTACGAAGACGGGGACGTCTGGAATTCTATACGACCCTCGACATTTCTATACGGAGCCGGGGTGCGTCCCGACCCCAGGGACCGGCCGCCCCTCGCCCCCTCCCCCGCTACACGGCGTCCCGCTCGACAGGGCAGCTCATGCAGCGGGGGCCACCCCTGCCCCGGCCGAGTTCGCTACCGGGGATCTCTATCACCTCGATGCCCTGCTTGCGCAGATGCGTGTTGGTCGTCGAGTTCCGCTCGTACGCGATCACGACGCCCGGCTCGACCGCGAGGACGTTGCAGCCGTCGTCCCACTGCTCGCGCTCGGCCGAGTGCACGTCCTGGGTGGCGGTGAGCACCCGGATCGCGCTGAGCCCGAGGGCGGCGGCGATCGCGCGGTGCATGTGCTCCGGCGGATGGTCGGTGACCTTGAGCTCCTTGTCGCCGGCGCCCGGTTCGATGGTGTAGCTGCGGAGCATGCCGAGTCCGGCGTACTGCGTGAAGATGTCGCCGTCCACCATCGTCATCACGGTGTCGAGGTGCATGAACGCCCGGCGCTTCGGCATGTCGAGCGCCACGATGGTGCGGGCCGAGCCGGCCGCGAACAGCTTGTGCGCGAGCATCTCGACGGCCTGGGGCGTGGTGCGCTCGCTCATCCCGATGAGGACCGCCCCGTTGCCGATCACCAGCACGTCGCCGCCCTCGATGGTGGACGGGTAGTCCGCCTGCCCCTCCGACCAGAGGCGGAAGGACTCGTCGCGGAAGAGCGGGTGGTGGCGGTAGATCGCCTCGAAGTGCACGGTCTCCCGCTGGCGGGCGGGCCAGCGCATGGCGTTGATGGACACCCCGTCGTAGATCCAGGCGGAGGTGTCCCGGGTGAAGAGGTGGTTGGGGAGCGGGCCGAGCAGGAAGTCGTCCAGGTCCATGACGTGGAAGCGCACGGAGGTCGGTTCGGCGTGCGCCTCCAGGAACTCGCGCTTGGTCATCCCGCCGACCAGCGCGGCGGCCAGGTCCGGGGCGGACATGCCCTCGAAGGCGTCCCGCAGGTGGTCGGTGGCGAGGGGGCCGTACTCCTTCTCCTCGAACACCCGGTCCAGGACGAGCGAACGGGCCGCCGGGATCTCCAGGGTCTCGGTGAGCAGGTCGCCGAAGAGGTGGACGGCGACGCCTCGGTCCCGCAGGACGTCCGCGAACCCGTCGTGCTCCGCTCGCGCCCGGCGCACCCACAGCACGTCGTCGAAGAGCAGCGCGTCCTTGTTGCTGGGGGTGAGCCTTTTGAGCTCCAGATCCGGCCGGTGCAGGATGACGCGGCGCAGCCGCCCGGCCTCGGAGTCGACGTGAAATCCCATGACTCCATCCTGACCACCCGGACGCGTTTCACCCGCACATCCGCGCGAACCCGTCCCAGTTGATTTCGTCCCCTTGACGATAAGAGCCCCACTGTTTATCGTCGTACTGACGACAACGGGCGGGTGTACGGACCCCGTCCGGCGACGAGGGGGTTGTACCGATGGCCGACATCACCCGGCGCCTGGGCTGGCGCCACCTGCGCGGGGCGCCGACCACGCATGTGCGGCACCACCGGTCGGGACGGCTCGTGCACGACGGGCCGGGGCTGAGCTTCTGGTACCGCGCGCTGAGCGCCGCCCTCTCCGAGGTCCCGGTCGACGACCGCGAGCTGGCGATGACCTTCCACGCCCGTACGTCCGACTTCCAGGACGTGGCCGTCCAGGCGACCGTCACCTACCGGATCAGCGACCCCGCGCTCGCAGCCGCCCGCCTCGACTTCTCCATCGATCCCGACACGGGCGTCTGGCGGGGCGCGCCCCTCGAACAGCTCGGGACGCTGCTCACGGAGACGGCCCAGCAGCACGCGCTGGACGTGCTGGCGCGTACGCCGCTGGCGTCGGCCCTGGTGGACGGGGTGGCCGCCGTGCGCGAGCGGGTCGCGGGCGCGCTCGCCGCGGAGCCGCGGCTGCCGGCGACCGGCATCGAGGTGGTCGCCGTGCGGGTCGTGGCCCTGCGCCCCGAACCCGAGGTGGAGCGGGCGCTGCGGACACCGGCGCGGGAGCAGATCCAGCAGGACGCGGACAAGGCGACGTACGAGCGGCGTGCCGTGGCCGTCGAGCGGGAGCGGGCGATCGCCGAGAACGAACTGGCCAGCCAGATCGAACTCGCCCGCCGCGAGGAGCAGTTGGTCGACCAGCGCGGGACGAATGCGCGGCGCGAGGCCGAGGAGCACGCCGCGGCGGACGCGGTACGGGCCACGGCGGAGGCGGCACGGACGGTGCGCCTGGCCGAGGCGGAGGCGGCACGGACCGTCCGGCTGGCCGGGGCGGAGGCGCAGGCCGCGCGGGAGGTCGGCGAGGCGCGGGCCGAGGCGCAGGCCGCGTGGCTGCGGGTGCACGGGGACGCGGACGTCGCGACGCTGCACGCCCTGACGGCCACCCGGCTGGCCGAGAACCTGCCCCGGATCGACAGCGTCACGGTGTCGCCGGACGTGCTGACGGGGCTGCTGGCCAGGCTGGGCGGCACACCGGGGGAACCGGCGTGAGCCTCGCACCCCGTGCCGTGCTCGTGCACCGCACCACGGAGTACGAGGAGTTGGTGGCCCGGCACGGTACGCACGGCCAGGCCGCCTTCTTCCTCGCGTCACGGGGCCGCGACATCGCGGAGGTCGCCGACCGGCACCGGCGTACTCGCGAGGCGCTCGCCGAGGTCGCCGCCGCTGTTCCGCTGACGTGGCGCCAGGCACGCCTGGAGAGGCAGGACTTGGACCGCTTCCTGTTCGGCCCCGAGGACGTCGTGGTCGTCGTCGGCCAGGACGGGCTGGTGGCCAACGTCGCCAAGTACCTGACGGGGCAGCCCGTGATCGGCATCGACACCGATCCGGGACGCAACCCGGCGGTGCTGGTGCGCCACCGGCCCCGGGACGCGGCCGCGTTGCTCGCCTCCGTGCCGGCCCGCGCCGGGCGGAGCGACGACCTCACGATGGTCGAGGCGGTGGCCGACGACACGCAGCGGCTGGTCGCGCTCAATGAGATCTACCTCGGAGCCGCGGGCCATCAGACGGCCCGCTACCGGCTGGGGCTCGACGGCGACAGGGGTGCCGTCGAGCCCCAGGCCTCCTCCGGGGTCCTGGTCGGCACGGGGACGGGGGCGACCGGGTGGCTGCGGTCCGTGTGGCAGGAGCGCGGCGCCGGTCTCCCGCTGCCGGGACCCACGGAGGAACGGTTGCTGTGGTTCGTCCGCGAGGCCTGGCCGTCCCCGGCCACCGGCACGTCGCTCGTCTCCGGCACCCTCACCGACGCGTCCCGCCTCCACGTCACCGCCGAGTCGGACCGCCTCATAGCCTTCGGCGACGGAATGGAGAACGACGCCCTGCAACTGACGTGGGGCCAGACGGTCCGGGTGGGCGTGGCGGATACCCGGCTACGCCTGGTGAGTTAGGGGAAGGGAAGCCCTCCAGCGCAGGGGCGGCAGGACCTTCCTCTCCGGTGGAGAGGGCGGGCGGAAAGAGACAGCCCTCAGGTGGGGAATCAGCCCCTCCGGCGTTTGAGGAGCGGGGTCTGGGGCGGAGCCCCATGGCGGGGCCGGGACCGGGGGTCAGATCCTGAGCGGGGGTCGAAGCCGGGCGACGTGAGCGGGGCCGGGGCCGGCAAGCGACCCGGGTCCCGTGGGCCCGTTGACACCGGCGGTGACGGAACACCGGCCCGGGACAGGGCAACACCCCCGCCCCGGGCCCCCGGATCACGTTCCCGTCAGAGACGGGGATCCACCGGTTCCGACTCCAACGCCAGCACCGCGAACACGGCCTCGTGCACCCGCCACAACGGCTCGCCCTCGGCCAGCCGGTCCAGCGCCTCAAGACCCAGCGCGTACTCCCGGATCGCCAGCGACCGCTTGTGGTTCAGGAACCGCCCGCGCAGCCGCGCGAGGTTCTCGGGCCGCGTGTACTCGGCGCCGTAGATGATCCGCAGGTACTCGCGTCCCCGGCACTTGATGCCGGGCTGCACCAGCCGCCCCTGCGGGGACCGCACCACGGCCTGGAGGGGTTTGACGACCATGCCCTCGCCGCCGCGCCCGGTCATCTCCAGCCACCAGTCGACGCCGGCCCGCACGGACTCCGCGTCGCCCGTGTCCACGTACAGCCGGCGGGTGGTCTGGAGCAGGCCGCTCCCGTCGTGCTCCACGAGGCGGTCGATGAGCGCGAGCTGCTCGTCGTGCGGCAGGGCGGCGAGGCTGCGGCCCTGGACGGCGAGGATCTGGAAGGGGGCGAGACGCACGCCCTCCAGACCGTCCGTGGTCCAGCAGTACCGCCGGTAGGCGTCCGTGAACGCCGCCGCGTCGGCCGCCCGTTCACGCTGCCCGGTGAGCAGGTCGTGGACGTCGACACCACGCGCCGCCGCCCCTTCGAGCGCGGCGAGCGCCCCCGGGAACACCGCCCCGGACGCGGCTCCGACGGCCGCGTACTGCGTGCGCAGCAGCCCGGACGCCTTCAGCGACCACGGCATCAACTCGGCGTCCAGCAGCAGCCAGTCGGTCTCCAGGTCCTTCCACAGTCCGGCCTCGTCGGCGGCGGTCCGCAGCCGGCCGAGGATCTCCTCGGTCACCGCGGCGTCGTCGAAGAAGGGCCGCCCGGTGCGCGTGTAGAGGGCGCCCGTGGGACCCTCGCCGCCGTCCGGGCGCGGGGCCCCGCCCACACCGAACCGCTCGCGGGCGGTCGCCGCGTCCCGGCAGACCAGCGCGACCGCCCGGGAGCCCATGTGCTTCTCCTCGCACACGACCCGCGCGACCCCGTCCTCGTGGTACTGCGCGAACGCCTCGGCGGGGTGTTCCAGGTAGCCGTCGACGCGCGAGGTCGCGGTCGGCGCCATGGTGGGCGGCAGGTACGGGAGGAGCCGCGGATCGACGGCGAAGCGGCTCATCACCTCCAGCGCCGCGGCGGCGTTCTCCTCGCGCACGGACACCCGTCCGGCGTGCCGGGTCTCCACGACCCGCCGTCCGTGCACGTCCGCGAGGTCGAGCGGCCGGCCCTCGTGCCCGCCGGGCGCCTCGGAGGCAAGCGGCTTCGTGGGCTCGTACCAGACCCGCTCGGCGGGTACGTCGACCAGTTCGCGCTCCGGCCAGCGCAGCGCGGTGAGCCTGCCGCCGAACACGGCTCCGGTGTCGAGGCAGATGGTGTTGTTGAGCCAGGTGGCCGTGGGGACGGGGGTGTGGCCGTACACCACGGCCGCGCTGCCGCGGTAGTCCTCCGCCCACGGGTAGCGCACGGGCAGGCCGAACTCGTCGGTCTCGCCGGTCGTCTCGCCGTACAGGGCGTGCGACCGCACCCGTCCCGACGTACGCCCGTGGTACTTCTCGGGCAGCCCGGCGTGGCAGACGACGAGGCGGCCACCGTCGAGGACGTAGTGGCTGACGAGTCCGTCGAGGAACTCCCGCACCTGCCGCTTGAACTCCTCGCTCTCCCCCTCCATCTGCTCGATGGTCTCGGCGAGGCCGTGCGTGTGCTGGACCTTGCGGCCCTTGAGGTGGCGTCCGTACTTGTTCTCGTGGTTGCCCGGCACGCACAGCGCGTCGCCGGACGCGACCATGGACATCACGCGGCGCAGGACGCCGGGCGTGTCCGGGCCGCGGTCGACGAGGTCGCCGACGAAGACGGCCGTACGGCCTTCCGGGTGCGAGCCGTCGACGTAACCGAGCTTGGTGAGCAGCGTCTCCAGTTCGGACGCGCAGCCGTGGATGTCGCCGATGATGTCGAACGGCCCGGTGAGATGGGTCAGGTCGTTGTACCGCTTCTCGGTGCGGACCTCGGCGTTCTCGATCTCCTCGACGCCGCGCAGGACGTGCACCTTGCGGAACCCCTCGCGCTCCAAGTGGCGCAGGGAGCGGCGGAGTTCACGGGTGTGCCGCTGGATGACGCGGCGCGGCATGCCGGCCCGGTCGCTGCGGGCCGCGTTGCGTTCGGCGCAGACGTCCTCGGGCACGTCGAGGACGATGGCGATGGGCAGCACGTCGTGCTCCTTCGCCAGGTCGATCAGCTGCCGGCGGCTCTCCTGCTGCACGCTGGTCGCGTCGACGACGGTGCGCCGGCCGCTCGCGAGGCGCTTGCCCGCGATGTAGTGGAGCACGTCGAAGGCGTCGCGGCTGGCGCTCTGGTCGTTCTCGTCGTCGGCGACGAGGCCGCGGCAGAAGTCGCTGGATATCACCTCGGTGGGCTTGAAGTGCCTGCGCGCGAAGGTGGACTTGCCAGAGCCGGACGCGCCGATCAGCACCACGAGGGAGAGGTCGGTGACGGGCAGGGTGCGTCCCGTGCTGGTCTCGTTCGTCATGCGGCCTTCTCCTCCTTCGGGACCGGGGTCTTCGCCGGCTTGTCGTGCGGGGTCCCGCTCAGGGTGAACACGGCCATCTGGGTCGGGGGGCCGACCTCCGGGTCGTCGGGGCCGACGGGCGCGAACTCCACTTCGTAGGCGTGCCGTTCGGCCACCGCCCGGGCCCAGGCGCGGAACTCCTCGCGGGTCCACTCGAAGCGGTGGTCGCCGTGCCGGGAGTGACCGGCCGGGAGGGTCTCCCAGCGGACGTTGTACTCGACGTTCGGCGTCGTCACCAGGACGGTCCGCGGGCGCGCGGAGCCGAAGACGGCGTACTCCAGGGCGGGCAGCCGGGGCAGGTCGAGGTGCTCGATCACCTCGCTCAGCACCGCGGCGTCGTAGCCCTTGAGCCGCTTGTCGGTGTACGCGAGCGAGCCCTGTACGAGCTTGACGCGTGCGGCCTGCCGCTCCCCGAGGCGGTCCAGCTTGAGGCGGCGCGCGGCGACGGTGAGCGCACGCATCGACACATCGACGCCGACGATCTCGGTGTACCGGGGGTCTTTGAGCAGGGCCTGCACCAACTGCCCCTGCCCGCAGCCGAGATCGAGGACGCGCCCGGCACCGGAGTCCCGCAGCGCGGCGAGGATGGCGTCGCGCCGCCGCACGGCGAGCGGCACGGCCTCGTCACCAGCGGGCGTCACGGCCTCGTCCCCGGCGGACGTCACGGCCTCGCCGGCGTCGCCGGTCACGGCCTCGGCGGCAGCCGTCCCGCCGTCGGTGCCCGGCTCCCCGGTCTCGGGGTCGCCCTGGTCCTCCACCGCGTTGTCGATCTCCTCGACGGCGCTGTCGTCGGCCTCGGCGAGCCGCACGAGCTCCAGCCGCTCCCGGGCCTCGCGGGTCAGGGACCAGCGGCGGGAGAGGTACCGGCTGGTGATCAGGTGCTGTTCGGGGTGGTCGGGGAGCCAGCCGTCGCCGGCCCGCAGCAGCTTGTCGACCTCGTCGGGGGCCACCCAGTAGTGCTTGGCGTCGTCGAGCACCGGGAGCAGGACGTAGAGGTGGCGCAGCGCCTCGGCGAGCGTCGGCCCCTCCTCGGATTCCAGCACGAGGCGTACGTAGCGGGAGTCGCCCCACTCGGGGAACTCGGTGTCCAGCGGCACGGCGTCCACGGTCACCGTCCAGCCGAGCGGCTCGAACAGCTGGCGCACGAGGTCGGCGCCGCCGCGGGCGGGCAGCGCGGGCACCTCGATCCGCAGGGGCAACGGCCGCTCCGGCAGGTCCGGCCTGGCGTTGCACTGGCCCTTCATCGCGCTGCTGAAGACGGTGCTGAGGGCGACGGCGAGCAGCGAGGAGGCCGCGTACGGGCGGTCGTTGACGTACTGCGCGAGCGCCGCGTCAGGTGCGCCGCCGCGTCCCTTGCCCTTGCCCCGGCGGACCAGCGCCACCGTGTCCACCTCCAGCAGCAGCGCGGCCGTGCACCGCTGGACGGACGCCTCGGGGTAGAGGACGTGCGCCCTGCCGTAGGAGGTGGAGAACGCCTGCGCCTTGTCGGGATGCTTGTGCAGCAGGTAGCCGAGGTCGGTCGCGGGGCGCTCTGGGGTGCCGGTGGTACTGATCGTCAGGAACACGGTAAGCAGGCCTCGATAGGTTTTCTGTACCGCGGTCCGCCCGTACGGACCGCGGCCGCGCACTCGGTGTGCGCACGCGCGGGCCCCGTCGAACCGCAGCGAGGGAAGAGCGCGCCGTCGGTCACGGCCCGGCGCGCCCGCTCAACTTACAGGGACCCCCCGCGGTACCCTCGGGGATTTTTCGTCACGCCTGTGCCGTCGTGTCGCGGAGGTGTCGTCAGCGGGTCACCGAGGGGCCGGCGCACGTTGGGCCGCGAGGGCGCTGCCCTGTGCCCAGTCAGCGCCCCCGAGGCAACGACAGCCCTACGACAGCTGCGACTGCACCTGCGCCGAGATGAGTTCGAGGTGGTCCAGGTCGTCGAGGTCGAGGATCTGGAGGTAGACACGCCGGGCACCGATCTCCGCGTACCGCCCGATCTTGTCGACCACCTCGTCGGGGGAACCCGCGAGACCGTTGGCCTTGAGCTCGTCGACGTCACGGCCGATCGCGGCGGCACGACGGGCCACCTCCTGGTCGTCCTTGCCTACGCAGGCCACCAGCGCGTTGGAGTACACCAGGTCGTCGGCCTTGCGGCCGGCCCGCTCCGCGGCGGCCCGCACCCGGCCGAACTGCCGCTCACTGTCCTCGACGGAGGCGAACGGGATGTTGAACTCGTCGGCGTACTGCGCGGCGAGCCGCGGAGTGCGGGTCGCGCCGTGACCGCCGATCAGGACGGGAATCTTCGCCTGCGCCGGCTTGGGGAGCGCGGGCGAGTCCGTGAGGTCGTAGTACGTGCCGTGGTGGTCGAAGGTCTCGCCGACCTCGGTCGCCCACAGACCGGTGACGATCGCGAGCTGCTCCTCCAGGCGTGCGAACTTCTCCTTCGGGAACGGGATGCCGTACGCCTTGTGCTCCTCCTCGAACCAGCCCGCGCCCAGGCCCAGTTCGACGCGGCCGCCCGACATCTGGTCCACCTGCGCGACCTGGATGGCGAGCACACCCGGCAGCCGGAAGGTACCCGCCGTCATCAGCGTGCCGAGCCGGATGCGCCGGGTCTCACGGGCGAGTCCGGCCAGGGTGATCCAGGCGTCGGTGGGCCCCGGGAGGCCGTCCGCCGCGCCCATGCGGAGGTAGTGGTCGGAGCGGAAAAAGGCATCGAAGCCGAGGTCTTCGGTGGCCTTGGCGACAGTGAGAAGGGTGTCGTAGGTGGCGCCCTGCTGGGGCTCGGTGAAGATGCGAAGATCCATACCTCCATCCTGCACGCTCGGATGCGCGTCAACGCCACCGGTCCCGCCGGTCACCCCCTTCCACGGTCGGGTGAAAACCCGTCAGCTCCGGGCACGGCGCCGATCCGCGCCAGTGACCCCGTCCACCGGTGATCGTTGCCTCGGACGGAGCCGGACCGCCCGGCGCCCGTTGCCGGCGGCCGCCGGTGCGTCACCCGCGCCGGCCCCGTCTTCAGGGGCCAAGGGCCGAGGAGGCCGTCATGTCCCAGGAAGCCGTGCCGGAGCAGGCGGTGCCCGATCCGTCGAAGGGGCTCCTGCAGCAGATGGAGGAACTGATGGCGGCACTCAACGCGGACCTGTCGCGGCTCGACGCCCACCTCCAGTCCACGGGTACGCGGCCGGAGAGCCCGGACTCGTCCGGGGCTTGAGGTCACTCCGGGGGTGCTGTGGGAGCGGGGCGCGCCTCACCCCGCCGCACGGTCCCGCTCCACCACCTCCTCCTCCCGGACCGCGAGGCGCCGCAGCATCTCCAGCACCCGGTCGCGGGACTCGTCGGCCGCGTCGATCGCCTCCATGCACTGCCAGTAGGTCCCCTCGTCGTCGGCCGCGCAGGCGATGCCGACGAGCGCGATGCCGACCTCGCCAAGCAGGCCCCCGAGGTCGAGGAGGGTCTGCCGGGCGTCACCCAGGTCCGTGAGCTGGGCGGCCCGCAGGTCGCCCACTCCGAGCGACGGCGCGTCCAGTACGCCGCAGCCTCTTCCCGCCAACTCCGTGAGCCCCAGCGCCTCGCCGCGTAATTCGGGAGGCCCGGAGACGGCCAGACGACTGCCGATCGCCTGTGCCAGGGCCTGCGCCTGCCACACCTCCCTCATGATCTCCGGCATTTCGCTGCTTCCCGCCAGGGCACGCCTGCTCGTCACGATGAGCCGCACCGCGTCCATGCGCTGCCCCCGTCTGTCCGACGCGCTTTCACACGTCCGCCCGAACTCCGCTGTCCACTACCCAGAGTGAGGGCGCGGGGGACGAAAAGCCAGAGGAAGCCCGAAATCTGTGGACAGAGAATCGACTGTGGACAACTCAACCACTACTGAGAGTGACAGAAGGAGGGCGTGCGGGGCGGGGCGGGCGTCGGTCAGGGGCTGTCCGGAGCCGGGAATCGGCGTTCGTTGCGGTCGATCTTGGCGTCCAGCGCGGCGAGCGGATCCACGTCGAGCACCGCGCACAGCTGGAGGAGATACGCGAGCACGTCCGCGACTTCGTCGGTCACCCGGTGCGCGGTGTCCGGGTCGTCCATCACGCGGGCCGACTCCTCCGGCGTCAACCACTGGAAGATCTCCAGCAGTTCGGACGCCTCCACGCTGAGCGCGGCGGCCAGGTTCTTGGGGGTGTGGTAGGGCTGCCAGTTGCGTACGGCCGCGAACTCGCCCAGTCGGCGCTGCAACCGCGCCACGTCCAGTTCCGTCACACCCCCAGGTCTACCACCGTCACTCCCTCCACCTCCGCCGCCCACGACGCGTCGCTCACGGCCCCGACCAGCCGGATGTGCCCCCGCTCGCACATCCGCGCCGCGAGCCGCAGCAGCTCCCCCGCCTGCCGGGCGTCCATGCAGCGGTCGAAGCCGTCGGCCAGTACGGTCAGCGTCTGGAGCGCCGCGGGGACCTCACCGGCGGGGTCCACCTCCAGCACTCCGGGCCCGGTGAGCAGTACCAGGGCCAGCGCGAGATACCTCAACTCACCGTCCCCCAGCAGCCCCACGTCCGTACGGCGGCCGTCGCCCCGGTCGAGCAACCCGCGGACGGTGCCGTCACGCAGGGGTTCGGCGAGCAGGTCGGCGATGGGGCCCGCGCAGCCGGCGCGGACCGCCTGGACGAGCAGCCCGTGCCGGCGGGAGCACTCGGTCCGGGTGCGCCAGAGCACGTCGGCGAGGTTGTCGCAGCCGGGCAGCAGGCGCCCGCCGCCGACCGGCACGGGTGCGCGCATGTACGGCGGGCGCGGGTCACAGGGGAAGACGGAGCGCAGCGCGATCACCATCTGCTCGGCGGCGGCGAGCACTTGGCGCTGCCCGTCGGTCTTGCCCGCGACGCGCAGGGGCAGCAGGGCGGTGCCGAGGCGGTCGTCGGGGAGTGGGCCCCGGGTCACGGGGGACGAGCCCGCCGTGTGCCAGGCGGCCTGGACGACCGGGCGGCTGGGGTCCCGCAGCGCCGTCTCCAGCAGGACGAGTCCGCCCGCGGTCAACCGTTCGCCCACGATGCGCAGTTCGGGTTCGGCCTGTACGGCGAGGTCGAGCCGGACCGGCCCTTCGGGGCCGTCGGCCGTACAGCCGATACGGAAGCCGCGCCGACGTTGGGCGTCCGGGCGGGCCCCCTCGGGTACGCAGGCGGCCGGGTCGGGGAACACCTCGCACAGCTCGGCCCCGCCACCGAGCCGCGCCAGCGCCTCGTACGCCCGTAACGCACTGGACTTGCCGCTGCCGCTGGGGCCCGCGAAGAGGGTCAGCCGTCCCAGCGTGAAGTCGGCGGCGCGGTGCCCGGCGAAGGCGGAGAGCCGCAGGTGGGTGACGCTCGGCCGTTCCGGCCGGGCCGGCTGAGGACTCGGCGCGGCGGAACCCGCCTCGGCGGCACCTGCCGGTACGGCCTGGCGCGGCTCACACTGCTCGTGGGACTCGCGCGGTTCACGCGCGTCACGCGGCTGATCCAACTGACGCAGCTCGCGCGACCGATCCGACTCACGTTCGTCGAGACCCGCGGACCCAACCCCCAGCGGCCCGGTCCGGCCGGCCACCCCGTTTCCCCGTACGGGCATCCCCGCACCCGCCGGTCGCGCCCCTGCCCCCGCCGCTCGCGGTTCGGGGACCCGCTCCTGCGCGGCCGGCTCGACCGGCACCTCCCGCCCGGTCGGCTTCGGGGCGCCGAACCGGCCCGGACGCCCCGCGGCATCCACGCGGTACCCGACGGGAGAAAGGGACTCACCGGGTCCATCGGGCTCAACGCACTGAACCGGCCGAACCGGTCGGCCAGATGAAGTGGACGGAACGGATGGAACAACCCGAAGGGACTGAACCGAACGAACGGGCTGAACAGGCTGAAGGGGAGGCAAAGGCGGCACGGTCATATCCGGACGGTAGGACTCCGCCGGGAGGCGAACCGTTCCACCCGGGCGACCTTCCTTCGTTCGAGGGATCACGCCCGTTGATCACGCGGCCCCGGCTACCGTCCGGCCGCCCCTCGTCAGGTCACCCGCGAGTGCCCGACCGCGCCGGGAACGTCCACGTCACAGCCCCGGAACCCCGACCCCCTCCATCAACCCCTGCACCTCGGTGCCCGGCGGTGTCAGCAGGAACACGTTGCGGTCGACCCGGTGCATCCCGCTCGCCAGGCCGAAGACGACGCCCGTGCTGAAGTCCAGCACCCGCTTGGCGACATCGGTCTCGGCGCCCGTCAGGTCGAGCAGGACGGGGATGCCCGCCATGAGTGTCTCGGCGACCTCGCGGGCGTCCGCGAACACATTGACCCGCAGCACGACGAAGCGCCGCCTGGTCTCGGTCGCGGCCTCGGGTATCGCCCGGTGACCGACGGCGGAAGGCCAGGCGTCCCGGCCGCGCAACGGAACGACCTGGGCGAGCCCTTCCCACTGTTCATCGGTGACGTCGTGGCTGTTCACTGGCCATCCCCGCCCTGGCTCGCCATGGTTGTCTGCACCGGGCAATTCTTACGCATGGTCACCCGTTCGGCCGAACAGCGACACGGTACGCGACGGTTCTCCTTGCCGGAGAAGGGCTCTGAACGGCCGGGAGACAGCGGACCGGGCCGCCGAACTGCCGTAACTGCCGGTAACAACCGGGCGGTCGGACCTACGGGCGGTCGGGCTACCGAGCCGTCGAGCCGTCGGTCTCTCGGACTGTCGAGCCGTCGGTCTCTCGGACTGTCGAGCCGTCGGTCTCTCGGACTGTCGAGCCGTCGGTCTCTCGGACTGTCGAGCCGTCGGGCTCGGACTGTCGGGGCTGTCGTGCCGGATTCAGGCGAGGCCCGTGCCGCAGTGTTCCAGCAGCGCGGCGGTCGGGGCGTCGACGAGCCGGTAGCGCACGACGCGGCCCTGCCTCTCGCCGACGACGACCTCCGCCGTACGCAGCAGCCGCAACGCCTGCGACACGGCCGGGTCGTTCATGCCCGTGGCGACGGCGAGGTCGGAGACGGCCAGGGGCCCGGCCCGGTGCAGCGCCAGCAGGAGAGCGAGCCGGCCAGGGTCGGCGAGCAGCGAGAAGCGGTCGGCCCACGCGCGTACCGCCGTGGGTTCGCCGATGGCGGCCACGGCGTCGCAGACCCGGTGGCCGTCGATGGTGCGCCGGCCGGCACGGTCGGCGGGGACGAGATGCATGGCGGCATTCTTCCAGGAGGCGCCGTGTGATCTTGGATACCTGCGCAACTGTGCAGGCTTGCAGCCGTTCACGGGCGGCACCTAAGGTTGGCGCGTCGTGGTGTTCGGGAAGACCGGTGACAGCCTTTCAGGGGCTCAGTCCGGAGCGGCCCTCGCCACTGTGATCGGGGAGTTCTCGTCCCGTGCCGCCCCAGGGCGGCGCCACTGGCCGGACGGCCGGGAAGGCAGGGGCGGGCGCGTCGACCCTCCACCACGCTCGGCTTCGGCTCGCGCGGGAGGTACCCGCAAGCCAGGAGACCGGCCACGGCATCTCACGAAGTGATCCACGAGGTGCTGGAGCGTGACCGCATGACCCTGCCCACCGGGCCCACGGGCCCCACCGTCTTCCAGTGGCGGCGCGAGGACACCGTCCGGACCGCCGGTCTGCTGGCGGTGATCGCCGCACTGCACGTCGTCGCGTTCGGTGTGCTGTTCCTGCTGGTCGTTCCGGCGCACTACGAGGTCGGCTCCAAGGCCTTCGGCATCGGGCTCGGCGTCACGGCGTACACCCTGGGCATGCGGCACGCCTTCGACGCCGACCACATAGCGGCCATCGACAACACCACGCGCAAGCTGATGGCGGACGGCAAGAGGCCGGTGTCCGTGGGGTTCTGGTTCGCGCTCGGTCACTCCAGCGTGGTGGTCGTCCTGGCCGCGCTGATCGCGGGCGGCACCCAGCTCGCCGGACGCATCATGAACGAGGGCTCGCGCACGCACCAGGTGCTGGGCGTCATGGGTACGACCGTCTCCGGCATGTTCCTGTACCTCATCGCGGCGCTCAACCTCGTTGCCCTGATGGGCATTCTGCGGGTCTTCCGGGCGATGCGGGAGGGGACGTACGACGAGCGGCAGCTCGAAGAGCACCTGGATTCACGGGGGTTCATGAACCGGATCCTCGGCCGTTTCACCAAGTCCATCAGCCGTCCCGGGCAGATGTTCCCGCTGGGCTTCCTGTTCGGCCTCGGCTTCGACACCGCGACCGAGGTGACGCTGATGGTGATGGCGGGCAGCGGGGCGGCGGCCGGGCTGCCCTGGTACGCGATCCTGTGCCTGCCGCTGCTGTTCGCGGCGGGCATGAGCCTCTTCGACACGCTGGACGGCACGTTCATGAACTTCGCCTACCAGTGGGCCTTCTCGAACCCCGTGCGCAAGGTGTTCTACAACCTCACCATCACGGGGCTGTCGATCGCGGTCGCGTTCCTGATCGGCACCATCGAGCTGGTCGGCGTCCTGCACGACAAGCTCGACCTGCGGGACGCGGTCACCGGCTGGATCGCGGAGCTAGACCTCGACAACGTGGGCTTCATCATCGTCGGCCTCTTCGTGATCGTCTGGGCCGCCGCGCTCGCGTACTGGCGCCTTGCCAGGGTCGAGCAGCGCTGGGCGGTCCGCCCGGCCGACGGCGGCTGAGACGGGGCCGCGAGCCTCAGCGCCGGGGGGCGGGCGACAGTGGCGGGCGCCGGAGCGCAGGGGGCCGGGCGAGCGTGGCGGGCGCCGGAGCCCTATTGGCACGGGGCCGACTCCGCACCCGGAACACGCATGACACTCAGTCCCCTCCCCACCAGGCACTGAGTGTCACCTCGATGCCGCCGATGCTAGTTTCGCCGCATGAGCGAGACATCCCCCGGGGGTCCGTCGGCCGGCGCGGGGGCGCCGAAGCCGCCGATGCGCGACGCCCTGGTCGCGGCCGCGTTCCGGCTGTTCCTGGAGCGGGGGTACGAGCAGACGACGGTCGACGACATCGTCGCGCTGGCCGGGGTGGGCCGACGGTCGTTCTTCCGGTACTTCCCGTCGAAGGAGGACGTGGTCTTCCCGGACCACGAACGCTGTCTCGCGGAGATGACCGAGTTCCTGGAGTCCGGCCCGCCGCAGGACGACCCCGTCGCGCGCGTCTGCGACGCGGCCCGGCTCGTCCTGCGGATGTACGCGGAGAACCCGACGTTCTCCGTGCAGCGTTACCGGCTGACCAAGCGGGTGCCCGGGCTGCGGGCGTACGAGCTCTCCGTGGTGTGGCGCTACGAGCGTGCCCTAGCCGACCACCTGCGGACCCGTCTCACCGACCGGCGTGACGGCACCCTGCACGCCGACGTGATCGCCGCCGCCGTGGTCGCGGCCCACAACAACGCCCTGCGTTCCTGGCTGCGCGCGGACGGCGAGGGGGACGCCGACGCCTTCGTGGACCGGGCCCTGGACTACGTGCGGCGGACGTTCGGCACGGAGGGCCCGGTGGCGCGTACGGAGGAGGGCGAGGACGTGGTGGTCCTGGTGGCCCGGCGCGGGGTCCCCATGTGGCGGGTCGTCAAGGAGATCGAGTCCGTCTGGACCGATTGAGGGTACGCAGTGCCTTTACGACTGGCACTGAGTGCCATACTCTGTGGCGCGTGCACGGCGATCCGAGCACATCAGATTCCGGCCGAGCGCAGGGAGATGACATCGTGTTCCACCCGGGAATCGGGATCGCGGCGGACGTGCTGGACGCCGACGTCCCTGAGAGCAACGCCACCGTCCCCGTCGAGAGCGGCGCCCCCGCCTGGGCCGGCAAGTCGAGCGAGGAACGCCTCGCCTTCCAGCGCTGTCGCTGGTGCGGGACCACCATGTTCCACCGGCTGCTGTGTCCGGTCTGCGCGTCGAGCGACCTGCGCACCGAACGCAGCCAGGGCACCGGCATCGTGCGCCGCACCACCGTGGTCCGCCGCAACACCCCGGCCGCGCGCAACGTCTCCCTGATCGAGATGGCGGAGGGTTTCACCGTCCGCGGCCGCGTGAAGGGGCCGTTCATCGCCATCCACCCGGGCGGCCGCGTCCGGCTCACCGTCGCCGAGGACCCGGTCCGCGGCGAGCCGGTCTTCGAACTCTGCGACGACCCGTACGGCCTGCGCCCCTGACGGCCCTCACCCCGGGCCGACGGGGGCCTTGTCACGCTCACCGGCGAAGACAATAGGCTCCTACGGCGTCCGTGCACCCCGCCCCCGTCACAGGAACGGGGCGGGCCCGGGACAGTACCGGGCCGGATCACTGCGTATGACGCGGCTCCACGGGATCCAGCACCGCCCGAGCAGGAAGCCCGCCGTCTTTTTCGCAGCGCAACTCCTCGGCCATGGCGAGCGAGACGGAGTGGGCCACGGTGGCGTAGGCCTCCTTCAATGCCCTGGTGTCACCTTCGGGCTCCTGCGGCATCCCCCAGCGCTGGACGCCGATGAGGACGTGACCCGACCTCGACGCGTCGGACAACCTGGGGCTCCGGCATGCGAATTGGACGTACGCCATGTCCGCCGCGGCCAGGGCGTCCTCTCCCATCTTCAGCACGGTGAACTTCGGGGCCGGCGGTTCGTCCGTCGGAGGGCCGTCGACCAGCTTCCACGTGATCCTGAGCACGAAGTCCGGCGTGCCGATGGGCAGATGGACGCGGCACACGTCTTTGGTCACGGTGGGGACCGGGAACTCCTCGACAAGGTCCGCTGCGGCCTGTGCGACGGTGTACTCCTTCGCCGACGCCTCGAACCGCGACGACCCCGTGATCACCTTCAGCGCCCGAGACGCCTCGGCGGACACAGCCTTGCCACCGCACAGCCGTGTCCCCCCAACCACCTTGTAGTCCTTCGGAGTTTTCGGAGTTCCCTCCGCATCTCCGTCCCCTCCACAACCGGAGGCGCCGAGAAGCAACGAGCCGGCCACGACCGTGACGAGGAGTCCCCCGCGTACCGACCTACGACTGATCACTGTCCGTATCCTTCCGTACTCTCGGCCGTCCACGGACTCAGCCGGTCTCCGGGTCGTTGCCCTGCTGGTTCTCCCGGTCGTTGCCGAGCCCGTAACCGATCACCGTCGACTCACGCAGATCCTGCCCGACCGTGTTTCTGGCGTCGTCCAGGCCGTGACGTCGCAGGAAGTCCTCCATCGGCGCCTCCGCCATGCTCTCCCCCGCGGAGTAGATCTTCGTCTTCTCCGCGCGGGTGAGTTCCTCCGTCTTCTCCTTGTGCTCATCGACCGAGTTGTCGGAGATGTCACCGACCATCTGCCCGATGACCTGTTCGGCAGCACCACTGGCGGTGTCGGTCGCCAGCGGGATGAGCACCGCGGCCGTGCCCACGGCCGCGGTCGCGGGCAGGAAGGCGACGCCCGCCGCGATGCCCGCCGTGGCCCCGAACTCGATCCAGCCCGACCGCTTGGCGACCGCCTTCTCGTAGTCCTCGTGGGTCTTGAGGTTCGTCGCCTCCACCTGGTCGGCACGGGACTGGTCGAGCATGCCCTGCACCTCGGCGCCCACACGCACGGTCGCCCTGGCCCTGGCAGCGACCTCGTCGTCGATCTTTCCGTCCGGGCCCACTGTCCCCTCCAGCACGCTGCGGGTGTAGACCTGCTCCGCGGTCGAGACCGTCGCGTAGGCGTCCGGGTGCTGGCCGAGGGTGCTGAGGAAGCCCCGGACGACGCTCCGCCCGTTCCTGTCCACCGTGTCAGCGAAGTCGAGGTGCCCGTCCGGGTTCTTGCCCGGCGCGAACACGCTGTCCGGATCGTTCTTGGCCAACGCCCAGTTGACGTCGTCGATGTAGCCGGCGCCCATGACGCCCAGGCTGTCGGCCATCGCCTCCTGGTGCTCCTTGAGGAGACCCGGGTCCGCGGCGTACTTCTCCATGACCTGCTGCATGACCGCGGCGTTGTCCTCGTCCCGGACCACGCCGGCGTCCGGGTGCCCCGCGGGGTAGCCGAGAGTCGCTGCCTCCAAGGCGTGGCCGAGGGCATCGGGCATCTGATCGAGCGCCGCCTTGAGCTCCTTCTCGCCGGAGGAGTTGGCGTCGCCGAAGGACTCCCACTCCTCGTTGCCGAAGAAGTCGAGGTAGTTGTCGATCGCCTCGCCGTCCTTGTTCTTTCCCAGGTCGGCCGTGGCACCGTGATCGACCGTGCCGTCCTCGTTGTACGCGGTCGGCGGGTCGGCGAAGAACCTCTTCGCCGCTTCCGGACTGTTGCCGAGCGCTTCCAGCATGGCGGTGGCCGGGTCGTAGCCGGCCCCGTTCACACCGGAGGGGTTGAACGGGTTCTTGAACGAACTGTTCACCACCTTGTTCTGGGCGAACATGTACGGGTCCTTCGCGTGCAGCTGCGCCACGTGTTCGGCGATCGGGTTGAGGAACCTCGCGTCGTAGTTCCCGTACCGCATGATCCCGCCGAGCAGCTGGTATCCGAACGGCCCGCCGTAGTCGTGCTTGGCCAGCGGAATGTGCTCCGTGCCCAACTTGCGGAGCTGCGGACCCCACTTGTCGGTGAATTCCTTGTCGTGGGAGGCGGTGGCCAGGTTGAGGCCGAGGTTTCTCTGGAACTCCTGGACGTCCTTGAGGCGCTCCGGGTCGGCCTTGCCGCCGTACCCGTAGATGTCCGTGGAGAGCTGGCCGAAGAATGCGAGCGACTTCTCGGGGCCGAGCTTCTCGTAGAAGTCCTTGGAGAACTCCCGCGACGAACTGTTGTCCTTGAGCAACTCGTTGAGCTGCTCGAGTTCGGTGTGGGTGATGTCCCGGCCCTTGGCCGCCAGAGAGGCGGCGCGGGCGGCCTCCTCCTGGTCCAGCTTCGTGTACGTCGGCGCGCTGAAGTCCTTGCGGTCGGTGACGTTGGCCTGGAGGGCGTTCTTGAAGGAGAGGTCGGTGTCGTTGCAGTTGTCGACGATGAGGTCGATCCTCCTCTGCCACGACGCGATGTTCTCCCTCTCCTCTTTCAGATACGTGGCGTAGTCGGGGTCGTGCCGTGCCGTGTGGTTCTCGGACAACGGGTTCCGCGCGGTGACCTTGCCCTTGCCGTCCACGTGGACGCCCGCAGCGGGGCCCTCGTGGTCCCGGATGCCGACCAGCTCGTCCTTGGCCTTCTTGATGGCCGCGTGGCCCTCTTCCAGGATCAGCTTCACGCCCTTGGCCTCGGCCGCGGCGTCCGCGAACTCCTTGGCCGTCTTGCCGATGAACGCCCTGGTGACCCCGGCGTTGACGCCTTCCCAGGCCGCCTTGTCCGCCTTCGCCTTCATCCCGTCGGCGGCCTCGGTGGCGAGCTTGTCCAGCTTCCCCGCCATCTCCGACCAGTCGTCGACGGCAGCCTTGAGCTTCGCCACCGGGGCGTCGATGATGTCCTCGTACTTCAGCATGACGTGCGCTCCCCCGAGCCCTACTTCAAGTATTCCGTGAGCACGGAGATCCGCGTGAGGTCCCCCTCGATCTTCGCGTCGTCCTTCGCGTGCTGGGCCTTGCTGTAATCCAGGTGGTTCGAGATCTGCGCGCAGGCGTCCAGCAGCGTCTTCAGGTGGGTCTGCCAGAAGTCGTGCACTTTCAGCACGGCCGCACCGCTCGCGAAGTTCCCGCTGGTCAGCGCCGTCGCCGCATCGAACGTGGAGGAACGCGCGATGTCGCCCTCTTTCGTCAGCCGGCCCAGCAGGGCGTAGGCGTCGCTGCCGATCGCGCCGAGATCGTCCCGGTTGACCACCAGGTCACCCTCGCCACCACCTCCGCCGCCGTCGGCCGGAATGCTGTTCGTCTGCATCGCGGTGGTCCGCTCGCCCGCCGTCGCGTGCGGTTCGGGCCGTTCTTGCGCGAAGGTCATGAATTCCCCCAAGTCCGTCCGGGTGGGCCACGTCACCGGAGTCGCTGCCCCCGCATCGATCGCCTGTCTCTTCTACCATCACCTGGCCACGCACGGACGGTGGTTGAGACCCCGAAGCCCGGACGGCCCTCAGGAAACGGCCTCGATCGCGGCACCGGCGCACTCCGCCGTGCCGCTCACGGACCCCGGTACCGTGCGGCACGCACGATCACCGTGCTTGCCGCGCACTCGGCCGACCTGGTCCCGCCCGGGCCTCTCCCGCGTAACGGGGCGCGCGCCCGCTCCCCCTGGGAAGATCGTCGGACGTTGGTCACTTGGCCAGGAAGGCGAGGAGAGCCTCGGTGACTTCCTGGGCGTGGGTCCACAGCAGGCCGTGGGGAGCGCCCTCGATGACGACGTAGTCGGCCTGCGGGAGCGCCTGGCTGAAGAGGGCGCCGGTGGCCTCGATGGGCAGGATACGGTCGGCGGTGCCGTGCAGGATCAGCGCCGGGACGTCGATCTTGGGCAGGTCGGCGCGGAAGTCGGTGGACCAGGTCGCCACGCAGGCCAGGGAGGCGTACGCGGAGGCTCCGGCGGCGACGTTCCAGCTGTTGCGGACGGCCTCCTCGCTGATGCGGGTGCCGAGGTTCTCGTCGAGGTTGTAGAAGTCCTCGTAGAACGCGGTGAAGTAGGCGTAGCGATCGGCTGTGACGGCCCCTTCGATGCCCTTGAAGACGGCGCCGTCGACACCGCCGGGGTTGTCGTCGGTCTTGAGCAGGAAGGGTTCCAGGGAGGCGAGGAAGGCGGCCTTGGCTATGCGGGCGGAGCCGTAGGTGCCCAGGTAACGGCCGACCTCACCGGTTCCCATGGAGAAGCCGACCAGGACGACGTCGTGGAGGTCGAGGGTTTCGAGGACCGTGTTCAGGTCGGCGGCGAAGGTGTCGTAGTCGTAGCCGGTGGTGGGCTGGCTGGAGCGGCCGAAACCGCGACGGTCGTACGTGATCACGCGGTAGCCGGCCGACAGCAGGGCGGCGGACTGCTTCTCCCAGGAGTGGCCGTCGAGCGGGTAGCCGTGGATCAGCACGACCGGCTGCCCGGTGCCGTGGTCCTCGTAGTACAGCTCGATGCCGGTCGAGTTCTCCTGGCCGACGGTGATGAACGCCATGGTGCTATTGCCTTTCGGTGGGAAGTGCGGTGGATGTGAACTCCCGTGTGCGGGGAGTGCGTTGGGTGGTGAAGTGCCCGGGTAGGTTCGTACGCTTCGGAGTTCTCCGAGGCCGCGGTGGGGCGGTCCCGTCGTTCAGCGGACCGTGCGGGCCGCGCGCTCCACGATGCGGGCCACGGCGTCGGGGCGGGACACCGACACCGCGTGCGACGCGTCGATGACCGTGGTGCGGGCTCCGGCGCGGGCCGACATGTAACGCTGGGCGGCCACAGGGATGTTGAGGTCCTCCGTGGTCACCAGGGACCAGGAGGGGATCGTCTTCCAGGCGGCCTTCGTCGACTTCTCCTCCAGCGCGGCGGCGGCGATCGGACGCTGTCCGGCCGCCATGAGCCTGGCCTTGTCCGCAGGCACGTCCGCGGCGAACTGGCCGCGGAACTTGTCCGCCTTGATGTAGACGTCGGCGCCCTGACCGCCGTCGGGCAACGTGTAGTTGACGGACTCGATCGCCTCGCCGAGGGTGCTGCCCGGGAACTCGTTCGTCAGCCCGAGCGAGCTCTCGCCGACGTCGGGCAGGAACGCGGCGATGTAGACCAGCGCCTTCACCTTGCCCTCCAGTCCCGCGGCGGCCTGGCTGATGACGGTACCGCCGTAGGAATGGCCGACCAGGACCACGGGCCCGTCGATGTGGTCGACGACGCTGCGCAGGTAGGCGGCATCGGTCGCCGGACCGCGCAACGGGTTGGCGGCGGCCACCACGGGGTAGCCCGCACGCTGCAACCGCGTGACGACGCCGTCCCAGCTCGCGGCGTCGGCGAACGCCCCGTGCTCCAGCACGATCGTCGGCCGTTCCGGGTGGAGGGGCGCCGCACCGGCCGTACCGGGCAGGGTGACGGCGGCCACGGACAGTCCTACGGCGGTTGTGACACCGAGCAGGGCGGATCTGCGGCTGAGAAGAGTGGTGCGCATGCGTGAACGTCCTTTTTTCCTTGGCCGTCGGCCCTGACCGGGCCCGGCGAAACGGGGCGGTGCGTTCGAGGGACGAAGCACCGATTTCCTTTGTCAGCAACTGAGTTGGCGTGTGTTCGGTCCGCGCCGAGTGGTCGGCGCGGTCCGGAGGAGGTGGGCGACGCGTCGCGGCGGCGAGGAGAGCGACTGCCCGGCCACGACACACCTGGGCCTGGAGCACCACCGCCCCCGACTGCCGGGGTGAAGTGCCCTGCGTCTTGTCCTACGACGGCAGGACCGGCTCGGTTCACCCCGAAAGCGGCGCTGTTCCCTGCTCAGTCCGCGTTCGGCCGGTGCTCAGTCCTCGGCAGGTGCTCGGTCCGTGGAGTCCAGGACTTCGTAGACCTGCCGCATGTAGTCATGGGTGCGCTCCGAGCCGAGGATTCCGTCGCCCAGCCGGTTCATCGTGTACGAGAACGTGACGCGCCGGTCGAGGTCCATCATGACGATCGATCCGCCCCGGCCGACCCAGAAGCAGATCCTCCCGGTGGGCATGTGCGGCATCGTCCGCGCGTCGGCGAGCGCGAAGCCGAGGCCCCAGCGCACGGGAACGCCCAGGAACAGGTCGACTCCGTCGGCCTGCACGTCGAGGGCCTGGTCCACCGTGTCCGCGGAGAGGAGCCGGCGGCCGTTCACCTGGCCGCGCCGTGAGATCACGGAGAGGGCGCGGGCCATACCCCGTGCGTTGCCGTGTCCGTTGACGGCTCCGAGTTCGGCACGGCGCCACTGCGGGGTGTCGACGTGCTCGTCCCGGGCGGGGCTGCCGAGCAGCGTCCTGGTGAAGATCCCCTCGGGATCCAGGCCTGCGGGTATCCCGGAGACCTGCGACGGTGCCACCAGTTCGGCGATACGTGGCCAGTCGGCCTTCCGCGCGCCGATCTGGACGTCGGCCTGGGCCGGCTGGGCGATCTCGGTGTCGACGAACTCGGTCAGGGTCCGGCCACTGACCCGCCGGACGAGCTCTCCTATCAGCTGCCCCTGCGTCTGCACGTGATAGCCCGAGGCACTGCCCGGCTCCCACCAGGGCGCCTGCGCGGCCAGCCGGGCGCTCGCGGTCGGCCAGTCGTAGAGGTCGTCGATGGCGAAGGGCTGCTGCCAGCCGGAGAGCCCCGAGGTGTGGGCCAGGACATGGCGTACCTCGATGTCCTGCTTGCCCTGGGCGGCGAATTCGGGCCAGTAGTGCGCGACCGGGCGGTGAAGATCCAGTGCGCCCCGGTCGACGAGGACGAGGGCCGCCAGACTGCTGAGGGTCTTGGTGGTCGACCACATGCTGACCAAGGTGTCCTGGCGCCACGGGACGGTCCGAGCCGCGTCGGTGTGCCCTCCCCACAGATCGACCTCCATGACTCCGTCGACGTCGACGGCGATCGACGCCCCCAGCTCCTCGCCGGACTCCAGGTGCGCTGCCAGCGCCGCTCGGACCGGTTCGAACCGGGCGGTGCTCGTTCCTTCGACGGTGACCGAGACTTTTCCCCACTCGTGACGACGACCGTTCGGTCACACAACGGCGTGGACCGCACGCCGGTTCACCCCGCGTCGCAGCTGGACGGCCCCCGGCCGAGCTGCACCGTGCCGCCTACGGCGTCATCGCCCGGATGGGCTCTTGCTAATGTCTTGTCCGGTATGCGGGCAGCGGACGACGGGGTCCTCGCCGCTCCGGACACCGTGGGGCGCGCACACGTCCGCGGACCACGGTCATGGGTGTGCCCCTGATGGTGGCGCGGTCGAGCGGGATTCCGGGTGGATGCGATGACAGCTGTGGGGCAGGGGCTCGACTTCGGCCTGCTGGGTCCGCTGGTGGTACGGCGAGCGGGCACGGTGCTCGATCCGGGTCGGCGCAGGCAGCGACTGCTGCTGATCCGCCTGCTGCTCGCGGACGGCCGTGCGGTCGCGCCCCAGACCTTGTGCGAGGAACTCTGGCCGCAGCAGCCCGGCCGGATCCCGGGCGGCGCTATGAACTCCCTGCACGCGCACGTCAGCAAGCTGCGCGCGGTCCTGGAACCCCAGCACCTGCGCCGCGAGGGCACCTTCGACGTACTGGTCACCGAGCCTCTGGGCTACGCGCTGCGCGTGCCGCCCGAGAGCCGTGACACCGTACGTTTCGAGCGATCCGTCGCCCAGGCCCGCCTGTTCATGGACCAGGACCGGCCCGAAGACGTCGTCCAAGAGGCCGGGAAGGCCCTGGAGTTGTGGCGTGGCACCGCGTTCGCCGACGCGGCGCACCACCTGTTCGCCGCCCATGAGACGGCACGCCTGGAAGAACTGCGGCAGACCGCACGCGAGATCCGCGCCACCGCCCTGCTCATACAGGGAAGGATCACCGAAGCCCTGGACGCGGCACAGGAGTTGACCGCCGAGCATCCCCTGCGGGAAACCGGCTGGGCTCTGCTGCTGCGTGCCCTGTACCTCGCCGGCCGGCACCCCGAGGCGCTTCAGCGCTACACGGAACTGCGTCGGCACCTCGCCGACGAACTCGGCCTCGAACCGGGCCCGCCCCTGCGCGCCCTGCACCAGGGCATCCTCCACCACGACCTGCCTCCCCTCCACTCGGCCGGTGGGCTGAACGGATCCGTGACCGGCGGGGGTACCGGGCACGGCCGCGATCCGATCGGGCCCGCCATGTCCGGAGGGCCGGAGGAGGCCGGGACAGCCGCGTCCACCTTCCCGGCCGCCGAGGAAGGGGCCGACGCGGACGGCTGGTCCGACGCGCGTCGGACCAACGAAACGGCTGACGCGGCCGACCGGTCCGGCGCGCGTCGCGACCCGGCCGCGAAGAGCGGAACCAAGCCGTCGTCCCTGGTACGTCCGGCTCAACTGCCTGGCGCCCTGCCGGTGTTCGCGGGACGGGACGCCGAAGGTGCGTGGCTGTCGGCCGTGAGCGGTGCGCCCGACCGGCCCGGACCGACGGCTGCGTCCGTCGTCGTCATCAGCGGTGCTCCCGGTGTCGGCAAGACCACCTTCGCCGTCCACCACGCCCACCGCATCGCCTCGGCCTTCCCCGACGGACAGCTTTTCGCCAACCTCTGCGGCTTCCACCCCCACGCACCCGCCGTCGATCCCGGCACCGTTCTGCACGGCTTCCTCACCGCCCTCGGCGTCCCCGCGCAGCGCATCCCGGAGGACACCCCGGGCCGCGGCACGCTCTTCCGCAGCCTCCTCGCCGACCGGCGGATCCTCCTGGTCCTGGACAACGCACGCGACGAGCAGCAAGTGCGCCCCCTGCTCCCCGCGGGCGCGGGCTGCCTCACCCTGATCACGAGCCGCAACCAGCTTCCCGGCCTGATCGCCACCGACGGCGCCAAACCCCTCACCCTGCCGCTGCCCTCGGAGGCCGAGGCCCACCAAGCCCTCGAACGCCGCCTGGGACGCGAGCGGTTGGCCGCAGAGCCCGCCGCCACCACCGAGATCATCCGCCTGTGCGGACGACTCCCCCTGGCCATGGCCGTGGTCGCCGCCCGCGCCGAACTCGACCCGTCCTTCCCCCTGCACGCCATGGTCGACGACCTGCAGCAGACCCACGGCGACCTCGACGCGTTCACCGGCTTCGACACCACCACCGACGTACGCACCGTCTTCTCCTGGTCCTACCGCTCCCTGGACGAGCACGCGGCCCGGCTCTTCCGCCTCCTCGCCCTGCACCCAGGCCCCCACATCACGGCTCCCGCCGCCGCCGGGCTCGTCGGCCTCCCCCTCGCGCGGACCCGCCGCGCACTCGCCGCCCTGATCAGTTCCTGCCTCCTTGAGCAGCCACTGCCGGGCCGCTACAGCCTGCACGACCTCCTCCGCTGCTACGCCGGCGAACTCGCCCAGCTCCACGACACCGCCCAGGAACGCCACCACGCCACCCTGCGGGTCCTGGACCACTACCTGTTCACCGCCTACGAGGCCAACCAACTGCTCAAGCAGGACACGACGGTTGATCTCGATCTCGGGGAGCCGGGCCCGGGCGTCACCCCGGAGAGGTTCACCGACGCCAAGCAGGCGACCGGGTGGTTCATCGCCGAGCACCGGGTACTGCACGGCTTGCTCCACTCCGCCGTGAGCCAGGGGCTCGACCACCACACCACCGGGCTGGCCTGGTCGTTCAAGGAACATCTCCAACGCCAGGAGTTCTGGCCCGAAGCCATCGCCGCGCTGACCCCCGCCCTCGAAGTGGCCCGGCGCCAGGGCGACCGACTCGAAGAAGGGCTCTGCCTGCGCCATCTCGGCAGCATCCACGGCTATCTCGGCCACCAGGACGAGGCCCTGCGGCACCTGCGGCACGCCACCACGATCTTCGAGCAGCTCGACGCGACCGGCGAACAGGCGCGCGCCCACTACGTCATGGCGTGCGCGCTGTTCCTGTTCGGCCGGATCCCGGAGGCCGTGGCGTTCTCCGAGCGGGGACTGGAGCTGTCCCGGAAGACCGGTGAGGAGTTGTGGCTGGCCGAGTGCCTCCTCGAACTCGCTTGGTTCCACGCCAACTTGGGGCAGCTGGAGAAAAGCCTTCGGCTCAGCGAGGAGGGCATCGCCCTGTTGCAGCGGCTGGACGCGCCGTGGCAGCTGGCACAGGGATGGGACATCGTGGGCCACATCCTCCGCGAACTCGGCCGCCACGAGGAATCGGTGGCCACCTACCAGCGGGCGACGCGGGCGTTCGAGGAACTGGGCGACCACAGGAACGCCATCGGCACACTCATGCGGCTCGGGGACACGCGGCTGGCCCAGGGCGACCGCGAAGGCGCACGGGCGGACTGGGTCAAGGCGCTCGAAAACGCCGACGAACGGGCCATGCGCCACAGCGCCCAGCAGGTCCGCGACCGGCTCACCGCCCTGGACATGGACGCGGACCCCACGCCCGCGGTGCCGGAGAGGGCGGCCGGAAGCCATCGCCTCCCGGTTCCGCACGAGGGAACTGCGAGCTAGGACTCCGACCGGGGCCGTCCAGGTCACGTACGTTCCTTTCGTTCCGGCGCCACGTCGGTGGTCGGCCCGTGCGCCGAGAACCCCGCAGGTGCGTCCCTGTGTTGTCAACGCCCGCAACAAGGCAGCGGTTCACCCCGTGTCGCACCGACAGCGGCCCAGGCACAGGCGGTCGACAGGAGTCGCCGCGGGAGACGACAAGAAGACGACAAGGTTCGGCCAAGGGGCCCCCGCGAGTGTTGAGCCACTCGACCGCGCATGCGGGCGAGCAGGCCACAGGACACTTGACAGGAACGGGCACCACCCATGAACGGGATCATGGAAGCGGGGACCACCACTCCCGCTCCGCCCCAGGTACACACCCAGCACGTCGCATCGGACGCCGCCGACAGCGATGCCTTCATACGGGATGTCTACGACCGGTACGGGCCGCTGCTCGTCCGGTACGCCACACGGCTGCTGGACGGCGACTGGCACAAGGCGGAGGACATCCTCCAGGAGACCGCGGCCCGCGCCTGGAAGCACGGCCGGTTCCTGGGCACCCGCGGCGACCACATCCGGCCGTGGCTGTTCACCGTGGCGAGGAACCTCGTCATCGACCACCACCGGGCCCGGCGGAACCGGCCGTTGGAACTCATGCCGGTCGAGGACCTGGACGCGTCATGGGACAGCACGGAGGCCACGATCACCTCCCATGCGGTGCTGAAGGCCCTGCGCGAACTGAACGAGCAGCAGCGGACCGTCATCCGCCTCATGTACTCCCTGGAATGCAGCGTGGCCCAGGCGGCCGAACACCTCGGTGTCCCGCCCGGCACCGTGAAGAGCCGCGCCTTCTACGCCGTGCGGGCACTGCGCAGGGCGCTGGAGAAGCAGGGTGTATTCGCGGGATAGCCACGACAGGGCGGCGCACCGGCGTGACGCGACCGCGACCGCTCTCAGCTCATTCGGGCGTGCCCGGTTCGCCGAGTCGGCGGATCGCGGCGGCGGTCTCGACACCGTCGTCGTGCAGCACCTGGCGCATACGGGAGACATCGACGTAGGCGGCTTCGAGAGGGTGGGTGAACAGACGTGAGAGCGCGGTCGCGTACTTGGCCATGGAGCTCTTGCCCGGGATGAAGATCGCCAGCTCGTCCCGGGCCTCGAAGGTCTGCACCTCGGCATCGCCCGGCAGGGACGCCTGCGCTCCCCCGTCCGCCGTGACGGGGAGCTTCACCAGCCAGTGCGGCCCCTCACCGGCGAGGGCCCGGCTCTTCTGCTCCGGGGTCTCGGCGGCCAAGGTCCGCCACGGCCGCCCCGACACCACGGCTCCGCACGCCTCGACCGCCTTGATCAGGCCCTCAACGGTTTCGGCGACAGCGACGTCGGCCGCGTCCCAGTCGAACCCGTCTCCCCCGTCCGACGGGCCCGGCACGGGCCTGGACACCACGGTCATCTGCTCCACCCGGCGCAGGCTCACCTCGGGAGGCGAGGTGAAGAACTCCCGCGCGTCGTCGATCGCCTCATCCTGAGCCTCCCGCTGCCGCCGTACCTCTCCCGCGTGCTGCCGCAGCAGGTCGAGGGCCGCCTCCGGCTCGTCGAGGGCACGACGTACGAGCTTCACGCTCATCCCCGTGCCGCGCAGGACGGTGATCAGCATGGCCTGTTCGACCTGCTGGAACGTGTACGAGCGGTAGCCGGTCCGCTCATCGACGTCGGCCGGGACGAGCAGCCCCTCGGAGTGGTAGTACCGCAGCGTCTGCGGCGGCAGATTGCACATCTCGCTGAAATCACCGATCGACAACATGGCTTCATCTTCAGCGTTATGGCAACTACAAGGTCAAGCACCGAGGACCGCCCGACACGGCTCTCAACGCCCCCGCTCAGGCGCCCTGCCCCACCGGCTCCGTGATGCGTCCTCGGAAAGCGGCGGGCTTGAACACGCTACGGAAACCCAGGTCCCGGGCGGGTCACGGTGATCTCCGTCGACTTCCGTACGTGTCCCGGCCCGATCACCTCAAGGGGCGGCGCCGGCACCGCCCCGCGCCGCACCGCCCCGATCCCCGCGGCCAGGCCCCTGAGACCCCGGCCGGCGGTCCGCCGCGGTCACCCGCCTCCGTCGGTCCCGGCGGCGTGCGGTGGCACGGTGGTGTGGGTCCCGTCCGGGGCGACCATCACCGCGTGCCCCACGCAGCCCAGCATGGGCAGGTCGGAGGGATGGTCGCCGTAGGCCCAGCAGTCGGCCGGGTCGATGTCGGGGTGGCGGGCGAGGAGCCGGCGCACCAGGGTGCGCTTGCCCTCGCCGATGGCCGGTGGGCCGATCAGTTCACCGGTGAGCAGCGGTCCGCAGCGTTCGAGTCTCGCGCCGAGGACGAACTGCGCCCCGACCGCCTCGGCGATGACGGCGAGCAGCGGCGGGAAGGTGCCGGAGACCAGGGCGACGGACGCGCCCTCGGCCCGGTGCCGGCGCAGCGCGGCCAGTGTGGTGGGGAGATAGAAGCCGTCGGCCCGGCTGTGCTCCTGGTACCACCGGCGGGCCGCGGCCTCCGCCTCCGCGGCCGCGCAGCCCCGGAAGGCCCGGTGGAAACGGCGGTTGGCCTCTGCGCGGGGCAGACCGGCCAGTGTGCCGAGCAGTTCGGCGGCCCGGCGCACTCCGTCCGCGCCGTGCGTCCGCGCGAAGTGGTCGCGGAGGAAGTCCGGGCCGCTCTTGCGGCCGATCAGCGTCTCGTCCACGTCGAAGAACACCAGCCGGCGGGGGCCCTCGGGGCGTGCCCGGGCGGCGGGCCGGGAGGGCGTGGGGCGGGGAGGCGGCGTCGCGGGCAGCGGGGACCGGTCGCGCGCGCTGCGGGTGTCAGTGGACACCGGCGACCACCTCCGCGGGCGCGGAGTGCGCCATGAACCGGGGCGCGGCCGCCGAGCAGGCCGCCGGCAGTTCGGCCGCCTGCCCGGGACGGTCTTCGAAGTCGGCGAACACCGAGTCGGCGTAGAAAGCCGCCGCGGTGTCCCGGCGCACGGCCTGGTGCGCGGCCAGCACGTGGACGTCGCGCCAGGTGCGCTCGAGCGGCCCGGAGCCGCCGCATGCGTGGGTTCCGGCCGCGCGGAACAGCCGCTCGACGGCGGTGACCAGGTGCTGTGCGGCGGCCGCCGCGACCCGGCGGTTGCGGGCCACGTCCCGCTCGGCGCGGGTGCCCGAGTCGGCCCGTAGCGCCGCGTCCCCGAGCAGCAGTTCGGCGGCCTCGATGTCGTCGGCCGACTGTGCCAGCGTCAGCTGGAGCGTGGCGCGCTCCAAGGGTCGGACGGCTCCCCTGCGCGCGGCCCACGCGGTCCACTCCCGCAGGGCGTGGCGGGCCGCCCCGAGGGCGGGCGCGCACAGCAGCAGTCCCGTCCCCAGGTGTGCCGGGGCGGTGTGGCAGCGGGACCGTCCGGGCCCGGGAGAGCCCGCCAGCACGTCCGACAGCGAGCAGGTGCGGTGGTCGGGGACCACCACCGGGCCGTCGAGGACCGCGGTGTGGCTGCCGGTGCCGCGCATTCCGGTGCTGCGCCACGTCTCCCGTACCTGGATCTCGGCGGCAGGGACGGCGAAGAGCCGGCACCGGCCGCCGGGTAACCCCGGTTCCGGGGCCGCGAGCAGCAGCCAGTCCGCGTCCGCGACCCCGCTGACGCACTCCCAGGTGCCGCTGAGCAGCCAACCTCCGGAGCAGCGGGCGGCCGAGCCGGAGGGCCGCAGTCCGGCGGCGATCCGCACATCGGGCGATCGGCCCCACAGGTCGAGCTGCCCCTCGAGGGGCAGGTGGGCGGCGTATCTGCCGTGGGTCGCCCACAAGGCGGCGCACCACGCGGCGGACGCGCATCCCTCGCCGATCGCCGCCACCTCGGCGAGGAGGTCGCTGAAGGTTCCCTCGGTGCCGTGCCAGACTCCGGGCACGAAGTGACGGGCGAAGCCGGCGCGGGTCAGCAGCGCGACGGTCTCCGGTGACAGCCTGCCGGTGGCGTCCGCCGCCGACGCGTGTGCCGCGGCGGAGGCCACGGCGCCCGTCAGCTGCCCGCGCGCCCGCGGCGCGCCACCCTGTGCCCCCTGGCCTGTGCAGATTTGACGCCGGTTCACCTATCGCTCTCCTTTACTCCACGACTAGAATTCGTTCGGGAACGAATCTTTCTCGGCCGGTCCTTCACCACCAGGCCGGGGTGAAGGAGGTGATCAGCGTGGTCAAGCAGGCGCGTGCCCTTCGGACGCACGATCGCGTCCTCGACGCCGCAGCGTACGAGTTCGCACGCTACGGCTACGTGAACGCGAACCTGCAGCGCATCGCCGACCGGATCGGGTTGACCAAGGGGGCCCTGTACGGGCACTTCTCCAGCAAGGAGAAGCTGGCCGCCGCGCTGACGGAACATCTGTCCCGGAGCGTGCGGACGCTGCTGGACGGGGCCAGGACCTCGCCCGAGCCGGCCACGAGCCGGCTGGAGGCCCTGGTGCTCGGACTCGGCAGACTCTTCGAGACCGACCGCAGGGCGCAGGCGGCCCTACGGCTGGAGGTGGAGGCGGCTCGGGCAGCCGACACGGTGGCTCCTCTCCTGAGCGACACCCATGGCATCGCGCTCGAACTCGTGGGCGAGGTGCAGCGGGGACGGCGCTGGGACGGGGCACCGCCGGCCGACGCCCTGGCCGATCTCATCGTCGCGGCGTTCTGCACCGCGCTGTGGACCGGCGCCTGCGCGGGCCCGGACCGGCCCGGGCCCAGCGTCACCGCGATGTGGGGCGTGCTGACGCGCGCGATGGGGACACGCGCGTCGGCCTGAGCCCCGACGGCCGTACGGCCCCGGGTCCGGGCCGGTGGGCCGCCGCTACCAGGAGGCCGGGACGGTCGCCGCCGGGCGGGTGCCCACGCAGGCCCAGGCGGTCCGCGCGCGGGCCAGTACGGTGTCACCCTGGACCGCCGAGACGGACAGCTGAAACGTTTCCTGCGGCCGGGCGCCCGACGCGCACTCGTCGACCACCAGCCGGGTGGGCCGGTCGAACTCGCCGAAGGCCAGGCACTGCACCGTGGTCCGGGCCAGCGCGAACGACAGGTCGGCGAACGGGCCGTCGCACGCCTCGTGCACCTTGAGGTGGCCGAGCTGGCGGAAGCCCTCCAGCATCACCATCATCGGAATGTGGTCGGTGGGGTGATCGAAGAGCACCGCGTGGTCGCGGTCCACGCGCAACCGCCACTCGTCGGGCCTCTCGCCCTCTTCCAGGACGCAGTCCCGCCAGCGCAGCCGCCCCACCCGGTGCGGGGGCGTGCGCGGCGCGCCGGAGGCGGCCGTCCACGCCGGTGAGGTGGCCGGCGCGTCCGTGGCGCCGCCGCCCAGCCGGCGCAGCAGGCGGTAGCGCCGTTCGTCCACCATCAGCATGCTGATGCTGCCCCAGCCGCACTCGCGGCCGCCGACGACGAGCCGGAAGTCCATCCGGGCCCCGCTCCTGCCCCGCGCGTCGTCGCCGTCCCAGGTCCACTCGCCCACCAGGAGCACCGAGAGCGGTACGCCCTCGACCCGCAGGGCGGCGGGGTCGGTGATCTCGAAGTCGAGGTCGCGGCCGATGAAGCGCCGGCCGAGCGGTACACCGCGGTGCCGGTGGGCGACGTAGACCATCCCCTGACGCAAGGTCTCCGCGAACAGCAGGGGATCACTCAGACCGTTCTCGTCCGGGTGGTAGAGCGCGTGATCGCGCGGCCACTGGGCGGCGACGACGAACTCGCGGTCACCGGCACGGGCACCGTCGGTGACGAACACCTCCGCGACGGAGCTGCGGTGCACCAGCTCACGCGTCACGGGGCGTGCAAAGGTCAAGTAATCACAGGCGCGGGCCATTGCTGACGCCTGAGGGATGCTGGGATGATTGAGCACGAGTGACATCTGGGATTCGCCTCCCCCGTACTGGAAGAACCAGGACCATGCGAACTAACAGACGTGCGGCGCCGTTCGGCACAAAATTAATATACCTTCGGGAAGGTATCTTGCAAGGCTCGGGCAAAGCACGGCGGATAATCGGTCATCCCTGCTCGTCAGAGGGTCGAAACCCGCGAAGCGTCCGCACGTCCCCGGCCCGATCTGCCCACGAACGGGCCACCGAAAGCAGCGGACGGCACGGCACGAATGGACGTCATGAGCGAACACAGCGACGCGACACAGACCTCGCACATCTCCGGCGGCACCTCGGTCGACGACACCTCGCACCTCAAGCAGGAGCGCGCCATCCGCACCCGGCGCACCATCCTCGACGCGGCCGCGGCGGTCTTCGCCCGGTACGGCTACCCGTCCGTCACCATCAAGGACATCGCCGACGGCGCGGAGATGACCAAGGGCGCGGTGTACTTCCACTTCTCCAACAAGGAGGCCCTCGCGGTCGCCGTGACGGAGGAGTTCTACCGCAGGCTCAATGAGATCGTCACTCCCGCGCTCCAGGGCGACCACTCCTCGCCCTCGACGGTGGTGGACGTGCTGCTGCGCACCGCGGGCGGGTTCCGCGACGACGTCTACGTCAAGGCGGGGGCGCGCCTGCAGATCGAACGTCCTTTCATCAAGGCGGAGATGCCGGTCCCGTACGTCGGTTTCACGTCACTGATCGTCGAACTCCTCGAGGAGTGCCGGGCCGCCGGCCGGCTGCCGGAGCGCGCGGTGCCCGAGGCCCTGGCCAGGGTCCTGGTCTCCGCCCTGTTCGGCGCCCAGCACATCTCCTGGGTGCAGAACGACCGGGCCGACATCGTGGAGCGGGTCGAGGAAATCCTCGACGCCTTCGCCCTGCTGACGGTGCCGGCGCGGTAGGACCGTGGGGCCGGGAAGGCGCGTCGGGAGCGGGTGAAACGCTCAGGTCGCCGCCCCCGCCACGCCGTCCGGCGACGGGCCGGAGGGTTCAGTCCAGGAAGGCGGCCTCTATCCAGCGGCGCAGGGCGCCCGGACGCATGCGGTGCAGCCGGTCCACACTGTCGGACACTTCGTGGGGGCCGCCGACCGACAGGAATTTCTCCCGCACCAGGTCCGCGTGCCGGACCCGGGTCTCCGGGCCCGCCGCACCGACCGGAATCAGCCGGGTGCGCGACACCGTACGGCCGTCGGTCAGCCGGACGGTGACCCGGGCACCGGTGGCCTTCGCAGCGCGGGAGAAGTCCCGGTCGTCGGCGCTCAGCGGGCCCAGCAGGTCGACCAGCTCGTCCCCACCGAAGGCACGCAGCCACGGCACGGCACGCTCCCCCGCCTCACGTACCGCCTCGCCGAACGGGGCGTCGGACAGGAACAGTTCGCGCGTCATCTCGGTGTCGTGCTCCAGGCGCACCCGCCGGGCCAGCGCCCAGCGGGCGGGGTCGTCCAGGTGCGGGGAGGAGAAGTCGTCCACGGTGAACTCGCCGGTGAGCAGGGTGGTCGCGACGGGGTAGGGCACGTCGAGGACCAGGGCGCCGAGCGGGGAGCCCGGACCGTTGACGTACCGGGCGGCGCGCTCACCGGCGAAGAGGGTGTACAGGGACGCCTCGACGACCACCTCGGCCACGTCCTCGGGCCGCAGGCCGCCCAGTTCCCGGTGGATCTCGGCGGCGCAGTCCACGGCCGCGTCGATGCCCGGCCCGCCGGGGTGCATCTTGAAGGAAAGCGTGTCGGTGTGCCAGCGCCGGCCCAGTCCCTTGGCCACCGCCTGCGGCAGCGGCACGGTGGCGAACCGGGCGAGGAAGCCGTCCTCGTGCTCGACGATGTCGGGAGCGCCGCGCAGCCCCGCGTACGCCGCGTCGCAGGCGTCCATGGCGGTGCGCACCGGGGTGAAGGTGTTGAACAGACGGGCGTCGCTGGCCAGGAAGGCGCGCATCAGGGGCCAGTTCGGCATGGCGAAGGCCAGCCCGAAGGCGTTTTCGAAGAGCGCGGCCGGGGCCCTGTCGCAGTGCAGCCGGCCGGCGACCGCGCCCGCCAGGTGCGTGTGCACGGCGCTCTGGCCGCGCAGCGGGCCGAGGGTGGCCGAGGCGGTGATGCGGGCCGCGCACTCGTTGGCCGCGACGACGGCGGTCAGCAGGGACAGCCCGTCGAGCCGGCGGGTGTAGGCGAAGGCGAGCGGTACCGCGACGGTGGAGTTCGACAGGTGCCCGGCGTAGGCGGTGTCGTCGAGATTGAGCCAGGACCCGAGGGCGGCGAAGACGCCCGCGGCGGTGCGCGGGTCGCGCTGCATGGGGTGGCCGAAGGCCGCCACCAGCCGCCGTCCCAGCGGGTGCTGGAGCCCGGCCCTGATGGATGCGGCCTGCGAGAGCACCTGACTGGCGGCGAGCTTCAGCACCCGGCACGGGATGTGCTCGGGGCGCAGCGTCGCCGCCCAATGGGACAGTTCACGCAGCGGGGTGTCGGTGGGCCGGCGAGGACGCCTGGGCGCCGTGCTCCCCCAGTCGTCGCACAGCGCCCTGGCCACGCTCTCACCGAGTACTGCCGTCATGGCGCGAGGCACCTCTCTTGGCGTACGCCGGCCGGGGCGTGCCGTGGCCGGCGGTTGGTCGCTCCGGGCGGGTGGCCGCGGCGGCGGGAGCACCGTCGGCCGGTGCACCCGCCGCCGCGGGAGGGGTTCAGGCGGCCGGGACCTTGTCCAGGAAGCCGTAGACGGCCTTGATGCGGCCCGCCTCGTCGGCGACCAGGACGTCGAAACCGATCGCGATCGGCTCGGTGCCGGGCTCGGTGACGAGGCCCCACTGGAACCGGGCCTGGTCGTGGTGGGCGTCGACCGTGCCGTGCAGTTCGAAGGTCAGGCCCTTGAACTGCTCGCGGGCGCCCGCCACCACCGCGCCGAAGCCCTCGTGGCCCTCGACGGCGGCGAGCGGGTCGATGTACGGGGCGTCGGCGGTGAACAGCTCGGCGATGGCCGCCGCGCGCTTGTCGGCGTCCGCCTCGTTCCAGATGGCCAGGTAGCGGTCGACGGTGGTGGTCAGGTCGCTCATGCGTGTTCTCCTCGTTTCCGTTGGTGCGGGTGACCCGGCGTGCCGTCGCCAGGGGCGCGGTACGACGGGGGTTCTGGAGGTCTCAGGGGGTCTCGGGGCGGTCCGGTGCCGGCGCCCACACGGGGAGGGCGCCGGGGAGGACCTCGAAGGTGGCCGTGGAGCCCATGCCGTGCTGGTACTCGCCGTCGTGCTCCAGCGGCAGCCGGCGGCCGTCGGTGCGCTCCACGGTGATGGTCCGGCCGCGCGCGTACCGCGTGGCGGGGTGGCCGATGTGGGCGGCGGTCAGGGTCAGCCGCGGCACGTCGGCCGCGGCGATCCCGTCGCCGATGACGCAGACGTCGAGCAGGCCGTCGTCGAGCAGCGAGTCGGGCAGGACGTTGAACCGGCCGCCGCGGTAGGGGCCGCCGCCGACGTTCGCGAGGACGGTCGGGCCCTCGTGCACGACCCGCCCGTCGACGGTGACCCGGCCCGGGTACGGCGCGTAGCCCGCGGCAGTGTCGGCGAAGGCGCGCGCGTACCGCTCGCGGCCGGTCAGCGGCAGGTCGCTGGCGGTGATCAGGGCGTCGGCGATCACACCGGAGCAGGCGCCCAGGTAGACGTACTGACGGGTTTCGGCGAGACGGGCCAGGTCCAGGCGGCGCGGGCGGGCGCTGCCACCGATGCCGGAGTCGGTGAGGATCGCCTTGAGGGACTCCGTCCAGGGGCGGTCGCCCCACAGCATCTTGTAGCCGGAGTTGCCGGTGCCGCCGGGCACGACCGCGAGCGTGGCGTGCCCGGAGGCGGGCACCAGGCCCTGGACGACCTCCCGGACGGTGCCGTCGCCGCCGATGACGACGACCAGGTCGGGGGCGCCGGTGTGCCGTTCGAGGGCCTGGCGCACCGCGACGGTGGCGTCACCCGGTCCGGTGGTCGGGTGCACCTCGGTGCGCTCCAGGTACGAGTCGCACAACTGGCGTACCTGTTCCACCAGTTCCGGGCTGTGGCTGCCGGAGGCCGGGTTGGCCAGGACCAGTGCCCGGGTCGGGACCGGGGCTGCTGTATCTGCCATGCGGGCGTACTCCTTCGTGGGACGGCGCCGGCGGGTCCGGGGCCGGGGCCGCGCCTGCGGCTCCGGACCCACGACATCGACTCTGCCGCCGACCGCTGTCACGGCGCTGACGTGCGGCTGACGCCGACGAGGCGCACGGGCACAGGGGGGCGGGGCTGGGACACTCCGGGCATGGGGACGCGGGGCCCGGGGCACGCCCGGCCCGCCGCGGACGCCCGCGGTGCGCCGGACCGGGCGCCGCGGGCACACTCGGCGGGGCGGGGCGCCGCGCCCGGAGCCCCGCTCCGGCGCCCGGGCCCGTGGGCGTGTGAGACACGCGTGCGAGGTGGCCGTGGTGGGAGCGAGAGCGCGGGGCGCGGGCCGGGCGGAATGCCTGGCCGCCGCCCGGCCGGGGCCAGGCGGCGACACGGGAGGCCCCGCCCTCGCGGTCACTGCTTGGCGAAGGCCAGCAGGTCCGCGTTCAGACGGTCGGCGTGGGTGGCGAACAGGCCGTGGGCCGCGCCCTCGTAGGTCAGCAGGGTGCTGCCGGGAACGAGCTCCGCGGTACGGGGACCGCACAGCGGATACGGCGCCCCGAGGTCGGCGGTGCCGTGGACGACCAGGGTGGGCACCCGCACGGCCGCCGCCTCCGCTCGCTGGTCGGTGGTGAACAACGTGCGGTAGATCTCCGTGGCGGCCCGCGGCGAGGTGTCCATGGCCAGGTCCGTCAGCCACTCGGCCAGTCGGGGCGAGAGCGGCGTGCTCGCCGGATCCGCCTCGGGGCCGGCGAAGAACGGCCAGGTCAGTGATCTCAGCCAGGCGGCCCGGTCGGTCCGGATGGCCTTCTCGATCTCGTGGAACAGCGACATCTCCAGGCCGTCCGGGTTGTCCGGGGCGCGCAGCAGGAACGGCGTGGTCGAGGCGACCAGCGCCAGCTTCCCCACCCGCTCGGCGCCGTACCGGGACAGGTAGCGCACGGCCTCACCGCCGCCCGCCGCGTAGCCGACCAGCAGGACGTCCCGCAGGTCGAGGTGGTCGAGCAGGTCGGCGAGGTCCGAGGCGAGGGTGTCGTAGTCGTAGCCGCTCCAGGGGACGTCCGAGCGCCCGGTGCCGCGCCGGTCGTAGGTGACGCAGCGCAGCCCCTGACCGGCCAGGAACGGCGCCTGGAACTCCCACATCCGCGAGTCCGCCATGGCGGCGCTGAGCAGCACCACGGGACGTCCTTCGCCCCAGTCGGTGCAGTGGAGCCGGGTCCCGTCCCGGGTGGTGACGTACGGCATGACGCCTTCCTTCCTTGGGTGGTGGGGACCTCAGCGCCGTGCGGTGCGGCCCGGGGCCGCCAGCACCAGGGCGGAGGCCAGGAGCCCCAGGGCGATGAGCGGGACGAGCGTGACGGCGAACGCGTGCGGGTAGGCGCCCGCCGAGCCGCCGCCGTCGGCCAGGGTGGGGAAGAAGACCGCGCCGGCGATCGCCACTCCGACGGCCGCGCCGCCCTCCTGGGCGGTGTTCAGCAGCCCGGAGGCGGAGGCCGCGTGCTCGGGCGCGGCCGCTCCCAGCACCAGGTTGGTCAGCGGGCCGGTCGTCAGGCCCATGCCGAGCCCGGCGACGAGGAGGGCGGGCAGCAGCCACAGCACGTGTCCCGTCGTGTCGAGGCGGTTGGCGGTCAGGGCGGCCGCCGCGTAGCCGATCGCGAGGGTCAGCGGGCCGACGGCCACCCTCCGGGCGGTGACCGAGGCGGCCTTGCGCGACGACACCACCGAGGCGCCGAAGTAGCCCGCGCCCAGGGCCAGGAAGACGGACCCGGACTCCAGGGGCGACAGGCCCCGGCCCAGCTGCAGGTAAAGGGCCAGCACGAAGAAGAAGGAGCCCATCGCGAGGAAGTAGACCACCGTCGCGGCCAGCCCCACCGAGAACACCCGGCCCTTGAACAGGGCGGGTTCGATCAGCGGGCCCCGGTCGGCCGCCGCCCGCCGGCGCAGGTGCCAGACGGTCACCGCCAGCAGGACGGCCGCACCGGCCAGCGCCTCCCACACCCACAGCGGCCAGCCGCTCTCCTGGCCCTTCAGCAGTGCGAAGACGATGATGCCCAGGGACGCCGTGACGAGCAGGGCGCCCACGAGGTCCAGCCGGGTGCCGCCCTCACCGCGCGACTCCGGGATCGTGCGGCCGACGAAGGCCAGGGAGACCAGGCACAGCGGGACGTTGATCAGGAAGATGGTCCGCCAGCTCAGTCCCGCGACGTCGACCGTGATCAGGGCACCGCCGATGAACTGGCCGAAGACGCCGGCGATTCCGATGACCAGGCCGTAGGCGTTGAAGGCGCGGTCGCGGGCGGCGCCGGTGTACACCGTGCCGATGATGCCGAGCACCTGCGGCACCATCAGCGCGGCGGCGGCGCCTTGGGCGATGCGGGCGACGATGAGGACGGTCGCCGTGGGTGCCAGGCTGCACGCGGCCGAGGCCAGCATGAACAGCACCATGCCGAGCGTGAACATCCGCCGGCGGCCGAAGAGGTCGCCGAGCCTGCCGCCGGTGATCAGTCCCGCGGTGAAGGCGACGCCGTAGCCCACGACGAACATCTGGGCCTGGGCGGCGCCGGCGCCCAGGTCGGCCTTGATGGCGGGGACCGCCACGTTGGCGATGAAGAAGTCCAGCACCGTGATGAACGTGCCCACGAGCACCACCAGGAGGGCACCGGCCGAGGGGGCGGCGGCCGGTGCGCCGTCGGGGGGCGTCTGCGCACGCCCGTCGGCGACGACTTCCGTGCTTGTCTCAGAAGTCATGACGACTCCGTTTCTCGATCATTTCGGGTGGTTGGCCGGTGGTGCCGGTACCGTGGCCGGTCACCAGGTCACGGGAAGGTGTGTCACCCCGTGGAAGACGGTGCCGCGGCGGAAGACCGTGCGCGGGTCGGCCGCCAGCCGCAGGTTCGGGAAGCGCCGCAGCAGGGAGCGCAGCGACAGCTCCATCTCCAGCCGCGCCAGCGGGGCCCCCTGGCAGTAGTGGGGCCCGAAGCCCCACTGCAGGTGGCCGCTGGTGTCGCGGTGCGGGTCGATCCGGTGCGGGCAGGTGAAGACCGACTCGTCGTGGTTGCCGGCGGGCACGGAGATGACGACGGCGTCGCCCTTGGAGACGGCCACACCGCCGAGTTCGAGGTCCTCCACCGCCAGCCGGACCATCGCGTCCTGGGAGATCGACCAGTAGCGCATCGACTCCTCGATGAAGTTCGGTATGAGCGCGCCGTCGTCGGCGGTCACCCGCGCCCGCAGGTCGTCGTCGCGCAGCAGCGCCAGGATGTTCAGGGCGATCTGGTTGGTGGTGGTCTCGTGTCCGGCCACCAGGACCAGCCGGGCGATGCCGACCAGCTCGTCCAGGGTGATGTCGCCCTTCGCGTGGTGGTTGACGGCGAGGCGGCTGATCAGGTCGTCGCCGGGGCTCTCCAGCTTGCGCAGCGCCAGTTTGGCGAGGTACTCGGACATCTCCTCGAAGGCGGCCAGGGAGACCGCCGGGTCCTCCTGGGAGATGGTGACGCGGGTCTTCTCCACGAAGAACGCGGAGTCCGCCTCTGGGACGCCCAGCAGCCGTGCGATGACGAGGGTCGGCAGCGCGCGGGAGAACACCGCGTGCAGGTCGGCCGGTTGGGGCAGTGCCTCCAGTTCGTCCAGCAGCTCGTCCACCAGCCGCTGGACCGGTTCGCGCAGCCGCTTCACCCGGCGCGCGGTGAACTCGGTCTGGATCATGCGGCGGAGCCGGGCGTGTTCGGGGTCGTCAAGGCGCAGGAAGGAACTCGGGTTCCCGCCGGGCGGGACCTGGATGCGCACCGGTGCGCCGGGCAGCCGTTCGTCGGCGCTGAGACGGGGATCGCCCAGCGCCTGCCGTACGTCGGCGTACCGGGTCACCAGCCAGGCCAGGCGGGACTCGGCGGCTCCCGCCGGGAGGCGCACCACGCAGGGGGGCGCGTTGCGCAGTTCCGCCAGGATGGGCGGCGGGTCTCCGTCCTCGGTGCGGGCGAAGGGCCAGTCCAGGACATCGGTGTGGTCCGCGAGGGACACGTCGGCCTCCAGGGGCGAGGGGCGGGCAGGTGGATGACGGGCACCGGCTCTCTCCGTGGTCGGACTCGGACGCGCTGACGCCGACGGGGCGGTGGGGACATGGGTGGTGTCCCGTCCGACGCCGCGGACGGTCGTGCGCCACTGTCGCGCAGTCCGCTGACACGGCGCTGACACGAGTGCCGACGGGGCTGTGGAACCCCCGGGGAACTCGTGTGGGGCCGGTGCTGGGGGCGTGGTGCGGACCGGGAAGGCGCCGGAGTGGGGCTCCTTCCCGGTGCCGCGCCGATGCTGTGGCCGGGACGGCCGGCCGGTCGACCTCGCCGGTCGCGGGCGCTGGTGCCGGTGCGGGCGACGTCCGCCGAGAAGGGGCGTCGCGAGGAGGCGAACGACGCCTGCCGCGGCGCTAGCGCGCGGGGTGGGCGGCGATCCGCTGCAGGCGGTGCGCGAAGTGGGCGGTGACGGCCTGGGCGTGCGTGTCGATGTAGAAGTGGCCGCCGGAGTACTCGTTGTGGCCGAGGTAGGTGGGGGTGCGTCCGGTCCAGTGGGTCATGGCGTCCGGCGCCTCCTGCAGGGGGTCGGAGCGCCCGCCGTAGGAGGCGAGCGGGCAGGCGACCCCGGCGCCGTCGTCGACGTACTGGGCGGCGACCCTGAGGTCGGCGCGGAGCGCGGGGACCACGAGGGCGAGCATCTCGGGGTTGTCGTAGATCTCGGCCGGGAAGGAGCCCAGCTTCTTGATCCACTCGACGAGCTCGGACTCGGGCATCCGGCTCTGCTCCTCGGTGGGCTGGAAGAAGCCCACGGGCGACCAGCCGGACATGCCGACCATGACGGGCGCCGGGCCGCCCTCCTCCTCCATGCGGATGGCCAGCCGGAACGCGAGCTGGGCGCCGAGGCAGTGCCCGAAGAACGCGAACGGCCGGTCGTCCAGGTCGTCGAGCACGGCCTCGTGCAGGGCTTCGAGCAGCGGCCAGAACTCCTCGTACGTCGGCTCCTCCCGGCGGTTGTGACGGCCCGGCAGGGTCACCGCCTGCGCGGCGATGTCGGGCGGCAGCAGGCTCTCCCAGTCCCGGTAGATGATGGCGCCGCTGCCCGCGTGCGGGAGCAGAAACAACCGGATCGAGGCGTCGGGCGAGGGCTCCACCGGGTGGAACCACTGGCCCGCACGGGACATCTGGCTGCCGGCGGTGACGGTGGCGCCGGTGTCCGTTGCGCTGGTGGTACTGGTCACGACTGTGTACTCCCCACGGTGGTGGACGGGCCGAGGGCGCGTACCGCGGGCAGCAGCACCTCGGCGATCTCCTTCAACTGCGGTTCCGGGTCGAGCGATCCGATCCTCAGGACCAGGTGGCGGGCGCCGGCCCGGACGTAGTCGCCGAGCCATTCGGCGCACTTCTCGGCGCTGCCCCAGGCGTAGGCCTGGATGGTGCGCATCTGGTCGAGGGAACGGCCGTAGTAGTGGCTGATGTAGTGCTCCAGTTCCGCCTCGGCCGCCCGCTCGTCCCGGTTCACCGTGATCGTCGCGTAGAGGGCGGGGGTGACGGCGCCGGCGGGGCGGCCCGCCTCCTCGGCGAGCTCGGCGATCCGGCGGCGGGCCCGGCCGTAGGCGTCCGAGTCGGGCAGGAACGGCAGCCAGCCGTCGTAGCGGGTGGCGGCGCGGGCGAGCACCTTGGGGGTGTCGCTGCCCGCCAGCCACAGCGGCGGGCCGCCGGCGGTGGCCGGGGAGGGCAGCCGGTCGAGGTTGTCGGCCTGCCAGTATTTACCCTGGAAGTCGGCCGGTTCGCCCTCCTGTCCGGCGCGCCAGGCCGTGCGCCACAGGGCGGTGATCTCGTCGAGGCGTCCGACGCGGCCGTGGAAGCCGGCGCCGACCGAGGCGAACTCCGCCTCCGTCTCGGGCATGGGAAAGCCGGAGCCGAGCCCGAGGACCAGCCGGCCCGCGGCGACGTGGCTGAGGCTCGCGACCATGTTGGCGCCGATCAACGGGTGGCGCAGGGCCGGGGTCAGGGCGGCGGTGCCGACGGTGATCCGCTCGGTGGCGGCGGCAGCGGCGGCCAGGACGACGAGCGGGTCCAGGCGGGGGCGGGCGGTGAGCGAGTCGCCCGCCCAGAGGGAGTCGAATCCCAGGGCCTCGGCCTGCCGGGCGAAGCCCAGCAGCGGGGCCGCCGCGTAGGTGCCGTTGATGGCCTGTTCCCGGGTGGGCAGCAGTACGCCGACGTGCAGGGGCCCGTTCATGGGCGACGACCTTTCTGTCCGTGGTTGCTGACGCGTAGTCATACGACCGTGCCGGCCAGCGGGTCCCGGGCCGGTACCGTCAGCCGCTCCCGCACCGCGCGGCGGAGGATCTTGCCGGAGGGGTTGCGGGGCAGGGAATCGGTGAAGTGGTAGGCGCTGGGGATCTTGTAGTCGGCGAGCCGGCCGCGCAGGGAGAGCAGCAGTTCGCGCGGGTGCGCCTCGGCGCCGGGGCGCAGGACGACCACCGCGTGCACGCTCTCGCCCCAGTGCTCGTCGGGCAGGCCGACGACGGCGGCGTCGGCCACGGCCGGGTGGGCGACGAGCGCCTTCTCGACCTCGGCCGGGTAGATGTTCTGCCCGGCGACGATGATCGTGTCGTTGATGCGGTCGCACAGGTGGAGGTAGCCGTCCTCGTCGAGGTAGCCGGCGTCCCCCATGTGCAGCCACTCCCCCACCAGGGTGCGCGCGGTGGCCTCGGGCAGGTTCCAGTAGCCGAGCATCCGGGACGGCGCGCGCACGCAGATCTGGCCGATCTCCCCGGGCGGGAGGGGGTCGCCGTCGGGGCCGATCACCTTGACCTCGTTGCCTGGGCACGGCCTGCCGACCGAATCCAGCACCGGGCTGCCCGGGTGGTGCGCCTCGGGCGGCAGGCACACCGCCACACTGCCGGTCTCGGTACTGGCGTAGATCTGCGCGAACTCGCAGCCGTAGGTCTCCAGGCACTGCTTGAGCAGGGTCTCGGACATGGGCGCCGCGCCGTAGGCGATCTTGCGCAGGGAGGTGAACGCCTCCGGTCCCGCGCCGCGTTCGGCGGCCATCATCTGGAGCATGGCGGGGGCCGCGAAGGTGGTGGTGACCTTGTGGGTGCGGATCAGCCGGACCGCTTCCTGCGGGTCGAACTGCGGCATGATCACGCTGGTGCCGCCGGCGTTGAAGGTGTGCAGGAACCAGCCGATGCCCGCGACGCCGAAACCCGGCAGCGAGATGAGGCTGACGTCGTCGGGCAGCCAGTCGATCCAGGAGACGCCGTGCTCGCGCATCGCGTGCGGCAGGGTGAAGAAGCTGCGGTGGGCGAGGACGGCGCCCTTGGGCAGTCCGGTGGTGCCGCTGGTGTAGATCTGCACCACGGCGTCGTCGGGGCCGGTGCCCGGCACCGGCTCGGAGTCGGGCTGGTCGGCGGCCCAGGCGGGCAGGCCCGCGCCGCGGGCCGGTTCGCCGTCGGCGTCCGTGCCGTCGACGCGGATCACCCGCCGCAGACCGGGCAGTTGGTTGCGCACCGCGGCGACGGTGTCCCAGAACTCGTCGTCGACGAAGATCAGGGTGGCGCCGGAGTCGCGCAGGATGTGGTCCACCTCGGTCGGGGTGAGCCGCCAGTTGACCGGCACCAGGACCGTGCCCGCCTTGGCGCAGGCGAGCATGACCACGTAGTAGTTCTCCGACTCGCGGCCCAGGTAGGCGACCCGGTCGCCGCGCCGCGCGCCACCGGCGCGCAGGGCGTGCGCGGCACGGCTGCTGTCGCGGTGCAGCTTGCCGTAGGTGGTGACGCGGCCCTCGCAGATGATGGCCGGGTGGTCCGGCCGGCTGCCGGCGTGGGCCCGTGAGGAGTGGGTGAGCGTCCAGCGCTCGCTCGGTATGCCGCTGGGTGTGTCAGTCATGATCCGTCCTTGGGCGTGTCAGGCGGCCGGAGCCGGCTCGAGCTGCCCGCAGAGGAACTGGGCCAGCTGCCGCACGGTCGGGTGGTCGTGGGTGAGCGAGGCCGACAGGGGCAGCCGGAACGCCTGCTCCAGGGCGGCCTTGACCTGCTGGGCCATCAGCGAGTCCAGGCCCAGGGAGACGAACTCGGTGTTCGGGTTCAGTTCGTCGCCCTCCTCCAGGTGCAGGACGGCGGCGACCTTCTCGCGGACGACCCCGGTCACGGCGGCGGTCCGCTCGGCCGGTGGGAGGGCGGCGAGCGCGGTGAGGTCGAGGCCTGAGTCGTCGTCGGAGGCGTTGCGGGCGAGGCGGTCGTAGAACAGGTCGCCGGTGACGCTGCCCGCGACGTAGCGGTCCCAGTCGAACTCGCCGACCACCCGCTGGGTGCGGGGGCGCCCCCAGAGCCTGGCCAGGGTGTCCAGGGCGCGGGTCGGGGAGAAGAAGCGCACGCCGCTGCGCTCGATCTCCTGGCTGAGGTGCTCCTCCAGGCGGGCCGACATGCCGACCCGTGCCCAGGCGCCCCAGTTCACCGACAGGCCGGGCACGCCCCGCCGGCCGCGCCACTCGGCGAGGGCGTCGAGGGCGGCGCTGGCCGCGGCGTAGTGGCCCTGAGTGGCGCCGCCGAGGACCGAGGCGATCGAGGAGTAGGTGACGAAGAAGTCCAGCTCCGGGAAGGAGGACTGGGCGGCCTCGTGCAACAGCCAGCCGCCGTACGCCTTGGCCTCCAGCTGGGCGTCGATGGCCTCCCAGGTCAGCTCGGCGATGAGCTTCTTGTCGTAGGCGCCCGCGGCGTGCACGATCCCGCCCACCGGGTGCGGGCCGGCCGCGAGGTGCCGTACCAGCTGCCGCACGTCCTCGGCGCGGCCGATGTCCGCCCGGACCAGGTCGAGTTCGGCGTCCTCGGCAAGGTCGGCGAGGACGGGGACGGCCTCCTCGGTGGGCCGTCCGCTGCGGCTGACCAGCGTCAGGTGGCGGGCGCCGAGGGTGATCAGCTTCCGGGCGGTGACCAGCCCGAGGCCGCCCAGACCGCCGGTGACGAGGTAGGTGCGGTCCGGGCGCAGGGCGGCCGGGACCTCCTCGGCGGGGGCGGCGGACTCCGCCTCGGAGGCGTCCGGGAGGGTCACCCAGGACTGTCCCGAGGGGTCCGACAGGGCCGTCCGCAGCGCCTCGCCGGTCTCGTCGAGGCGGAAGTGCCGGGCGCCGTCGTCCTCTTCGGCGGGCCGGGCGTGCACCACGGCCGCCGCGGGGACGGTGAGTGTGGAGCGGAACGTGCCGTCGTGGCGTACGAGGACGTCGTCGCCCGGCGCGAACCCGGTGCCCTCGGCCGCGGCCAGGACCGTGCCGGTGGCCGCGGTGCCGAGCAGCGGCGGGGGCTCCTCCTCCGCGCCGAGCAGTTCCTCGCGCTCCGCGCGGCCCGTGTCCAGGGCGGTGCGGGCGTCGTCGGCGGTCAGGCCGACCGACCGGACGCGGATCTGGACCTCGTCGGCCCCCGGGGGCACGTCCGTGGCGGCGACCAGCGCGAGGTCGGACAGGTCGCCCGAGTCGGGGGCGCGCAGTTCGAAGCCGCCGGACCAGGCGAGCGGCGCGTCGCCGGAGAGGAGCCGGCGGACGTAGCGGCGGCCCGGACGGTGGGCGACCTGGTACTCGCCGGGCGGTTCGGCGTGCCACTCCTCCAGCAGCGGGCTCAGGCCGCTGCCGGGGGCGACGTCGACCAGGGTGGCCCGGTACTGGGGGTACTCGGTGAGCAGCACCCGGCCGAAGCCCCAGAGCGTGGCGGCGGCCAGGTGTCCGCCGTCGCCGGCCGGGTCGCCGGGCAGCCACTGGGCTCCCTCGGTCACCAGCCACAGGCGGGGCGGCCGGGGGGTGCCCGTGGCGTCCAGCGCGGAGATCAGGGCGAGCAGCTCGCGGTAGTTCTCCTCGCACTCGGCGCGCAGCCGGTCGGCGGACATGGCCTGCGGGAGCTGCCGCCAGACGCGGCAGACGTCGGTGACGGTGGGGTCCTCCAGGGCCGCCTTGAGTTCGGTGAGGTCGGCGCCCCGGGTGACCTTCAGGCCGGGCCGTCCGGCGAGGTCGGCGGCGCGGGCGGGCGACGGATCGAGCAGGACGACGTGTCGGGCGGGGGCGGTGGTCCGCGGTGCGGGCAGGGCGCGGCGGACCCACTCGGGGCGGTGCAGGAACCGGCGGCGGCCGGTGCTGCCCTCGGGGCGGGCCAGCCGGACGCCGAGCAGTTCGGCGACCGGCTCGCCGTTCTCCAGGAGCAGCACGTCGGCGGTGCGGCGGTCCTGGTCGCCGTGCACCCGGGCGAGGACGCGCAGCTCCTCGCCGCGGGGCTTGCGGAAGTGGCGGACCGAGGCGACGGCGTGGGGCACGAACACCGGGCCCTCGGGGTCGAGGACGACGCACGCCTGGACGGCGGCCTCCACGAGCTCCGCCGGCACGTGTTCGACCGCGGAGGCGTTCCGGCCGGTCAGCTCCCCGACGACGAGGCCGTCGGCGTGCCGGGCGGCGCGCAGCAGCAGCCGCATCCGGGGGCCGTGCGGGCGGCCGACGGAGGCGAGGTCGGTGTAGATGTCCTCGTCGTCGATCTGCGTTCCGGCGGGGGCGAGGCCCGCGTCCAGTTCGGCCAGTTCGGAGACGGGGACCACCGGTTCGGGCTCGGCGGCGATGACCGCCGTGGCGTGCACGTCCTCCTCCCCGCCGACGACCGTGAACACCGCCACCTCGGCGCCCCCGCCCGGCAGCGGCCGCCAGCGGGTGGTCAGGGTGGTCCTGGTCTCGGCGGGAACGTCGAGCGGCGCGAGCAGCCGGAGGTCGCGCACGGCGGACCGGGTGTGGCCCCGGACCGCGTCCTGGACCGCGAACAGCAGGTCGACGTAGGCGCCGGCGGGCAGGGTGGTGCGTCCGCCGTCGGCGAGGTCGGCGAGCGGGCCGAGGTCCTCGGCGGTGAACTCCGCGGTGAACTCCCGTACCCCCGAGGCGAAGCGCTCCTCGGTGCCGAGCAGCGGGTGGCGGGCGGTGCCGCCCGCGGCGGCGCGGCGGGGTCCGGCGGCCGGCAGCCAGTAGCGCTTGCGCTGGAAGGCGTAGGTGGGCAGGTCCGCCTTGGCCGGCACGGTGTGCCCGGCGTGGTAGCCGGGCCAGGAGACGGTGAGTCCGGCGGCGTAGTACTCGGCGAGTGCGGTCAGGGTGGTGGTGGCCGTCCGGTCCCGGCGGCGCAGGCTGGCCAGCCACAGGTGGTCCTCGGCGGCGACGCCGCGCCGGGCGAGCGCGGTCAGCGCGGCCTGCGGGCCGATCTCGATCATGGCGTGCCGGCCGCGCCGGGCCACCGCGCGGATGCCGTCCAGGAAGCGCACGGGTTCGCCGATGTGCCGCACCCAGTAGTCGGGGGTGGCGATGTCGCGGAACCGGGCGAGCCGTCCGGTCACGTTGGAGATCAGGCTGATGGCCGGTTCGTGGAACTCGATGCCGTCGAGTGCGGCGCGGAAGTCGTCGTAGACCTCGGCCATCTGCGGGGAGTGGAAGGCGTGCGAGACCGCGAGCCGGTCGACGCGCACGCCGCGCTCCTTGAGGATGCCGCAGACCTCGTCCAGGGCGGGGAGGGCGCCGGAGACGACGCACTGGTCGGGGGCGTTGACCGCGGCCAGGGCGAGGTCGGGGCGGCTCTCCAGGAGCGGCTCGACGTCCTCGGCGGGGGCGGCGACCGCGGCCATGCCGCCCTCGGCGCGCACCGCCTGCATCAGCCGGGCCCGCGCGGCGACCAGCCGCACGGCGTCGGGGAGGCCGAACAGGCCGGCGACCGCGGCGGCGACGACCTCGCCGATGCTGTGCCCGACGAGCACGTTGGGGCGCACGCCCCAGGCCATCCACTGCCGGGCGAGGGCGTATTCGAGGGTGAACAGGGCGGGCTGGGTGTACTCGGTGCGGTCGATCGCCTCGGGGTCTTCTGCGGTGCCGAGCAGCAGGTCGCGCACGGAGCGGTCCAGGTGCTCCGCGAACAGCCGGTCGCACGCGTCGACGTGGGAGCGGAACTCCGGGAGGGCCTCGTAGAGGGCGGCGCCCATGCCGGCGTACTGGGAGCCCTGGCCGGTGAACATGAAGGCCGTCTTGCGGATGCCGCTGGGGCCCTCGTGGTCCTGGCCGGCCGCCTGGTCCAGGAGCCGGGCCAGGGCGGCGCGGTCGGCGACCGGGGCGGCGACGCGGTAGGGGTGGTGGGTGCGGGCGACGTTGGCGGTGTGGCAGAGGGCGTCGAGAGGGAGGTCGGGCCGCTCGTCGAGCAGCCGCCGGTGGTTCGCGGCCTGCTCGCGCAGGGCGGCGGAACTCTTGGCGGAGAGGGTGAACAGCGGGGCGGCGGGCGTGCCGGAGGGCTGCGGCGCGGGGCTCGCCTCCGGTGCCTGCTCCAGGACCACCGCGCCGATGGTGCCGGCGAAGCCGAAGCTGTTCACGACCGCGCGGCGCACCTCGGCCCGCCACGGCTCGCAGGCGGTCGGCACGCGCAGCGGGTAGAGGTCCCAGGGGATGCGCCCGGACGGGGTGGTGAGGTTCAGGTGCGGGTAGATGGTGCCGGAGCGCAGCTGCAGCACCGTCTTGATGACGCCGACGATGCCGGAGGCCGGCTCCATGTGGCCCAGGTTGGTCTTCACCGACGCGGTGAGCACGGGGTTGTCGGCGGTGTGCGACTCGGCGAACACGTCCCCGATGGCGCCGAACTCGATCGGGTCGCCGAGCGGGGTGCCGGTGCCGTGCGCCTCCACGTACTGGATGTCCTCGGGGGTGAGGCGGGCGGTGGCCAGCGCGGCGCGGATCACCTTCTCCTGCGCGGGGCCGTTGGGCACGGTCAGTCCGGCGCTGTCGCCGTCCTGGCCGACGGCGGTGCCGCGCACCAGGGCGAGCACCCGGTCGCCGTCACGCTCGGCGTCGGAGAGCAGCTTGAGGACCAGGACGCCGCAGCCCTCGGCGCGCGCGTAGCCGTCGGCCGACTCGTCGAAGGTCTTGCACTGCCCGTCCGGGGCGAGCATCTGCGCGTTGGAGAACATCACCGGGATGCGCGGGTGGTGCAGGGCGTTGACGCCGCCGCACAGCGCGATGTCGGTCTCGCCGGAGCGCAGGGCCTGCACCGCCAGGTGCAGTGCGACCAGGGAGGACGAGCAGGCGGTGTCGACGCTCATGCTGGGTCCGCGCCACCCCAGGAAGTACGACAGCCGGCCGGACAGCGGGAACATCGTGATGCCGGAGGCCAGGTGGCCGTCCATCTCCTCGTACGGCAGGGACTCCAGCTCCAGCGCGTAGTCGATGGAGCTGGCGCCGACGTAGACACCGCCGTTGCCGCGGCGCAGCGGGGCCGGGTCGATGTTGGCGTGCTCCAGGGCCTGCCAGGCGGTCTCCAGCAGCAGGCGCTGCTGGGGGTCCATGTACCGGGCCTCCTTCGGGGAGATGTTGAAGAAGGCGGCGTCGAAGAGGTCCACGCGGTCGAGGAAGCCCCCCGCGGTGGTGTGGATCTTCCCCTTGTCCTCGGGGGTCTCGGGGGTGAACGCGGCCACGTCCCACCGGTCCTGCGGGATCGGGCCGATCCCGCTGCGCCCCTCCCGCAGGAAGGCGTCGAACTCGTCGGGCGAGGTGCTGCCGCCGGGGAATCGCAGACCGATTCCGACGATCGCGACCGGCTCGGGCGGCTGCTGGGATTCCGCACGCGGCATGGAGGGGCTCCTTAGCTTTCCTGAGAAAAACTGTCCTGGACGGCCTGGGTCAAGTGGTCCACCAGATGGGCGACCGTCGGCTCGTTGAAGAGCACGCTGACATTGATGGAGAGATCAAGGAGCCGCTCCAGGCTCTGCCGTATCTCGGTCAGCCGCAGTGAGGTGAGTCCGAGATCGAAATAGCTGATGTCGAGCGGGAGATCCTCGGATTCGTCCATGAGGAGAACCGCCTTGAATTTCTTCAGGACGATCGACTCGATTTCTTCGGCGAGTTCGGCGCGCGGCAGATCACGCAGGCGCTGAACGGTGCTGTCGACGGGTGGCATGCAGTCATGCAAGCAACGCAGGCTGACGCCCCACTGACGGACGGCCGGGCCGGCTTGGCTGAATCAGCTCCCTGTCAGCGCCGGGTCAGATTCCACTGCCACGCTCGCACTGCTTCGAAAAATCCGCTCGCCACAGGTGAAAGGCTGAAGATGCTTCGCGAAGCCGCGCAGGAGGAGAGTGCCGAGGCACCTTCCGATATCAAGAGCTACGACCTATACATCGCGGGCAAGGACGTCGCGGGTGACGGGTGGGTGTACACCGTCAGCGGCCGGTCCCTGCTGGAAGACGTGTTCACCAGCGTGAGCCTGAAGCGCGCCCTGGAGCAGGACCCGGAGTCGGAGGCGGCCAGGCACCCGTACGTCGTCGGGCGCTGCGCGGTCGCGGACGACGCGTCCATCGACCTGGCCACGCAGGCCGCGGCCGCCGCCGCATCCGACTGGGCGGCCGTGCCGCTGGAGCGGCGGATGCGCCTGGGCACCCGGTTCCGCGAGGAACTCATCAAGCACCAGGACGAGTTCCTGCGCATGCTGGTCGCCGAATCCCACCCGGTCAAGCTGGCCCGCTGGGAGCTGAGCTGCCTGCTTCAGATCTACTCCCCGGGCTCCCTGCGCTGGTACACCAAGCAGATGCGGGTGGAGAAGGAGTACGCCGGCCGCACGCTGGTGCTGCACCGCCAGCCCGACGGTGTGGTGGCCTTCAACCCGCCGCAGAACGCGCCCCTGCCGAGCGCCGCCCTGTGCGTGCTGGCGCTGATGGCCGGCAACGCGGTGGTGGTGCGGGCACCGCGCAGCATCGCGCTGAGCACCATGTGGCTCCTGCGGGACGTGGTGGCGCCGCTGCTGGAGGAGATGGACGCGCCGGCCGGGGTGCTCAACGCGGTGTGCAGCAACCCCAAGCAGACCATGGACCGCTGGATCGCGGACCCGCTGATCGACGACATCTTCTACATCGGCGGCAGCCAGGAGGGCCTGCGCTTCGAGCAGCAGTGCGTGGCGCACGGCAAGAAGCCGATCCTCGAACTGGCGGGCAACGACGGCATCGTCGTGTGGAAGGACGCCGACGTCAAGTGGGCGGCCGAGGCCATCACCGAGGCCTTCTACGGCTCCGGCCAGATCTGCATGGTGCCCAACTACGTGCTGGTGCACCCGGACGTCGCGGACAGCCTGATCGCCGAGGTCAAGGAGCAGGTCAAGGGCATCCGGCCGGGCCTGCCCGAGGAGGAGGACGTGCTGCTGTCGCCGGTGCGGCGCAGCGAGCGGTTCTTCCGGCTGCTGCGGCAGGCGCTGGACAACGGCGCCGAGCTGGTCACCGGCGGCCACCGCACCGAAGTGGACGGCACGCCCTCGGAGACGGGGGTCTTCCTCCAGCCGACGGTGGTGCGCGTGGACGGCCTGGACCGGGCGCGCACCTACGACGTGGTGCGCGAGGAGACGTTCTTCCCGCTGGTGCCGATCGTGGTCCCCGAGCGGGAGGACGACGACACCCTCCTGGAGGCGTTCCTGCGCTTCGTCAACAGCAACGACTACGGACTGCGCAACTCCCTGTGGTCGCGTTCCGACCACGTCATCGAGACCTTCGTGCGGCGGGTCGTCAACGGCGGCCTGCTGAAGGTCAACGACTCCCACATCGGCTTCCTGCCCTACCTGCCCAGCCACGGCGGCACCGGCCGCACCGGCGGCGCCTTCGGCGAGGCCAACTACCCGATGCTCAAGACCTCCCACGTGCAGGGCGTCAGCATCGCCCGCGGCGTCAGCCCGTACGACGCGGTGTTCGGCGCCTGACCGCCATCCACCCCTGAACCCCGCCGTTACCGCTGGAGGCTTCCGTTGCGTTCCCTCGACCTCGCCCGCTCCGTCTGCGAGCGCTTCCACCCCGGTCTGCTCAAGGAGCTGGACCAGATCCCGTACACCGACCGAGAACGGCCGGGCAGCCCCGTGATCGACCTGTTCCGCATCCACGGCGGGGTCGGTCTGCTGATCCCCGAGGAGTACGGGGGCCACGGCGCCGACGCCCTGGACGCGCTGCGGGTCCAGCTGGCCCTGGGCGCCGTGTCCCCGTCGCTGGTGGCGGCCGTTTCGATGCACCACTTCACCATCGCCATGCTGTACTCGCTGGCCGTGAAGGAGGGCCGGCTGACCGACGAGCAGACGGCCCTGCTGCGCCGGATCGTGCCCGACCAGCAGGTGATGGCGTCCGGCTGGGCCGAGGGCCGGACGGCGCAGAACATCCTCAAGCCGGCCGTGACCGCCCGCCCGGTGCGCGACGGATTCCTGCTCACCGGCGCCAAGAAGCCGTGCAGCCTGTCCCGTTCGATGAGCCTGCTCACGGCGAGCGTCGCCATCCACGGCGACGACGGCGAGCCGGAGCTGGCGCTCGCCCTGGTGCCGGCCGACGCGTCCGGCCTGACCGTGCACCCGTACTGGGGTAACGACCTGCTGGCGGGCGCGGAGAGCGAAGAGGTGCGACTGGAGGACGTGTTCGTGCCCGCCGGCATGGTCGTGCGGGCCGGCGCCGACGACCCGCACCGCCTCGACGACCTCCAGTCGGCCGGGTTCGTCTGGTTCGAGCTGCTGATCTCCGCCGGGTACGCGGGCGGTGCGCTGGCGCTGGTGGAGCAGGTGCTGGAGCGCGAGCGCGGCAGTGCGGCCGAGCGGGCCTCCCTCGCCGTGGACATGGAGGCGGCGGTCGCGCTGCTGGAGAACGTCGCGCGGGCGACAGGCCCGGAGCCCGGTGACGAGGAGTCGGTGGCCCGCGTACTGGTGGCCCGGTACGCCGTGCAGAACGCCCTGCCCGACATCGCCTCCCGCGCCCTGGAGCTGCTGGGCGGCATGGACTTCATCAGCGGCTCCGGTCCGGCACAGGCCGCGGCGGCGCTGCGGGCCCTCGCCTTCCACCCGCCGTCGCGCGCCGCCGCCGCCGAGCCGCTGCTGCGCTGGTTCGACGGCGGCGAGCTGGTCCTCGCCTAGGGCCTGTCCGCACGACCCCACGATCCCTTGGAGTGAGCCACACGTGACCGTCATACAGGAATCCCCGGCGGCTTCGTCCGCCGACGCCGAGGCAGAGGTCCTCGGCCTGTACCGCGCGCATCTGAGCAAGGGCCGGGCCACGCTGGCCGAGCTGTTCGGCAGCCACATGGAGGTGGCGTCCGAGGGCGCCTGGCTCACCACCAGCGACGGTGAGCGCTTCCTCAACGCCGGTGGCTACGGCGTATTCCTCATGGGCGCCCGCCACCCGATCGTGATGGAGGAGGTGGAGCGCCAGCTGCGCACGCACCCCACCGCGACCCGCATCCTGCTGGAGCCCACCGTGGCCCGCGCGGCCGAGGCACTGGTCTCGGTGCTGCCGCCCGGCCTGGACAGGGTGCACTTCGCGCTGTCGGGGGCCGAGGCGGTGGAGACCGGCCTGAAGCTGGCCCGCGCGGGCGGCTTCAAGCGCACGGTCTCCATGCGCGGCGGCTACCACGGCAAGACCCTCGGTGCGCTGTCGGCCACCGCCAAGGAGGTCTACCAGCGGCCGTTTCGCCCGCTGGTGCCCGACTTCCTGCACCTGCCCTTCGGTGACGCCGACGCCCTGGAGGCCGAACTCGCCGCCCACCCGGGCGAGGTGTGCGTCATCCTCGAACCGGTCCAGGGCGAGGGCGGCGTGATCATCCCGCCGAAGGGCTACCTCAAGCGCGTCGAGGCGCTGGTGCGTGAGTACGACGGCTTCCTGATCCTCGACGAGGTGCAGTCCGGCTTCGGCCGGCTCGGCGAGTGGTGGGGCGCCGACATCGAAGGCGTCCTCCCGGACGTCCTGCTCGCCGGCAAGGCGCTCGGCGGCGGGGTGATGCCGGTCTCGGCGGCCGTCGCCACCCGCAAGGCCTTCCGTCCCTTCGACAAGGACCCCTACGTCCACACCGCCACGTTCTCCGGCCAGCCGGTGCTGATGGCCGCGGTCCAGGGCGCCATCCGGGCCGTGAAGGAGGAGCGCCTGGTCACCAGGGCGCTGGACCTCGGCGCCCGGCTGCTGCCGGCGATCACCGAGATCGCGCGCCGCAACATCCCCGACCTCGTGGTGGACGTGCGCGGCCGGGGCCTGCTGATCGGCGTCGAGCTCGTCGAGGCCGGGCTGGCCGGCGAGCTGCTGATCGAACTGTTCAACCACGGCGTGGTCGCCAACCATTCGATGAACGGCAGCTCGGTGGTGCGGTTCACCCCGCCCGCCGTGCTCGGCGACACCGACGTGGACTTCCTCCTCAACTCCTTCGACCTGGCCACCCGCGACCTCGTACGGGGCGCGGCCAAGATGCCGGAAGGCGGTAACTGATCGTGAGGCACGTCGAACTCGATGCCCTGATACCCGGGGAGCAGGCCGAGTCGGTCCTGCACGCCGTACGGCGCTGGGAGCGGTACCCGGACCTGGCGCCCCATGTCAACGCGACCACGGTGCACGCCGCCTACCCCGACCCCGCCGCCTCCTCCAGCTGGGAGCTGCACTTCCGCAGCGGCCTGCTGCGCTGGACCGAGGACGACACCGTGCTGCCGGAGCAGGGCGAGATCCGCTTCGAGCAGTCCGACGGGGACTTCGACTCCTTCTCGGGGACCTGGTCGGTGACTCAGGACGGCGACGACGTCGCGGTCCGCTTCGACGCCGACTTCGACTTCGGCATCCCGAGTCTGGAGGGCATCCTCGACCCGATCGCCGAGCGGGTCATCAAGGAGACCGTGGCCTGGGCGCTGACCGGTCTCTTCCCCGCCGTGCGCATCGGCGGCGGCATCGAACTCACCCCGTCCGCCGCGCTCGGCGCCTAGCGCATCAGGGAGCTGCTGACCATGGACCAGGCAAACCCGTTCGAGACACCGCGCACGTACTCGCTGCACCGCGCCGAGTACCTGGTGGGCTTCGCCGTCACCACCGGCCTGATGATCGCCCACTTCGGCGAGATCCGCTGGCTGCCGGCCATCGCCCTCTTCCTCTACATCGACCTGATCGGCTACATACCGGGCGCGATCGCGTTCCGGCGCAGTGGCGGCCGGCCGATCCACAAGGCGTACTACGTCCTGTACAACGTGATGCACAGCCTCATCACCCAGGCCGCCGTGGCCGCGCTGTGGTGCTGGCTGGTGAAGCCGGAGTGGGCGCTGCTGGTGCTGCCCTTCCACCTCTTCGGCGACCGCGGGCTGTTCGGCAACTTCATGAAGTCCTTCGCGCTGCCCTTCGAGCCGGTCCGCCAGCCCGGCTACCTGAGGCTCCTGGACGACCTGGGCCTGCCGCACCCCAAGCCGGTCGGGCATGTGACGGACCCGGTGCCGGTCGGGCACGTCCCGGTCCGCAAGCCGGTGCCTGCGCCGCGGGCGGACGCCGCCGCGGCGCAGGAGGCCCCCGCTCAGGCCGCCGCGGCCGGAGAGTCCGCGGTCCGGCAGGCGGAGGCGCTGCGATGAGCACCGCGACCGCGACCGGCCCGCGCACACGCCGGCCCGTCCGCCAGGACCCGGCCGAACGGCGCCGGGCGCTCTACCACCTGGCGTCCCCCGTGTCGGTGCTGACCACCGGGCCGGAGAGCCGGATGCACGGCACCACCGCGAGCACCGTCACCCTGGTCTCGCGCGAGCCGCTCCTCGTCGGCGTCGTGCTGCGGGCCGGGTCGTCCTTCGCGCGGCGGGCCGCCGCCGAGGGCCGGTTCGCGATCAACGTGCTGGGGGGTGACCAGGCGGAGGTGGCCCGCCGGTTCGCCGACAGCGGGCGCCCCGACGGCAGCGCCCAGTTCGCGGGCCTGCCCTGGACGGCGGACCCGTACGCGCAGGCCCCGCTCATCGCGGGCGCGCTCGCCCACTACACCTGCCGCTTCCACTCCGCCCACGCCGCGGGCGACAGCGAGCTGCTGCTCGGCCATGTCGTGCGCGCCAGGGCGGACGAAGGGCTCCCCCTGCTGAGCTACGCCGGCCACCTGCACGCCGGCACCCTGCATCCGGTGAAGGAGGCCGCCGCGTCATGACGCAGTCCAAGGTATTCGTGGCCCCCGAGGCGGACTGGGACAAGGCGCCCGGTCTGCTGGACGGGGCGAAGGAACTCACCCTCGGCCCCGAGGAGTGCGACCTCGCCTACTGGATCACCTCGGTGGCCCAGGGCACGCTGCGCGACCGCGGCGTGACCGGCCACCACGACGACGCGATCGTCCCGGACTTCCTGAAGGAGCCGGGCCCGCTGCGCGAGGCTCTGGTGCTGGAGTTCGGTCTGCGTGGGCTGTCCGAGGAGCTGGCCACCCGGCTGCTCGGCCACTACGTGTCGATCGCTCCCGGCATCCCCGAAATGGAGTTCTACGCCACCCAGCTGCTCGACGAGGCACGGCACGCCCGGGTGTTCCGCAACCACCTGGTGGAGCTCGGCATCCCGGCCGACACGCTCCTGAAGAGCATCGACGAGATGGCCCGGGACTACCGCGCCCGGGTGCTGGACCCGGTGGTCGACTTCACCCTCGACATCGTCCGGGACCAGGCCGACTTCCCCGGCGGTGTCGCCGTGTTCGCCATCGTCATCGAGGGCGTGCTGGCGCCGGCCGCCGAGCTGAGCGAACGCAAGTGGACTCCCCTGTCCCCGGCCACCGGCGAGATCTCCCGCGGCACCGCGATCGACGAGATCCGCCATCTGACGGTGGCCAGCACCATCCTGCGCGACCACGTGGCCGCGCACCCCGAGTACCGTCCGCGCCTGCTGGAGATCCTGCGGGCCGGCGTGCGGCTGTGGGACGAGATCCCCGACCGGGAGTTCGTGATCCACCGCGAGGAGCTGTTCCAGGAGGGCATGCTCCGGCACGCCGACCGGATCGGCGACTACGAGATCTGGCCCGGCGTGCGGATGCTCGACACCACTCCCGAGCAGCGCTACGACATGGCCGAGCGGTGGACCGACGAGATGGCCGAGGCTCGGATGGCCTACATGGGTCTGCCCCTGGAGGTCCTCAGCAGTCCGGGACCGGGCGCGTGAGCACCGGACGGGCCGCCGTGGTCTGCGGGATCGGGTCGTACGTCCCGCCCGACGTGGTCACCAACGAGGACCTGGCCCGGCGGCTGGACACCTCGGACGACTGGATCCGCTCGCGCACCGGGATCGCCCGGCGCCGTGTGGTCGCCCCGGGCACGGCGACCAGCGACCTGGCGGTCGAGGCGGGCCTGCGGGCCTTGAAGTCGGCGGGAGACGAACGGGCGGGCGCGGTGGTGCTGGCCACCACCACCCCGGACCAGCCGTGCCCGGCCACCGCGCCGCAGGTCGCGGCGCGGCTCGGACTCGGCGAGGTGCCCGCCTTCGACGTGGCCGCCGTCTGCTCCGGCTTCCTGTACGGCCTGGCCAGCTCGGCGGGCCTGATCGCCGCCGGAGTGACGGACCGGGTGCTGCTGATCGCCGCGGACGCGTTCACGACGATCATCAACCCCGAGGACCGCACCACGGCGGTGATCTTCGCGGACGGCGCGGGCGCGGTGCTGCTGCGGGCCGGCTCCCCCGAGGAGCCGGGCGCGGTCGGCCCGCTCGTGCTGGGCAGCGACGGCGGGCTGAGCCATCTGATCGAGGTGCCGGCCGGAGGGTCGCGGCAGCGGTCGTCTGGCCGGGAGCCCGCTCCGGAGGACCGCTTCTTCCAGATGGTGGGCCGCGACACCTACCGACACGCGGTGGAGCGGATGACCGCCACCTCCACCGAGGCGGCCGAGCGGGCCGGCTGGCAGCCGTGCGACGTCGACCGGTTCGCCGCGCACCAGGCCAACGCCCGCATCCTGGATGCGGTCTCGGAGCGGCTCGGCATCCCCGGCGAACGGCGGCTGAGCAACATCGCGCAGGTCGGCAACACCGGCGCCGCCTCCCTGCCGCTGCTGCTGGCCGAGAGCGCGGCGGACGGACGGCTCACCGCCGGGCACCGGCTGCTGCTGACCGCGTTCGGCGGCGGGCTGTCATGGGGCGCGACCACGCTGGTCTGGCCCGAGGTGCAGACCATCTGACGTTCCGTCACACACGGGGGCCCGGGCCGGCCCCTCCCACAAGCGCTGTCCGACACAGCGGAGAACGGGCGCTTGCGCCTTCGAGAGAACTGTCGAAAGGAACCGACATGCTGGAGCAGCTCAAGGAAATCCTGTCCAACAAGCTCAAGGTGTCTCCCGAGGCCATCACCCCGGAGGCCACCCGCGAGGACATCGAGCTGGACTCGCTGGCCGTGGTGGAGCTGTCGCTGCTGCTGAAGTCCGAGCTGGGCCTGGACGTCAGCGACGACGACCTGCTCGAGGCGGAGACCGTGGCCGACATGGTCCGGCTGATGGAGGAGCGGAGTGCGAAGGTCTGATGGCCGGCATGGACATCGCCGTCACCGGGCTCGGCCTGGTCACCCCGGGTGGTATCGGGGTCGGGCCGAGCTGGGCGGCGGTCTGCGACGGCAGGCCGGCCGCCGCCCTCGATCCGCTGCTGACGGATAACCCCGTACGTATCTCCTGCCGGGTGCCCGACTTCGACCCCGAGCTCCTGCTGAGCGCACGGCGGGCCCACCGCCTGGACCGGTTCGTCCAGTTCGCGCTGGTCGCCGCGCACGAGGCGGTGGCCGACGCGGGCCTGGATCCGCAGAGCTGGGACGGGGCGCGGGTGGGTGTGGTGCTGGGCTGCGCAGACGGCGGCCCGGGAACCGTCGAGGAACAGCACCACGTGCTGCGCGAGCAGGGCGCCGACCGGGTCTCGCCGCTGCTGCTGCCCATGCAGCTGCCGAACATGCTGGCCGGGCAGACGGCCATCGAGTTCGGGGCGACCGGGCCCAACCTGGTGGTGGCCACCGCCTGCGCCTCGGGCGCGACCGCCATCGGCACGGCCCGGGACCTGCTCGCCCTCGGCCGTTGCGACATCGTCCTCGCGGGCGGCAGCGAGGCCATGGTCACCCCACTGGTCATGGCCGGCTTCGCCCAGATGGGGGCGCTGTCGAGACGGCACGACGACCCGGCCTCCGCGTCCCGGCCGTTCGACGCCGACCGGGACGGCTTCGTCGCCGGGGAGGGCGCCGGCATCCTCGTCATGGAACGGGTGGCGGACGCCCGCGCCCGCGGCGCCCATGTGCACGGCCGGATCATCGGCTACGGCGCCACCGCCGACGCCCACCACATGACGTCGCCGCACCCCGACGGCGCGGGCATCGAGGCCGCCGTCCGAGCCGCGCTGGCCGACGCGGGCGCGGACCCGGACGACGTCCAGCACGTCAACGCCCACGGCACGTCGACACCGCTGAACGACCTGGCGGAAGCCCGCATGATCGGCCGGACGCTGCGCGGGGACCCGCTGGTCACATCCACGAAGGGAGTCACCGGACACCTGCTCGGCGCGGCCGGGGCGGTCGAGGCCGCCTTCACCGTGCTGAGCGTCGAGCACGAACTCGTGCCCCCCACCGCCAACCTCGTCATGCCCGACTCCAGGATCGACATCAAACTCGCGCAGGCCGCCACCTACATGCCCATCGATCTCGCCCTGAGCAACTCCCTGGGCTTCGGCGGCCAGAACACGGCACTGGCCATCGCCCCGGCCTGAACGGCGCGGCCACGCACCGGCAGCCGCCCGCGGAGCACCTCCGCCGGGCGGCTGTTCCCGTGCGGCACCCGGCCGCACGGCGCCACCCCGCCCGCCCGCGGGCCACCCCATCCCGCCCCACGTCAGGAGTCCACCGTGCACGATCCCCAAGAACTGCTGAAGGACGGGCCGCAGGCCGTACGGCGGCTGGCCCGCCGCCGCCACGACCTCGACCCGGCCGCGCTGGCCGACGCCCTGCGCGAGCGCAACGGCGCGCAGGCGGAGGTGACCCGGCTGCGCACCGAGCTGAACCGCACGTCCAGGGCCCGCCGCTCCGGCCCACCGACCGAGGAGGAGAAGGCGTCCGCCCGGGCGCTGCGGGCCGAGGTGCAGCGGGCCGAGGCCGCCGCCCGCACGGCCGCGGCACACCTGACCGAGCTGGTGCTCTCCGTCCCCAACATCCCCCTGGACGCGGTCCCGGACGGCGACTCGGAGAAGGAGGCCGTGGAGATACGCCGGGGCGGTCCCGCTCCGCGTCCGGCGGACGGCGCCCGCCACCACGCCGACATCGGGGAGTCCCTCGGCATCCTCGACGGCCCGGCCGCGGCCCGGCTGTCCGGTGCCCGCTTCGCCGTCGTCCGCGGGGCCGGAGCACGACTGGAGCGGGCCCTGCGCGACTTCCTCCTCGACCTGCACACCCGCGAGCACGGCTACACCGAGCAGTCGGTGCCGTTCCTGGTCGACCGCGACACCATGACCGGGACCGGGCAGCTGCCCAAGTTCGAGGACGACCTGTTCCGCACCCAGGTCGGTGGGCGGGAACTGTTCCTGATCCCCACCGCAGAGGTCCCGCTGACCAACCTGGTGGCCGGCCGGCTCCTGGACTCCCGCTCGCTGCCGCTGGCCTTCACCGCCTGCACGCCGTGCTTCCGTGCGGAGGCCGGGGCGTACGGCCGGGACACCCGCGGCATCCTGCGGCTGCACCAGTTCGAGAAGGTGGAGCTGGTGCGCGTCTGCGCCCCCGAGGACGCCCCGAAGCAGCTCGAACTCATGGTGAGTCACGCGGAGGAGTGCCTGAAGCGCCTGGAACTGGCGCACCGCGTGGTGCTGCTGCCGGCCGGCGACCTCGGGTTCTCCGCCCGGATGACCTACGACGTCGAGGTGTGGCTGCCGGGCAGCGGCTCCTACCGGGAGATCTCGTCGGTCTCCGACTGCGGCACCTTCCAGGCGCGTCGCGCGGACATCCGCGTCAAGCGGCCCGACGGGAGCAGGACTCCGGCGGTCACGCTGAACGGCTCGGCGCTGCCGATCGGCCGCACGGTCGCCGCGCTGCTGGAGCAGGGCGTGCGGGAGGACGGCTCGGTGGTACTGCCCGAGGCCCTCGTCCCGTACACCGGCTTCCGCCGGATCCTGCCGGGCGGGGACACCGCGTAGGCGCCGGGGGCGCCACCGCGGAAGGGGCGGGAGCCGGGTCCGTGACCCGCTCCCGCCCCCTTTCGCCGCGCCCGTCCCGGGGCTCAGACGCCCATCATGTGCACCCCTCCGTCGACGTGCACGATCTCCCCCGTGGTGCGCGGGAAGAAGTCCGAGAGCAGGGCGACGACCCCGCGGGCCGCCGGGTCCGGGTCGGTGGGGTCCCAGCCCGCCGGGGCCCGGTGCTCCCAGACCCCGGCGAGGTCGGCGAACCCGGGGATGGACTTGGCCGCCATGGAGCGCAGCGGTCCCGCCGCGACGAGGTTGCAGCGGACGCCGCGGCCGCCCAGGTCCCGGGCGAGGTAGCGGCTGGTCGACTCCAGGGCGGCCTTCGCGACGCCCATCCAGTCGTAGCGCGGCCAGGCGACCGCGGCGTCGAAGGTCAGCCCGACCACCGAGCCACCGCGCCGCTCCATCAGCGGCAGGCAGGCCGTGGTCAGCGACTTCAGGGAGTACGCCGACACGTGCACGGCGGTCGACACGTCGTTCCAGTCGCCGTCCAGGAAGGAGAAGGCGCCCCGCGGCCCGTAGGCGATGGAGTGCACCAGTCCGTCCAGGGTGTCGGTGTGCTCGCGGATCCGGTCGCCGAGGCCGTCCAGTTGCCGCTGGTCGGTGACGTCGAGTTCGAGCACCGGGGCCGGCTTCGGCAGCCGTCCGGCGACGCGCTCGATCAGGGAGAGGCGCCCGAAGCCGGTGAGGATGACCTCGGCACCCTCCTCCTGGGCGATGCGGGCCGTGTGGAAGGCGATGGACGCGTCCGTGACGACCCCGGTCACCAGGATCCGCTTGCCGGCGAGGAGTCCGCTCATGCCCGGGTCACCGCCTCGGGCAGGGCCCGCACCAGCGGGGAGTCGTGGCCGAGGGCGCCGAGTGCGGCGGCGCCGCCGGGCGAGCCCAAGGCGGCGAAGAAGTCGGCGTTGGAGGCGGTGTGGTCGCCCCACTCGGCGGGCACGTCGTCCTCGAAGCAGATCGCCTCGACGGGGCAGACGGGTTCGCAGGCGCCGCAGTCGACGCATTCGTCGGGGTGGATGTACAGGGCCCGGCGGCCCTCGTAGATGCAGTCCACGGGGCATTCGTCGACGCAGGAGCGGTCCTTGACGTCGACACAGGGCAGGGCGATGACGTAGGCCATCGTCAGCTCCTCTTCGTCACGGGGGTGGTCGGGTGGCCGGGGACGCCGTCGACCGGGGCCCCGGTGGTGCGCTCGCCCAGCAGCAGGACGGTCGCCGCCAGGGCCGCCATCGCCGCGGCGATGACCCCGAACAGGGCACCGGGGCCGTGCGCGTCCAGGACCGGCAGCAGGACGAACGGCAGTGCGGCAGCGCTGAGTTTGGACAGCGAGTAGGCGGCGCCGGACGCGGTGGCGCGGATCGCGGTCGGATACTGCTCGGAGAGATAGACGTGCGAGACGCTGGAGAAGACGTTGCTGCACAGGGTGTAGACGAAGCCGAACGCCACGATGAGCGCGGGGGATCCGGCGTAGGCGAAACCGAGGCCGGCGACCATCATCGCCGCCGCGGAGGCGGCGACCAGCGTCCGGCGCTCGAACCGGTCGACGATCGGCAGGGCCAGCGCGGAACCGACCGGGTAGCCCAGGAAGGACAGCGCGGTGAAGCCGATGCCCGCGACGAGGCCGTAGCCCTTGGCCGCCACGATCTGGGGCGCCAGCGTGCCGAAACCGTAGTAGCCGACCACGGACAGCACGCAGAAGATCCACAGCACCACCGTGCGGCGCCGCATGCCGCGGCCGAACACGTCGCGCACACGGTGGCGCACCGCGGCCGGTTCCACCGGTCCGGCGGTGTCCACGGCCACCGGGCGCACCGTCGCGGGACGGTCCGGGTGGGCCTGCTTCTCCATCTCGGCCACCAGCAGCTCGGCCTCCTCCGTGCGGCCCTGGGCGGCCAGCCACCTCGGCGACTCGATCAGCCGGCGGCGCAGCACCCACACCACGGCGGAGCCCAGCGCCCCGATCACGAACAGCCAGCGCCAGCCGGCGATGCCCAGTGGGGACAGGGGCACCAGCCACAGCGCGGCGAAGCCGACGGCGGGCACCCCGCAGAAAGCGACGGTGTAGGCCGAGGCGATGTACCGGCCGCGCCGCTTGGCGGGCAGCACGTCGGCCAGATAGCAGTCGGACAGCACCTGTTCGGCACCGATGCCGATGCCGGCCATGAAGCGGGTGACGATCAGCCAGGCGGCGTTCGGCGAGAAGGCGCCCAGCAGGGAGAAGCCCGAGTAGATGGCGAGGTTGATCAGGAAGGCCCGGCGCCGGCCGAACCGGTCGGCGATCCGGCCGAGCACCAGCGAGCCGATGAACTGGCCGATGAACACCGAGGCCAGGACGAGTTTGAGCTCGGTCGCCCCGAAGGCGAAGTCGCTCTGGAGCACTTTGGCGATGGTGCCCGAGAGGTTGTTCTCGAACGTGTCGAAGAGCAGACCGATGCCGATGACCATGGTGAGTCTTCGGTGCATCGGGGTGATCGGCATGCGGTCCAGGCGGACCCCGATCGCGGCGGGAGCGGTGACACCGCCCGCCACCGTGGTGGTCTGGGACATGGGGAGGCTCTCCTTGGACTCCTGGTTCTCAGGGACTCCGGTGAGGGAACCGCCCGGGCCGACGGCGGGCCCGGGCGTGCGGCCCGGGGGCCGGGGCTGTGGACAAGTGGGGGTGCGGGGGCGGTGCGGGACCGGAGCGTGGGGGGGGCCCGGACCGGCGGTGACCGAGGGCGCGGGCCGGTCAGGCCGCCTGGGTCGCCCGGCGCCTGATCTCCTCCTCCACGGTCCCGGCCCGCACCGGCTCACTGACCTCGTGCAGGAAGGAGGCGACCTCCCGGTAGGACGCCCAGAAGCCGACCTCGTGGTACGGCACCCCGCGCTCGGCGCAGTAGGCGCGGGTCAGTTCCCGGGCGCGCGCCAGGTGCTTCTGCGGCATGGCCGGGAACAGATGGTGCTCGACCTGGTAGTTGAGGCCGCCGTAGAGGAAGTCGACCACCGGGTTCGGGCGGATGTTGCGGGAGGTGAGGACCTGGCGCTCCAGCCAGTCCAGGGTCTCCTCCTCGCCGTCGCGGACGTCCATGCCCTTGTGGTTCGGGGCGAAGATCATGCCGAAGTAGACGCCCAGGGCGGCGTGCTGCACGAGGATGAACGCGACGGCGAGGACCGGCGAGAGCACCGTGAAGACCAGGGCGCAGTAGACCGCGGCGCGCAGCACGATCAGGAACGACTCCAGCACGGGCCGCTTGGTCTTGCCCTGCGCGATGGACACCACGGCCGTCCGGAGCATCTTGAAGCCCTCCAGGACGAGCAGCACGAAGAACAGCACGCTCTGGTGGCGCACGACGAACTTCTGCGTGCCCCGCCGGCTGGGGTACTGCTTGACGTCGAAGATGACGGTGCGCCGGCCGATGTCCGGGTCCTTGTCGAGGTGGTTGGGGTTGCTGTGGTGCCGGTTGTGGTGGTTGACCCACCAGCCGTAGCTGACCCCGTTGACGAGGTTGGCGTGGATGTAGCCGACGGCGGAGGCGGCCTTCTTGCTGCGGAACATGGCCTTGTGTCCGGCGTCGTGCCACATGAACGCCGACTGGCCGCCGCACAGCCCCATCCACAGGGCCGTCAGGAGCTGCCACCAGGAGTCGCCCAGGGCGAAGAACGCGGCGAATCCGATCAGCAGCAGGGTGGTGTTGAGCGCGAGACGGCCCACGTAGTAGCGCGGGTCGAGGTCGAGGAGACCTTCCGCTTTGACGCGTTTGAGTAGCTCGGCGAACGTCGCCGAGGCGCCGGTGCGCGGGCCGGCCGCGGAGGCGGCGGCTACCCCGGCTTCTTGTGTGTGCGGACGCTGCATGCGTTGCTCTCCTTGGGAGAAGTGCCCGGTTCGGGCGGCGGCGCCGCTGCCCCGCGGACCTGCGGGCGCCGCGAGTCGGCCGTGCTCCCGCGGGCGGTCGGGAACGCGCGGCGTGCCCGCCCGGCGGTCCGGGAACGCCGGAGCACACTGCGGTACTCCGCCAAAGGACCACCGGACGAACACGTGTCCAGCGTGCTGCCCCGCGCTGATGTGCCACTGATGCCGGTCTGATCGGCGGGGGCCGTCAGGCGGCGGACTCGGCGCGCAACCGTTCGTCGAGCGCCAGGACGGCGGCGTCCGCGTCGCGCGCCACGTCCTCGTCGTCGGGCGCGCCGATGACGGCCATCAGCCGCTCGACCACGGTGTGCTGGAGGACTTCGGTGCTGGTGTCGGGTCCGTTGTCACTCATCGCTGGTTCTCCTGTTCCGGAAGACGGGTGGTGCGTGAGGGCGGTGCGGGGAGGGTCACCCGCGACGCCGCGCCCCGCCGCGGGCACGGTCGGACGGAGCTCCCCACTGCAGGCCTGCTGGATGACGGATCGTCAGAACGCCTTGCAGGCACGGAAGACGTGGGCGAAGGACGCCAGAGAGGCCTGCGGGCCGTCGAAGGCGACGTACTCCGGGATGACCACGTCCGGAGCCCACTTCTGCTTGTACGACAGCTGGGTCTGCGCCGGGTACAGCGCGGCCCCCTCGGCCCACAGGGCGTGCATCAGCCACTGGAACGCCGGGCTGTGGCCGTCGATCTCGTGGTCGGCGTCGAGCCCGGTGAACGGGGTGAAGCCGAAGTGCAGCCACTCGACGCCCTCCGACCGGAACACCTCGACGGCGGTCGCGTTGATGGCCTCCATCAGTCCCGGGGAGCCGTCCGGGACGCGCCGGCTCAGATCGTGCATCCAGCCGGCCCGGCCGCCGTACACCGGCGAGTAGGAGATGTACGCCACGGGGTTGCCGTCGATGGTGCCGGTGAACAGCCGGCGGTGTGCCTGGGCCGGTCCGCCGATCTGGCCGACCAGGAACTCCAGTTGCTGGGCACCGCCCTTGGAGCCGAGCCAGGCCCGGTCGATGGCGGCGATCGCGTCCTGCCAGTCGTCGGCGGAGACCTCCTGGACGACCAGGCCGTTGCGGCGGGCCCGGGAGATCTTGTTGCGCAGTTGCATGAAGCGGGTGCCGCGCAGCGTGAAGTCCCGCAGGCCGACGGCCCAGGAGGCGCCGACCTGGTTGACGGTGAAGCCGCGGCGGGCGTAGTGCTCGGCGTCGGCGCGCTGGAGCTGGATGCCGACCAGGGTGCGGCCCTCCTCGCGGACGTGCCGGCGGAAGGCCTCAAGGAGGGGGTCGTAGTCGTCGGGGGCGGCGAAGGGGCCGCCGAACTGGACGGCGAACCGGCCCGTGCGGCGGTACACGACGACGCCGTCGGCACCGGGCAGTGTGAAGACGTCGTTTCCGCTGTTGAGGGCCAGGAACGCACTGGGGTTCTCGCTTGACGTATGGGTGCGTATCGCCTTGAGAACGGGGTTCTCCATGGCGGTCACGGTCATTGTTTTCCCCTTTCGGGAGCGTTTTCCGTCGTCCCGAGTAGAGCATCGAGGGCAGGCGCGGGAAAAGACCGGAAGGGAATTCTTCGACCGAGTCAGAGAGACGTCAGCGCTTTGTCAGACCTCCCTGCCAATGTTGTTCTCGTGAACGGCACGGGAGACCGGAAGCCGGCACAAGGAGAGGTGCCCGGAGCGGCTCATCGGGGACCAGAGAGCGATCTCACGGTCGGGCCCAAAAAGCCCACGCAGGTTCGAATCCTGCCCTCTCCGCGAAAACGGCCACGCACCAACGGCCGCACAAGGAGAGGTGCCCGGAGCGGCTCATCGGGGACCAGAGAGCAATCTCACGGTCGGGCCCAAAAAGCCCACGCAGGTTCGAATCCTGCCCTCTCCGCGAAAACGGCCACGCACCAACGGCCGCACAAGGAGAGGTGCCC
>NZ_JBIAJQ010000001.1:878787-1040093 GCF_042872045.1 Streptomyces sp. NPDC005496
CCGGAGCGGCTCAACGGGGACCAGAGAGCAATCTCACGGTCGGGCCCAAAAAGCCCACGCAGGTTCGAATCCTGCCCTCTCCGCTCGTCGTATACGCGCCCGGCTTCCCGCGGCCCCGCCCCACCGGCCCGCGCGGCCCCGGTGCCGCACACCGTCGGTGACCCCCGCGCCGACGGACACCCGCGCCCCGGCGCACCGCCCGGCACTGGGCGGTGCGCCGGGGCGCAAACACGTTCGCACCTATCACCCCTTCCGGTTGACCTCTCCCGTATGGCAACCGCGCAGCTCAGCGCCCCTGCCGACAGGACTCGGACTCGTTCAGCAGAAAAATACCTTCTCAAAGGAATTATTTTGTGCCAGGATGGAGTCGGGAGGAAACCCCGGGACGGAAACGGGCCCGGGAGACCGCCATGCGGCCTCGGCCGCAGAGGTGGACCGCCGTGACCGGCGGCCCCCCGACCACTCTCTGCCGCACTGATCGCCAAGGGGGAAACATGCTGACGTTCTCGATCCTCGGGGCACTGCAGATCCGCACCGCGTCGGGACCGGCCGAGATCTCCGGCGATCTGCAACGGACCCTGGTCCAGACGCTGCTGGTCAGCGAGGGCCAGTCGGTCTCCGGTGAGGCACTGGTCGAGGAGATGTGGGGCGAGGGCGCCCCGGACAACCAGGCAAACGCCCTGCAGGCCCACGTCAGCCGGCTGCGCCGCAAGCTGCGCGGCCTGGAGCCCGACCGCACCACCTCGCGCGTCACCATCCACCCCTCGGGCTACCGCCTGACGGTCAACGAGGGGGAACTGGACGCCGCCGAGTTCGTCGGGACGGTCCGCCAGGCCGAGACCCTCGGCTCGGGCTCACCGGAGGAGGCGGCCCGGTTACTGAGGCGGGCCCTGGCCATGTGGCGGGGGCCGGTCTTCGGCGGCTTCACCGGCGGGACCGTCTGCCAGCTCGCCGGCGCCCGCTACGAGGAGTACCGCATGCGGGCCATGGAGCTCCGCTTCGACGCCGAGCTGCGGCTCGGTCGGCACGCCGCCGTCCTGGCCGAACTCGCCGAGACCCACACGAGCCACCCGCTCAGGGAACGCTTCTGCGAGCAGCTGATGATCGCCCTGTACTGCGCGGGCCGTCAGGCCGACGCCCTGGACGTGTTCCGCCGTATGCGCCGCCACCTCGCCGACGAACTCGGCATCGAGCCCTCCCCCGCGCTGCGGCAGGTCGAGAGCGCCATCCTGTCCCACGACCCGGCCCTGTCCGGTGACGTGCGCGCTCCCCTGCTCCAGCTCACCTGACGCCACCGGCCCCCGCACCGCGTAAGCGGCACGTCAGCCGCTGGTCAGCACCGCCTGGAACGATCCGGATCGGAAGTGGAAACCGCCCCCCGACCTTTGGAGAACCACATGACCACGAGCCAGTCGCCGGCCCGCGCCGTGACGACCCGGGGGCGCGCGGAGGCCGCGCGTCCGTTACGCCTCTTCCTCGGCCTCGACGCCGTCGTGACCGGCGGCAACGGCCTCATCTACCTGTTCGCCGCCGGTCCGGTGGGAGACCTGCTCGGCCTCGGCACCGGCTTCCTCCGCGGCATCGGCGTGTTCCTCACCGCCTACGGCGCACTGGTCGCCCTGCTGGCCGCCCGTCCGGTGCCGTCCACCACGGCCACCAAGGTGGTCATCGAGGCGAACCTGCTGTGGGCGGTCGCGAGCGTGGCCGCCGTGGTCTTCGGCTGGCTGGACCCGAACACCGTCGGCACGGTGTGGACCCCGCTCCAGGCGGCCGTCATCGCGGCCTTCGCCGTGCTCCAGATGAACGGCCTGCGCCGGCTCGGCAACTGACATCCCGTCCCATCCAGGGGGAGACATGAGGTCCCACGTCGCGGAGCTGGCCGAGATACGCCGCCAAGTACTGGCCGGCCCCAGTGAGAAGGCGACGCGGGCGCAGCACGCCAAGGGCAAGCTGACCGCGCGCGAGCGCATCGGCCTGCTGTTGGACGAGGGCTCGTTCCGCGAGGTCGAGCAGCTGCGCCGGCACCGGGCGACCGGGTTCGGCCTGGAGGCCAAGAAGCCGTACACGGACGGTGTCATCACCGGCTGGGGCACGGTGGAGGGCCGTACGGTCTTCGTCTACGCCCATGACTTCCGCATCTTCGGCGGCGCGCTGGGCGAGGCCCACGCCACCAAGATCCACAAGATCATGGACATGGCCATGGCGGCCGGGGCGCCGCTGGTCTCCCTCAACGACGGCGCCGGCGCCCGCATCCAGGAGGGCGTCACCGCGCTCGCCGGGTACGGCGGCATCTTCCAGCGCAACACCCGGGCCTCCGGCGTCATCCCGCAGATCTCGGTGATGCTCGGCCCCTGCGCCGGAGGTGCCGCCTACTCCCCCGCCCTCACGGACTTCGTGTTCATGGTCCGCGAGACCTCGCAGATGTTCATCACCGGCCCGGACGTCGTCAAGGCGGTCACCGGCGAGGAGATCACCCAGAACGGCCTCGGCGGCGCCGACGTGCACGCCGAGACCAGCGGCGTCTGCCACTTCGCCTACGACGACGAGGAGACCTGCATCGCCGAGGTGCGCTACCTGCTGTCGATGCTCCCGCAGAACAACCGGGAGAACCCGCCCGCGGTGCCGTGCGACGACCCGCACGACCGTCGCTGCGACACTCTCGCCGACCTGGTCCCGGCGGACGGCAACCGGCCGTACGACATGGCGGAGGTCATCGAGGAGCTCGTCGACGACGGCGAGTACCTGGAGGTCCACGAGCGCTGGGCGCGCAACATCATCTGCGCGCTGGCCCGTCTCGGCGGGCAGGTGGTGGGCGTCGTCGCCAACCAGCCTCGGGTCTCCGCCGGTGTCCTGGACATCGAGGCCAGCGAGAAGGCCGCCCGCTTCGTGCAGATGTGCGACGCCTTCAGCATCCCCATCGTGACCCTCCTGGACGTGCCCGGGTTCCTGCCCGGCGTCGACCAGGAGCACGGCGGCATCATCCGCCACGGCGCCAAACTGCTGTACGCATACTGCAACGCAACGGTGCCGCGGATCTCGCTGATCCTGCGCAAGGCCTACGGCGGCGCCTACATCGTCATGGACAGCCAGTCCATCGGCGCCGACCTCACCTACGCCTGGCCCACCAACGAGATCGCCGTCATGGGCGCCGAGGGCGCGGCCAACGTCATCTTCCGCCGCCGGATCGCCGAGGCCGAGGACCCCGAAGCCATGCGGGCCGAGCTGGTCAAGGAGTACAAGGCGGAACTGATGCACCCCTACTACGCGGCCGAGCGGGGCCTGGTCGACGACGTCATCGACCCCGCCGACACCCGCGAAGTCCTCATCCGCTCACTGGCGATGCTGCGCACCAAGCACGCCGACCACCCCGCCCGCAAGCACGGCAACCCCCCTCAGTGACGGCACAGCCGCCCCCCCAGTGACGGAGGTCCCATGCTCACTCCCCCGCCCCCCATCCGCATCGAGAAGGGCCAGGCCACGGACGAGGAACTGGCCGCCGTCGCGGCCCTGCTGCTCAGCCGTGCCGCCCGGGCCGGCGTCGACACGCAGGCGTCCACCCCCGGCACCACCTCCTGGCGCCCCCACGCCTTCCACGCCCCGCACAGCTGGCAGACGCCCTGAGCGGTGACGCGCCGAAGCGCCGGACCGGCCCCCTCCCCGCGGGGCCGGTCCGGCGCTTCGGCGCCCCCGGCTCCTGTCCGGCCACCGGCCACGCCCGACCGCCAAGGAGAACCCGCAGGTCAGATGGCCTTCGAGGCAGGCTCCAGGATCGCCACGCACTCCACGTGATGCGTCATCGGGAACAGGTCGAACGCCCGCAGCGTCCGCACCTTGTAGCCGCCGTCGCGGAAGTACGCCAGGTCGCGGGCCAGGGCCGCCGGGTCGCAGGCGACGTACGCGATGCGGCGGGCGCTCAGGGACGCCAGGTGCTCCACCGTCTTCTTGCCGGCGCCCGCGCGCGGCGGGTCGAGGACGATCAAGTCGACCTCGGTGATGCCGGTGCGCGGCAGGACCGACTCGACCTTGCCCTGCTCGACGCGCACGCGCTCGAACCCGGCGAGGTTGTGCCGGGCGTCCTCGACGGCGCGCTTGCCGGACTCGATGCCGAGGACCGCGCCCTTGTCGCCGAGGCGGTCGGCGAGCGCGCCCGCGAAGAGGCCGACACCGCAGTACAGGTCGAGCGCCATGTCGCCCTTGCGCGGCAGCAGGCCCTGCATGACGGCCTTGACCAGGGTGTCGGCGGCCTTCGGGTGGACCTGCCAGAAGCCGCCGCTGCCGACCCGGTAGGTGCGGTCGTCGGCGCGCTCGCGGACGAACGCGCGGCCGTGGACGCGGTGGATGCCGCCGTCGTGCTCCTCGACGCGCATCACCGAGACCGGCCGGTCGAGCTCGACCAGGGGCAGCCGGGCGCCCGGGCGGGGCTCCAGGATCACCATGCGGTCCTGGGACCCCGTCGCGGCGATGGCCTCGACGGACTGCATCCCGGCCCAGTCGCGCTGCTCGATGCCCAGCTCGCTCACACCCTCGGCGGCGATCATGCAGTGCTCGATCGGCTCGACCTCGTGCGAGCGGTGGCGGCGCAGCCCCGCGTTGCCGTCCGGGTCCACGGCGTACTGCACGCGCGTGCGCCACGAGGGCACCTCGCCGGGGGGCAGCTTGTCGCCCTCGGCGGGCATCACCGTGCCGTCCCAGCCGGCCTCCTCGGGCGTGAGACCCGCGAGGCGCTGCAGCTGCTCCGCGACGACCTCGCCCTTGAGCCGCCGCTGGGCGCCCGGCTTGGCGTGCTGCCAGTCGCAGCCGCCGCAGCGTCCGGGGCCCGCGTAGGGGCAGGGCGCCTCGACGCGGTCCTTGGACGCGTCGATGACCTCGACGGCGTCCGCCCGCAGGAAGCGTGCGCCCTCCTCGCCCTCGGTCACCCGGGCGCGGACCTTCTCGCCGGGCAGCGCGTGCCGGACGAAGAGGACCTGGCCCTCGGACGTACGGGCGATGCAGTGCCCGCCGTGGGCGACGGGGCCGATCTCGACCTCGTACTCCTCCCCCACCAACGACTTCTTCGGTTCTGCCTGCATGGCGGGGTGACTCCAGATGCGAAAAGGGGGACGGCCGGACAACAGCCCACCAGTCTACGTGGACGTCGCCCGGCCGTTCACCACGAGCCGTTCGGCCCGCTCGGTCCGTCTCAGGTCTTGGGGCCCTGGGACTCCTTGTGGGACTCCTTGTGCCGCTCCTCGGCGGGTCCGCGGCGCACCGCGCCGGGCGCGTTCCACTCCTGGCGCCTGCGGGCGCGCTTCTTGGCGGCCTCGGAGGACTCCAGCTGGTAGGGCACGGAGGTCACCATGACGCCGGGGGTGAACAGCAGGCGGCCCTTGAGGCGCAGGGCGCTCTGGTTGTGCAGCAGGTGCTCGTACCAGTGGCCGACCACGTACTCGGGGATGATCACGGAGACCGCGTCGCGCGGGGACTCGCGGCGCAGGCCCTTCACGTACTCGATGACGGGCCGGGTGATCTCGCGGTAGGGCGAGTCGAGGATCTTGAGCGGGACGGTGATGCCGCGCCGTTCCCATTCCTCGCGGAGGGTCTTGGTCTCGGCGGGGTCGACGTTGACGCTGAGCGCCTCGAGGGTGTCGGAGCGCATCAGCTTCGCGTAGGCGAGGGCGCGCAGCGTCGGCCGGTGGATCTTGGAGATCAGGACGACGGAGTGGACGCGGGAGGGGCGGACGCTGTCGTCGGAGGGGCCCTCGGGGGCGGCGATCTCCTCGGCTACCCGGTCGTAGTGCTTACGGATCGCGCTCATCGTGGCGTAGAAGATCACCATGCCGAGCAGGGCGACCCAGGCGCCGTGGGTGAACTTGGTGACGAGGACGACGACCAGGACGAGGCCGGTGAAGAAGGCGCCGAAGGCGTTGATCGCGCGGGAGCGGACCATGTGGCGGCGCTTGTTCTGGTCGCGTTCCGCGGCCAGGTGGCGGTTCCAGTGCCGCACCATGCCGGTCTGGCTGAGCGTGAAGGAGACGAAGACGCCGACGATGTAGAGCTGGATCAGCCGGGTGGAGTCGGCTCCGTAGATGACGACCAGGAGGGTGGCGGCGCCGGCGAGGAGCACGATGCCGTTGGAGAAGGCGAGGCGGTCGCCGCGGGTGTGCAGCTGACGCGGCAGGTAGCGGTCCTGGGCGAGGATCGAGCCGAGCAGCGGGAAGCCGTTGTAGGCGGTGTTCGCGGCGAGGAAGAGGACCAGCGCGGTGGCGGCGGCGAGCACGATGAACAGGAAGCTGCCCTTGCCGAAGACGGCCTCGGCGACCTGCGAGATCACGGGGTTCTGCACGTAGTCGGCGCCGACCGCGACGCCGTTGTGCAGGAGGTCGTCGGCCGGGTTCTCGGCCATGCGGACCTTGGTCACCATGGCGAGCGCGATGATCCCGCAGAACATGGTGACGGCGAGCAGGCCCATCGCGGCGAGGGTGCTGGCCGCGTTCTTGGACTTGGGCTTGCGGAAGGCCGGGACGCCGTTGGAGATGGCCTCGACACCGGTGAGCGCGGCACAGCCGGAGGAGAAGGCGCGCAGCAGCAGGAAGACGAGGGCGAAGCCGGCGATGCCCTGGTGCTCGGCGACGATGTGGTAGTCGGCGGTCGGCGCGCGCATGGTGTCGTCGAGGACGAGCCCGCGGAACGCGCCCCAGGCGATCATGATGAAGACGCCCGCGACGAAGACGTAGGTGGGGATCGCGAAGAGCTTGCCCGACTCCTTCACGCCGCGCAGGTTCATCAGGGTGAGCAGCACGATGACGGCGACCGCGCAGAGAACCTTGTGCTCGACGACGAAGGGGACGGCGGAGCCGAGGTTCTCGATGCCGGAGGAGATGGAGACGGCGACGGTGAGGACGTAGTCGACCAGCAGGGCGCTGGCGACGGTGAGTCCCGCCCGGGGACCGAGGTTGGTGTTCGCGACCTCGTAGTCGCCGCCGCCGCTGGGGTAGGCGTGCACGTTCTGGCGGTAGGACGCCACGACCGTGAACATGAGCACGACGACCGCGAGCGCGATCCACGGGCTGAAGTGGTAGGCCGACACACCCGCGATGGACAGGACCAGGAGGACTTCTCCGGGTGCGTACGCCACGGAGGAGAGCGGGTCGGAGGCGAAGACGGGGAGTGCGATGCGCTTCGGCAGGAGAGTCTCTCCGAGCCGGTCACTGCGCAGTGCGCGCCCGATCAAGATCCGTTTGGGCACGTCGGTCAGTTTGGACACGCAGAGGATCGTAAGGGTTCGAACGGGCGGCCGCCCACCCGCCACCCTGCATCTGCCCTACGAATGAAATCACTGAGGGTTCCCGCTGCGGATTCCGTGGTCGACGAGATCCGCATGCCTATATGACAAAACCCCATCCACTGCTGCTTCTGGAGGTTCCATGCACACGACCGCGGAGCTCATCGGCGCCGCCGCCGGACTGGTCGGCCTCGGAATCCTGACTCTTGTCAGTGTGCGCAGCATCAGCCGCCGTTGAGGAGGAAAACCGCAGGCGACGTGCACAGGGGTGCCCTGCGCGCACCGCGCGTGTGTAGCTTGGGCGGCGGTCTGAGACCCTGTTCCACCTGAGCCGTGACCATTGACATCGGAAGGACGGTCGTGCACATCGTCATCATGGGCTGCGGAAGAGTGGGATCCGCTCTTGCCCAGACCCTGGAGCAACAGGGGCACACGGTCGCCGTGATCGACCAGGACCCCACCGCCTTCCGACGACTGGGCTCCGGGTTCGGCGGACGCCGTGTCACCGGGGTCGGCTTCGATCAGGACACCCTGCGCGAAGCGGGCATCGAGGAGGCCGGCGCGTTCGCCGCCGTCTCCAGCGGTGACAACTCGAACATCATCGCCGCCCGGGTGGCCCGCGAGATGTTCGGCATCGAGAACGTCGCGGCCCGTATCTACGACCCGCGCCGCGCCGAGGTCTACCAGCGCCTCGGCATCCCGACCGTCGCCACCGTCCGCTGGACGGCCGACCAGATGCTGCGCCGGCTGCTCCCCTCGGGCGCCGAACCGCTGTGGCGCGACCCCACGGGCGGGGTGCAGCTCGCCGAGGTGCACGCCTCCGCCGCCTGGGTGGGCCACAAGATCAGCCGGCTCCAGGACGAGACCGGGGTGCGCGTCGCGTTCCTGACCCGTCTCGGCGAGGCGATGTTGCCGTCCTCGCAGACAGTGCTGCAGGAAGGTGACCTGGTGCACGTGATGATGCGCACGGACGACGTCGAGAAGGTCGAGGCGGCGTTCGCCGAGGGCCCTGAAGAGGAGGCCGGTCACTGATGAGGGTCGCCATTGCCGGTGCCGGTGCCGTGGGCCGCTCGATCGCGGGCGAGCTCCTGGAGAACGGTCACGAGGTCCTGCTGATCGACAAGGCGCCGACCGCCATCTCGGTCGAGCGCGTCCCGCAGGCGGAGTGGCTGCTCGCCGACGCCTGCGAGATCACCTCCCTGGACGAGGCGGCGCTCCAGCGCTGCAACGTGGTCATCGCGGCCACGGGCGACGACAAGGTCAACCTGGTCGTCTCCCTCCTCGCGAAGACCGAGTACGGCGTCCCGCGGGTCGTGGCCCGCGTCAACAACCCGAAGAACGAGTGGCTCTTCAACGAGTCCTGGGGCGTCGACGTCGCCGTGTCGACCCCGCGTCTGATGTCGGCGCTCGTCGAGGAGGCCGTCAGCGTCGGCGACCTGGTGCGGCTGCTGCGCTTCAGCCACGGCGACGCCAACCTGGTGGAGCTGACGCTGCCGCCGGAGTCGGCGCTGGCGGGCACGCAGGTCGGTGACGTCGAGTGGCCCGAGGACACCTCGCTGGTCACGATCATCCGGGGCACCCGTGTCCTGACCCCCTCCCGGGAGGACTCCCTGGAGGCGGGCGACGAACTCCTCTTCGTGGCGGCGCAGGCCCGCGAGGAGCAGCTGGAGGACCTGCTGTCGGTGCGCCGCGAGGAAGCGACGAGCTGACGCACGGCGGTACGACGAAGGGGGCGCCCGGACCTGGTCCGGGCGCCCCCTCCGTCGTACCGGTGACGGCTACTCGGCGGATCGGGTGGCGGCCTTCTCGGCGCGCTCCGCGCGCTCCTGGGCCTCCATCTCCGCGAACACGTCGATCGGCGCGGGCGCCTTCGCCAGGAAGACCCAGGTGAGCCAGACGGCGAGGAGGAAGGGCGGGATCTTCAGGGCGACCAGGACCCAGCCGAGCTGCGTGGTGTCGGCCCACCAGTACAGCGGGAAGAGCACCGCGCACTTGGCGAGCAGGATCAGCCCCCAGGCCCAGCTGGCCTTGGCGTACGCCTTCTTGCGGCCGGGGTTGCGGGTGCGCCAGGAGAGGTTCTCCTTGAAGACCGGGCCGAGGATCAGGCCGATCAGCGGGACCCCGCACAGGGTGGTGACGATGTACGCCAGCGCCAGGCCCAGCGTGTAGAGCATGCCCGGCAGGTAGAAGTCCTTCGCATTGCCGGTCATCATCGCGAAGACCACGCCGAACGCGACACCGAAGACGCCGCTGAAGGCGTGCTTGACGGTGTCCTTGGTGACCAGCCGCACCACGACGAGCAGCAGGGACACCGCGAGGGCGGCGATCGCCGACCAGTGCAGGTCCTTGGTGAGCGTGAAGATGGTGACGAAGAGGAGTCCGGGCAGGACCGTCTCGACCATGCCCCGCACGCCGCCGAAGGCCTCGAAGAGCGCGGCCTCGGTCACCGCCCTGGAGTCCTGCTGGGCGTCTTGGGTCGGCTTGTCGAGCGACGTCACCGGCTACTCCCGTCCGAGCGGTCTGAGTTCGTACTTCGGGTTGAACAGCACCCTACGGCCCCGGCTCATCGAGACCCGGCCCGATGCGATGAGTTTGCGGCCCGGTTCTATGCCCACGATGGAGCGCCTGCCGAGCCACACCACGTCCAGGGCGGCCGAGCCGTCGAACAGCTCGGCCTCCAGGGCCGGGACTCCCGCCCGCGGCCGCAGCGTGACCGTGCGCAAGGTACCAGTAACCGTGACGATCTGCCGGTCCTGGCAGTCACCGATGCGCGTGCACCCGGTGGTGTCGGTGTCCTCCCGCAGCTCCTCCGACTCCAGGTCCTCCTGGGAGGTGGAGAGCCGGTCGAGCATGCGCCGGAACCGGCCCACCGGCTTTTCGGAACGAGGAACAGCACTCATACCGAAAGCGTACCGGGGGGTGCCGACAGCTACGTACCCGCGCAGGTCAGCGTTCGAACCGGTAGCCCATGCCGGGTTCGGTGACGAAGTGCCGCGGGTGCGCGGGGTCCGGCTCCAGCTTGCGGCGGAGCTGGGCCATGTAGACCCGCAGGTAGTTCGTCTCGGTCCCGTAGGACGGCCCCCACACCTCCTGGAGCAGCTGCCGCTGGCCGACCAGGCGGCCCGTGTGGCGCACCAGGACCTCCAGCAGGTGCCACTCGGTCGGGGTGAGACGTACGTCGTGGCCCTCGCGGCGGACCTTCTTGGCGGCGAGGTCGACGGTGAAGGCGTCCGTCTCGACGATCACGTCGGGCTCGTCGTCCGCGACGGGCTCCGCACGGCGCACGGCGGCGCGCAGCCGGGCCAGCAGCTCGTCCATGCCGAACGGCTTGGTGACGTAGTCGTCCGCTCCCGCGTCCAGGGCCTCGACCTTCTCGTCGGAGGAGTGGCGGGCGGAGAGCACCAGGATCGGCACGCGGGTCCAGCCGCGCAGCCCGCGGATCACGTCGACGCCGTCCATGTCGGGCAGTCCGAGGTCGAGCACGACGACGTCCGGGGGCCGGGCGGCGGCGAGCCGGAGGGCGGTGGCGCCGTCGGGGGCCGCCTCCACCTCGTACTTGCGGGCCCGCAGGTTGATCACGAGGGCGCGGGTGATCTGCGGTTCGTCGTCGACCACGAGCACTCTCGTGGGGGTCCGGGCGTCCGCCCCGTTCAGGCGCCGCATGGGGCCCGCCTTTCGTCCGTGTCGGTGGTCGTGCCGGGCGGGCGGTCCACGGCGCGCAGGGTGAGGACCATGGTGAGGCCGCCGCCCGGGGTGTCCTCGGCGTGGAGGGCGCCGCCGACGGCCTCGGCGAACCCCCGGGCCACCGCGAGGCCGAGCCCGACCCCGGTGCCGCGCGGGGCGTCGCCGTGGCGCTGGAAGGGCGCGAAGATGCGGTCCTTGGCCTCGTCCGGGACGCCGGGGCCGCGGTCCACGACCCGGACCTCGACGCGGTCGGCGAGGGCGCTGGCGAAGACCCGTACGGGTTCGCCGGGAGGGCTGTACTTGACGGCGTTCTCGACCAGGTTGGCGACCGAGCGCTCCAGGAGTCCCGCGTCGACGGCGACCATCGGCAGAGTCTCCGGGATCTCCAGCCGCACGCTGTCCTCCGGGACGCCGCCGAGGGCCATCGGCACCACCTCGTCGAGGTCGACCTCGCGGATCAGCGCGGTGACGGTGCCGGTCTGGAGGCGGGACATGTCGAGGAGGTTGCCCACCAGGTGGTCGAGGCGGTCGGCGCCGTCCTCGATGCCCTCCAGCAGCTCGGCCCGGTCCTGCTCGGACCATTCGACCTCGTCGGAGCGCAGCGACGAGACGGACGCCTTGATGCCGGCCAGCGGTGTGCGCAGGTCGTGGCTGACGGCCGCGAGCAGGGCGGTGCGGATGCGGTTCCCCTCGGCGAGGGTGCGGGCCCGGTCGGCCTCGGACTGCAGGCGTCGGCGGTCCAGTACGACGGCGGCCTGGGCGGCGAAGGCGGCGAGGACGCGCCGGTCCTCGGCGGGCAGGACCCGTCCCGAGAGGGCGAGCGCCAGGTGGGCGCTGACGGGCACGTCCACGTCCGCGTCCTCGGGCCGCCCGGGAGGCTGCGGGCCCGCGCTGCCGGCGCAGGTCCAGGGGTCGACGTCGCTCGTACGCTCCAACAGCGCCGCCGACTCCATCCCGAAGGTCTCCCTGACCCGCTCCAGCAGGGCCTCCAGGCTGGTCTCGCCGCGCAGCACGCTGCCGGCGAGGAAGGAGAGTATCTCCGACTCGGCGCGCAGCCGGGCCGCCTGGTGGGTCCGCCGGGCGGCGAGGTCGACGACGGAGGCCACCGCGACGGCGACGCCGAAGAAGACGGCGATCGCCAGGATGTTCTTGGGGTCGGAGACGGTGAGGCGATGCAGCGGCGGGGCGAAGAAGTAGTTGAGCAGCAGCGAGCCGAAGGCGGCGGACGCGAGCGCCGGGAGCAGTCCGCCGAGCAGCGCGGCGGTGACGGTGAGCGACAGGAACAGCAGCATGTCGTTCGCGATGCCGAGGTCGGTGTCGGTGTGGGTGAGCACCACCGCGAGGAGAGCCGGTCCGGCCAGGCCGGTCAGCCATCCCCAGATGATCCGGGAGCGGCCGAGCCGTGCGCCCCGCGCGACCGGAAGGCCGCGCCCCCGGGCGGCCTCCTCGTGGGTGACGATGTGCACGTCGAGGTCGGGGCCCGACTCGCGGGCGACGGTGGCGCCGACGCCCGGTCCGAAGGCGTACTGCCAGGCCTTGCGGCGGGAGGAGCCGAGCACGATCTGGGTGGCGTTGGCGCCGCGGGCGAAAGCGAGCAGGGCGGCGGGCACGTCGTCGCCGACGACGTGGTGGAAGGTGCCGCCGAGGTCTTCCACGAGGGTGCGCTGGAGGGCCAGCTCCTTGGGTGAGGCACTGGTCAGCCCGTCGCTGCGGGCGATGTAGACGGCCAGTACCTCGCCGCCTGCGCCCTTCTCCGCGAGGCGGGCGGCCCGGCGGATCAGCGTGCGCCCCTCGGGGCCGCCGGTCAGACCGACAACGATGCGTTCGCGGGAGCCCCAGATCCTGGAGACCCGGTGCTGGTTGCGGTACTCCGTCAGGCGGGCGTCGACGCGGTCGGCGACCCACAGCAGCGCCAGTTCGCGCAGTGCGGTCAGGTTGCCGGGGCGGAAGTAGTTCGAGAGGGCGGCGTCGACCTTCTCCGGCCGGTAGACGTTGCCGTGCGCCATGCGGCGGCGCAGTGCCTCCGGGGACATGTCGACCAGTTCGATCTGGTCCGCGTGGCGTACGACCTCGTCGGGGACGGTCTCGCGCTGCCGTACGCCGGTGATCGACTCGACCACGTCGCCGAGGGACTCCAGGTGCTGGATGTTGACGGTCGAGACGACGTCGATGCCGGCGGCCAGCAGTTCCTCGACGTCCTGCCAGCGCTTGACGTTGCGCGAGCCGGGGACGTTCGTGTGGGCCAGTTCGTCCACGAGGGCGACGGCGGGGGCGCGCCGCAGTACGGCGTCCACGTCCATCTCGGTGAACCGGGAGCCCCGGTGGTCGAGCTCCTTGCGGGGGACCTGCTCCAGGCCGTGCAGCATGACCTCGGTGCGCGGCCGGTCGTGGTGCTCGACGAAGGCGACGACGCAGTCGGTGCCCCGCTCCGCCCGGCGGTGCGCCTCGGACAGCATCGCGTACGTCTTGCCGACGCCCGGTGCCGCGCCGAGGTAGATCCGAAACTTGCCGCGTCCCATGGCCTCATTGTCTTCCCGTGCCGGCGATGTCCGCCGCGTCGACCATACGGCCGATGATCCCGGCCGAGGCGCCGGTGGGCCGGGTGAGGGGCGACCTTGACGCAACCCTGACGGCCGGACGCACGGGGGCCCGGCCGTCGGGGTCCGCGGTCAGTTCGGGTTGTCCCCGTGGGTGAGCGTCTCCCACGCCACGAAGAGGTTGTTGCTGCCCGCCGGGCGGTTCTGCTGGGTGAGCGCCTGGGTGTTGGTCATCGCGTGGCCCAGGCGGTTGTGCATGGCGTTGTAGCCGACCTCGGTGACCGGCCCGAGTCCCAGGTGCAGGGACCCGCCGCACAGCCAGCCGGGGACGGCCTCGCCGAGCTGGTACCGGGACTGGAAGCCGAGGGCCTGCCGCAGCCGCTCGCCGACGTCCGTGGTGTAGAGGTCGGTGCCCTGGATGCGGCTGGTCTCGGCGACGTGCGAGATGGCGGAGATGCCGTACCCGGTGTGCGTGAAGTCGCGGCAGGTCTCCTGGGTGAGGCCGGTGACGAAGGTGGACTGCCCCTGCCAGTAGTTGACGATCTTCGCGGTGGTGTCGAGGTTCTGGCTGGGGACGGTCTTCGGCACGGAACCGTCGGAGGCGAGGTAGACGTAGGCGGCGGTGCGGGTCCGGAACTTGGCCATGGCCTTGTCGTACGAGGTGCGGTCCTCCAGGAAGACGGAGATGCCGACGGCGGCCTCCATCATCGACAGCTCCCAGTTCCCGTTGGAGTTGGAGCCGTTGATGATCTCGGGGAGGTAGACGTCGCGGAGCATGGTCGCGAAGCGGCCGGAGTTCGCCCAGGTCCCGGTGTACGTGTACTTGATGATCTCGGCGGCCCTGGGCCAGGAGGAGCCGGCCCAGCCGGTCTGCAGGGGCGCGTTGCTGTTGGTGTGGTCCCTGATGGTGGCCGACCAGGCGTCCATCAGCTCGATGGACTTGCGCGCGTACCGCTCGTCCCGGGTGATGTACCAGGCGAGGGCGTCCGTGTACGCGGCTATCGCGTCCTCGCGCTCGTCGGTGCAGCCGTAGTTCGGGTTGGAGTAGGAGCCGCATTCCACGGTCGCGCGGGGCGTGGGGGTGCGCGAGAGGGAGGCGTACTTGCTCGCCATCATCTGGTCGAAGGCGGCCTTCCAGGGCTGGGCTCCGGCGTTGACCTGGGTGCGCGCGAAGTCCAACTGGCTCTTGGAGACGGTCACTCCGGGGTGGGCGAAGACCGCCGGGGCGGCCTCGGCCCGGGGTGCGGCGGGCCAGGCGAGGAAGCCGCCGACCAGGGCGGTGGTCACGGCGGCGACGGTGGCGAGCAGGGCCGGACGCCGTCTGCGCCGGTGGGTTGCGGGGGTCTCGGGCATGTGGGGGGCCATCCGTTCTCGTATGTGAACGATGAGCGCGTCTTTGAACGCAGGTGATGGCCGGGACCCTAGGTATGGACCAACTGCCCGTCAAGAGGCCGGACATGAGAAAGGGCCGCATCCCCTCAGGGATACGGCCCGATCCACGTCCGCGCGTGCGCGGTGGTCAGCGCACCTCGGTGATCTCCGGTCCGCGCTGGAGCTGACCCATGCCCCCGGAGAAGCGGGAGCCGGCCTGGTCCTCCTGCTGCACACCCTCGGGGACCATCTGCGCGTCGTTCGGCAGCTTCAGGACGATGGGGTCACGCGGGGCCATCGGGCCCTCGCCGCGGACGACCACCGTGTCCCGGAAGATCTGCTCCAGCAGCCCCGCGGCCTGCGGCTGCACCGCGCCCTGCCCGGAGATCACTCCGCGCAGGAACCAGCGGGGGCCGTCCACACCGACGAACCTGACCACCTGGAAACCACCCGTGCCGTCGGGCAGCTGCACCGGCACCTGCGCCCGCAGCTCCCAGCCCAGCGGCCCCTCGACCTCGTCGATGACACCGCCCTGCTGCGTGATGCCCGAGGCGATCTCCTCGCGGACCTCGCCCCAGATGCCCTCGCGCTTGGGAGCGGCGAAGGCCTGCAGCTGGATGGCGCTGTCCTTGAGGACGACGGTGGCCGCGACGATCGCGTCGCCCGCGACCTCGACGCGCAGCTCCATGCCGTCGACTCCGGGCACGAAGAGACCACCGAGGTCCACCCGGCCCTCGGCCGGGTCACGCACCTCCGAGTCGTCCCAGGGCCCGTCGGGACGCGGTTCCGGCTCCAGCCTCACGCGCTCCCGCTCCGCCTCGTCCGCCTCAGCGTCGACAGCGCCGACGACCTGCTCGGCCTCGCCCGCCGCGTCCTCGGCGGCACTGCCCTTCTTGCGACGTCCGAACACGTCACTGTCCTTCCCGGTCGGATACGACCGAAGCGTATCGATTCCCACCCGCCCCGCCGCCCACGGCGGCATGACCGCCGGTGGACCCGAAGCCCCCTGCGGCCCGCTCCGAGTCGGGAAGCTCCGCGACCTCGTGGAAGCGGACCTTCTCGACCTGCTGGACGACCAGTTGGGCAATCCGGTCGAAGCGCTCGAACCGCACGGACTCGTGCGGGTCGAGATTCACCACGATCACCTTGATCTCCCCACGGTACCCGGCATCCACCGTCCCCGGGGCATTCACGAGGGCGACACCGCAGCGGGCGGCGAGGCCGGAACGCGGGTGCACGAAAGCCGCGTACCCCTCCGGGAGCGCGACAGACACTCCGGTGGGGAGAACCGCGCGTTCGCCCGGCTTCAGTTCGCGGCTCTCGGTGGTGCGCAGATCCGCGCCCGCGTCACCGGGATGCTCGTACGAGGGAAGCGGGACCTCCGGGTCCAGGCGGCGGATCCGCACGTCCAGCTCGGGACGGGGCTCACGGCTCACGGGTTCACCTCGAAGGCACGGGTCCGTCGGATCTGGTCCGGGTCGTCCATGGCGGCCCGGATCTCCTCGGGCCGTCCGTTGTCGATGAAGTGGTCGACCTTCACCTCGATGAAGAGGGCGTCCGCGCGGACGGCGACGGGACCGTCAGGACCGCCGATCCGCCCGGTCGCGGTCGAGTAGATCTTGCGGCCGGCGACGGCGGTGGCCTCGGCCTCCAGGTGGAGGACCGTGCCCACGGGCACGGGCCGCACGAAGTCGGTCTCCAGCCGGCCGGTCACCGCGATGGTGCGCAGCAGCCAGTTCAGCGAACCGAGCGTCTCGTCGAGGGCGGTGGCCAGGATCCCGCCGTGGGCGAGGCCCGGGGCGCCCTGGTGCGCGGGGCGCACGGTGAACTCCGCCGTGACCCGCACTCCCTCGCCCGCACGGGCTTCGAGGTGGAGGCCGTGGGCCTGTCCCTCGCCGCACCCGAAACACTGTCCGTAGTGCGCGCCGAGAAGGACGCCCGGGGCGGGGGCGTCGGGGTGCCGCACCGGCGCGACGGCGTCGGCGGGGGGCCTCAGAGCTGCGGAAGTACCACTCACAGGCGCAGACCTTACCCGCGCGTCGGCCCACCGCCGACACCGTGCCAAGCTTGGCTTCATGCAGCTTTCCGCCTCGCCGTACGAAGAACGCCTCACCGCGCCCCGCAGCTGGTGGCTGATCTCCCTGATGGTCGGGGTGGCGATGGCGCTGATCCTGCTGCCGTTCGGCACCCTGCCGCTGCTCGGCGGGCTGGTGGGCGGCACCGCGGTCTCGGCGATCGTGGCGAGCTCGTACGGGTCGGTGCGCATCCGCGTGGTGGGCGACTCGCTCGTCGCGGGCGACGCGCGGATCCCGGTGGCGGCGCTCGGCGAGGCCGAGGTCCTGGACCCGGAGGAGACCCGGGCCTGGCGCACCTACAAGGCCGACACCCGCGCCTTCATGCTGCTGCGGGCGTACATCCCGCGGGCCCTGCGCGTGGAGGTCACCGACCCCGAGGACCCGACGCCGTACCTGTACCTGTCGACGCGGGAGCCGGAGCGGCTCGCGGCGGCGCTGGAAGCGGCACGGGCGACGGCGAAGTAGCTCCGCGGGCCGGCGCCCGTCCGGCGGGTCGCCGGACCCGCCGATCCACCCGAAAGGGCTCAGCCGCCCAGTTCCCTGGGGATCTCCCCGGGGCGCACCGGGTCCGCGGGCTGTTCGAGCGGGGGCAGGGCGGGCAGCGCGTCCCAGGGCACCTGGGCCTTGCGCAGGTCCTTGCGGATGCGCCCGGCGACGCGTTTGGTGTCGCGGCGGTTCATGACCGCGCCGACCGCGGCTCCCACCATGAACGGCAGCAGGTTCGGCAGGTCGCGGACCATGCGCTTCATGATCTGCTGGCGCAGCTCGCGCTTCATCTGGCCGCCGAGGGCGGTCTGGACGGTGAGCGGCTTGGTCACCTCGATCCCGCGCTCCCCGGACCAGGAGTTCAGGTAGGCGGTGCTGCGCTGCTTCAGGTTCCCCGGCGGTCTCAGGCCGTAGACCTCGTGCAGTTCGGCGATCAGTTTCAGCTCGATGGCGGCGACGCCGGTGATCTCGGCCGCCAGTTCGGTGGGCATCGCGGGCGGTACGGGCAGCATGGCGGCGGCGCCGATGCCGGCCCCGACGGTGGAGGTCGCGGCGGCGGCGCCCGCGACGAGTTTGTCCGCGAGCTGTTCGGGGCCGAGGCCCGGGAACTGCCGGCGCAGCGTGTCGAGGTCCCGTACGGGGACGCGTGGGGCGATGTCGATGATGCGGTCGGCGAGGTACGCCAGGCCCGCCCTGGCCCGGCTGCCGCCCTTGCGGACGCCTTCCCTCACGCCGTCCCGGAGGACCGCGGCGCGGCGCCTGGCGGCGGGCGCAGGGGTCTCCACGGGGGTCGGCAGTCCGCCTGTGGCGGACGCAGCTCCGAGCGAGGCTGATCCTGGTTCGGAAGAGCCTCGCCCGTCGTCACGCGCGCCTTCGGGGCCGTCGAACGGCCCGTCGTCCGCTTCCGATTTCCGGAAGCGGCGCTTCCAAGGTGGGGTCGAGCCAGTCACGGCCGACCCTGCCTCAGTCGCAGTCGCGGCAGATCGGCTGACCGTTCTTCTCGCGGGCCAGCTGACTGCGGTGGTGGACCAGGAAGCAGCTCATGCAGGTGAACTCGTCCTGCTGCTTCGGCAGGACCCGGACGGCCAGCTCTTCGTTCGAGAGGTCCGCGCCGGGAAGCTCCAGGCCTTCTGCGGCCTCGAACTCGTCGACGTCCACCGCGGAGGTCGACTTGTCGTTCCTCCTGGCCTTCAGTTCCTCAAGACTGTCCGAGTCGACGTCGTCGTCGGTCTTGCGTGGGGTGTCGTAATCCGTTGCCATGTCGCGCTCTCCCCCTCTGGGTGTCTGCGGTGTCTCCAGCGCACGTAACGCGTGAGAGGCCGGACTTGTGCCCGACCCGAGGCGGAGATTTTGCCTCACATCAAGGTCTGTTACTCAATCGACACCCAACCGGACCCCTCAAGAGTGATCGGCTTGGATGGCGATGGGGACCGTACACGGTCCGAATGGCGCACTTCAAAGCGGTCTCACCGTGTACTTCCCGTGATCAGGACCCCCGAAAACCCGGATTTTCCCGGCTTTCCGACAGCGCACATGATCACGGAGAGTATATGGCCAGAAAATCGTCCTTGTGATCGATCACACAGCGGCCTCCTGGACGGGGGGCCCGAAAATTCCGCGCAAAGCGAACATCGTCGTGTGTCGGCGACATGGTCTCAGATCGGCAGGGTGACCCGCATCACGAGCCCACCTCCCTCCCGCGGCTCCGCGTAGATGTGCCCGCCGTGCGCGCGGGCCACGGAGCGCGCGATGGACAGACCCAGGCCTACGCCCTTGTCGCTGCCCGTGCGCTCCGTACGCAGCCGCCTGAAGGGTTCGAAGAGGTTGTCGATCTCGTAGGCCGGGACCACCGGGCCGGTGTTCGCCACGACGAGGACCGCGCGGCCGTGCTGGACCTCGGTGGTGACCTCGACCCAGCCGTCCTCGGGCACGTTGTACCGCACGGCGTTCTGGATCAGGTTCAGGGCGATCCGCTCCAGCAGCACGCCGTTGCCCTGGACGACCGCCGGAGCGCGCTCCCCGCGGATCTCCACGCCCTTCGCCTCGGCCTCGGCCCGCACCTGGTCGGTGGCCTGCTGGGCGACCTCCGCGAGGTTCACCGGCTTGCGCTCGACGATCTGGTTGTCGCTGCGGGCGAGCAGCAGCAGCCCCTCCACGAGCAGCTCGCTGCGCTCGTTGGTGGCGAGCAGGGTCTTGCCGAGCTGCTGGAGCTCCACGGGTGCGCCCGGATCGGACAAGTGCACCTCCAGGAGCGTGCGGTTGATCGCCAGGGGCGTGCGCAGCTCGTGCGAGGCGTTGCCGACGAACCGCTGCTGGGCCGTGAACGCCCGCTGGAGCCGCTCCAGCATGTCGTCGAAGGTGTCGGCCAGCTCCTTGAGCTCGTCGTCGGGGCCGTCCAGCTCGATGCGGCGGGACAGGTCGGAGCCGGCCACCGCGCGCGCGGTGCGGGTGATCCGGCCGAGCGGCGACAGGACCCGCCCGGCCATGGCGTAACCGAAGGCGAAGGCGATCACGGCGAGGCCGAGCAGGGCGAGCAGCGAGCGGCTGAGCAGTCCGTCGAGCGCGTGCTGGCGCTGGACGGCCGTGCACTCCTTGAGCATCGCGTTCAGTTCGTCGATGCCGGCGGCGCCGCTCAGCTGCGGACAGGTGCCGCTGGCGAGTTCGAGGTTGCTGCCGGTGACCTTGAAGTCCATGCCGCTGCCCTCGTGCAGCGCCTGCGCGGCCAGCAGGTAGATGATCGACAGCAGCAGGATGCCGGCGATCAGGAACATTCCGCCGTACAGCAGCGTGAGCCGTATGCGGATGGTCGGCCGCAGCCACGGGAACGGCGCCTGCGGCTTCCGCGGGTCCCAGGTGGGCTTGGGGGGCGCCGTCGGCGGCGCGGGTGCGGTCACGGGGATCAGATCCGGTAGCCCGAGCCGGGGACGGTGACGATCACGGGCGGCTCGCCGAGCTTGCGCCGCAGGGTCATCACGGTCACCCGGACGACGTTGGTGAACGGGTCCGTGTTCTCGTCCCAGGCCTTCTCCAAGAGCTGTTCGGCGGAGACCACTGCGCCCTCGCTGCGCAGCAGCACCTCCAGGACGGCGAACTCCTTGGGCGCGAGCTGCACCTCCTTGCCGTCACGGAAGACCTCGCGGCGGTTGGGGTCCAGCTTGATGCCGGCGCGCTCCAGGACGGGCGGCAGCGGCATGCTCGTACGGCGGCCGAGGGCCCGAACGCGCGCGGTGAGCTCGCTGAAGGCGAAGGGCTTGGGCAGGTAGTCGTCGGCCCCGATCTCCAGCCCCTCCACGCGGTCGCTGACGTCGCCGGACGCGGTGAGCATCAGCACGCGCGTGGGCATGCCGAGCTCGACGATCTTGCGGCAGACGTCGTCGCCGTGCACGAGCGGGAGGTCGCGGTCGAGGACCACCACGTCGTAGTCGTTGACGCCGATGCGCTCCAGGGCGGCCGCGCCGTCGTACACGACGTCGACGGCCATGGCCTCCCGGCGCAGTCCGGTGGCCACCGCATCGGCGAGCAGCTGCTCGTCCTCGACGACGAGTACGCGCACGTCGCTTGTCCTTCCTCTGTCCACCCGCGTAGCGCCGTGACGGCGTCGCGTGAGGGGGTTTCCGGGGGTCCCGCCCGCTCGATCCGAACCGAGAAGGGGGGCTGAGGCATCCATCCTGCCCTTTTCGGCCATAAGTCGGCTGTAAGGCGGCTGAGGGGCCCGGGAATGCCGGATTTTCTCGTGCGGTTGAGGTTTCCGCGGAAGGGAGCGGGGGGAGGACGGCTTTACACCCCGCGATCACGCTCTGCCTGTGGCACGCCACCTGGTGGTTCTCCGACCGCTTCCGCAGAGTGGGCGTGGGTGTCCGGCACCGTCGCCGCCCGGCCGGGCTGCGCTGGGCACCCACCGGAGACGTGATCGCCCCTTCCGAATGGCACACCCCCGTGCCACCGACCCACGACCCAGGACGAGGGGGCGCAGCATGGACGCATTCACCGCAGGACTTCTTCAGCGCATACAGGCGACCGAGTCCGACCTGACGCGGGCGCGCGAGACAGGCGACGACTTCCTCGCGGAGGTCGAGCAGGGAGAGCTGGACGACCTGCGCCGCCTGGCGGCCGAGCACGGCGTGGAGGTCGGCGCCGTGCACGTCTGATCGGTTCCTACGAGAGCGGGGCCCCGGCATCGATCCAGTGCCGGGGCCCCGCTTCGTTCCGCTCTCCCGCGCCGGCCCTGGGGCGGCGCGGGACGCGCTAGTCGTGCCAAGCGCCGAGATCCTCCAGGCGGGCCTGGAGGGCCTCGAAGAGACCGGGCGGGGCGGCGACGGTCAGCTCCGGCGAGAGGGGCTCTCCGGGGCGGCCACCGGTCAGGGCGCCCGCCTCGCGGGCGATCAGGTCGCCCGCCGCGTAGTCCCAGTGGTTGAGCCCGCGCTCGTAGTAGGCGTCGAGGCGGCCCGTGGCCACGTCGCACAGGTCGATCGCGGCGGAGCCGCCGCGGCGGATGTCCCGCACCTCGGGGACCAGTTCCCGCAGGACCTCCGCCTGCCGGGCCCGGCGCTCGGCGAGGTAGCCGAAGCCGGTGCCGACCAGGGCCAGCCCGAACGCGGGGGCGGGCCGCACGCGCGCGGGGCGGTCGTTCACGAAGGTGCCCCCGCCCAGCGCGGCCCGGTACGTCTCGCCCCGCACGGGTGCGTGCACGACGCCGACGAGGGTCTCCCCGTCCTTGCGGGCCGCGATCGAGACGGCCCAACTGGGCAGTCCGTAGAGGTAGTTGACCGTTCCGTCGATCGGGTCGATCACCCACTGGACACCGCTGGTGCCCGCGACGCTCGCGCCCTCCTCGCCGAGCACGCCGTCGTCCGGCCTGCGGTCGGCCAGCAGGCCGGTGATGAGCTTCTCGGAGGCGATGTCCATCTCGGTGACGACGTCGACGGCGCTGGACTTGGTGGCGGCCACCCCGAGGTCGGCGGGGCGGGAGTGGTGCAGGAAGTCGCCCGCGCGGTGGGCTGCTTCCAGCGCCAGCTCCAGCAGCTCGGCGACCAGGCGGTCGTCTGCGGTGTCGGTCACGGCGTTCCTCACGCGTAGGGGCTGTCGGCGCCCGCGGCGGCGGGGCGCGGGGAGCGGGCGGGGCAGCAGCCCACCGGGCACAGCTGGTGGCTCGGGCCCAGTGCGCCGAGGGCGCAGGGCGTCACCGGCCGGCCGCTCTCGGCGGCGGCGCGCTCCAGGACGAGGTCGCGGACGGCCGCCGCGAACCGCGGGTCGGCGCCCACGGTCGCCGAGCGGCGCACCGGCAGGCCCAGCTCGGCGGCCTTCGCGGTGGCCTCCGTGTCGAGGTCGTACAGGACCTCCATGTGGTCCGAGACGAACCCGATGGGGACCATCACGGCGGCCGGGACCCCGGCGCCGTGCAGCTCCTCCAGGTGGTCGCAGATGTCCGGTTCGAGCCACGGGACGTGGGGGGCTCCGGAGCGGGACTGGTAGACCAGCCGCCAGGGGTGCTCGACGCCGGTCTCCTCGCACACGGCGTCGGCGACGAGCCGTGCGACGTCCAGGTGCTGACGGACGTACGCGCCGCCGTCGCCGTGCCCCTCGACAGGCCCGGAGGTGTCGGCGGCCGCGTCCGGGATCGAGTGCGTGGTGAAGGCGAGGTGAGCGCCTTCCCGTACGTCCTCGGGCAGCTCGGCGAGCGACTTCAGGACGCCGTCGACCATGGGCCGCACGAAGCCGGGGTGGTTGAAGTAGTGCCGGAGCTTGTCGACGGCGGGCGGCTCCACGCCCTCGGCCTCCAGCGTGGCCAGGGCCTCCGCGAGGTTCTCGCGGTACTGGCGGCAGCCCGAGTAGGAGGCGTACGCGCTGGTGGCGAGGACGAGGACGCGGCGGCGGCCGTCGGCGGCCATCTCGCGCAGGGTGTCGGTCAGGTACGGCGCCCAGTTGCGGTTGCCCCAGTACACCGGCAGGTCGAGCCCGTGCTCGGCGAAGTCCTTGCGGAGGGCTTCGAGCAGGGCGCGGTTCTGTTCGTTGATCGGGCTGACCCCGCCGAAGAGGAAGTAGTGCTGCCCCACCTCCTTGAGCCGTTCCTTGGGGATGCCCCGTCCGCGCGTCACGTTCTCCAGGAACGGGACCACGTCGTCCGGGCCCTCGGGGCCGCCGAACGAGAGCAGGAGCAGGGCGTCGTAGGGGGTGGCATCGAGCACATCTGGCATGTCTCGATCCTGCCACCCGCCCGAGCGGGCCGGGATCCCGGCCCGCGGAGGGGGGTGCGTTAGGGTTACCTAACCCGTAAGCTGTATCGGCTGCCTTCGCGCCTTACCGGAACCCCCGGAGACCCCTCGTGCCCAGCCCCTACGCCGCCCTGTTCGCCGCCCCAGGCTCCAAGGGCTTCTCCGCCGCGGGACTCCTCGGCAGGATGCCGTTGTCGATGATGGGCATCGGCGTGGTCACGATGATCTCCCAGCTCACCGGCCGGTACGGCCTCGCGGGCGCCCTGTCCGCGACCATGGCCCTGGCGGCCGCCGTGATGGGTCCGCAGGTCTCGCGTCTGGTGGACCGCCACGGGCAGCGGCGGGTGCTGCGCCCGGTGACACTGTTCGCACTGGCCGCGGCCGCCGGGCTGCTCCTGGCCGCGCACTACGGGTGGCCCGACTGGGTGCTGTTCGCGTGTTCGGCCGGCATCGGCTGCGTGCCGAGCATCGGCGCGATGATCCGCGCGCGCTGGGCGGCCCTCTACCGGGACACCCCGCAACTGCACACCGCGTACTCCTTCGAGTCCGTGATCGACGAGGTCTGCTTCATCTTCGGACCGATCATCTCCATCGGTCTCTCGACGGCCTGGTTCCCCGAGGCCGGGCCGCTGCTCGCCGCCTGCTTCCTGGCGGCCGGCGTCTTCTGGCTGACGTCCCAGCGCGCCACCGAGCCGGTCCCCCATCCGCGCGAACAGCACTCCCGGGGCTCGGCGCTGCGCGCGCCCGGGCTGCAGGTGCTGGTGGCCACCTTCGTGGCGACCGGCGCCATCTTCGGCGCGGTCGACGTCGTCACCGTGGCCTTCGCGGAGGAGCAGGGCCACAAGGGCGCGGCGAGCGTGGTCCTCGCGCTGTACGCGGCCGGTTCCTGCGTGGCGGGTGCCGTCTTCGGGCTGCTGCGGTTCTCCGGGGCGCCCGAGCGCAGGTGGCTGCTGGGCGTGTGTGCGATGGCCGTGAGTATGATCCCCCTCCTACTGGTCGGGAACCTGCCGTTTCTGGCCGTGGCGCTGTTCGTTGCGGGCCTGTCCATCGCACCCACGATGATCACGACGATGTCCCTCATCGAGCAGCACGTTCCACGCGCGAAACTGACCGAGGGCATGACCTGGGTGAGCACCGGACTCGCGGTCGGGGTCGCGCTCGGCTCCTCCGTGTCCGGCTGGGTGATCGACGCCGCCGGCGCGAAGGCCGGGTACGGGGTTCCGGCGGTGTCCGGGGCCGTCGCGGTCGTCGTGGGTTTCCTCGGGTATCGCCGGCTGAACAGGCCGGTTCCGCAGCGGGGAGGGACCCATGAGCAGCACAGCGAGCGGGAAGAGCGGAACGTGGCGTAACTGGGCCGGGAACGTCACCGCGCGCCCGGTGCGGGAGGTCGCCCCGGCGTCCGTCGAGGAGTTGTCCGCGGCTGTGCGCCGGGCCGCCGAGGACGGGCTGCGGGTGAAGGCCGTCGGCACCGGCCACTCGTTCACGGCCGCCGCCGCGACCGACGGCGTGCTGGTACGCCCCCATCTGCTGACGGGGATCCGCGGGATCGACCGCGAGGCGGGCACCGTCACCGTCGAGGCGGGCACCCCGCTCAAGCGTCTCAACGTGGCTCTCGCGCGCGAGGGACTGTCGCTCACGAACATGGGCGACATCATGGAGCAGACGGTCTCCGGCGCGACCAGCACCGGCACGCACGGCACCGGCCGCGACTCCGCCTCGATAGCCGCGCAGATCAAGGGACTCGAACTGGTCCTCGCGGACGGCTCGGTGCTCACCTGCTCCGAGAAGGAGAACCCGGAGGTCTTCGCCGCCGCCCGCGTCGGGATCGGCGCCCTAGGGATCGTCACCGCGATCACCTTCGCCGTGGAGCCGGTCTTCCTGCTGACGGCCCGCGAGGAGCCGATGACCTTCGACCGGGTCACCGCGGACTTCGACGCGCTCTTCACCGAGAACGAGCACTTCGAGTTCTACTGGTTCCCGCACACCGGCAACTGCAACACCAAGCGCAACAACCGCAGCGCGGGCCCCGAGAAGCCGGTGAGCCGGATCAGCGGCTGGATCGAGGACGAGTTCCTCTCCAACGGTGTCTTCCACGCGGTGAACCTGCTCGGCCGCGCCGTGCCCGCCACCATCCCGGCGATCGCGAAAGTGTCCAGCCGCGCCCTGTCCGCGCGGACGTACACCGACATCCCCTACAAGGTGTTCACCTCCCCGCGCCGGGTGCGCTTCGTGGAGATGGAGTACGCCGTCCCGCGCGAGGCCCTCGTCGAGACGCTGCGGGAGTTGAAGACGATGGTCGACCGCTCTCCGCTGCGGGTCAGCTTCCCCGTCGAGGTCCGCACGGCCCCCGCCGACGACATCACTCTCTCCACGGCGTCCGGCCGGGAGAGCGCGTACATCGCCGTGCACATGTTCCGGGGGACGCCCTACCAGGCGTACTTCACCGCGGCGGAGCGCATCTTCACCGCGCACGAGGGTCGGCCGCACTGGGGCAAGGTGCACACGCGCGACGCGGACTACTTCGCCGGTGTGTATCCGCGCTTCGGCGAGTTCACCGCTCTGCGGGACCGTCTGGACCCGGATCGGCGCTTCGGGAACGACTATCTGCGTCGGGTGCTGGGGGCGTAGTCGCGTCGGCCGAGGGCGCCGGGGTGACACCGCCGTCACCGGTGCCCTCGTCCTCGGTGCCGGTGTCCGTACCGGTGTCGGGAGTCCGCGTGGGAGGGGGCGTCGGGGCCGGACTGTCCACGGTCGCTCCGCCGCCGCTCTCCGACGGGGCCTCGCCCGCGGGGGTGCCGGCGTCCGACGGGGTGGGCGTCGGCGAAGGGGCACGGGACGGGGTGCCCGGTGACTTGCCGTGACCGGGGAGGGCGTCGCCCACGGTGGTGCCCGTGCCGCCGCCGAACCTGTCGCCGGACACCAGTTCGTAGGCGCTGATGCCCGCCATGGCGACGCCGAAGACGAGAACCGCGGCGGCCAACGGCCGCTTCCAGCCCTTGATCCGCGCGCGGTGGACGGTTGCCTCCCCGAACTCGTGTGCCGGGCGCGCCACTTGGCCGGGCGGCGCGGTACGCGGGCGCACTCCGGGTGACGGCCCCGGCCGGCCCTGCACCGTGACGTCGCGCAGTTGCTCGCCGGTGCGCTTGAAGAAGTGCTGGAAGACCGTGCCCCCGCAGGTGGCGATCGCGCTCACCACCCCGGCGCCCAGGATCGTCCCGTAGACCCCGAAGTACGAGGCGAGTTTCGCCGCGACCACCGCGGCGACCGCGCTCCCCGCCACCTGAGGGACGCTCAGGTCCACCCGCCCGCGCCGCGGTTCCTCCAGAGCATCCGGCTTCTCACCCATTCCCGAACCTTGCCTGCCTTTCCCGTACTTGCTCGACTTCCTGCACGAGAAGGGGACGTATGGGCGAAACCAATGGTTCCGTTTCTGGCGATTTCGTGAAGTGCGCCACGATCACGATCCCGGAGGGCACACGAGGGGTAGCCGACTCGACGGCTCCACCAGAACTCGAGCGGCGCGCCGAACCACGCAGGTGGCCCGAATGGAGTACTGTTGCGAGCCCTGGGTCCGGACTCCCGCCAGGGTGTCCGGGGCCTTGCAGGACCGCCGGGAGGGGGCTCGTTGCACAGGGTGATGAGGTTCGTCACTCAGCGTTGCGAATAGGTAACCGTGCCATAACGGCGATCACGGGCCCGCGCCCGACACGCCGGGCAACTCGGCAAGGTTGTGGCAGGCTGCACCCGGGCAGGCCACACTCGACTAGCGGAAGCAGCGACGCACGTGACGTCGGCAGGCACCACCCGGGAGGTCCCCATGCCCGAACTGCGTGTCGTGGCCGTCTCCAATGACGGCACACGGCTGGTGCTGAAGGCTGCGGACAGCACGGAGTACACGCTTCCGATTGACGAACGTCTCCGCGCCGCCGTGCGCGGCGACCGTCCCCGCCTCGGCCAGATCGAGATCGAGGTGGAGAGCCATCTCCGCCCCCGAGACATCCAGGCGCGTATACGTGCCGGCGCCTCCGCCGAGGAGGTCGCACAGTTCGCCGGCATCCCCGTCGACCGCGTGCGCCGCTTCGAAGGTCCCGTGCTGGCCGAGCGCGCCTTCATGGCCGAGCGGGCCCGGAAGACTCCGGTCCGCCGCCCCGGTGAGAACGCCGGACCCCAACTCGGTGAGGCCGTGCAGGAGCGGCTGCTGATCCGCGGGGCCGAGAAGGACACCGTCCAGTGGGACTCGTGGCGCCGCGACGACGGCACCTGGGAGGTCCTGCTCGTCTACCGGGTCGCGGGTGAACCGCACTCGGCGAGCTGGACGTACGACCCGCCCCGGCGGCTAGTCCAGGCCGTCGACGACGAGGCGCGCTCGCTGATCGGCGAGTCCGACGACCTCGCGGCGTCGCCCGAGCCGAGCTTCCCGTTCGTGCCGCGCATCGCCCGGCTGCCGCGCGACCGTCCGCTGGACCGCGCCCTGGACCGGCAGATGGAGCGGCCGAGTCTGCCCGCGGCCTCGGCCGAGCCGGTCGAGGAGAGCGAGCGCGATTCGCTCACCAGTCTGCTGGAGGCGGTGCCCAGCTTCCGCGGCGACATGGTCGTGCCCGAGCGTCCCTCGACGACGGAACGGCCCGCCGCGGAGGAGCCCCCGGAGCCCGAGCCCGAGGTGGAGGAGCCGCCGGCTCCCGCGGCCTCGGCCGGCGCCGGTTCGGCGTACGCGGACGTCCTCATGCCTCGCTCGGTCGGCAGCCACCGCGACCGTCTCGTCGGGTCCACCGACCGTCAGGCCGAGGCCGACGGGGTCCGGCCGGGCCGCCGCGCGGCGGTCCCGAGCTGGGACGAGATCGTCTTCGGCACGCGCCGCAAGAAGCAGGAGTAGTCGCTCCGTACGCCTGGTACCGGCTCAGGTACCGGCGTACGGACGGCAGTTGAGCGGGACGAAGGGGACCGCGCCCGGCCGGGCGCGGTCCCCTTCCCCGTCACCGACTACTGGGGGTCCGGGCCGACGGCTACGGGACGGGCGGTGTCCCGGGACCACTCCGACCACGAACCGACGTACAGGGCAGCCGGAATGCCCGCGATCGCGAGGGCGAGGACCTCCTGCGCCGCGGAGACGCCGGAGCCGCAGTACACACCGACCTCCGTCCCCTCCGTCGCGCCGAGCGCCTTGAAGCGCGCTGCGAGCTCCCCGGCGGGCAGGAAGCGTCCGCTTTCGGCCAGATTCTCGGAGGTCGGCGCCGAGACCGCCCCGGGGATGTGGCCCGCGACCGGGTCGATCGGCTCGACCTCCCCGCGGTAGCGCTCCCCCGCCCGCGCGTCGAGCAGGAGTCCGGTACGGGCGAGCGCCGCCGCGCCGTCCGCGTCCAGCAACGGAAGCCCTCCCGGCGTGGGTTCGAAGTCCCCCGGGGCCGGGTCCGGCACCTCGGACGTCAACGGCCCGTTCCAGGCGGCCAGTCCGCCGTCAAGCACACGCACCGCCGGATGACCCGTCCAGCGCAACAGCCACCAGGCACGTGCGGAAGCCCAGCCGAGACCCCCGTCGTACACCACGACCTCGCGGCGCGCGGAGACTCCCGCGGCCCGCATCGCGGCGGCGAACACCTCGGTGTCCGGCAGCGGATGGCGGCCCCCGGCACCCGCCGGACCAGCCAGCTCCGACTCCAGATCGACGAAGACGGCACCCGGCAGATGCGCCTTCTCGTACTCGGGGCGCAGGCTCGGGCTGCCCAGCTGGTAACGGACGTCGAGGAGGACCGGCGGGTTCGGCCCCGTCAGCGCGTCGGCTAGTTCGGCGGCGGAGATGATGACGTTCATGGCCACCATCCTCGCGCACGGGGTGGCCGCTTCGTCCAGGTCCGGCTACTCTGCTCCGCCGGACAGCCCCGATCACGAGGCGTATGGGATCGGGCACATGCTGTACAGCTGACGGTCACCGGCCGACAATGTCGCGGAAACGGATGAGTGCCCGCATATCGGGCACCCTCTTGCGGGAGTACGGCGCCCGGCGGCGCGGCCGGAACGCTCGGTGCGACCGGTGGTGCCAACATCGGCACGGGGCGTGCAGGCACCTGACTGGCGTACGCGCATGCACAGGCGGAAGTCGACCGGCCACCGCGAGGGGCCGAGAAGAGAGTGACGATGACCGAGGCACGGGGGTCGGCCGGCCTGAACGGCACCACGCACGCCCGCCGCCCGCCCGGCACGCCCTGCTGGGTGAGCCTGATGGTGCACGGGACGGACGCGACCCAGGAGTTCTACGGAGCGCTGTTCGGCTGGGAGTTCGAGCCGGGCCCCCGCCAGCTCGGCCCGTACGTGCGGGCGCTGCTCGACGGCCACGAGGTCGCCGGGATCGGTCAACTGCCTCCCGACCGGCACCTGCCCGTCGCCTGGACCCCCTACTTCGCCTCGGACGACGTGAACGTGACCGCCGAGACCGTGCGGCACTCCGGCGGCACCGTCGGGGTCGGTCCCCTGGACGCGGCCGACGCCGGCCGGCTCGCCATCGCGTCCGATCCGACGGGCGCCGTCTTCGGCGTCTGGCAAGCCGCGGCCCACCTCGGCACCGGCATCACCGGCGTGCCGGGCACGCCCGCGTGGAACGAGCTGCTGACCCGGGACAGCGCGAGCGTCGCCAAGTTCTACCAGGGCGTCTTCGGCTTCGAGTTGGAGCCGTCCGACTCCGCCGACCTCGACCACGTCACGCTCCGCCTCGACGGGCGCCCGGTGGCGGGCATCCACGGCGTGGGCCGCGCGCTGCCCCGCGACCGGGGCGCGCACTGGCTGACGTACTTCGAGGTCGCCGACCCCGAGGCCGCCGCCGGACGCGTGGCCGAGCTGGGCGGTCACGTCCTGAAGGAGCCGCACGACTCACCGCACGGCCGGATGGCCACGGTGGCCGATCCGGAGGGCGCGGTGTTCTCGGTGCTCCACACGGCGCCCTGAACCGCCCGGCCCGGACCGGCCGGTGTCAGGCGGAGGCGATGGGCAGGACGTCCGGGGACAGGGCGCCGGCCCGGGCGGTGGCCGCCGTCATGCGGCGCCGGTGGTGGCGGCGGCACAGGACCTCGTAGCCGACGGCGTCCGACTGGTTGACGTCGCCCACGACCACCTGGGCGCCCTCGACCACCATCTCGCCGCCTATCGTGCGGGCGTTGTGCGTGGCACGGGCGCCGCACCAGCACAGCGCCTCGACCTGGAGGACCTCGACCCGGTCGGCCAGCTCCACCAGACGCTGGGAGCCGGGGAAGAGCTTGGAGCGGAAGTCCGTGGTGATGCCGAACGCGAAGACGTCGATGCCGAGGTCGTCCACGATGCGCGCCAGCTGGTCGATCTGGTCCGGCGCCAGGAACTGCGCCTCGTCCGCGATCACGTAGTCCGCGCGGCCGCCCTGCGAGAGGTGGTCGACCACGTACGCGTACACGTCCTGGCCCGCCATCACCTCCACGGCGTCCGTGACCAGCCCGAGCCGAGAGGAGAGCTTGCCCTCCCCGGCGCGGTCGTCCCGCGTGAAGATCAGGCCCTGAAGGCCCCGGGCGGACCGGTTGTGCTCGATCTGCAGAGCCAGCGTCGACTTCCCGCAGTCCATCGTTCCGGAGAAGAACACCAGCTCGGGCATGGCGGGTTGAGCACCTTTCGGCGGAAGGTCGGCGGGGGTTCGGGGCGCGTGCGGATCGGGCGGACGACTCAGGAGCGTACTTGGAGCAGCGGGACCAGTTGTTCGACGGGGGTCATCGAACCGTGGTTGCCGACCATGGCCGACTCCTTCGGCTCGCGCTCGGAGGCGATCAGCAGGACGTCGTCCCGGGCCGCCGCGACCACGTCGCCGATCCGCCCGTACACCCGCTCGTCGACGTGCGGGCCGAACCAGCCCGCCGCGACGGCCTCGTCGCGCGAGGCCACCCAGAACTGCTCGCCGAGCACCTCGCGCCAGCAGGTCAGCACGTCCGCCTCGGCGCCGGGCACCGCGTAGACGTGGCGGGCGCGGCCCTCGCCGCCCAGCAGGGCGACGCCGGCCTTGAGCTCCCAGTCCTCGTCGAAGTCGATGCGGTGCTGCTCGTCGAAGGGGATGTCGATCATGCCGTGGTCGGCGGTGACGTAGAGGGCGGTGCGCGGCGGGAGCTGTTCCGCCAGGCGCTGGACCAGCCGGTCGACGTACATCAGCTGGCCGCGCCACGGGTCGGAGTCGACGCCGAAGCGATGGCCCTTGCCGTCCACCTCCGCGTAGTACGTGTAGACCAGGGAGCGGTCACCCGCGGCCAGTTGCTCGGCCGCGAAGTCCATGCGCTCCTCGCCGGTCAGCCGGCCGTGGAAGGTGCCGCCGCTGAGCGCGACCTTCGTCAGCGGGGTGTTCTGGAAGCCGGGCGAGGAGACCTGGGCGGTGTGCACACCGGCCGCGTCCGCCAGCTGGAAGACGGTGGGGTAGGGCTGCCAGACGCCCGGTTCCGTCCAGGGGTTCCAGCGCAGCTGGTTCATCAGGGCGCCCGTGTCCGGGTTGCGCACGGTGTAGCCGGGCAGGCCGTGCGCGCCGGGCGGCAGCCCCGTGCCGACGGAGGCGAGCGAGGTAGCGGTGGTGGCCGGGTAGCCCGCGGTGATCGGGCGGCCCGTGCCCCCGCGGGAGGACGCCAGCAGCGAGGTCATGAAGGGGGCCTCGTCCGGGTGCGCCTTCAGCTGCTCCCAGCCGAGACCGTCGATCAGGAAGACGCAGTTACGGTCGGCCGCGGCCAGCTCCGGTATGGCGACGGTCGCGCCGGGCACCTCCATGCCCGCGGCGAGCGTGGGCAGCAGGTCGGCCAGCGAACCGGTGCCGTACTCGGGGACGGGCGCGGAGTCGAGGGCGAGCGGTTCCGGGTGGTCCCAGGCGGGCAGAACCATCAGCGCGTGACGTCCGCGGTCGCTTCGGAGAGGGCCTGCGCGAAGGCGAGGGCCTGACGCACCGTCTCCGGACCGTCCCCGGCCTCGCTGACACGCAGGCTCAGGTCGTCCGCCGTGGAGCTGCCGGTGTAGCCGTGGTCGGCCTCGCAGTTCGGGTCGCCGCAGGCCGCCGGCTCCAGGTCGATGCGGGAGACCGCGCCCCAGCCGATGGTCAGGACGACCTCGCGGGGCAGCGTACCCGGCGCGTACGACTCGGGGTTCGCCACGACGCGGCTGACCACGACCGACGAGATCCGGCTGAGCTTCACGGACTCCGTCGACGTCGTGGCGTACGGCGTCGGGGAGGTGGTGTCCGCCGCCTGCTCGTCGGTGTGGCTCACGATGAAGCGGTTGGCGGTGAGGACCAGCACCGTGACGTGCCTGCGGACCTCGTTCGCGTCGAACGTCGTCTCCTGGTGGACCAGGAACGACCTGACGGCATCGCCGCCGACGGCGGCTTCCACCGCCTCGGCCACGAGAGCCGGGTAGTAGCCGCTGCGCTCGATCGCCGCTCGCAGCCCCTGGGTCGTCGTACTGGTCTTGGCCATGACGTCCATCCTACGGTGGCGCACCGGCTGCGAGGCACCGCTCGCGGGTGTCGGGCGGGGGACGGGCCACCCGGCGGGGGCGGCGGGGCGCGGTCAGACGACGGGGAGCGTGCGGGGGCCCAGGTCGTCGCGGGCGGGGGGACGGGCGAGCCGCACGGTGGCACCGAGGACGCTCACGCCGTGCGGCGCGACGACGACCGGCTCCAGGGAGACCGCGACGACCTCCGGGTGGTCGTCGACCAGCCGCGACAGGCGCAGCATGAGCTCTTCGAGGGCGGCCGTGTCGACGGGGGCCGAGCCGCGCCAGCCGAACAGGAGCGGCGCCGTCCGCACCGACCGCACCAGCGAGGCCGCCTCCCGGTCGGTGACCGGGATCAGCCGGTGCGCCGTGTCGCCGAGCAGCTGGGACGCGGCCCCGGCCAGCCCGAACGAGAGCACGGCACCGGCCGCCGGGTCGATGACGGCCCTTACGACGGTGTCGACCCCGCGGGGCGCCATGGCCTGGACGACCGGCCGCAGCTCCTCCGGCGTGCCGAACAGCTCGGTCAACTCGGCGTAGGCCCGGCGCAGTTGCTCCTCGTCGGCGAGGTCGAGCCGGACGCCCCCGAGGTCGGCGCGGTGGCGCAGGTGCGGGGCGGTGGCCTTGAGGGCCACGGGGTAGCCGAGGGTGCGGGCAGCCTCGGCCGCGTCGTCGGGCGTGGGCGCGGGCAGGGCCCTGCGGACGGCGATCCCGTACCGCCCGAGGAGGTCGCAGGTCTCGTCCGGGCCCAGCGTGAGCCCCTCAGTGCTCGCGAGGAGTCCGTCGATCAGCGCGGCGGCGCCCCTCTCGTCGATGTCCTCGCACTCCGGGACCTTGCCGGGGTCGGCGGCCTCGCGGCGCCACTGGGCGTACTTCACGGCCTCGGCGAGGGCGCGGACGGCCCGCTCGGCGGCGGGGTACGCCGGGATGAGGCGGGGGCTCGCGGCGAGGTCGTCGCCGGCTGCGCGCTCCGCCGGGCGCGGCGTCCCGGCGGTCCGCTCGGAGGGTGCCGGGGAGGTCCGGGCCCCGGCCGGCTGGGGGGCGGTGCTCGCGGCGGCGGACAGCGCCTCGGCGAGACCGCCCAGCTCGACGTGGACGACGAGCACCGGTTTGGCGGGCGCGGCCGTGGCGGCCGAGCGCAGCGCCTCGGCCAGCGCCGCGTCGGCCGCGGACGTCTCCCCCACGGCCGGGATGGCGGTCACCACCACGGCGTCGCAGTCGTCGTCGGCCAGCGCGTGGGCCAGCGCGTCGTGGAAGTCGTCCGCCGAGGCCGCCGTCGTCAGGTCGAGCGGGGGCAGCGGGCGCAGTCCCTGGGCGAGGCAGGCGTCGTAGGTGAGGAGGCCGAGCGACTCCGAGTTACCGAGGATCGCGACCCTGGGGCCTTGCGGAAGCGGCTGGCGGGCCAGCAGCAGTCCCGCGTCGACGAGCTCGGTGATCGTGTCGACGCGGATGACGCCGGCCTGCCGCAGCAGCGCGGAGACCGTCGCGTGCGGGAGCCGGGTGGCCCGTACGGCGTGGCCCTGCGGGGCGGCCCCGCCGTGCCGCGCGCCCTGGACGACGACCAGCGGCTTCGCCGCCGCGGTCCGCCGGGCGAGCCGGGTGAACTTGCGGGGGTTGCCGATGGACTCCAGGTACATCAGGGCGACGTCGGTGTCCGGGTCGTCGTACCAGTACTGGAGCACGTCGTTGCCGGACACGTCCGCACGGTTGCCGGACGAGACGAACGTCGACACGCCCGTGACGCCCGTGACGCCGCCGCCGCGCCGGTGCAGCCGGGACAGCAGCGCGATGCCGATCGCCCCCGACTGGGCGAACAAGCCGATCCGGCCGGCGCGCGGCATCTCCGGCGCGAGGGAGGCGTTGAGGCGCACCCGGGGGGAGGTGTTGATGACCCCGAAGGCGTTGGGCCCGATGATGCGCATGCCGTACGTACGGGCCTGGCGGACCAGCTCGCGCTGGCGCTCGCGTCCCTCGGGACCGCTCTCCGCGTATCCGGCGGAGACCACGACGAGTCCCTGCACGCCGTGCACGCCGCACTCGGCGACGATCTCGGGCACCTGTTCCACGGGGACGGCGACGACCGCCAGGTCGACGGGCTCGGCGATCTCCCGGACGGAGCGGTGGGCCGGGACGCCGGCCAGCTCCTTCTCCTCGAACGCCCGGTTCACCGCGTACAGGCGGCCGGTGAAGCCGGCGTCGCGCAGGTTGTCCAGGACGCTGCGGCCGACTCCCCCGGGGGTGCGGCCCGCTCCGATCACGGCCACCGAGCCCGGCGCGAGCAGCCGCTGCACGGACCGCGCCTCGGCCCGCTGCTCCCGCGCCCACTGGACGGCGCGTGAGCGGTCCGTCGGCTCCAGGTCGAACTCCAGCCGGACGACGCCGTCCTCGAAGCTGCGCTTCTGCTGGTAGCCGGCGTCCGTGAACACCTTGATCATCTTGCTGTTGGCCGGCAGCACCTCGGCGGCGAACCTGCGGATGCCGCGCTCCCTGGCCACCGCCGCGATGTGTTCGAGGAGGGCCGAGGCGACGCCGCGCCCCTGGTGGGCGTCCTGGACGAGGAAGGCGACCTCGGCCTCGTCGGAGACGGGGGGCGCCTGTCCGCCGTCGGGGCCGGCGGGCGCCGGGTGGGAGGAGGCGGGCAGTCCGTCGGGGGTGATGCGGTCGTAGCGCACGGTGGCGATGAACTCGCCGCCGACGGTGGCCGCGAGTCCCACGCGGTCCACGAAGTCGTGGTGCGTGAAGCGGCGGACGTCCTTGGCGGACAGGCGCGGGTAGGGCGCGAAGAAGCGGTAGTACTTCGACTCGTCCGAGACCTGCTCGTAGAAGCTGACCAGCCGCTCGGCGTCGTCGACCGTGATGGGCCGGATGCGCGCGGTGCCGCCGTCGCGCAGCACCACGTCGGCCTCCCAGTGGGCGGGGTACTCGTGCCGGTCCGACGACGTCTGCATGGGGCCCAGCGTACGGCGCGGGTCCGACACCGTCGCGGCGCAGGCCCGGGCGCGCGACACCCCTTGAGGGCAGGTCCGGCGGCGGCTTCGGGGGGCATCCTGGAGGCGGAGTCCGCCCGGGTCCCGTTCGCGGGCCGCCGGGACACGCTCCACCGTATGGGACACTGGTCTAGACAACCCTGAAACACTCGAAGGGCAGCATCACATGGCTGAGCGCCGCGTCAACGTCGGCTGGGCCGAGGGCCTCCACGCCCGCCCCGCCTCCATCTTCGTCCGGGCGGCCACGGCCTCCGGCGTCCCCGTGACGATCGCCAAGGCGGACGGCGACCCCGTCAACGCCGCGTCGATGCTCGCGGTCCTCGGCCTCGGCGCCCAGGGCGGCGAGGAGATCGTCCTGGCCTCCGACGCCGAGGGTGCGGACGCCGCGCTCGACCGTCTGGCCAAGCTGGTCTCCGAGGGTCTCGACGAGCTTCCCGAGACCGTCTGACCCCGCGGACACCCCGCATGCGGCGAAGCCGCGTCGAACCCGGACCGGGCCGACGCGGCTTCGCCGTTTTCCATGCCCGGACGGAAGCCCCCGCATCCGTCCGGGTCTTTTCCGTGCACCGCCCCCGACCATTTTCCGCTCCCGGCCCGAACACGGCGTCCGGAGCATGCGGAAAAAGCGCCCCCGTGAATTACCGGCGCACGGAAAAGAAGGCAGCGGAAATACTCCCCCGCCACATATCCCTCTTTGTATACGGCGCTTCTGTTAATGCCGCAGGCCCGACGTGTTTACGGGATGTTGCGAAGTCCTCACACGGTCCGCGAGGTCGCCCCGGCCGGGCGAGCGGAAGCGGTGCGCGGAGCCGGCGCGCTCGGTGTGCAGCGCGGTGATGGCGCGCGCCCGCTCACTGTCCCCGCGTGCGACGGCGTCCACGATGCCGCCGTGCTCGGCCCAGGACTCCGCGGGACTGGCAGGGGCGTCCACCGCGTACATCCAGGCGATCTTGTGCCGCAGCTGGGCGAGCGTCGACGTGAGCGCGGGGCTTCCGGACGCCTGCGCGAGCGTCTCGTGGAACCAGACCCCCAGGGACCGCAGATCCTCGCTGTGGCCCCTCCTGGCCCGCTCCTGCCCCAGCCTGACCAGTCCGCGCAGCACCTTGAGGTGGGCCTCGGTGCGGCGCTGCGCGGCCCGCGCGGCGCCCAGCGGCTCCAGCAGCATCCGCATCTCCAGGAGGTCGGCCGCCTCCTGCTCGGTGGGCTCGGCCACGCACGCGCCCGCGTGCCGCCGGGTGACGACGAAGCCCTCGGCCTCCAGGGTGCGCAGCGCCTCGCGCACCGGGACGCGCGAGACGCCGTAGCGGCGGGCGAGCAGTTCCTCGGTGAGCCGGCCGCCGCGCTCGTAGACACCCGCGACGATGTCGTCACGGATCGCCGTGCATACCGAGTGCGCCGGAATGCGCATGAGCGGACCTCCGCCTTAATCATCGCGAAACGCCGTCGATTGACGCCCGTTCAGTGACTCTATTGCAGCGGGACGGAATTTCCGACGGCGGACCGGAATCCATGGCTATTTTTTGGACAGAGGGCCGTTCGAAACGACGAAGGCCCCGGCTCACGGAGCCGGGGCCTTCGAAAGTCGTACGGGTGTCAGAGGCTGACGCCGTGCGAGCGCAGATACGAGACGGGGTCGAGGTCCGAGCCGTACTCGGCCGTCGTACGGGCCTCGAAGTGGAGGTGGGGTCCGGTGGTGTTGCCGGTGGACCCGGAGAGGGCTATCTGCTGTCCCGGGGTGACCGTCTGCCCCTCGGTGACGCTGATGGACGACAGGTGGCCGTACATGGTGTACGTGCCGTCGTGCATCTTGATGACGACCTGGTTGCCGTAGGCACCGCCCCAGCCGGTCGTGACGACGGTGCCCGCGCCGACGGCGTGGACGACGGTGCCCGACGCGGCGTGGAAGTCGACGCCGGTGTGGCTGCCGGAGGACCAGAGGCTGCCACCGGTCTTGTAGCCGGTGGAGACGTAGGAGCCTGCGATCGGCGCGACGAAGGTGTTGAGGAGCTTGCGCTCGGCGGCGCGGGCGGCGCGCGCCTTGGCCGCGCGCTCCTCCTTCACCTCGGCCAGAGCGCGCTGCCGCGCGGCCTCCTCGGCCTTCTTCAGCGCCGCGGCCTCTTCGGCGGCGTGCTGCTGGGCGGCGGCCTGCGCGTCGATCTGCTCGGCGACCGTGTCGCCGATCGTGATGGCCTGGGTGAGCCCGGTCTGCTGGACGGCGGTGTCCGCGGCGAACGCCGGGGCGGCCAGGGTTCCGATGACACCGGTGGTGGTGAGAGCCGCCACGCCCGCCGCACTCTTGGTGGTCCGCGTGATCCGGCTCGGACGACGATGCTTCCCGGTGGCACGGGTGAACGCCATGAAGGGGCTGGTCCTTTCCTTCCCTCTCGCCTACCGGGTTAGCTGACGGGTTCGGAGCAGGAAGGTCTCCTACGGGCCTCCTCCGCGAGGAAGGACGCCCGATTCACCCCAGGGACTGCGATGGGTCCCCGGCTCCCCTGGCTCGCGCCGTACGGGGACTCGGCGATGACTGTCCGGTGCCGCGGACGCGGCGCACTGCCTGACGAACAGCCGGATTGACGCTAAGGGGGGCGTCTTTCGATCGACAAACGGATCGCGGTTTTTGTAGTGCATGCCACAGGGCAGAAGGGCAACCACCTAGCAATACGGACATATTGAGGACGAAGTCGGGTAAGCGCGCGTGAAACCCCGGATGGACCATGGGTAAACGCGAGAACCCCGGCGACCTCTCGGTCACCGGGGTCCTTGTCCGCACGGTCCTACTCGGCTCGTACGACGCTGACTTCACCGATCCCGAGCGCCCTCACGGGCTCCGCGATCTGCGCGGCGTCGCCCACCAGGACGGTCACCAGCCGGTCCACCGGGAAGGCGTTCACGACCGCGGCGGTGGCCTCCACCGTGCCCGTGGCGGCGAGCTGCTGATAGAGGGTCGCCTGGTAGTCGTCCGGGAGGTGCTGCTCGACCTGGTCCGCGAGCGTGCTCGCGACCGCCGCCGCCGTCTCGAACTTGAGCGGGGCGACCCCCACGAGGTTCTGCACGGCCACGTCGCGCTCCGCGTCCGTCAGGCCCTCCGCGGCGAGCGTGCGCAGGACCTTCCAGAGGTCGTCCAGGGCGGGACCCGTGTTGGGCGTGTCGATGGAGCCGCTGATGGCGAGCATCGCGGCACCCGAGCCGTCCGGGGCCGAGCGCAGCACCTGGCCGAACGCCCGCACTCCGTAGGTGTAGCCCTTCTCCTCGCGCAGGACGCGGTCCAGGCGCGAGGTGAGCGTGCCGCCGAGGCAGTAGGTGCCGAGCACCTGGGCGGGCCACACGCGGTCGTGACGGTCGGCTCCGACGCGGCCGATGAGCAGCTGCGTCTGCACGGCACCGGGGCGGTCGACGATGATCACGCGGCCCCGGTCGTCCGCGGTCACCGGCGGCACCGGGCGCGGCTCGGCCGACGAGCCGGTCCACGCACCGAGGGTGTCCGCGAGCAGCGCGTCCAGGTCGATTCCGGTGAGGTCGCCGACGATGACGGCGGTGCCGGTGGCGGGGCGGACGTGCTTCTCGTAGAAGGCGCGTACGGCCGCCGCGTCGATCTTCTCGACCGTCGCCTCGCTGCCCTGGCGCGGACGCGACATGCGCGAGGTGGCCGGGAACAGCTCCTTGGAGAGCTCCTTGGCGGCACGGCGGGCCGGGTTGGCGGCCTCGTGCGGGATCTCGTCCAGCCGGTTGCGCACCAGCCGCTCGATCTCGCTGTCCGCGAACGCCGGTACCCGCAGCGCGTCGGAGAGCAGCCCGAGCGCCTTCTCCAGCCGGGAGACCGGGACTTCGAGGGACAGGCGGACGCCCGGGTGGTCGGCGTGCGAGTCGAGGGTGGCGCCGCAGCGCTCCAGCTCGGCGGCGAACTCCTCGGCGGAGTGCTTGTCGGTGCCCTCGGAGAACGCGCGCGCCATGATCGTGGCGACACCGTCGAGGCCCGCGGGCTCGGCCTCCAGGGGCGCGTCGACGAACACCTCGACGGCGACGACCTGCTGGCCGGGGCGGTGGCAGCGCAACAGCGTCAGGCCGTTGTCGAGCGTGCCGCGCTCGGGCGCCGGGAACGCCCACGGCTTGGCTTCGCCGGCCTGGGGCTGCGGGTGGAACTCCATGGTCGCGAGCTCGGTCACTTGGCCGACTCCTCGTCCTCGTCGGTGGCTTCGGCGGCCTGCGCCTCTTCGGCGGCGACGGGCTCGTAGACGAGCACCGCGCGGTTGTCGGGGCGCAGCCGGGCCTTGGCGACCTCCTGCACCTCCTGGGGGGTGACGGCGAGCACCCGCTGCACGGCGGTCAGGGCCAGCTGCGGGTCGCCGAACAGGACGGCGTAGCGGCACAGTTCGTCGGCGCGGCCGGCGACCGTGCTGAGCCGGTCCAGCCACTCGCGCTCCAACTGGGCCTGGGCGCGCTCCATCTCCTCGGCCGTGGGGCCCTCCTCGGCGAACCGGGCGAGCTCCTCGTCCACGGCCGCCTCGATGACCGGCACCTCGACGTCGCCGGACGTCTTCACGTCGAGCCAGCCCAGGGAGGGTGCCCCGGCGAGCCGCAGCAGGCCGAACCCGGCGGCGACGGCGGTACGGTCCCGGCGTACGAGCCGGTTGTAGAGGCGGGACGACTCGCCGCCGCCGAGGACGGTCAGCGCCACGTCGGCCGCGTCACACGCGCGTGTGCCGTCCTCCGGGAGGCGGTAGGCGGCCATCAGCGCGCGGGCCGGGACCTCCTCCTCGACTACCTCGCGCAGCTGCTCGCCGATGATGTCCGGCAGGGAGCCGTCGCGCGGTGCGGGCTTGCCGTCGTGCCCGGCGATGGAACCGAAGTACTTCTCGATCCAGACGAGCGTCTGCTCCGGGTCGATGTCCCCGACGACCGACAGCACCGCGTTGTTGGGCGCGTAGTAGGTGCGGAAGAACGCGCGGGCGTCCTCCAGGGTGGCCGCGTCCAGGTCCGCCATCGACCCGATCGGGGTGTGGTGGTAGGGGTGGCCCTCCGGGTACGCGAGGGCGGTCAGCTTCTCGAACGCGGTGCCGTAGGGCACGTTGTCGTAGCGCTGCCTGCGCTCGTTCTTGACGACGTCCCGCTGGTTCTCCATGGACTCCTCGTCCAGCGCGGCGAGGAGCGAGCCCATGCGGTCGGCCTCCAGCCAGAGGGCGAGCTCCAGCTGGTGGGCGGGCATGGTCTCGAAGTAGTTGGTGCGCTCGAAGCTCGTCGTGCCGTTCAGCGAGCCGCCCGCGCCCTGGACGAGCTCGAAGTGCCCGTTGCCCTTCACCTGGCCGGAGCCCTGGAACATCAGGTGCTCGAAGAGGTGGGCGAGGCCGGTACGGCCCTTGACCTCGTGGCGCGAGCCGACGTCGTACCAGAGGCACACCGCCGCGACCGGGGTCAGGTGGTCCTCGGAGAGCACCACGCGCAGGCCGTTGGCCAGGCGGTGCTCGGTCGCTGTCAGGCCGCCGGAGCCTGCCTCAGCTGTGGCCGTGTGACCCATGGGCATGTACGTCCCTTCGATCGCGGAAAACTGCAGAATTCCTGCCGGTCCTGCCACTGTATGCAAGCGCGCAGACGCCTGGCGAAGTTCCCGCACCTCGTACGCCCACAGCGAGACTTCCGTGACCCGCAGGCGGACCGGTGTGCGAGCCGAAGCCGCCGGTCGCCGCGGCGGACCCGGGCCGGGACGGACGGAGCGGTCCGGGACGGGACGGGACGGGAAGGTCCCGGCCGGTCGAGGGCGAGGGTCCGGAGACGCGGACGGGCGGGCCGGCGAGGGCAGGCCGGGAGGGCCGCGACGGAGGCCGGCCGGGGATCACGGTGGGGGCCGGTGCCCTGCGGCAAGCGGGCTCCGCGTGCCCGGCGGGGGCGGGTCCCCGGCCCCGCCCGGGGCCCTTAATGACGGGTCGTGGTCGGCGTTGTCAGTGCGGCGGTCCACAATGGTGCGCGTCAGATCCCGTTCATGTTGGTGAAGGAGCCGCAGCAGCGATGGCCCGCCGCAGCACGAAGACCCCGCCGCCCGACGACTTCGAGGAGCGGATCCTCGACATCGACGTCGTCGACGAGATGCAGGGCTCCTTCCTCGAGTACGCGTACTCGGTCATCTACTCGCGCGCCCTGCCGGACGCACGTGACGGACTCAAGCCCGTACACCGCCGCATCGTCTACCAGATGAACGAGATGGGCCTGCGCCCCGACCGCGGCTACGTGAAGTGCGCCCGCGTCGTCGGCGAGGTCATGGGTAAGCTCCACCCCCACGGCGACGCGTCGATCTACGACGCCCTCGTGCGGCTGGCGCAGCCCTTCTCCATGCGGCTCCCCCTGGTCGACGGCCACGGCAACTTCGGCTCCCTGGGCAACGACGACCCGCCCGCCGCCATGCGGTACACCGAGTGCCGGATGGCCGACGCCACGTCCCTGATGACGGAGTCGATCGACGAGAACACCGTCGACTTCGCCCCTAACTACGACGGGCAGGAGCAAGAGCCCGGCGTCCTCCCGGCGGCGTACCCGAACCTCCTGGTCAACGGCGCCTCCGGCATCGCCGTCGGCATGGCGACCAACATGCCGCCGCACAACCTCGGGGAGGTCATCGCGGCCGCCCGCCACCTGATCCGCCACCCGGGCGCCGACCTGGACACCCTGATGAAGTACGTCCCCGGCCCCGACCTGCCGACCGGCGGACGGATCGTCGGTCTCTCCGGGATCAGGGACGCGTACGAGACGGGCCGCGGCACCTTCAAGATCCGCGCCACGGTCGCCGTGGAGAACGTGACACCCCGCCGCAAGGGCCTCGTCGTCACCGAACTCCCCTTCACCGTGGGCCCCGAGAAGGTCATCGCCAAGATCAAGGACCTGGTCGGCGCGAAGAAGCTGCAGGGCATCGCCGACGTCAAGGACCTCACCGACCGCTCGCACGGCCTGCGCCTGGTCATCGAGATCAAGAACGGCTTCGTGCCCGAGGCCGTCCTCGAACAGCTCTACAAGCTGACGCCGATGGAGGAGTCCTTCGGCATCAACAACGTGGCTCTGGTCGACGGCCAGCCCCTCACCCTGGGCCTCAAGGAACTGCTCGAGGTCTACCTGGACCACCGCTTCGACGTCGTCCGCCGGCGCAGCGAGTTCCGGCGCACCAAGAAGCGCGACCGCCTGCACCTCGTCGACGGGCTCCTGATCGCCCTGATCGACATCGACGAGGTCATCCGGCTGATCCGCTCCAGCGACAACTCCGCCCAGGCCAAGGAGCGTCTGATCGGGCGCTTCTCGCTCAGCGACATCCAGACGCAGTACATCCTGGACACGCCGCTGCGCCGGCTCACCCGGTTCGACCGCATCGAGCTGGAGACCGAGCGCGACCGGCTGAACGGCGAGATCGACGAACTGACCGGCATCCTGGAGTCGGACGCGGAGCTGCGCAAGCTGGTCTCCGGTGAACTGGCCTCCGTGGCCAAGAAGTTCGGCACCGACCGGCGTACGGTGCTGCTGGCGTCCGCCGGTTCCCCGGCGGCCACCGTCCCCCTCCAGGTCGCGGACGACCCGTGCCGGGTCCTGCTGTCCTCCACGGGCCTGCTCGCCCGCACGGCGAACGGCGACCCCTTCTCCGAGGACACGGACGGCAAGCGCACCAAGCACGACGTGATCGTCTCCTCGGTGCCGGCGACGGCCCGGGGCGAGATCGGCGCGGTCACCTCCTCCGGCCGCCTGCTCCGCCTGAACGTCATCGACCTCCCGCAGCTGCCGGACTCGGCGACGGCGCCCAACCTCTCCGGGGGCGCACCGATCTCGGAGTTCCTGCCCTCCCTGGAGGCGGACGAGACGGTGGTCTGCCTGATGACGCTGGACGAGTCGTCACCGGGCCTCGCGATCGGCACGGCGCAGGGTGTCGTCAAGCGCGTCGTCCCGGACTACCCGTCGAACAAGGGCGAGCTGGAGGTCATCACGCTCAAGGACGGCGACCGCATCGTCGGAGCCGTCGAGCTGAGCACCGGCGACGAGGACCTGGTCTTCATCACCGACGACGCCCAGTTGCTGCGCTATCAGGCGGCGCAGGTCCGCCCGCAGGGCCGCCCCGCGGGCGGTATGACCGGCATCAAGCTCACCGAGGGCGCCAAGGTGATCTCGTTCACGGCGGTCGACCCCGCCGCGGACGCGGTGGTCTTCACGGTCGCGGGCTCGCGCGGCACCCTGGACGACTCGGTCCAGACGACCGCCAAGCTCACCCCCTTCGACCAGTACCCGCGCAAGGGCCGCGCCACGGGCGGCGTGCGCTGCCAGCGGTTCCTGAAGGGCGAGGACTGCCTGTCGCTGGCCTGGGCCGGTCCCGCCCCGGCACGGGCGGCGCAGAAGAACGGCACGCCCGCCGAGCTGCCCGAGATGGACCCGCGCCGCGACGGCTCGGGCGTGTCCCTGGCGAGGACGGTGGCGGTGGTGGCCGGACCGGTGTGACCCCCGGTCACTCCCGCGGGCCCTGCTCCTGTACGTAGCGGAGGACGCCCCACATGCTGTGCTCATCGGCGTGCGGGGCGTCCTCCTTGCATGTCTCCAGTTCCTTGCCGAGGGCACGGGCGTCGATGCCGGCCCCGATGAGCACGAGCTGGGTCAGCCGCTCCCCGGTCCCCGTCCAGGGCTCCGGGTAGAAGCGCAGGAAACGTCCGACGGCGTGTACGGCGTACCGGTTGCGCGGGTCGGCCGGACCGAAGTCGACGTACCCCTTGATGCGGTAGAGCCCCTCGGGCCTGCTGTCGAGGAAGTCCATGAGGCGGCGGGGCGCGAGCGGCACGTCGGAGGTGAAGGACAACGACTCGTAGCCGGAGTGCAGATGCCCGCCGCGGCCGCCCCGGTCTCCCCCGTGGTCTCCATGTCCGTCTCCGTCTCGGTGGACATGGAGGTCGTCGAAGGACAGCTGCCCGATGCGCTCCTCGGACGGCCTGCAGTCGAAGAGGAACTCGGGGTCGACGCGGCCGAAGGTCGCCGGTACGACGGCGGCACGGCCGGCGAGGTCACGGACGGCCCGCAGCACGCGCTCGCCGTCGGCGTGCGGCTCGTCCGGGCCGTCGCCCTGCCCCTGCCGCCCCGCCACGGCCCGGTCGAGCTTGTTGACGACGACGAGGTCGGCCAGGGCGAGGTGCCGTTCGATCTCGGGGTGCCTTTCGCGCGTGGCGTCGAACTCGGCGGCGTCCACGACCTCGACGAGCCCGCCGTAGACGACACGCGGGTTCTCACTCGCCAGCACCATCCGCACGAGTTCCTGCGGCTCGGCCAGCCCGCTCGCCTCGATGACGATGACGTCGATCCCGGCCGAGGGCCTGGCGAGCCGCTCCAGGTAGTCGTCGAGCTCGCCGGCGTCGACGGCGCAGCACAGGCATCCGTTCCCGAGGGCGACTGTGGAGTCGCCGAGCGCTCCGGCGACGGCCATGGCGTCGATGTCGATCGCCCCGAAGTCGTTGACGATCGCGCCGATACGGCTGCCTCCGCTGTGGTGCAGCAGATGGTTGAGCAAGGTGGTCTTGCCGGAGCCCAGGAAGCCCGCGAGGACGACGACCGGGATCTGCGGACTCGACTGACTCTGCTGGCTCGACATGCGCCCTCTCTGTGCCTGAGCGTGCACCGGCTCGTGGACCGGCTCCCGTGCGCGGAATGAATGCCGAACCAGGATACGAGCGGGAGGAAACGCCGCGAAGTGAACGATTGTTAGCAGCGCTCGCGGGGCACACGTTGGGCATGGCGCCGGGAAACGCAACCCGCACTTCCCTCCGTGCGCCTCCTCTCCGCCTCCCTGCCGATCAGAGCCGCTCGGCAAAACTGGGAGACGGCAAGCGCCGCCCATCGCTCGCCGGTCCGCTCCCTGTCGCCCCACACCCGACGACCGGCGGACGGTCGCCTGATTCGGGGGTTGACATGGCCACACGGAAAGTAGCGGTACCGGGGCTGGGCTCCGTGGCCGCGGCGGGGGTAGGCCTGGTGACGGGCGCTCTCGCGACCCTGACCGCACAGCGCCGAGCTCGCGACTCCCTGCGTCTGCGTGTCGAGCGTCTGGAGCGGAGCGGGAACGCACAACACCGTGCCAACCTCGCCCACCAGCAGCGCCTGCACTGGGAGCTGCTGAGCAAGGCGATGGACGACCCCGAGCTGGCCGAGGTACTGAACACCTACGAGGAGACCGTCCCCGCCAACAGGCAGCGGCAGTTCCTCTTCGCCAATGCCCTCTACACCAACGCCCTCTGCTACTACCGGATCGGCAACATCAGCCGCGAAGAGTTCTTCGGCTTCGTAAGGGGCATCCTGCAGAACCCCGTCTTCCGCGAGTACTGGTACGCCACCAGGCCCCACCGCGCGACATTGATCGAGACGTCCGAAGAAGCCGAACTCGGACGCATGGTCGAAGATCTGCTCCGCCAATTGGAGGAGACGGACATCGACGAGTGGTGGGTTGTGGGTGAACCCCCGAGCGAGTAGCGCTCGGGGACCGCGGTGAGCCCCCAACGTGCCGGACGCCCCGCACCTTCGTGGATCACACCGTCGGCCGAGTAACGAATCGATAAATGCACACGTTTCCCCAGATGCCAACAGGGTTGACTGCTCCGCACTCGCGCCAAGCGTCGACCCCACAGCGTCGCTCCGTGCCGCCCGTTCGTCGAGCCAGCCCCCTCGCAGGCTCTTCGCGACGCGTAGCGCTGCGTGCAGGCACTCAGCCTCGAGACCAAGGGAAACTTGAACAGTGAGTCAGATCAGCCGTCGGCTTGGCCTCCCTCCCAAAGCGCGGGGAAGCGTGTCCGGGCAGAACTGCCCGGACATCTTCGAGTTGTCCGACGGGAAATTCGCGGTCATCGGCACCGATGCCACCGTCACGCTGGGCGCTCGGCTCCCTGCCGACGCAAGCCGCGCCGAGCACGAACGCATCGTGGTCATCACTCGCGAAACCCTGATTCACGCGAAGGGCGACATCCCCACAGCCCCCGAAGGCGTTGAGGCATCCTCCGCGCCGGTCAGCACGGGACGCTCGAGGACAATCATCACCAGGCCTGTGCCCAAACCTGCCGACAGGGAAGGTCAACACCAGGTGAAAATCGTACGGCGTATCGGTTCGTCGCCAACTGACAGAGGCAGCGCCACCGGACAAACCTGCCCGGACATCTTCGAACTGGAAGACGGCAATTTCGCCATCATCGGGGTGGAGGCCACGGACGCTCTCGACGGCGAGCTGCCGGCCGACGCCGCTCGCGCCGACTACGAACGCATCGTCGTCATCACTCGCGAAACGCTGGTGCGAGCCAAGGCCGACATCCCGGACGCCTGACGTCGACGCGGGTCCCGGCGTCCCCTCCTTCGGGCGCCGGGCCCACTCAGACCACCGCCGGAATCCTCTGCGGCGCCGGTTCGCCCACGTACCGGGCCGCCGGGCGGATGATCTTCGAGTCCTCCGCCTGTTCCAGGATGTTGGCGCTCCAGCCGACGACCCGGGCAGCCGCGAACGTCGGCGTGAACATCTCCCGGGGCAGCCCGCACAACTCCATGACGACACCGGCGTAGAACTCCACGTTCGTGTGCAGTTCCCGGCCCGGCTTCAGCTCGGCCAGGATCGCCTCGACGCGCCGCTCGACCTCGACCGCGAATGCGACCAGGGGTCCGCCGAAGCTCTCTGCGATGCCTCGCAGCATGCGGGAGCGCGGATCCTCCGTCCGGTAGACGGGGTGGCCGAAACCCATGATGCGGTCACCGGCCAGGACGCGTTCACGGATCCAGGCGTCGATGCGGTCGGGCGTGCCGATCGCGTCCAGCGTGTCCAGAGCGCGACTGGGGGCGCCACCGTGCAGAGGGCCGGAGAGGGCCCCCACGGCCCCGACGAGACACGCGGCGACGTCAGCTCCCGTCGACGCGATCACCCGCGCGGTGAAAGTTGACGCATTGAATCCGTGATCAATGGTGGAGATCAGGTATTGCTCGATAGCCCTGGTACGCGTCGCGTCCGGCTTCGAACCGGTCAGCATGAAGAGGTAGTTCGCCGCGTACGACAGGTCCTCGCGCGGTTCCACCGGGTCGAGTCCGCGCCCGAGGCGGTACAGCGCCGTGAGCAGCGTCGGTACGGCGGCGGAGGCGGCAAGGGCGTCCGCGCGACGCCGGTCGGGGTCGATGTCGTACACCGGCCGGAAGCCCGAGGCCGCGCCGAGCAGTGACAGGGCCGTACGCATCCCGGCGAGCGCCCCGCTGCCCGCGCTTCCCTGGGCGATGCCCGGCAGGGCCGCCCGCACCTCGTCCGGCAGCCGTCGTAGGGCGGCCGTCCTCGCGGTGAACTCGGCCCGCTGTGCGGGGTCCGGCAGTTCGCCGTGGACCATCAGGTGCCAGACGTCCTCGAAGCCGCGGGTCTGTGCGAGTTCGACGGCCGAGTACTGGCGGTAGTGGTAGAAGCCCTCCCGGCCTCTCACGTCACCGAGTGCTGTGTCGGTGACGACGACGCCCGCGAGTCCCCGCGGGACGTCGACAGGGGTGAGGGACGCGGTGGCGACCTGGTTGTTCGGCATGGTTCCTCCCTGGACTTGATTCGACTGTCCATGCTTGACTCAATTGTTGTCAACATTGATCCAATCAATGTGAATCAACCCCGTCGAGATATGGATACGGTGACGCCATGAGGGATCAGGAACCGTCGGCTCCCACCCGCGACACGGGGCGGCGGCTCAACACCAAGGAGACCGCCGAACTGCTCGGCGTGAAGCCCGAGACCGTCTACGCCTACGTGAGCCGCGGCCAGCTCGCCAGCCGGCGCGACCCCGGCGGGCGCGGAAGCACCTTCGACGCCCAGGAGGTCGAGGCGCTCGCCCGGCGCAACAGGCGCGACGGCGCCGGGAGTTCGAGCACGGGGGGTGAGCTGTCCGTCCGTACCCGCATCACCCTGATCGACGCGGATCACTACTACTTCCGGGGCGTCGACGCGACCGAACTGGCCGCCCGGTACTCCTACGAGGAGATCGCCGAATGGCTGTGGACGGAACAGCTGCGCCGCGGCGTCACCTTCACCGCCCCTGAGGCCTCCGTGGCCGTGGCGCGCCGAGCCGTCGAGTCGCTGCCCGAACACAGCGGGCCGACCGACCGGTTGCGGGTCGCCGCGATCGCGGCCGCGGCTGCGGACCCTCTGCGCTTCGACCTCTCCGAGGAGGCGGTTCTCGGTACCGCGCGCACCCTCATCCCCACCCTCGTCGCAGCTCTCCCGACGAAGCGGCACGACCACCGGGACGAGGGACCGCTGGCCCAACGGCTGTGGGCGCGGCTCAGCGGGCGTACACCTGACGATCCGTCACTGCGCGTACTGGACACGGCACTCGGGCTGCTCGTCGACCACGACCTCGCCGCCTCGACACTCGCGGTCCGGGTCGCCGCGTCGGCCCGGGCGCACGCCTACGCGGCCGTCTCCGCGGGCCTGGGCGTCCTCGAAGGCCCCCTGCACGGCGCGGCCAGCGGCCTCGCCCACCGGCTACTCCTGGAAGTCCTGGACAGGGGGACCGCCGTCCCGGTGATCGCGGACGAGTTGCGCGCCGGCCGCCGCGTCCCGGGCCTCGGGCACCGCCTGTATCAAGGCGAGGATCCTCGCGCGCGTGCCCTGTTCGCGCTCCTGGAGGACGTACCGCAGGCCGCGCCGGCCCTGGCGGCCGCCCGGGACATCGCGACCACCGCGGCCCGTCACACGCCCTTGCACGCCAACGTCGACCTCGCCCTGGCCGTCCTCACGGTCGCCTCCGGGATGCAGTCGAGCGCGGGGGAGACGGTCTTCGCCGTCGCGCGCACCGCCGGCTGGATCGCGCACACGCTGGAGGAGTACGGGGAGAGGCCGCTGCGCATGAGGCCGAGCGGGCACTACGTGGGCGCTCGGCCGCCACAGCCGTTCCCGGGCGAGTGAGCGGGGCCGTTTCGGGAAACCGATCGACACCTCGCGCCCAGCGCGAGCCGGATATAACCTCGTATGCCGGGTATGGGGTCTACAGCCCCGTCTCGGGGTCGCTGGAAGCCGTCCGAGGGAACTCAGGTTAGGCTCACCTCTGTGAGTACGTGCACGACCGCGTCCCGGGAGCTCGACGAGCCCCTCGCGGGCACCGCGGCCACCGCGAGAACCTGGCTGCTGCTGGAGCAGCCGGGACCCTGGGGTGCCAAGGCGCTCACCTCGAGCCACCTGGACCCCGCGCTCGGCCGCGCCCTCGAAGCCGCCGCCAAGGACACGGGTGTACGTATCGCACTCATCCGACGTCCCGGTCGTCACGCCGACTGCGGCACGCCCACCGAACGCCAGGTGTACGCGGCGCACACCGTCCCCGGAAACGCCTGGCTGCACAGCGCCACGGTGTCCGATCCGCAGGAGCTCCTCGACCTCGACCTCGCCGCGCTCGGCGGAGGCGACCACCACACCTTCGACGCGGCCCTGCGAGGCCGGCCGCACACCGCCGCCCCGCTCGCGCTCGTCTGCACCAACGGCAAGCGTGACCGCTGCTGCGCGCTCCTCGGGCGCCCTCTCGCGGCCGAACTCGCCGCCTCCGGCGTCACGGGCGCCTGGGAGGTCACCCACCTCGGCGGCCACCGTTTCTCGCCCACCCTGCTCGTCCTGCCGTTCGGATACGCCTACGGGCGCGTCGGGGCCCACCAGGTCAAGGAGGTCCTCCAGGGCGTACGGGAGGGACGCGTCGTCACAGAGGGGTGCCGAGGAAGCTCCGCCTGGGAGCGCCCGGCACAGGCCGCCGAGCTCGCGGTGCGCACCGCGACCGGAGAACACGCCGCGGACGCGCTGACCGTCCTCCGCACGGATGGAGCGGCACCGCGCTGGGAGGTGACGCTCGCCCACACGGACGGCCGACTGTGGCGTGTCGTCGTCGCCATGGGCGCGTCCGAACCGCCCCGCGAGGAGAGCTGCGGCTCGGCACTCGGCTCCCCGGCCCGCATGGACGTCGTGGCGGTACGGGAACTGCGCGCGGCGGATCTTCCCGTTCCGCATTGACCCGCAGCGACATCCTCTACTGGGACGCAGGACAACCACGGTCGTCCCGACACCCGTCGGCAACCTTCGGGAGATCCCCACCACACCCCCTACGGCCTCCCCCACGCGCCCCCGTACCGTCATAGGCATGAGCCCCACTCACCCTGGCCGTCGGCTCCGTCTCGGGTTGCCGCGGCGGATGTTCTCGCAGGTGCTGCTCATGCAGGTGGCGATCGCCGCCGGAGTGGCCGTGCTCGCCACCGGGCTGTTCCTCGCGCCGCTCAGCGAGCAGCTGGACGACCAGGCGATGCGCCGGGCGCTGGCGATCGCGCAGACCACGGCGGCCCAGCCGCAGATCGCCGAGGACCTGCGGTCGAGCCGACCGACGGCGGACGGCCCCGTCCAGCAGGAGGCCGAGCGCATCCGTGAGGCCAGCGGGGCCGAGTACGTCGTCGTGATGAACATGCGCGGGGTGCGCTGGTCGCACACCGACCCGGCGCAGATCGGCGGGGTCGTCTCGACCGACCCACGCCAGGCTCTGGCCGGCCGGGACGTCATGGAGATCGACACCGGCACGCTGGGCCGTTCGGCGCGCGGGAAGGTGCCGCTGCGGGCCGAGGACGGCGCCATCGTGGGCGCGGTCTCGGTCGGCATCGAGTACGACAGCGTGCGCGCCCGGCTCATCCACGCGATCCCCGGGCTCCTCGCCTACGCGGGCGGGGCCATGGCGGTCGGCGCGCTGGCGGCGTATCTGATCTCCCGCCGGGTGCAGCGGCAGACCCGGGACCTGGCGTTCTCGGACATCTCGGCGATGCTCACGGAACGCGAGGCCATGCTGCACGGCATCCGCGAAGGAGTCGTCGCCCTGGACCGCGGCGGCCGGGTCCGGCTCCTGAACGACGAGGCGCAGCGGCTGCTCGGGCTCGACGCGGAGGCCATCGGACGGCCCCTCGACGACACGCTCGGCCCCGGCCGCACCACCGATGTCCTGGCCGGACGCGTCACCGGCACCGATCTCCTCACCGTCCGGGGTCAGCGCGTCCTGGTCGCCAACCGCATGCCCACCGACGACGGGGGCGCCGTCGCCACCCTGCGCGACCGGACCGAGCTGGAGCAGCTGGGCCGCGAGCTGGACTCGACGCGCGGTCTGATCGACGCCCTGCGCGCCCAGGACCACGAACACGCCAACCGCATGCACACGCTCCTGGGGCTCCTCGAACTGGAGATGTACGACGAGGCCGTGGAGTTCGTCGGCGAGGTGGTCGGCGACCACCGGGCCACCGCGGAACAGGTCACGGAGAAGATCCAGGACCCGCTGCTCGCCGCCCTGCTGGTCGGCAAGGCCACCGTCGCCGCGGAGCGCGGAGTGGCGCTGTGGATCTCGGACCGGACGTTCCTGCCGGACCGGCTGATCGATCCCCGGGGGCTGGTCACCGTCGTGGGGAACCTCGTCGACAACGCGCTGGACGCCGTCGGGGGCACGCCTCACGCGCGCGTGGAGGTCGAATTGCGCGCGGAGGGGCGTACGGCGGTGCTGCGCGTACGGGACACCGGGCCCGGGATTCCGGCGGAGCAGCGGCAGTTGATCTTCACCGACGGGTGGTCCACGAAGAAGCCCCCGGCGCACGGCAAGCGCGGGATCGGCCTCTCCCTGGTGCGGCGGCTGGCCGAGCGGCAGGGTGGGAGCGCCGAGGTGGCGGAGGCGGACGGCGGGGGCGCCGAGTTCACCGTCGTACTGCCGGAGGCGCTCACCGGGCCGGGCCTGACGCCCGAAGCCGGACCGGGACCGGTGGGAGCAACCGGATCGGCACACGGCGACGGAGCCGGATGGACGCTCTCGCCGGGGAGGGAGCCCGGTCAGGCGCCGGGAGACGGGCACGAGTCCGCCCCAGGGGCGGTCGCGGGCGACGCCCCTGGGGCAGCGTCCTCCGCGTCCGTCCCGTTCCCCGCCGTCCCCGCGTCCGCCGAGGAGGAGTCACGATGATCGAGGTACTCGTCGTGGACGACGACATCCGCGTCGCGCGGGTCAACGCCGCGTACGTGCAGAAGGTGGCCGGCTTCCATGTCGCGGGCGAGGCGCACACCGCCGCCGAGGCGCTCCACCTGATGGAGACGCTGCCGCGCCTGGACCTGGTCCTCATGGACCACTACATGCCGGACGAGACGGGCCTGGCCGTCGTCCAGGAGATGCGGCGGCGCGGCCACCAGACCGACGTCATCATGGTGACGGCGGCCCGGGACGTCGCGACCGTGCAGGCGGCGATGCGGCAGGGCGCGCTCCAGTACCTGGTCAAGCCGTTCGCGTTCGCCGGTCTGCGCGCCAAGCTGGAGGCGTACGCGGGTCTGCGCCGTACCCTCGACGGTGGCGGTGAGGCCGAACAGGCCGAGGTGGACCGCATCTTCGGAGCCCTCTCGACGGGCGCGGAGCCCGACCTGCCCAAGGGCCACTCCCCCACCACCGCCGAACTCGTACGCCGTGCCCTGGTGAACGCCGAGGGCCCCCTGTCGGCCCAGGAGATCGCGGAGGCGACCGGACTGAGCCGGCAGACCGCCCAGCGCTATCTGAAGCTCCTGGAGCGCACGGGGCGCGCCCGGCTGACCCTCAGGTACGGCGACGCGGGGCGCCCGGAGCACCGCTACGTCTGGGCGACCCGCAGGTGAGGGCGGCCCGCGGTCGAGGCGCGCCCCAAAGGAGCGGCCTTCTTTTAGGCGCAAGGTCCTCTTCCGCTTGCCGGAGTCTGTTGTGCTCACTCCGGTCGCGCTACAACAGCGGGACCGGAACACGGGCTCCGCGCTCGGCCGGCCCTGACGGAAAGAGGGGTTGATGCTGGACGTCCTGGTCGTGGACGACGACCTCCGCGTTGCCGAGATCAATGCCAGGTACGTGGAGAAGGTGCCCGGGTTCCGGGTCGCCGCCCGCGCCCACAGCGCCGCCGAGGCGCTGGCCGCCATCGAACGCACGCCTGTCGACCTCGTGCTGCTCGACCACTGCCTGCCGGACGGGACGGGCCTCGACCTGGTCCGTCGGCTGCGGGAGGACGGCCACGGCACCGACGTCATCATGATCACGGCCGTCGGCGACGTCGACACCGTGCAGGCCGCCCTTCGGCTGGGTGCCCTGCACTACCTGGTCAAGCCGTTCACCTTCGCCGCCCTGCGCACCCGGTTGGAGTCGTACGCCGCGTTGCGCCGCACCGTCGACCGGGTGGGCGGGCGCGGTCCGGCGGACCAGGAGCAGGTCGACCGGATCTTCGGCGCGCTGCGCACCGCGCCCACGCCCTCGACGCCCGGACTCCCCAGCGGGCACTCGGAAGCGACCACGGACTTGATCTGCGACGTGCTGCACCGCGCCGGGCGTCCGCTGTCCGCCGTCGAGGTCGCCGCCGAGGCAGGACTGAGCCGCTCCACCGCCCAGCGCTATCTCCGCCACCTGGAACAGGCGGGGCGCCTGCGCCTCTCCCTCAAGTACGGCGACACCGGACGCCCCGAACACCGGTACGCGTTGATCGCCCCCTGAACGGGCCCGGACACCCGGACTCCACGGGCGTGCTTCGCGACCAGCGCCCTGCACACGCCCGCGTGCCGTCCGACGCACGCCTAAGCGCCGCCCTGCATACGCCCGCGTGCCGTCCGGCATCCCCGTACCGGCGTCGGCACACGCACGCGTGCCGCCCCGTGCGCGCCCCGCGTGCCTTCCGGCATCCCGGTACCGGTGTCCGACGCCAGGAATGCCCCCTCCGGGGTACGCGCCCGGCGGGGCCCTCAGACCGCTCCGGCCCCGGTGAGGGAACGCACCTCGGTCTCCGCGTGCTTCGCCTCGTCCGGGGGCTCCGCCGAGGTGACCGTGCCGAGCCAGCCCGCGAGGAATCCGAGCGGAATCGAGATCAGGCCGGGGTTCTGCAGCGGGAAGTACTGGAAGTCGACGCCCGGGAACAACGACTCCGGGCTGCCCGACACCACCGGCGACAGGACCACGAGGAGCAGCGCAGGGACCAGCCCGCCGTACACCGACCACACCGCCCCGCGTGTCGTGAAGTTCCGCCAGAACAGCGAGTACATCAGCACGGGGAGGTTCGCGGAGGCGGCCACCGCGAAGGCGAGGCCGACGAGGAAGGCCACGTTCAGGTCGCGGGCCAGCAGCCCGAGTGCGATGGCGACCACGCCGATGCCGACCGCCGCGGCGCGTGCCACGGCGACCTCGCTGCGCGGTCTCGCGTGTCTGCGTCTGAGCGAGGCGTACAGGTCGTGGGCGACGGACGCGGAGGAGGCGAGCGTGATGCCCGCGACCACCGCGAGGATCGTCGCGAAGGCGATCGCGGCGACCACCGCGAACAGCACCGTTCCACCTGTGGAGCCCGCGCCGCCGCCCAGGTCGAGGGCGAGCAGGGGCATGGCGGTGTTCCCGGCGGCGTTCGACCCGCGGACCGCGTCGGGGCCCACGATCGCGGCCGCACCGAACCCGAGGACGATGCTCATCAGGTAGAACCCGCCGATGAGTCCGACCGCCCAGACCACGGACCGGCGCGCCGCCCGCGCGGTCGGCACCGTGTAGAACCGGGACAGGATGTGCGGCAGACCGGCTGTGCCGAGGACCAGGGCGAGTCCCAGGCTGATGAAGTCGAAGCGCGCGGTCCAGCTCCCGCCGTACTTCAGTCCCGGTGCCAGGAACGCGTCGCCGTGCCCGCTGCGCGCGGCCGCCGTGCGGAGCAACTGGTCGAAGTCGCCGTGGAAGCGCACGAGCACGAGCACGGTCAGCACGACCGTGCCGCCCAGGAGCATGACCGCCTTGACGATCTGGATCCATGTGGTGGCCCGCATCCCTCCCATCGACACGTAGATCACCATGAGTGCCCCGACGCCGATCACCGTCCAGTTCCGCGCCGCCCCGCTCGTGCCTCCCAGCAGCAGCGCGACCAGGCTGCCCGCACCGACCATCTGCGCCACCAGGTACAGAACGGACACGGTCACCGAGGAAGTTCCCGCCGCGATCCGCACCGGCCGCTCGCTCATGCGGGCCGCCACCACGTCGGCCAGGGTGAACCGGCCGCAGTTGCGCACCAGTTCGGCGACCAGGAAGAGGACCACGAGCCAGGCCACGAGGAAGCCCACGACGTAGAGCAGCCCGTCGTAGCCGAAGAGTGCGATGAGTCCCGTGACGCCGAGGAAGGACGCGGCCGACATGTAATCGCCTGAGATGGCAAAACCATTCTCCATCGGGGAGAACAGCCGCCCGCCGGCGTAGAACTCCTCGGCGGAGCCATGACGGTTGCGGCTCACCCACGTGGTGATCCCCAGCGTCACGGCCACGAACACGCTGAACAGCAGCAACGCCAGCGACTGGTGGTGTCCCGTCACCGCTGCCCACCCCCGGCGCTCCGCGTCAGCTCCTGGGTGTCCCAGCGCAGATCCAGCGCGGCCCGGTCCCTGCGCAGCCGGGCGTGACGGGCGTACGCCCAGGTGAACAGGAAGGTGGTGAGGAACTGCCCCAGCCCCGCCAGCATCGCCACGTTCACCGCGCCCGCCACGGGGCGCGCCATGAGCCCCGGCGCGGACGTCGCGGTGACCACGTAACCCACGTACCAGGTGAGGAAGACGGCGACGCCCGGGAACACGAACCGGCGGTACCGGCCGCGTACCTCCTGGAAGGCCGCACTGCGCTGCACCTCCAGGTAGACCTCGGCCGCGCCACGGGCTACGGGCTCGCCCTCCCGGCGTACGGCGGGCTCTACGGGAGCGGGCGCGCCAGTGCTGTCCAACTCGCCCCAGCCGGACGCCAACGCGTCGTACCAGGGGTCGTCGTAACCCACGTTTCCGGTCTCCACCGGCTGCGCGGGGACACGTTGACGCCCTTCGTGGTCCTCGGACGGACTCTCAGGACCCTCCCCGCGCAGGCGGGGACGACCGTTCCTTGACTGCATGCCCAAGGATGGGCAGATCGGGAAGATCCCGGACTCTTCAATCCATGGTCTTCACTCCATCAGGTGACTCACGCCCCCGGTGGGCGCACCAGGCCCTTCCCATAGGCGTAACGGACCGCCTGCGCACGGTCCTTGAGCCCGGCCTTGGCGAACAGGTTGTTGATGTGGGTCTTCACGGTCGCCGTGGACACGTGCAGCTTGCGGGCGATCTCCTGGTTGGCGAGACCTTCGGCGATCAGCACCAGCACCTCGACCTCCCGTGCGGTGAGCCCGTCCGGCGCCTCGGGTGGCCGTGCCGGTTCCCGCTCGGGCTCCGACAGCCGCTCCAGCAGCCGCCGTTGGATCCCGGGCGACAGGCCGGCCTCCCCGGACAGCACGCTCCGCACCGCCCGTACGATCTCGTCGCCGCCCGCGTCCTTGGTGAGATATCCGCGGGCGCCTGCCCTGATCGCGGGGAACAGCGACTCGTCGTCCGCGAACGTGGTGAGCACCACGACCTGGGTGCCGGGGTACCGGGTCCTGATCCGCCGGGTCGCCTCGACCCCGTCGCACCGGGGCATCCGCAGGTCCATCAGCACGACGTCCGGGGACAGTTCGGCGACCAGGGCCACGGCCTCGTCCCCGTCGCCCGCCGCGCCGACGACCTCGATCCCGGGCAGCAGGCCGAGCAGCATGACGATGCCCTCACGCACCACTGTCTGGTCGTCCACCACCAGGACCCGCGCCGGCCCGCCGCCCGGCTCCCCGGTCATACGGGCACCTCCAGCGTCACCAGGAACCCCTCCTCCTGCGGCCCGGCTTCAAGTGTGCCGCCCAGCAACTCGGCGCGCTCCCGCATGCCCAGCAGACCGTACCCGGCACCGCTGCCGGACATCTCCCCCGGCGAGCCTCCCGAGTCCCGGATCGCCAGCCGCACTTGGCGGTCCCCGTAGTCGAGGCTCATGTGGACCCTGGCGCCACGCGCGTGCTTGCGGACGTTCGTGAGGGCTTCCTGCGCGACCCTGCGCACCGCCTGTGAGGCCTCCGCGGGCAGGAGCCGTCTCTCCCCCGACACCGTGAGGTCCGCTCCGTCCTGCGTGGCGACGAGCTCGCTCAGGAAGTCCTCCAGCGGGGACATCTCGCCGCGCAGGGCGGAGAGCGCCTGCCGTGTCTCGGCGAGGCCTTCCCGGGCCATCCCCCTCGCCGCCACCACCCGTTCGAGAATCCGGTCCTGTCCCGCGCCCCGCTCGATCAGCAGCCGGGCCGCCTCCAGGTGCACGAGCTGGGCGGAGAGGCTGTGCGCCAGCACGTCGTGGATTTCCCGAGCGATTCTGGTCCTCTCCGCGAGCGCGGCGGACTCCGCCTCGGCGACACGCGCCGCCCGCTCCTGGGCGAGCAGCCGCTGGGCGTTGCCGCGCGCCTCGGCGTCGAGCCGCAGGACGTACCCGCCCAGGGCGAGACCGGCCGCCGTCGTCAGGGTCGCCGTCCAACCGTCGTTGTCGGCCACCGCGTACGCACCGAGGGCCGCGGACATCGCGGGTAGCGCGGCCGCCAGAGGCAGGCGCTCGATGGCGCTGACGGCGCACGCGCACCACAGCACCAGTGCCGGGACCCGGAAGCCGGTGGCTTCGGCCGTCGTCGCGACCGCGAGCAGCAGCGCGAACAGTCCGAGGGACGGCAGCAGACGGTGTTCCAGCGTGGTCCGGAAGAACGCCCAGGCGGACAGGGCGCACAACACGACTCCCAGTACCGCCACGGCAGCGGCCCAGCCTCGCGGGCCCCCGTCCGCGAACGTCGTCCACAGCAGGGCGGCCAGGGCGATGAGCCGTACGGTCCAGGCCAGCGCGCGCCGGGGTGTCGGCACTCCTGCCCGGGACAGCGCCTCACGGGAGGGCCAGCGCGTCCACGCGTTCCCCGTCACACGCGCCCCTTCCACGCCGCCCACGCAGTGCCGTCACCGTACGGGTCGTTCCCGGCACGACATCGGCCACGGAGACCGGCCCGCCGAACCAGAACGACGCCCGCGACGATCAACAAGGCATTGATCAACCCCGAGATACGGGCCGCCGTGAGTACCGGCAGCGGGCGCTACCGACGCCACCGACCCTACGGAAACGGCCACCTCGGCAGATCAACCCCGGGGTGGATCAACGATGGACTCACTCCACCCCCGGGTGGACACCCCGTCCGGACCCTCGGGCGCATCAGCACCCGACGCTGTAGTGGACGTAGGGGTGGGACGGCGAACCCGGCGCCAGCGGGGAGCCGCCTGCGCCCACCCTCCCCCATCGCCCCGAACGGCACGCATGCCCGCAGCTGAGGCGGGCGGACGACCGCCCGCGGCCAGGGTGGGCGCCGCGCCCCTCACCTCACGCATGCCCGCAGCCGACACGGCGGGTCGGCGCCTCGCCCCAGCCGCTCAGGGCCCGCAGTCGCCATCGCACCGAAGGGGCCGTGCCGGTACATCAAATGGCCGTCGAGACGGGGACGTACCCCACCGAGGAACGCTGGTGACGGACGCCGACACCAACTACCGACGGCCGGATGTACCGGCACGGCCCCGACCCACCCACACGCCCGACAGCGCCCGACGCCCGCCAAGCCGAACAGCCCTCGACACCTACGCGTCGATACGCGACCGGTCCAACGTCGCCGCCGAGCTGGAGATGAACTCCTTGCGCGGTGCCACGTCGTTCCCCATGAGCAGGTCGAACACCTGCTCGGACGCCTCCAGGTCGGAGATGTTGATCCGGCGCAGCGTGCGGTGGCGCGGATCCATCGTCGTCTCGGCCAGCTGGTCGGCGTCCATCTCGCCGAGGCCCTTGTACCGCTGGATGGAGTCCTTGTAGCGCACGTTCTTGCGCTGCAGCTCCAGCAGCGTCTCCCGGAGCTCACGGTCCGAGTACGTGTAGATGTACTTGTCCTGCCCCTTCTTGGGCTGACTGAGCTCGATCCGGTGCAGCGGCGGCACCGCCGCGAACACCCGCCCCGCCTCCACCATGGGCCGCATGTAGCGCTGGAACAGCGTCAGCAGCAGGCACCGGATGTGCGCCCCGTCCACATCGGCGTCGACGAGGAGAATGATCTTCCCGTAGCGCGCCGCGTCGATGTCGAAGGTCCGGCCGGACCCCGCCCCTATGACCTGGATGATCGCGCCGCACTCGACGTTCTTCAGCATGTCCGTGACGGACGACTTCTGGACGTTGAGGATCTTGCCGCGGATCGGCAGCAGCGCCTGGAACTCGGAGTTCCGGGCGAGCTTGGCGGTGCCCAGCGCGGAGTCGCCCTCGACGATGAAGAGCTCGCTGCGCTCGACGTCGTCGCTGCGGCAGTCCGCGAGCTTGGCGGGCAGCGAGGAGGACTCCAGAGCCGTCTTCCGGCGCTGGGCGTCCTTGTGCTGGCGGGCCGCGATGCGCGTACGGGCGGCGGAGACGGCCTTCTCCAGGACGACCCGTGCCTGCGCGGCCGTGTCCCGCTTGGTGGAGGTCAGGAACGCCTTGAGCTCCCTGGAGACCACGTTGGTCACGATGCGGCGGGCAGCGGAGGTACCGAGCACCTCCTTGGTCTGCCCCTCGAACTGAGGTTCGGCAAGACGCACGGTGACGACAGCCGTCAGGCCCTCCAGGGCGTCGTCCTTGACGATGTCGTCCTCGGCGACGCGGAGCAGCTTCTTGGCCCGCAGGACTTCGTTGACCGTCTTGGCGACGGCCTGCTCGAAGCCGGCGACGTGGGTGCCGCCCTTGGGGGTGGCGATGATGTTCACGAACGACTTGAGCGTCGTGTCGTAACCGGTGCCCCAGCGCAGGGCGACGTCGACCCCGAGGTCACGGGTGACCTCGGTGGGCGTCATCTGACCGTGGTCGTCGAGGACCGGGACCGTCTCCTTGAAGCTGCCCTGCCCTGAGAAGCGCAGGACGTCGCAGACGGGCTTGTCGTTGGCGAGGTACTCGCAGAACTCGCTGATGCCGCCGTCGAAGCGGAAGGACTCCTCGCCCTTGCTGCCGCCCTCACCGAGGCCGAACTCGTCACGGACGACGATCGTGAGCCCCGGCACGAGGAAGGCCGTCTGGCGGGCCCGCTGATGCAGGTTCTCCAGGGAGAGCTTGGCCTCCTTGAGGAAGATCTGGAGGTCGGCCCAGTAACGGACGCGCGTGCCGTTGCGCGCCTTGGGGATCTTCTTGGTCTTGCGGAGGCCGCTTCCCGCGTCGAACTTCGCGTCCGGGCCCGCACCGGCGAAGGCACCCGGCACACCGCGCCGGAAGCTGATCGCGTGCGTGTGGCCGTTTCGGTCGACCTCGACGTCGAGGCGGGCGGAGAGCGCGTTCACCACGGAGGCGCCCACACCGTGCAGACCGCCGGAGGCCGCGTACGAGCCGCCGCCGAACTTTCCGCCGGCGTGCAGCTTGGTCATGACGACCTCGACACCGGAAAGGCCGGTTTTGGGCTCGACGTCCACGGGGATGCCGCGGCCGTTGTCCCGCACTTCCACCGAGGCGTCGTCGTGGAGGATGACCTCGATGTGGTCGCAGTAGCCCCCGAGGGCCTCGTCGACGGAGTTGTCGATGATCTCCCAGAGGCAGTGCATCAGGCCGCGACTGTCGGTCGAGCCGATGTACATACCGGGGCGCTTGCGTACGGCCTCGAGCCCTTCGAGGACGAGCAGGTGCCGCGCGGTGTAGTTGGAACCGTCCCGGTCTGCTCCGGTCAGCAGCGCTGTGGACGGCACGGACGTCTCGGCGGTCACGCGGTTCGCTCCTCGCTGAATTTCAGATGGTGGCCTTTTGGGTAAGGGCCCGGCTTGGTTCGCCGCTCAGAGGGTACCGAGGCCTGGTAGAGCCGTTGTAGCGCCACCCTCGTCCGAACTTAGACTAGTCGAGAGTCGCATAGGTGTTCGATCCCTCGATGGAGTGAAGTACATATCACGTTCCCTTCGAGGCATGAACCATTTAGGCTCCGGGCACGTCCTCATGAACAACCCGGCAAGCCAGCCGGGAGGACCGACACTGACAGACAACGCGAACCCGTAAGACGCGAACCACGTAATACGGCACATTCGCCGCCAACCGGCAGCAGACAGCCACCTCGGAAAGAAATTTTCGAGGAGAAGCCACGAGCGGGAACGTTTTCGGCCTGGTTGGATGTTGACCCTGGTACGACAGCTCGTCGAGCTAGAGAAGAGGCGACGTGACTACTGTTCTGACCCCCGCGAGCCCGCTGACGGCCGCTGACCGCTGCGACCGTTGCGGCGCCCAGGCATATCTGCGCGTCGTCCTCCTGAGCGGCGGAGAACTGCTCTTCTGCGCCCACCACGGTCGCAAGTTCGAGCCGGAACTCAAGAAGATCGCCGCTGAGATACAGGACGAGACGGAGCGGCTGACGTCCGTTCCGACAGTCAGCGACGAAGATCGCTGACTTTCGCGTCGCCGACGAGCGAGAGCCGGCATCAGGCCGGTCCACGGGCGACCACCCCCTCGAAACGGGGAGTGGCCGCCCGTACTCGTACCGCGACGCACCTCGTTCCCCCCCCCAGCCGTCGAGCCCACAGACGGGCTCGGCACCCCAGCCACCCCCAAGCAGCCGGACCGCCACGGCCTAAGCGACCCCCAGGCCACTGGACCGGCTCAGCAGCGACCGGCAACGATGAGCATGCCGAGCGCGCCTGGCCACGAGTCCGGTGAACCACAGGGCCGCTGAAGCATGAGCCCGCTGAGCGCCGAGCTCGCCGGGTCGCAAGCCCGCCGAGCCCGTCAGCACACCCAGCCGGGGCCTCAGCGCCCTCCGAGCCGCCGTACGGCGTCCGACACCCGCGTGTACACGCCGGGGCTCCCCGCACGCCCGCAGCCGCTCCCCCAGGACACCAGCCCGATCAGCCGTCCCTGGGCGACCAGCGGACCGCCGCTGTCCCCCTGACAGGCGTCCCGTCCGCCCCTGACCTCTCCGGCGCACAACATGGAGGCCGCCCGGTACGTCCCGTCCGAGCTGCCCGGGTAGGCCTCCTCGCAGGCCGCGTCGGGCAGCACCTTCACCCGAGCCGCCCGCAGACCGCCCGCGTAGTCGCCGGCGCCCGTGGTGTCGCCCCAGCCGTAGACCTCGGCGACCGTCCCGGGGGCGTACGCGGGATCGCCCTTCGGCGCGGTGGGGATGACGTAGCTCTCGGGCAGGGGGCTGGCGAGAGTGAGCGTCCCGAAGTCACCGGCCTTGGTGCGATGGTCGTAGTCGGGGTTCACCCAGGTGTCGCGGACCTGGATCTCCTTGCCGGCGTCCGAGGTCAGGTTCCCCCGGCCCGCGATGACCCTCAGGTCCCGGACCTGCTGCGGCGGCGCCCCGAGCACGTCCTCGCTCAGGCAGTGGGCCGCGGTCAGCACGGTGGACCGGCCGATCACCACGCCCCCGCAGAACTGCCCCGCCCGCGTACCTCCGAACCGGTCACGGCTGGCCAGCGCCACCGTCCAGGGGCTCTGGGAGATCTCGACCGGATAGCCGCCGATGACGACGTTGTCGGGGGCCGCGTGGGCGGGTGACGCCAGCGGTATCACGGCCGCCGTGGCCGCCAGGGCCAGGACTCGGGCGAAGGGACGGCGCATGCGCTCTCCTCACTCAGGGGTGGTCGTGGAAGACCCAGAGTGATCCAGCGGGGACGGACCCGCACCCCGCGCACACGCACGGAGGACACTCGCACATACGCGTGGACAGGAACCCGCCCGGATGACCGGAGGAGGCACGCCCGGACACGTCGAGGGCCCGGCTCCGTGAGGAGCCGGGCCCTGGGAGACGTACGGCCGAGGCCTAGTCCAGGTAGTCGCGCAGGACCTGCGAACGCGACGGGTGGCGCAGCTTCGACATGGTCTTGGACTCGATCTGGCGGATCCGCTCGCGGGTCACGCCGTAGACCTTGCCGATCTCGTCGAGGGTCTTCGGCTGACCGTCGGTGAGACCGAAGCGCATCGAGACGACGCCCGCCTCGCGCTCCGAGAGGGTGTCCAGGACGGAGTGCAGCTGCTCCTGCAGCAGGGTGAAGCTGACCGCGTCGGCCGGGACGACGGCCTCGGAGTCCTCGATGAGGTCACCGAACTCGCTGTCGCCGTCCTCGCCGAGCGGGGTGTGCAGCGAGATGGGCTCGCGACCGTACTTCTGGACCTCGATGACCTTCTCGGGGGTCATGTCGAGTTCCTTGGCCAGCTCCTCCGGGGTGGGCTCGCGGCCCAGGTCCTGGAGCATCTGGCGCTGGACGCGCGCGAGCTTGTTGATGACCTCGACCATGTGCACCGGGATACGGATGGTGCGGGCCTGGTCGGCCATCGCTCGGGTGATCGCCTGACGGATCCACCAAGTGGCGTACGTGGAGAACTTGTAGCCCTTGGTGTAGTCGAACTTCTCGACCGCGCGGATCAGACCGAGGTTGCCCTCCTGGATCAGGTCCAGGAAGAGCATGCCGCGGCCGGTGTAACGCTTGGCCAGGGAGACCACCAGACGGAGGTTGGCCTCCAGCAGGTGGTTCTTGGCGCGGCGCCCGTCCTCGGCGATGATCTCCAGCTCGCGCTTGAGCTTGGGGGCGAGCTTGTCGGCGTTCGCCAGCTTGTCCTCGGCGAACAGACCGGCCTCGATGCGCTTGGCGAGTTCGACCTCCTGCTCGGCGTTGAGCAGCGGGACCTTGCCGATCTGCTTGAGGTAGTCCTTGACGGGGTCGGCGGTGGCACCGGCGACGGCGACCTGCTGGGCCGGTGCGTCGTCCTCGTCGTCGTCGGAGAGGACGAAACCCTTGTTCTCGGTCCCTTCCTCTTCCTCCTCGCCGGCCTTGACGGCACCGGCGGTCTCCTCGACCGCCTCGTCGTCGACCAGCTCGGCGTCGTCCTTCTTGGACGTGGTCTTCTTGGCCGTCGCCTTCTTGGCGACGGTCTTCTTCGCGACGGCCTTCTTGGCGGTCGTCTTCTTGGCGGCAGCCTGCTTGACGGACGCGTCCTCAGCCGGCTCGTCCGCGGTGGGGGCCGCCGGGGCAGTGGTGGCGGTGGCCTTCTTGGCCGTCACCGTCTTCGCCGCGACGGTCTTGGTCGCGGTGCGCTTGGCCGGACTCTTCGCTGCGACGCTCTTTCGGGTGCGCTTGGGCTCCGCGGCACTGACCATCAGCGTCACACCCTCTTCCTCGAGGATCTGGTTGAGGCTGCGCAGTACGTTCTTCCACTGAGTGGCCGGAATCTGGTCAGCTTCGAAGGCCCGACGCACGTCATCGCCGGCGATCTGCCCCTCAGCCTTTCCCCGCTCGATGAGCGCCATGACAGAGACGGACTCGGCGATCTCCGGCGGGAGCGTACGGGATGTGCTGGCCGACACGAACAACCTCTCGGAACGTTGGAAAACGGCTTCCGGCCCCGTCCGGTACGGACAGGAGCCGACGACCGCCGACTTGGGGATGGGCCGACGGCGCGGGCGGGGGGCCGGGAAGATGCACAGCGCCATGAACGGCGTCCGTATTCCTTCCTCGGCTGTCACCTCTTAGGTCATCGCGTGGTTCCGAGGAGCGTTACGCCCAATCTGCGTGGCCCGAGTCACACCCCGTAAGCGCACAAAAGCGGCCGAATAATGTCAGAGGTGGTCATTCTGCGGGCTTCTCGGCCCCTCGCGCCACCGGACCCCGTCGATCCCTGGGGATCCGACGGGGTCCGGCGCGAACTGGGGCGCCGGCCGTGCGATGCCTGTCGTGGACACCCGCCTTCGGCCGCGCCACGCCTGGTGCGCGTCAGTGCTCGCGCGGCGCGGGCACCACACGCTCCACCTCGGGGTGGACGGTGAGCAATTGGCGCATGGCGGCCTCGGCCGCCGCTCCGTCGCTCGCGGCGAGGGCGTCGACGATCCGCGCGTGGTACGACAGCGAGGCCTCGGTGGGCCGGTCGCAGCCGGTGACCGGGTTCCCTGCGACCTGGAGCGCGGCCGAGACGATGCCCGAGAGGTGCTCCAGCATGCGGTTGCCGGCGACCTGGATCAGGAGGGAGTGGAACTCCGCGTCGGCGCGGGAGAAGGTGAGGGCGTCACCCTGCGCCATGGCGTGGCCCATGATCTCGATCATGTCGCCGAGGCGCTGCTGCACCTCCTCGCGCCCGTGTCCCGCGGCCAGGCGCGCGGCAAGCGGCTCGATCGTCCAGCGCAGCTCACTGAGCTCGCGGCGCTGGTCGTCGCGCTGCGGCCCGAAGGCCCGCCATTCGATGATGTCCGGGTCGAGGAGATTCCAGTCGCTGACCGGGCGCACGCGCGTGCCCACGTTCGGCCGCGCGCTCACGAGGCCCTTCGCCTCCAGGACGCGGAGCGACTCGCGGACGACGGTGCGGGAGACCTCGAATCGCTGGCCGATCTCCTCGGGAACGAGCGGGCGGTCCGCGCCCAGGTCGCCGGAGACGATCATCTGGCCCAGCTGCTGAACGAGTTGGCCGTGCAGTCCGCGGCCGCGACTGCCGGCGGCGCGCCGGCCCACGCGGCCGAGCTCCGGCTCCGAGTGCTCCCAGGCGGGAATGCCTACGCGGTCGACACCGGGGGCTTCGGCGTAGGGGTAGCGGTCGAGTTCGCCCGGGCCGGCCAGGCCGGAGTCTGCGGAGCGGGCGGCGGTCATCATGGTGTGCGCAAGGGTACTCACGGATCTTTTGTCGGCGCCCCGTTCAACTCCCTTGAGGTCTTTGGTGAAAAGCACACGAAAGGGTGATCGCTCACCCCGTCGCAATTGACGCCTTATCGGAAAGAAATGAGCGTTCCCCGGGGAGTTGTGTGCAGCGCCGGAAGGGAAGGGTGCCGATGGTCGTCATCGGACCCTGCCGCGCAGGGTCGTGAGCAGATATGCGCAGAGCAGAGCGGCCAGCGACAACGTGAGGGCGCCGCCGACGGGTTGGGCCACCGCCTTCGCCCCGGCCGCCAGAACACGCTCTCCGCCGAACGGCCACTGCGACAACAAGTGCTCACGCAACCGCACGGAGAAACCGGCCGTGGACCGCACAGACGGACCCTCCACGGCCTTCTGTACGAGTGGTACGACGAGGATCGGAACCGTGAGCACGGCGGCGAGGCCCGCCGTCGTGGACCGGAGGACACCGGCGGCCAGCACACCGGCCCAGGCGCATCCCACGACGACCCCGGCCCAACTGACGGCCAAGGCAGGCCAGTCGGAGGGGACTCCGGCAAGTTCTTGGCCGTACAGGAGGTAGAGCGCCTCGAAGTCGCAGGCGACCGTGAGGAAGGCGAGGGCCAGCGCCGTGGCACCGCTGACGAGGAGTTTGGCGACGAGCAGGCTCATGCGCCGGGGCACGGTTCCGCGGTCGGCGGCCAGAGCGGGATGCCGGAACTCCTCGCCGAAGGCGATCGCGCCGAGCAGTCCCGCGCCGAGCGCCGCGGGCGGCAACGGGAACTCCCTCGGCCACGCAGCGAGCAGGCGCGCCTGCGGTGTGTGCCCGATCCGGGCCAGCAGGACGGAGACGAGCGCGGAGGTGACCAGTACGGCGGCCGCGGTGAGGTATCCGGTGCCGACTCCGGCGGCGCGGCGCAGTTCATAGCGCAGTGGTCGCAGTGGGCTCGGTGCCTGGCGGACGCTGATGGGCGGTGGCAGGGGCGACGAGGCGCCGTCGTCCGCGTCCAGCACCTCGACGGGCCGTGACTCACCGCTCCCGCGCCCCTCGTCGGCCGGTTCGGCACTGGGCCCCATGTCGCCGATCTCGTCGGCGAGTTGGTGGACGAGGATGCCGTGCCGGAAGGCGGTCTCGCCGACGTCGGCACACGCGCTGCCGTACACCGAGAGGCGGTTGCCGTCCTCGTGGACGACCTCCACGGAGCGCTGGGTCGCCCGGGCCTCCTTGGCGAGCAGGACGCCGAGCCGGGCTGCGTGCGGGCTGCGGACGGCGACCCGGGGGCGCAGCCGCGTGCGGGCGAAGTCGGCGACGTCCTGGTCGGCGAGGAGCTTCCCCTCGGCCAGCGTGACGACCCGGTCGGCCGCCCCGGCGGCCTCCTTGGGGTCGTCGGTGGTGAACAGCACAGTGCCGCCCTGTGCGGCGTGCGCCCGCAGGTTCTCGTGCAGCCAGCGGGCCTCGCGCGTGGCGAGGCCCGCTGCGGGGCCGTCGAGGACGAGCGTGTGCGGGTCGGCCAGCAGTGCGCACGCGAGGCCGAGACGTCGGTCCATTCCCCGCGAGAGAGTGCCCAGGCGCTCGTCACGCAGGCTGACGAGGCCCACGACTTCGAGGACTTCGTCGGCCCGGCGCATGGGCACGCCGGCCGCCGCGCACAGCATGCGCAGATGCCCCCGCACGCTGCGGGACGGGTGACCGGGCACATCGCCGAGGAGAACGCCCACTTCACGCGACGGATGGGCGATGCGGTGCAGCGGCCGACCTCTGAAGTAGGCGATTCCGCGGCCCTGTTGGAGTTCGAGCATGAGTCTCAGGGCCGTCGTCTTGCCTGCGCCCGGTGCTCCGAGGAGCGCCGTCACACGGCCCGCGTGTGCCTCGAAGGAGACGTCGTCGAGGGCGGGGGGTAGCTCCTTGCGAGGGTTGCTGGTCAGTCCGATGGCCTGGATCACCCTGAGCAAGATAGCGGTACATTTCCCGTTTTCCGGGCACCTCGGGGCGCGCTAGGAGCCGACTTCGCCCGTCTCCGGCCGCGTCTGCGGGGGTCGGCTGCGGCCAGCGGTCCCGGACCTTCTCGTCTCACGCGCGGAAGCCGACGCGCCCCGGGGGCCGCCGCTCTCGCCCGACGACCAGGTCAGGCCCCGGGGCGCGCTACGAGCCGACTTCGTCCATCTCCGGCCGCGCCTGCCGGGGGCGGCTGCGGCCGCCGGTCCCGGGCCGCTCATCGCGCGCGGCCGAAGTCGTCGTGACCAGCCGAGGCCGCCGCTCCCGCCGCCGCGTCGACCTGCCCACCTACGCCTTCACCCGTCGCCGCTACCCGACGACCAGGTCAGGTCACACCTCGGGGCGCAGCATCGGCGGGTTGAGCAGCGTGGCGCCACCCGCGCGGAAGAGCTGCGCGGGGCGGCCGCCCTGCCGGGTGGTCGTACCGCCGGTGGGCACGAGGAAGCCCGGCGTGCCCGTCACCTTGCGGTGGAAGTTGCGCGGGTCCAGCGCCACACCCCACACGGCCTCGTACACCCGGCGCAGCTCACCGACGGTGAACTCGGTCGGGCAGAAAGCGGTGGCCAGTGACGAATACTCGATCTTGGACCGGGCGCGCTCCACCCCGTCCGAGAGGATCTGGGCGTGGTCGAAGGCGAGCGGGGCCGCCTGCTCGCCGTCCCGGCCGTAACCGCCCTGCTGCAGCAGCTCCTCGACCGGCGCCCAGCGGGCGCTGTTGGCGTCACCGCCCGCCCGGGGCGCAGGCAGGTCGGGGGCCAGCGCGAGATGAGCGACGCTGACCACGCGCATCCGCGGGTCGCGCTTGGGGTCGCCGTAGGTCGCGAGCTGCTCCAGGTGTGCGCCGTTGTCCTGCGCCGGAGCCGAGGGGTCGTGCGCGCACAGCCCGGTCTCCTCGACCAGTTCACGGGCCGCCGCCTGTGCGAGGTCCTCGTCGGACCGCACGAAGCCGCCCGGCAGCGCCCACCGCCCCTGGAACGGCTGCTCGCCCCTCCTTACCGCCAACGCGCACAGGGCATGGCGTCGTACGGTCAGCACGACCAGGTCCACGGTCACGGCGAAGGGCGGGTAAGCCGACGGGTCGTAGGGCATGCCGCGATCATAGTCGTCTGCCTGACGATAAACACTCCCTTCGTCGGTCGCATCCATGGCTGATCCACTGCGCTGCGACACGTGTTCCAGAGGCCCCCGCAGCCGCCCTCCCGCGTCACGTCGCGCCAGCTCATGCCCCCAACTGCAGCCCCTCTGCCGCTTCCTCGACCATGGCGACGCCGAGCCGGCTGACGCGTACGGAGAAGGGCGCGCCCGCCACACGCAGTCCCGTGAGCCCGATCTCCCCGAGGGGCGCGCTGCTCATGGGACGAAGCGTCACCGTCCCGGCCGGGGCGTCGGGCCGGATCCCGGCAAGCGAAGTGAGCAGGAGCACCCCGGCGGCAGCGGCGGTGGCCGCCGGACGGCAGGCTGCGGGGTGCGGCAACGGGGCACCGTCTTCCCTGCGCTGCTCCCCCGCGTACATCTCGGGCAGCCGGTGGCCGAAGGTCTCGGCGGCCGCCAGCACGCCCCGCAGCAGCGAGCCTGCCTCCCTCTCGTACCCGGCCGCGGCCAGCCCCGCGACCGCGACGGCGGTCTCCTGCATACGCACGGCGCCGCCTCGATGCCCGAACGGGTTGTACGCGGCTTCCTTCGCCCCGAGGCTGCGCAGCCCCCAGCCCGAGTCCATGGCCGGACCGCCGAGCAACCGGGCGAGCTGCTCGGTCTGCATTTTGTCGAGCAGCCCCGCGGCGGAGGTCCCGGCGCCGAGCAGACCGGTGTCGAGGAGGTGCGCGGCGCCCGCCCCCAGGTGGGGCACGAGGCGCCCGTCCGGCGCACGGGCCGCCGCCGGCCTGCCGCCTCCCCGGTCCTCCAGCCAGAAGTCGGTGCGGAACGCGCGGCGCATGCTCTGGGCCCACTGCCGCAGCCCCGCGCCACCCGGCCTGTCGTAGGCATCGAGCAGATCGGCGCCGAGGAGGGCCGCACGGTGGGCATATGCCTGTGTCTCGCAGCGCAGTGGTCCGCCGGGGTGGGGGTCGGGCAGATAGGTGCCGTCGCCGACGGTGGTCCGCAACCACTGAAGGCAGCCCTCGGCCGCGGGCAGCAGTTCCTCGGTCTGCTGGTCCGGAAGACCCCATCGCCGGGCTTCCGCCAGAAGCACGGGGAACAGGAGTGTGGCCTCGGTGGACGTGCAGCCCGGTGGCAGATGCGGGCCGGCGTCCCTGCGCGGTCCCGGGATCATGCCGGACTGGGGCCCAGGACCGCCGAGTTGAGTGCGCGCGAGGGACCTCAGGGTGCCCGCGGCGAGCCGGGTGCCGAGCGGCAGCGTCATGCGTGCCGAGACGAGGGCCTCCGCGGGAGCCATGCCGCAGCGCCAGGGGGCTCCGCCGGCGAGGAAGACGTCGGAGGGGTGCCCCGGGTCGCGCAGCAACAGTGCTTCGAGGTCCTCGACGCAGGTGTCGAGCAGTGCCTGGGCCCGGGCGTCGTCGCCGGTGGCCCCGGCCCTGGCCAGCGGGCTCGGCGCACCCCGGCCAACCGCTCCGCCGGGTCCCGCACCGTCCATCCGTACTCGCAGCTCCATGGTCAGTGTGCCGCCGGGCGGAAGCTCCACCTCCCAGCGCAGCAACCCCGCGGACGCCAGCGCGTCGGTGGGCTGCGGCTCGGCCGTGACCGTCGCCGAGCGGCCGCCTGCCGCCGACCAGCGCAGGCCGGAGGCGTGGACGCTCGCGGGCAGTTCCGGTCCCGCCCCGCCGGAGGCGATCGCGCCGAGCTCCGCGAGATCCGTCCCCAGGGCCACCTCCACCGGCAGGCGCAAAGGGCGGCGGGCCGAGCTGTGCAAGGTGATCCGCTCCGTGCCGTCGGCGCTCCTGGTGCGCTCCACGATCACGTCGGGGTCCGGACCACCGTCGGGAGACGCCCGCAGCGTCCCCACGAACCGGGCTCGGTCGGCGGCGGTCATCCGGGCCTGTACGGCGAGTGGTTCCCGACCGGCCACCCGGACCTGGCAGCGGGAGAGCAGACGCCGGCCCGCCCGGTAGAACCCGTCCAGCCCCTGGCCCGTCAACTGTCCCTGATCCGTGGAGATGGCCAACCCCGGAAGCGAGACGCAGACCAGCGCGGCGTGGGCGGGCGGCAGCTCCGGGGCCCTGCGCGGTGTGGGCAGGGGCAGGGACGCTCTCGAAGCGACCATGCCGACCGTGCCGGGAGGCCGCGTCGACGGGTCCGTCACTCCCGGCTGCCGAGTCGACAAGTCGGCTCCGGTGTCTCGCTGCGTCGCCGACCTGCCCGTGTCCTCGAACGTGGGCGGTGGGACACCCGCGCGTGTGGAGGGACGGGTGGGTGAGTGAGGGGACGGACGGTCGCCGTCGGGGGTGGAGGACGGGGTGGACAGCGGCATGGGGCGGCTTCTCCTGCGCTCGGTACGCCTGGGGCACGCTCGGTGCCAGGTGGCGGGCTCCGGATGACCGTGGACTGTGCGGCGGCGCGGCACGGCCACGAGATCCGCCACTCAGGTGAACGGGGCGGCCGTCCCGCGGGTCACGCCCCCGGAGGGAGAAGCCGACCGGATGGCGGCGGCCCGGGGCGGGTGGCGAGGCAGGGCCGGAGCGGCGCTTCAACCCGTGGCGGAGCCAACCCAGGACGCGGGCCGAGACGCCGCGCAGTCCCGTCCAAGGCTCAGTCCTCACCTGTCCTCGCCGGTTCCATGGCCGGTCACCCGGCGCCGGAGCTGGGGATGGATCCTCGGGACGTCGCTCGCGAGGGACGCGCCGCCGCCTTCGGACGCGAGGCCGAGAGCCCCGCCGCCTTCGGACGCGGGGCTCTCGGCGGGACGGCGACGTCGAGCGGCGGCGATACGGGATGCCCGACGACTCGGATGCATGCTGCCCTCCGATGTACGCACCCGGCGACGCCGCCGACGCGAGGGCGGCGACGGCTGCGCGGCCTCACCGGGCCGCCCGACGCACGACGACAGCTCAGGCGCGCCGGACGGGGCCGAGCCGTCCGAGCGGTTCCCGGTGGCCGCTGGATCCGAGCCTCCGGAGTCCGCCGTGCGGCCTTCGCGCTCCGATCGCAGGCACCGGCGGACCGACTCCGGGTCCAGGCCCTCGTTGCAGGCCTGGTGAAGCAGGCGGGCGAAGAGGTAGTCGGGGTCGACCCCGATGGCCATGGCCAGGGCTTCACGGGCCTCCAGCTCGTCACCGGACGACCACGCGACCCAACCCGCGAGCGTGAGGGGCGCGGCCGCGTGCTCGGCGTACGGGCCGACGCAGCGGCGGGCCAGTGCGCGCCAGAGGCGCAGGGCCGGCCCCGCTTCCTCGCCTTCCATCCACTCGGCCGCCCGGTCGCGTGTCGTACGGTCCTGGAGGCCGAGGATGAGGGCGGCGGCTTCGTCGTGCCCGAGGAGTTCGTCGTCGCGTCGGTCCGAGTCGAGCGAGCCGGCCACCGGACGGGTGCCGGCGATACGCCCCATGGCCTTGCGGGCCAGATCGAGGGTCTCCTCCGCGACCTCCGTGCGGCTCCCGGCGTCCAGGATCCGGGGGACCAGGGACATGCTCGCGGCGTCCAGGGCGGCCTCCTGGTCCAAGGCCGCTGCCGTCTCCCATGGACTGAGCCTGGCCCTGAACTCGCGCAGACTGCCGCGCACTTGGAGTCCGGCATAGGTCGCGGCGGCAGCGAGGACGGATGTGCCCGGCAGTCCCATCGGTTCGCCGTGCGGCGGACAGCAGTCCTCGCTCGGGCAGCAGTAGGACCAGAAGCGGCCGTCCGAGATGCACAGGGCCTCGACCACCGGGACGTCGAAGGTGCCGCAGGCGGTGCGGAGCAGCTGCGCCAAGGGGCGCAGGCGTTCCATCACGTCCCGTCCCGATTCGCCGCTCCGCGGTTCCTGGCAGAGGTAGGCGACCATGGTCTCCGGCCGGGCGCCCCTGCGCTCACTCCCCAGCACCAGTCCCCGCGCCAGCTGTCCCGCCGCCGAGGACCAGTCGTCCGTCTGAGCCGGGATTCCCAGTCGCGCCCGCCCTCCGAACCGGCCACGCTGCTCCCGGTCGTGGAGTGCCACCAGCACGATGCTGTCCTCGGGTCGGTAGCCCAGGAGGTAGGGCAGCGCGTCGGCCAGCTCCGCGGGCGTCCGGAGCGTGACCTGCTGCTGACCGGAGAGACCCGGAGCCGTGCCGTGCCCGACGAAGGTGAGCGGCTCGGCAGGGCTCACGCGCCCGGCCGACTCCTCGCCGCCCACGCCTCCACCGCGCTCGCCGAACCCTGGATCACCGGCTTTGCCCAGGCCCAAGCGCTGAGCCGCCAAGGACTCCTCCCCGCCGGCCCGCACCCCCGTCGGCTGCTCCCTCGTCGGCTCCTCCCCCGTCTCCTGCTCGCCCGCACGAACGGGCGCCTGCGGGTACTCCCCACATCGCGCGTCCTCTTGCTGTGCCCGCGCGCTGATGTCACCTTCGCCGGCGATGCCGCTCGTTTCGGAGGTGCCGGTCGTTTCGCTGTGATTCGTCATGCCGTGACCATCCCGCGAAACCGGAAAACTCGCTGGAGCCTGTGGATAACCATGAGCATGGGCACGACAGGACTTGTCCACAGTCCGAGCTGCTCGTTCGCGCTTTGTCCGACCCATCGGGTTGCATGGGGCCATGAGCAACGAAGACCAGCGCCTCACGGCCGACGAAGACCTGCGCACCGCGGCCGATGCCGTACTCGCCCGGCTGGTCGGTGCGCCGGCGGGCGACGCCCGGCTGCGCGAGGACCAGTGGCGTGCCATCGAGGCCCTGGTCGCCGACAAGCGCAGAGCCCTGGTCGTGCAGCGCACCGGCTGGGGCAAGTCCGCGGTGTACTTCGTCGCGACGGCCTTGCTGCGGGAGCGGGGGGCCGGACCCACGGTGATCGTGTCCCCGCTCCTCGCGCTCATGCGCAACCAGGTGGAGGCGGCCGCCCGAGCCGGCATCCGCGCCCGCACGATCAACTCGTCCAACCCGGAGGAGTGGGACACCATCCAGGCCGAGGTGGCCGCGGGCGAGGTCGACGTGCTCCTGGTCAGCCCGGAGCGGCTCAACAATCCGGACTTCCGCGACCAGGTGCTCCCCAAGCTGGCCGCCGCGACCGGTCTGCTCGTGGTGGACGAGGCGCACTGCATCTCCGACTGGGGCCACGACTTCCGGCCCGACTACCGCAGGCTGCGGACGATGCTCGCCGACCTCCCGTCCGGCGTTCCGGTGCTGGCCACCACGGCGACCGCGAACGCGCGCGTCACGGCCGACGTGGCGGAGCAGCTCGGCACGGGCGGCGGCACGGACGCGCTCGTCCTGCGCGGGCCGCTGGACCGGGAGAGCCTCAGTCTCGGAGTGCTGCAGCTGCCGGACGCGGCCACCCGGATGGCCTGGCTGGCCGAGCACCTCGGCGACCTGCCCGGGTCGGGGATCATCTACACCCTCACCGTGGCGGCCGCCGAGGAGGTCACCGCGTTCCTTCGCCAGTGCGGGCACACGGTGACGTCGTACACGGGCAAGACGGAGAACGCGGACCGGCAGCAGGCCGAGGAGGACCTGCTCGCCAACCGTGTGAAGGCCCTGGTCGCCACCTCCGCGCTGGGCATGGGGTTCGACAAGCCCGACCTCGGCTTCGTGGTGCACCTCGGGTCTCCCTCGTCTCCGATCGCGTACTACCAGCAGGTGGGGCGTGCGGGCCGAGGCGTGGAGCATGCCGAAGTGCTGCTCCTGCCGGGCAAGGAGGACCAGGCGATCTGGCAGTACTTCGCGTCGATCGCCTTCCCGCCGGAGGAGCAGGTCCGCCGGACCCTCGACGCGCTCGCCGGTGCCGGCAGGCCGCTGTCGCTGCCCGCGCTCGAACCGCTCGTGGAGCTGCGCCGCTCCCGCCTGGAGACGATGCTCAAGGTGCTGGACGTGGACGGGGCGGTGCGGCGGGTCCAGGGCGGCTGGATCTCCACGGGAGTCCCGTGGACGTACGACGCGGAGCGTTATGCCTGGGTCGCGAAGCAGCGGGCCGCCGAGCAGCAGGCCATGCGCGACTACGTGACAACGACGGACTGCCGGATGGAGTTCCTGCGCCGGCAGCTGGACGACGAGGCCGCCGCACCCTGCGGACGCTGCGACAACTGCGCGGGGCCGCGGTTCACGGACTCGGTCTCCAGCACCTCGCTGGAGGCGGCACGCGGCGAGCTGGGGCGCGCGGGCGTCGAGGTCGAGCCCCGGAAGATGTGGCCCACCGGCCTTCCTGCGGTCGGCGTCGACCTCAAGGGACGCATTCCGGCCGGGGAGCAGTTCTCTCCCGGGCGGGCGCTGGGCAGGCTCTCGGACATCGGCTGGGGAAACAGACTGCGACCGATGCTCGCGCCTCAGGCTCCGGATGGTCCGGTGCCCGACGATGTCGCCCAGGCCGTGGTGGGTGTGCTGGCCGACTGGGCGAAGGGTCCCGGCGGCTGGGCCTCGGGCCAGCCGGACGCGCAGCCGCGCCCGGCCGGTGTCGTCACCATGGCCTCGCGTTCACGTCCGCAGCTGATCCAGTCGCTCGGCGCGCGGATCGCGGAGATCGGGCGACTCCCCCTGCTCGGGACCGTCGAGTACACGGGTGAGATCTCACAGGCTTCGCGAAGCAACAGTGCCCAGCGGCTGAAGGCGCTCGACGGTGCGCTGACCGTGCCGCCGGAGCTGGCAGCCGTGCTCAAGGAAGCCGACGGCCCGGTGTTGCTCGTGGACGACGCCATGGAGACCGGCTGGACGCTCGCTGTGGCCGCACGACTCCTTCGACGAGCAGGTGCACAGGGGGTGTTGCCGCTGGTCCTCGCCGTGCAAGCGTGACCCCATGCGTCGCCGACGGGAACAGTGGGCAGGGATATAGACGGCCTTTCGCCGCAAAACAGTCCGTGGCCCCAATTGCTCGTTGCCGCAACCAAGTTCGACAGGAAGAATTGAACTCCGCTCCCCGCACGGCTCGTCCGTGGTCCGGTAGGGCCCTGTTGCGGTGCGCGCTCCCCCAAGTCCGACCCTCGCCCGAAGTGTGGGCGCGTAGCCGAAGGGAGGACCGTGACCTTCGGATTCGCTCCGTCCTCGGCGGCATCCATGTCGACGTCTGCCGACCTGTCCGCCGCTTCCGCCAATCCACTGACCAGGATGCTCGAACCGGCCGAGTGGGCCGCCGCGGGAATCCCCCTGCTGCGTGACCCGCGCGAGGTCGTCAGCGGGCTGCACTCCCGGCACCGCCCCGGGCCCGCGACCGTGATCGTGGCCGTTCTCGACCCGGACGAGCGGCTGTGTGCGAGCGCCTCGTTCACGCGTCGGCCGGCACCGGCCGACGGGTGGATGTTCCGCAACGTGCTGCTCGCGCAGCTGCGCCGCGTGATCCCGCACGACCTGCGCCGCCGTACCCCGGTCCGTACCGCCGTGCTGCTCTACTGCCGTGACGGCGACGCGCGTTGGACGGAGGAGGACGGGGCGTGGATGTGGGGACTGCGGGACGCGTGCACGTTGCACGGGTTGCGCTGCGGGGCGTACATCACGCTGACGCGTGACGGATGGCAGGTCCTCGGTGAGGGTCGCGGAGGGCGCCGCCCCAGCGTCGACTCGGCGCCGGAGCCTTTCGCCACGGCCGACGCCCCGCTCCCGGCGCCGCGCACCGGGGGTGCCGCGTCCGAGCTGCTGCGCCGGGCCGCCGCCCGCTGAGGAACGACCGGGGTGACAGGCCCGCGCGTGGGGAGCAAGAACCGTCGTCGGCGCCCTGACCCGGCTCGACGGCGGGGCAGGGAGAGCAGGAATGACGGAGTCGCGGGCGCGGTTCCGGGGCACACCTCTCGCGGCCCTCGCGTGACGGCAGCGGACGCACGGTAGCGACAGGCCGACGCCCAATGCCCCGCGGCGGCACGGCGGGACATCGCTGTCGCCGCTTACCGGCCCGGAACCACGGGCCCCCGGGCCCGCACCCGCGCCCCGCCCACCCCGCACCCGCAGCGTCCCGAAGAACCGCGCCGACCGCACCGCAGCACCGCAGCACCGGGGATGCCAAAGCGGCGAGGCACCGAAACAACGAAGCTCTGATCCGGCCGACTCGTAAAGCACGGCCTGCCGCCCCCAGCGGCGAAATCACCGCCCCAAGCTGACAGACACGCCGAAGTACCCACCGTGCTCAGGCGTCGGCGTCGGCGTCGGTCTCGATATCGGCATCGGCATCGGCATCGGCATCGGCGACAGCCTCAGCGTCGGAGTCGGAGCCGGAGTCCGCGACAGTCTCAGCGGTCAGCGTCGACTTCGAGGCACAGGAGAACGCCCACCGTGCAGGTGCCGCGGTGCGGCACCCCCGACGGACTCCCCGTGCTCGTCCCGCTCCCGACACGGCTGGGAGCGGAGGCCGAAACGGTTCCGGACGACGTCCGGAACCGGCTCAGACTCCCGCGCCCAGCACCGAGTTGATCTGCTGCGGGTCACCGCAGACGATCAGCAGGGCACCGGCCCGGCCAAGGGCCAGCGGCAGGGCGGAGGCGACCGCGGCGACGGTTCCGCCATTGACGGCGACCACGACGACGGGTCGGGACGAGGCCCGGCCAGCGACGGAGGCGTCGGCGTAGAAGACGTCGTCCCCGGCGTCGTGCAGACCCCAGTAGGCGGTCTCGCCGAAGGACAGTTCGTGCGCGGCCCACGGGTGCGGGTCGCCGGTGGTGATCACCAGCACCTCACCCGGGGCGCGGCCCGACTCGAGCAGCAGGTCGACGGCTTCTTCCGCGGCGTCCAGCGCACCCTCGGCCGAGGCCGGGATCAGCTGGATCTGCGGGGTGGAACCGGCCTTGGCGGCGGCCGGGGCCGGGGGCCCGGGCTTGGTCACGGCCGGTTCGCGCGACGTGCGTTGGACCGGCATGGGCCGGACAGGACCCGGACGGCCGGGACGCGGCGGAGCCGCGGGACGGGGGCCGGGTACGGGGCGGGGGGTCGGCGCTGTGCGGCCACTGGCCGACGTCGCGCGGGGACCCTGGGCACTCTCGTGAATCTGAGGCTCCTCGGGAAGGAGAGGCATGAGTTGATATCTATCAAACGCCGGTGCGACACGCCTCGGCGGGTGGCACACAAGTGCGAACGGGACCGTCAGAAATCGAAGCCGAGCTGGCCCTCGATCTCCGGAACGTTTCCGTCCGCCCAGGCGCGGACCTTCTTGAGGTGCCGCCACTGGGGCAGCGCATCAAGATACGCCCACGTCAGCCGGTGGTACGGGGTGGGGCCCCGCTCCGCCAGTGCGGCCTTGTGCACCGGGGACGGATACCCGGCGTTGGCCGCAAAACCGAAGTCTGCATGGTCGATACCCAGTTCGGCCATCATTTTGTCGCGCTGCACCTTGGCGATCACCGAGGCCGCGGCGACCGCCACGCAGGACTGGTCCCCTTTGATCACCGTGCGGACGCGCCACGGGGAGCCGAGGTAGTCGTGCTTGCCGTCGAGGATCACGGCGTCGGGGCGCACCGGCAGGGTCTCCAGGGCGCGCACCGCCGCGAGCCGCAGGGCGGCGGTCATGCCCATGCCGTCGATCTCCTCCGGAGAGGCGTGCCCGAGGGCGTACGACGTCACCCAGGTACGCAGCTCCTCGGCGAGCGCGGTGCGGCGCTTGATCGTGAGGAGCTTGGAGTCGGTGAGGCCTTCGGGCGGTCGGCGCAGTCCGGTGATCGCCGCGCAGACGGTGACGGGACCGGCCCAAGCGCCCCGCCCCACCTCGTCGACACCGGCAATGACCTTCGCTCCGGTCGTGGCGCGGAGGGAGCGCTCGACGGTGTGGGTGGGAGGTTCGTACGGCATGGCGTGCTTAGCGTACGCCGCCCGGAAGCCGCCGCGACACCCAGGTTTGCCGGGACGGCACCGGGCGCCCGGCCGCCGCGGGAAATCCCTTGGTCAGGCGGGGTCCGGGCGCAGCAGCGGCATCATCAGGTGGTCGATCATCTCCGCGAGGTCCGTCTCGCTCCATTCGCTGGCGCACACCTTCGATCGGTACATCATCATCGCCGGGATGGCGTCGAACACGTAACTGTTCGCGGCGTCGGGCCGCACGTCGCCCCGCCCGATTCCGCGGTGGATGACCTCCCGGAGCAGATGCATGGTGGGCTCGACGACGCCGCCGAGGATCACTCCGTGGAAGCGTTCGGCCTGGGCCGCGTCGCATTCGTGAAGGACGGAACGCAGTGCGAGTCCGGGCCGTGAGTACATGGCCTCGCGCACGCGCCGGCACAGTTCGAGGAGGTCCGCGCGGACGCTGCCGAGGTCGGGCGCCTCCCTCAGACGCGGCAGCCCGGCCTGCAGGGCGTCCACGACGAGGTCCTCCTTGGAGGGCCACCGGCGGTAGACCGCGGCCTTCCCGGTCTGGGCGCCCGAGGCGACCCCCTCCATGGTGAGACCGTTCCAGCCGACGGTACCGAGCTGTTCCAGGGCGGCTTCGAGGATCGCCCGTTCGAGTACGGCGCCGCGGCGACGCGGGGAGGCCGCCTGAGCGGGGGCGCCCGTCCAGCGCGAAGTATCCATCTGAGTCTCTCCGTCAAGCATGCGGAATTGGGAATTCCGGGTGGGGACGAGCAAGCACATCACGAAAAGCGGCAGCGTCTTCAGTGAACGCTTGCGTTCACTGTCGGGGAGTCACTACCGTTGTCGCGCCAGTGAACGCGAGCGTTCACTAACGTACTTGTGGGGGACCCATAGTGACGACCTCTCAGTTGATTCCCAAACAGAAGCCCGGAGCGGCCCGTCGGGAAGGACATCCCGGCATCGCACTCGCGGTCATCGCGGCCTGCCAACTCATGGTGGTCCTCGACGCGACGATTGTGAACATCGCGCTCCCGCACATTCAAGACGCCCTCGAATTCAGCACCACCGACCTGACCTGGGTGGTCAGCGCCTACACCCTCACCTTCGGCGGTCTGCTGCTCCTCGGCGGGCGGGCCGGTGACATCCTCGGGCGGCGCCGGGTCTTCATGACCGGCATCCTGCTCTTCACGGCGGCCTCGCTGCTGGGCGGTCTGGCCCAGGAGCCCTGGCAGCTGATGGCCGCGCGCGCCCTCCAGGGCGTGGGTGGCGCGATCGCGTCTCCCACCTCGCTGGCGCTGATCACCACCACCTTCCCGGAGGGCCCGGAGCGGAACCGGGCCTTCGGTGTCTTCGCCGCGGTCTCCGCGGGCGGCGGCGCGGTCGGTCTGCTCGCGGGCGGCATGCTCACGGAGTGGCTCGACTGGCGCTGGGTGCTCTTCGTGAACGTGCCCATCGGTCTGCTGATCGCGGTGCTCGCCCCGATGTACATCAGCGAGTCCGAACGCCACCCGGGCCGTTTCGACGTCGCGGGAGCACTCACCTCGACGCTCGGCATGGCATCCCTGGTCTACGGCTTCATCCGGGCCGCGGAGGAGGGCTGGCGGGACAGCCTCACCCTCGGTTCCTTCGGTGCGGCGGTGGTCCTGCTGCTGCTCTTCGGGTTCGTCGAGATGCGGGCCAAGGAGCCGATCACTCCGCTCAGGATGTTCGCCGACCGCAACCGCTCGGGCACGTACGTGATCATGCTCAGCCTGGCCGCCGCCATGTTCGGCATGTTCTTCTACATCGTCCTCTTCGTGCAGAACGTGCTGAGCTACAGCCCGATCTCGGCGGGAGTCGCCTTCCTCCCGGTGACCGTCGCGATCGTCACCGGCGCCGGGCTGTCGCAGCGGTTCCTGCCCGTGCTCGGCCCCAAGCCGTTCATGGTCGTGGGCTCGTCGCTCGTCGCGCTCGGACTGGGCTGGCTGACCTTCATCAGCCCCGACAGCTCGTACGTCGGCGGAATCCTCGGCCCGATGCTGCTCTTCGGCTTCGGCATGGGGCTGAACTTCGTGACGCTGACGCTCACCGCGGTCTCGGGCGTCTCCTCGCACGAGGCCGGCGCGGCCTCGGGACTGCTCAACGCCACGCAGCAGGTGGGCGGTTCGCTCGGTCTCTCCATCCTCACCACGGTCTTCGGCTCGGCCAGCCGTGACGAGGCGGAGAAGCAGGTGCCGAGCTTCCTCGCCGACGCCTCGCCGGAGCAGAAGGCCGAGTTCGCCAAGACCCACCAACTGCCCGCTCCCTGGGGCCACGAGGTGCTCGCCGAGGGCATCTCCGCGGCCTTCATCCCTGCCGCGGCGATGGCCGTGCTCGCCCTGATCGTCGCGACCGTCGTGATCAAGGTCCGCAAGAGCGACCTGGACGCGCTCGCCGGCACGGCGGGACCCGCGGCGGGCTGACCCGGGCGCCGCGAAGGCCGGGCCACGCCCGGGAGTCCGACGGCAAGGAAGTCGACCCGGCCTTCGCGGTACCGGCCCTCGCCTTACCAGGCGGGGGCCCACCCAGCCTCTCCCGATCGCCCTCAGTGCCCCCCGCGCCCTGGCGCCCCCGCCACCTCAGCGGTACGTCATCTCCTCGCTCAGGCGGTTGCAGACGGACCAGTCCGCGTTCTTCGACAGCGGTCGCTCGGCGAGGATGTCGCGGGCGCGCGCCTCGCCCCAACTGGTGGCGTACCAGGGCTCGTCGCCGTCCGTCAGGTCCTCGTCGGCGGACTGGAGCACACAGCTGCGCAGCGGCTCCTCCAGCCGGTCGAGCGCCGGTACGGCGTCGGCGGAGAGCCCGCGCGCGTACTCGACGTCGATCTTGCCGGTGTCCTCGTACCGCTGGACGTTGCGCTCGGCGATCAGCGCATCCGGCGACATCAGGCCGAAGGCGAGCACTCCCGCGGCGGCGGAGGCCGCGACGACGCGGGGCAGCCAGCGGGCTCCCCACACCCCGGCCGCCATGATGAGCACGATGACGAGACCGAGCCAGAGCTCCACCGCCACGACCGACAGTCGCAGCCGCGTCAGTCCGTACGCCTCCACGTACATGTCCATGCGCCGCACCGCGGATGCCACGACAACGAGCGCCAGGGCGCACAGAGTTCCGAGCACCCCGCGCACCAGCGTCCGGTCGCGGGTTCCGTCGCGCGGTGCCCAGCGCAGCGCCAGGACGATGACGAGCAGCGTGAGGAGGGTGGCCATCAGCAGCTGCCAGAAGCCCTGGCGCGCGTACTCGGCGTAGGTCTGGCCCGTCTGCTCCAGCACGGCGTCGTAGCCGCCGAAGAGGACGGCGAGCTGGACCGCGTTGAAGACGGCGAAGAGGACCACGAGCACGGTCAGCGGGAGCGCCCACTCGAAGCGGCCGCGGGCACGGCCCTCGGGTATCTCGGCGCGGTCCCAGTGGACGGGTGCGGCGGCCGTGTGCGCGGCGGCGAGTCCCAGTACCAGGCCGAACAACAGCAGCAGGAGGTGCCAGGGCCCGCCGGACACGGAGGCGTCCGGGAGCAGGCTGCCGAGCAGGTCGGCGAACGCGGCGTCGGCGCCCGCGAAGAGCGCGCCGAAGACCAGCAGCAGGACGGCGGTCACGGTGACGGCGCGCAGCACCGGACCGACGCGTCCCCGGGCGCCGCCCGCCCGCTCGCGCAGGCCCTGCCAGCCCCAGACGGGACCGGTGACGACGGAGTTGAACATCCCCAGCGGGCTGAGCAGCACCGCGAGCCAGCTGCGTCCGCCGTTCAGGGCGAGCGAGCCCAGTGCGACCGCGGCGACGACGGCCAGGAAGGACGGCCAGTCGGCGTCGCGCAGCGCGGGCACCGCCAGCAGGGCCAGTCCGCCGATCCCCCAGCCGAGGGTCCACGCGCGTGTGCGGCGCCCCGCGGCGCGGGCGGCGAAGTAGCCGGCGAGCGCCGCCGGGATCGCCACGAGAAGCAGGTTCAGCCCCACGCCGTCGCCCAGGAGCAGCATGCTGAGCAGGCCGGTGGCGAGCACGGCCCACAGGGTGTCCGTACGGATCGGGGCGGGCGTGCCGACGCGCAGGTCGGCGAGCCAGGACACGGGACTCGCTGCCGGGGCGGCCCAGTGGTCCTCGCCGGAACCGTGCTCGTCGGAACCCTGCTCGTCGGGTGCGTCGTTCTCCGGGACGGTGTCGTCGGGCTCGGCGCTCTTGACCGAACCGGCGCTCTCCGTCGGCCCCTTCGGCTCCGGATCTCCTGGCTCGGACGTGGACGGTGTATCGGACACGGGACCCCCTCCCAGCCGGTCCCTGCGCGGCCCCGGGCGCGCCGGAGCGGCGGGAGGGGCTGGTGACCGGTGTCTCGTCGGCGCTCGCCCGGCAAGATCAACAGGCGGCGTGGCGGCAAGGCTATCCACGGGCGACGGGTCCGGGCCGGGCGAGGGCCGCCTGTAGCAAGCCTGTGACAGAGGGGGCGGGTGTGGCGGGTGGTGAGTAATCAGCCATGTGACCGGCGCCCCCGGCAAGCCGCATCAGAGGCTGACCCGCACACGGAGATCCGCGTCACAGGCCGGTCCGCAGCTCGCGAGCCGCATCAGAGGCCGACCCGCAAGCCGCGTAAGAGGCCGACCCGCACCGGGCCGACCGCATCACAAGCCCGTGGCGAACAACCCGCCCGCCGGCAGCGTCACGCCGGAACGGCCACCCACTCCGGCAGCGGTTCCGTCCGCTCCAGCCAGGTGCTCGGCGGGGCGCCGGTCTCGGCGGAGGCGACCACGCCGCCCACGATGGCGCAGGTGGTGTCCATGTCGCCGCCCACCTGGGCGGTCGCCCAGAACGCCTCCTCGTAGCCGCCGAGGGCCCGCGCGGCCGACCAGAGGGCGAACGGCACCGTGTCGTGCGCCGTCGTACGCCGTCCGCAGCCGAGCACCGCGGCGACCGTGGCGGTGTCGCCGTAGTCGAGCATGTCCCGGGCGCGCCGCAGTCCCGCGCCGACGGCGCTGCGCGGTACGAGGGCGATGACGCCGTCGAGCAGCGCCTCGGGGCCGGGAGGACCGGCGGGGTCGGCCGCCAGGGCGGCTGCCGCGGCGACGGCCATGGCGCCGACGACGGCCTCGCGGTGCTGGTGCGTGGGGTAGGCGGAGATCTCGGCCTGGTGCGTGGCCTGCTCGGGATCGTCCGCGTACCAGGCGCCGAGCGGGGCGATCCGCATGGCCGCGCCGTTCCCCCAGGAGCCCTGGCCCTTGAAGAGCGCGGAGGACAGCTCGCGCCAGTCGCCGCCGTCCCGGATCTGCCGCAGCAGCCGGTCGACCGCGGGTCCGTAACCGCGGTCGATGTCGTGGTGCTCGGCGAAGGAGAGGGCGAGCCGGTCCTGGTCGATCCGGTGGTGCGCGGCCAGCACGGCCACGACCGAGGAGGCCATCGCGGTGTCGTCGGTCCAGCGCCACGGACCGGCGGGCAGCTCGCGGCGCTTGAGGAGCGGGTAGTTCACGGGCAGGAAGAACTGCGAGCCCAGGGCGTCTCCCACGGCGAGTCCGCGCAGGCTGGACAGGGCGCGGCTCAGGCGCCCGTCGGGAGAGGAGTCAGCGGTCATCGCCCTGCCACTCTATCCGGTGACTCCGTACGGCTCCGGATCACGCCAGCGTTCGAAAGGCCGGTCAAGTGTGTACTTGCCGTCGTCTCCGAGAACGAGCATCCGCATCTCCGCGTTCCCCGGGTTCGCCAGCGATTCGAACTCCGCGACCGTCCAGTGGAACCAGCGCATGCAGAACAGCCGCATGGCCAGTCCGTGCGTCACCAGGAGCACGTTCGGCGGGTGGTCGGGGGCCTCGAAGCTCCGGTAGAGGCTCTCCAGGAAGTTGCCGACCCGGTCGTACACGTCGGCACCGGACTCGCCCTGCGCGAAGCGGTAGAAGAAGTGGCCGTACGCGTCCCGGTACGCCTTCTGCAGGCGTACGTCGTCGCGGTCCTGCCAGTTGCCCCAGTCCTGCTCGCGCAGCCGGGGCTCCTCGCGCACGCGCACCAGTTCGGGGTCGAGGTGGAAGGCCCGGAACGTCTCGTGGGTGCGGCGGTACGGGGACACGTAAACGCTTACGCGCTCCCGGCCGAAGAGTTCCCGGAGCTGCTTGCCCCGCTCCTCCGCCTGCCGCCAGCCGGTCTCGGTGAGCGCCAGCGCGTGGTCGGGCTCGCGTTCGTACACGGTGTCATCGGCGTTGCCCACCGACTCTCCGTGCCGGACAAGAACGATGCGCCGTGGTCGAGCCATGCCGAAACCCTAGATCGAGTGACGCCCGATCGAGCACTCGTACGGGCTCCATACGGCGTAGATCACACAATTCGGCCTCGTGGGAGCGGTCGCGGACGCGTTGTGCGCCCGGGCGCGCCCCGGGCTCCTCAGACGATCCAGGAGGGTTCCAGCTGGACTATGTCGCCGGCGAGGGCGGCGACGTCCGCCTCCGTCTGGGCGCGCAGGGTGAGCCGCTCGACGCGCTCGGCGCGGTACTTGCCGTGTTCCGCCGCCGACTGCCACATGGACAGGATCAGGAACTCCGGACCGGGTGCCTCACCGAAGAGTCCGCGGATCATGCCGGGCGAGCCCGCCATCGCGGGGTTCCACACCTTCTCCTGCATGAGGGCGAAGTGCTCGGCGCGCTCCTCGTGGACCCGGCAGTGCGCCACCCGCACCAGGTCGGCGTCGGTGAACCGCGGCTCGAAGCCGGTCTTCACGTCGAAGCGGTGGTCGAAGAGTTTGGCCTGGGCGTCCTTGAAGGTGCCCGACTGCGCCGCCGCGAGCCGGTCGTGGGACCGGGCCATGAAGGAGTCGTAGAAGGCGCGGCTCTCCCAGAAGGCGAAGATGTGCGCCACCCCCGGCCGTCCCCGGCTCCAGCCCCCGCCCTGGCCCCGGAAACCCGGCTCGCCCAGGAGCCCCGCCCACTTTCGCTGCCCCCGCTCGAAACCGCGGCGGTCCACCACGGTGCAGCGAATCCACTTGACCAGCACCGCGCCATCGTAAGGCCACGGACGTGGCGCCGGTCACGCTCCGGCGGAGTGCACCCGAGCGGGCTCCCCGGCGCACGTGGCACGATGTGCAACCGTCCTTTACATCAGCCCAGTTGGGGCAGACAGACAGTGGGAACGGGGAGGGAAGATCTGGTGAACGGTCTCAGCAAGGGCATCGACAAGGTCGAGGTGGCGGTGAAGTGGGACCCGAGTCCCGCCGGGGAGCCGAACACCGATCTGGACGTCGTCGCCGCGACGTACCTGGCGGACGACCCGTACGGGAATCCCGACTACGTCGTGCACTTCGACAGCCGCTCCCCGGACGGCACCATCTATCTCGACCGGGACAGCCAGGACGGCAAGGGCTTCGGCTGGGACGAGGTCATGACCCTGGAACTGAACCGCCTGAACGGCCGCTACGCGCGCGTGGTGGTCGGCGTCGTCATACAGCAGCGTTCCGTGCACAGGACGTTCGCCGGCGTGATCAATCCCGGGCTGCGCATGCGGGAGGGTTACACGGTCCTGGCCGAGGACGACTTCAGCGGGGTGGCGGGGGCGACGGCGGCGACCGTCGGGGAGTTCGTGCGCGACGAGTCCGGGGAGTGGACCTTCCATCCCGGGATCGACGGCTTCGACACGGACCCGGCGTCCTTCACGAGGATCATGGGCGCCCGCCGCGAGGAGTGAGCCCGACACCGTGGACGACGACGGTGCGACCGGAGTGCGGCGCTCACCGAAGACGGGATCACGCGGGGCGGTACGACGGACAGCCGTGCCGCCCCGCGCGTCCGTGCCGTCGAGCGCGCACCCGGCACGCCGTAGCGCTCGCGGAACACGTTGCGCGGGCCGCCTCCGAGGCGCGGTCGTCGCAGGCTCCCTGACCGGGCGCGCCGAGCCGGGCGCGCGCGTCCTCCCCCGGAACGCCGAGTGGGGAGCCGGCGTCGTGCCGGCTCCCCACTCAGGCCGGGTGTCTCAGCCCCGGCGGGCGTTCGTCATCAGCTGCAACCGCTGGTCGAGCCGCAGCCCTCGCAGATGTAGCACGACCCGGCGCGCTGCATCTTCGTACCGCAGGAGAAGCACAGGGGGGCGTCCGCCTGGATGCCCAGCTGCATCTCCACCAGCTCGGCACTGGTGTGCGCCTGCTGCGGGGCGGGCTTGGCCGCCTCGACCTCGGCCTTCGGCGCGGCGACCGCCTTCAGTTCCTGCGCGCGGGGCGCGGACTGGGCGAGACCCTCGACGTCCATCTCCTCGTCGGTCGGCTCGTACGAGCCGGTCTCCAGGTGACGCTGACGCTCCTCGGCGGAGTGGATGCCGAGCGCGGAGCGCGTCTCGAAGGGGAGGAAGTCGAGCGCCAGGCGCCGGAAGATGTAGTCGACGATCGACTGCGCCATCCGCACGTCCGGGTCGTCCGTCATGCCGGCCGGCTCGAAGCGCATGTTGGTGAACTTCGAGACGTACGTCTCCAGCGGCACGCCGTACTGCAGGCCCACCGAGACGGCGATCGAGAAGGCGTCCATCATGCCCGCGAGGGTCGAGCCCTGCTTGGACATCTTCAGGAAGACCTCACCGAGACCGTCGTCCGGGTAGGAGTTGGCGGTCATGTAGCCCTCGGCGCCGCCCACCGTGAACGAGGTGGTGATGCCGGGCCGGCCCTTGGGGAGGCGCTTGCGGACCGGACGGTACTCGACGACCTTCTCGATCGCGGTACGGATGGTCTCCTCTGCCGTGGCCGTGACCGTGTCCGCCGCGGACTTCTCCTTCTCCTTGGTCTTCGCGGAGAGGGGCTGGCCGACCTTGCAGTTGTCGCGGTAGATGGCGAGCGCCTTGACGCCCATCTTCCACGCCTCGAAGTAGACCTCCTCGACGTCCTCGACGGTCGCCGTCTCCGGCAGGTTGACCGTCTTGGACAGCGCGCCCGAGATCCACGGCTGGATCGCGGCCATCATGCGGACGTGACCCATCGCGGAGATGGAACGCTCGCCCATGGCGCAGTCGAAGACCTCGTAGTGCTCCTGCTTGAGACCGGGGGCGTCGATCACGTTGCCGTTCTCGGCGATGTGGGCGACGATCGCCTCGATCTGCTCCTCCTGGTAGCCCAGGCGGCGCAGGGCCTGCGGCACGGTGCCGTTGACGATCTGCATCGAACCGCCGCCGACCAGCTTCTTGAACTTGACCAGGGCGAGGTCGGGCTCGAGGCCGGTGGTGTCGCAGGACATCGCGAGACCGATGGTGCCGGTCGGGGCGATGACCGACGCCTGCGCGTTGCGGAAGCCGTTCTTCTCGCCGAGGCGGAGGACGTCCTGCCAGGCCTCCGTGGCGGCGGCCCAGATCGGGGTGTCCAGGTCGTCCATGCGGACGGCCACGGCGTTGGCGTCGGAGTGCTGCTTCATGACGCGCTGGTGCGGCTGCGCGTTGCGGGCGTAGCCGTCGTACGGGCCGACGACCGCGGCGAGTTCGGCGGAGCGGCGGTACGACGTACCCGTCATCAGGGAGGTGATGGCGCCGGCGAGGGCGCGGCCGCCGTCGGAGTCGTACGCGTGGCCGGTCGCCATGAGCAGGGCGCCGAGGTTGGCGTAGCCGATGCCCAGCTGGCGGAAGGCGCGGGTGTTCTCACCGATCTTCTCGGTCGGGAAGTCCGCGAAGCAGATGGAGATGTCCATCGCGGTGATGACCAGCTCGACGACCTTCGCGAAGCGCTCGACGTCGAAGGACTGGTGGCCCTTGTTGTCGTCCTTCAGGAACTTCATCAGGTTCAGCGAGGCGAGGTTGCAGGACGTGTTGTCCAGGTGCATGTACTCGCTGCACGGGTTCGAGCCGTTGATACGGCCGGACTCCGGGCACGTGTGCCAGTGGTTGATCGTGTCGTCGTACTGGATGCCCGGGTCGGCGCAGGCCCAGGCGGCCTCGGCCATCTTGCGGAAGAGCGACTTGGCGTCGACCTCCTCGATGACCTCGCCGGTCATGCGCGAGGTGAGGCCGAACTTGCCGCCCGTCTCGACGGCCTTCATGAACGTGTCGTTCACGCGGACCGAGTTGTTGGCGTTCTGGTACTGGACGGACGTGATGTCGTCGCCGCCCAGGTCCATGTCGAAGCCCGCGTCGCGCAGGGCGCGGATCTTCTCCTCCTCCTTCACCTTGGTCTCGATGAAGTCCTCGATGTCGGGGTGGTCGACGTCGAGGATGACCATCTTGGCCGCGCGGCGCGTGGCGCCGCCCGACTTGATGGTCCCCGCGGAGGCGTCGGCGCCGCGCATGAAGGAGACGGGACCCGAGGCGTTGCCGCCGGAGGAGAGCAGCTCCTTGGAGGAGCGGATGCGGGAGAGGTTCAGGCCGGCGCCGGAGCCGCCCTTGAAGATCATGCCCTCTTCCTTGTACCAGTCGAGGATCGACTCCATGGAGTCGTCGACGGACAGGATGAAGCAGGCGGAGACCTGCTGGGGCTGGGGCGTGCCGACGTTGAACCAGACCGGCGAGTTGAAGCTGAAGATCTGGTGCAGGAGGGCGTAGGCCAGCTCGTGCTCGAAGATCTCGGCGTCGGCGGGGGAGGCGAAGTAGTTGTAGTCCTCGCCGGCCTTCCGGTACGTCTTCACGATCCGGTCGATGAGCTGCTTGAGGCTCACCTCGCGCTGCGGGGTGCCCACAGCGCCGCGGAAGTACTTGCTGGTGACGATGTTGACCGCGTTCACCGACCAGAAGTCGGGGAACTCGACGCCACGCTGCTCGAAGTTGACCGAGCCGTCGCGCCAGTTGGTCATGACGACGTCACGGCTAGCCCACTCGACCTCGTCGTACGGGTGCACGCCGGGGGTGGTGTGGATGCGTTCGACACGCAGTCCCTTGCTCGCCTTGGTGCCCTTGGCGCGGGAACTCCGTGCCGGACCGCTCGCCGTCTCTGTCATGCCGCCTCCCTGTTTCAGGCTAAAACGCCCTGAAGTGCCACGTTCTTCCCATGGCACGTTGTGTGTCTGGTACTGCGTGAGCCGCGAAACGCGGTCCCCCGCAGCAGGTCTTGGGTCGCCGCCGGTCGACCGGGGCCGGACGGATGGTCCGGGCCGGCCCGCCGGTCAGTCGGCGGCGTTCGCCGGTACGGGGACCTGGGTGGTCTCTCCGGACCCGCGGTCGGTCACCTGGCGCTCCGCGTCCGCGTCGTCACCGTCCGCGGCGGGGCGCTGCCTGGCTTCCCTGAGTTCCACGATGGCGGCCTCGAAGTCCTCCAGCGAGTCGAACGCCCGGTAGACGGACGCGAACCGCAGATAGGCGACGAGGTCGAGCTCCTGCAACGGGCCGAGTATGGCCAGCCCCACGTCGTGGGTGGTCAGTTCGGCGCTTCCGGTGGCGCGCACCGCCTCCTCGACCCGCTGGCCGAGCTGGGCGAGCGCGTCCTCGGTGACAGGCCGTCCCTGGCACGCCTTGCGCACGCCGTTGATGACCTTGGTGCGGCTGAAGGGCTCGGTGACCCCGGACCGCTTGACCACCATCAGCGAGCACGTCTCCACCGTCGTGAATCGACGGGAGCAGTCGGGGCACTGGCGGCGCCTGCGGATCGACGTGCCGTCGTCGGTCGTACGACTGTCGACGACGCGGCTGTCGGGGTGCCTGCAGAAGGGGCAGTGCATGGCTCCATCCCTCCTTCACAGCACGACTCATAGACCTCAGAGACCTCTCGGGCCCCTCGAAGCAGCCCCCAGCATAGGCGATGCCCTGGGGCGGAAAGACCCGGGGGACCACAACTTCTGGGCTGCTGTTGCAATCCAACCACTACATGTGGTGCCAGGCACGTAAATCCACACGGGGCGCGCGTGTCGCACCCGTACTGGCATGTGCCACGCGGCCGTACCGGGAGACGGGCGGGGCGGAACCCGGCGCGCGACGCACGGGAGGGGCCGGTCCACGGCCCGCGGGGCACCTGATGGCAGACTGGCCGCGGCCCACCGCCGTCGGCACGCTCGCCACCCCGGCGGTGAAGAGTACAGGAATCAACCGTTCTGTCCGCCGGGCACCGCGTCAGCTATTACACCCAGACACATGATCACGTCAGTGAATTCCCGGTTTTTCACTCGAACGTGTGTTTGGCGCAACCTTTCGAAAGCCACTACCGTTGTCCAGCAGGGAGACCATCGAGAGGGGCCGACGTGACCACCACCGCAGACAGTGCCACCATCACTGCCCAGGACCGCTCCCAGAGCCGACTCGAGCCGGTGCATGCGATGAACGAAGCCATGAATCCTGAGGGACCCAAGCGGTCCCTGCCCGGCCGACCTCCAGGCATCCGGGCGGACAGTTCCGGGCTCACGGACCGACAGCGCCGGGTGATCGAGGTCATCAGGGACTCCGTGCAGCGGCGCGGGTACCCGCCGTCGATGCGGGAGATCGGTCAGGCGGTCGGCCTGTCCAGCACGTCGTCCGTCGCCCACCAGCTGATGGCGCTGGAGCGCAAGGGCTTCCTGCGCCGCGACCCGCACCGCCCCCGGGCGTACGAGGTCCGCGGTTCCGACCAGTCCTCCGTGCAGCCCACGGACACCGCGGGCAAGCCCGCCGCGTCGTACGTGCCGCTCGTGGGCCGTATCGCCGCCGGCGGTCCGATCCTCGCCGAGGAGTCGGTCGAGGACGTCTTCCCCCTCCCCCGGCAGCTGGTCGGCGACGGCGAGCTGTTCGTCCTGAAGGTCGTCGGTGACTCGATGATCGAGGCGGCCATCTGCGACGGGGACTGGGTGACGGTCCGCCGCCAGCCGGTGGCGGAGAACGGCGACATCGTGGCCGCCATGCTCGACGGCGAGGCCACGGTCAAGCGGTTCAAGCGCGAGGACGGCCACGTGTGGCTGCTGCCGCACAACAGCGCGTACCAGCCGATCCCGGGCGACGAGGCCACCATCCTGGGCAAGGTGGTCGCGGTGCTGCGGCGGGTGTGACCGCCCGCGGCGGGCACCCTGCTCCACAGCCCGCCCCAAGACCGGGCCCCGGGACCACCTGCGCCGGTTCCGGGGCCCTGCGCTGTCCCCGCCATGGAGCGGCGGCGCGCTTCGGGCCTGTCCCCTCGGGGGCAGGCCCGAACCCATGCCCTGGTCGTGTCCGGCTCAGGAGGCGTCGCTCTCCTCGGCGGCCGCGTCCTCCGCCTTGCGGGCGGCCTCGTCGATCGCGGCCAGTGACCTGCGCACCTGATTGCGGTCCGTCGTGTACCAGAAGTCGGGCAGCGAGGCCTTGAGGTAACTGCCGTAGCGGGCCGTCGCCAGCCGCTGGTCCAGTACCGCGACCACACCGCGGTCCCCCGACGCCCGTACGAGGCGGCCGGCGCCCTGGGCCATCAGCAGCGCGGCGTGGGTGGCGGCGACGGCCATGAAGCCGTTGCCCCCCGCCTCCTCGACCGCCTTCTGGCGGGCGCTCATCAAAGGGTCGTCGGGGCGCGGGAACGGGATCTTGTCCATGACCACCAGCTGACAGCTGGGCCCGGGCACGTCGACGCCCTGCCACAGGGACAGCGTGCCGAACAGACACGTCTTCGGGTCGGCGGCGAAGTTCTTGATCAGCTCGCCGAGCGTCTCCTCGCCCTGAAGCAGGATGGGGAACTCGGGGATGCGCGTGCGCAGTTCCTCGGCCGCGAGCTGAGCGGCCCGCATCGAGGAGAACAGGCCGAGTGTCCGGCCGCCCGCCGACTGGATCAGCTCCGTCAGCTCGTCCAGCATGTCCGCGCGGTCGCCGTCGCGCGCGGGACGCGACAGGTGCTTGGCGACGTAGAGGATGCCCTGCCTGGGGTAGTCGAAGGGCGATCCGACGTCGACGCCCTTCCACTGCGGCAGGTCCTCGTCCTCCACCCCCTCGGGGCCGAGGCCGAGCGAGGCCCCTACGCCGTTGAAGTCGCCGCCCAGCTTCAGGGTCGCCGAGGTCAGCACGACCGACCGGTCCGCGAAGAGCTTCTCCCTCAGCAGCCCGGACACCGACATGGGCGCGACCCGCAGCGAGGCGCCGAAGCGGTCATGACGCTCGTACCAGACGACGTCCCACTCCGAGCCGTTCGTGATGCGCTCCGCCACGTCGTGCACGGACTCCACCGAGGCGAGGGCCTGCTTGCGCACCGCGTCCTCGTCCTGGACGGATTTGTCGCGGGTGGCGCCGATCGCCGAGATCACCGTGCGGGCGGCGTCCCGCAGCGCCATCAGCGCGTATCCAAGGTCCTCGGGGATCTCTTCCAGGCGACCGGGCAGGGCCAGCTCCATGAGCCGCTCGAAGCCCTCGGCGGCGGTCTGGAGCTGGTCGGCGGCCTTCTCGTTGACCAGCTTTGCCGACCGGCGCACGGCGCGGTTGACCTGGCCGGGGGTGAGCTCTCCGGTCGCGACGCCGGTGACCCGGGAGACCAGCTCGTGGGCCTCGTCCACGATGAGGACCTCGTGCTGCGGCAGGACCGGCGCGCCCTCGATGGCGTCGATCGCGAGCAGCGCGTGATTGGTGACGACGACGTCCGCGAGCTTGGCGCGCTCCCGTGCCATCTCGGCGAAGCACTCGGCGCCGTACGCGCACTTCGTGGCGCCCAGGCACTCCCGGGAGGACACCGAGATCTGCGCCCAGGCACGGTCGGAGACGCCGGGGGTCAGGTTGTCCCGGTCCCCGGTCTCCGTCTCGTCCGACCAGTCGCGCAGGCGGACCAGGTCCTGTCCGAGCTTGCTGGTGGGGGCGGCCGCCTCGAACTGGTCGAAGAGGCCCTCCTCCTCGTCCTGCGGCATGCCCTCGTGCAGCCGGTGCAGGCACAGGTAGTTCGACCGGCCCTTGAGCATCGCGAAGGAGGGACGGCGGCGCAGCAGCGGATGCAGCGATTCCACGGTCCGCGGGAGGTCCCGCTCGACGAGCTGCCGCTGGAGCGCCAGGGTGGCCGTCGCCACGACGACGCGCTCCCCGTGCGCGAGCGCGGGCACCAGGTAGCCGAGCGATTTTCCGGTGCCGGTGCCGGCCTGGACCAGGAGATGGGATCCGTCGTCGATGGCGCCCGCGACGGCTTCGGCCATGGTCACCTGGCCGGGACGCTCCGTACCGCCGACGGCGGTGACGGCGGCGTGCAGGAGTTCGGGGAGTGAGGGCTTCGTCATAGCGCGACCACCCTACGGGGCAGGACTGACAACCGTGCGATCACGCCGGTGGCCGGGGACGCGATCGGGACGGCGGCGGCCGGACGCCTCGGGGCGTCCGCGCTACAGCGCATCGCGCAGGCCCCGGTCCCTGATCATGAGGGCGGCCCGCTTGCCGGGCAGGTCCACCTCGGCGGAGAACCGGAAACCGGCGCTCATGAACGCCGAGACGGAGGGGGTGTTGCGCAGGTCGGGTTCCGCGACGACCCGCGCGCAGGCCGGGCGGTTCTCGTGCACGAGGTCGGCGACGGCACGGAGCAGCGCCGAGCCGACGCCCCGCCCCCGGTCGGCGACGCCGCCGATCAGGAGGTGGATTCCGGTGTCGTTCGGGCGGGCCGGGTAGTGGCGGGCCAGCGGGTCGAGGTCGGCCCGGTAGAGCTCCCAGTAGCTCATCGGGGTGCCGTCGAGGACGCCGAGGCAGGGCACGCTGCGTCCGTCGTCGGCGAGCCGGTCCCGCAGATGCCGCTCGGTCACGGCCTCGGGTCCGGCGAGTTCCCAGAACGCGGCGACGGCGGGGTCGTTCATCCACCGCGTGACGAGCGCGAGGTCGCGTCCGAGCCGGACGGGGACGAGCTGGAAGACGCCCACGGCTGTGGCGGCGGGTCCCCAGGTGTCGACGCGGTCGAGCAGGTCCTCGCCCGCCGGAGCGGACGCGTCCGCCGCGGCCCCCTTCGCCCCGCCCGACGCGGCGTGCGGCCCGGCCTCCTCGGCGATGAGGGCGAGGAACTCGTCGGGCAGGCGCAGGTCCAGGGTGTCCTCGCTGTCCGAGTCCTGGCCGGGCCCCTGCTCGGCGCCGAGGCCGGTGACGGGGGCGGGGGCGGTTGCGGCGTCGGTGCTCGCATCGGTGGGAGGCACGGCGACGCTCCTCTCGGGAGACGGGATGGGGCGTGTTCCTCAGGGACGGCAGGGGTTGGTGATCGTGACGTACACGGACTGGGTGTCCACCGGGCCGACCAGTTCGTCGAGGCCGTGCAGCCGGGTCAGCAGGTTGGCCTTGCAGCGCAGGACGGGCGAGTCCAGGAGGTGCGCGGGCAAGGTGCTGCGCAGTCGGTCCGGACCGGTGGCCACGCCGGTGAGGAACCGGCGGAAGGCGGCGAGCAGCACCTGTTCCCCGGCCAGGCGCTGGGAGCCGAAGGCGCCGATGAGGCCCAGTACGTTGTTGACGGCGAGGTAGTAGGCGAAGCGCTCGTCGGTGACCTCGTCGGAGACGAACGTGTCGCTCCGCTCGCCGATGCCGGGCAGCCGGGCGTCGAGCTCCGCACGCCGTGAGGCACGGAAGTAGTAGCCCTGGTTGTCGCGGTAGCGGCCCCCGGCGGGCCAGCCCTCGGGGTCCAGCACGAGCAGGGTGTTCTGCTGGTGCGCCTCCAGGGCGATCCCGGCCTCGCCGTCCAGCCAGAGCAGCGGGCGCACGACCTGTTCGAGGTAGCGCAGGAACCACTCGGCGGCCACGGCGCCGCGGGGGCGGCCGGTCCGGGCGGCGAGCCGGGTGACGACCTCGGCCAGTCGGGATCTCATGACCGGGTGGGACCGGTCGCGGGAGTCGGGGTGCGGTCGGGGCGAGACGAAGCCGGCCACGCAGGAGACGTCGTCCGTCGGGCCGAAGGGGTTGTGCCGGATCACCGCGTCGAGCCCCTGCACGGGCTCCCCGTCGGTGCCGTCGACGGCGACCCAGGCGGGGTCGCGGACGATGTCGAAGCCCGGGTGGGCGGTGTGCCACCGCCTGGACAGGCCAGCGCGCAGCAGCCGGTGCACCTCGACGCCGCGATGGAGTTCCTTGCGGAGGTTCTCGCGGCGGGAGTTGGTGATGCGCAGGGCGAGCGACAGCTTGAGCATCGCGGGGGCACCGGAGCGGTAGAGGGTGCGCACGGAGGACGTGGGATGCCAGTCGGGGCCGTACGGGCCCAGGTCGCGCAGCAGCCCGGCGGCGAACAGCGCCTCGGTCTGCGGACGGTGCCGGATCTCGTGAGCCTGCCAGGGGTGCAGCGGCAGGGCGGTGTGCCCGTCGGGCAGCGGCAGCCCGGCGCCGGCGAGCCGCGCGGTCAGCTCTCCGGCGGTCACGGGGCGTCCGCGTTCGGTCCACGCCGAGTCCGTGGCGAGCACCGAGGGGGCGACGGCCAGCCAGTGCGGCGGGAAGGAGCCGCGCAGCTCGGGCGAGTACCGCCGGGCGTCGGCGTCGGAGAGCCCTTCGCGGCTCTTGGGCGTCGGGTGCAGCGGGTGCCCGAGGAGGAGCGCCTGCTCGGCGGAGAGGAACAGGTCGGGGCCGTCGCCGGGCCGCTTCCGGCGGTCGGCGACGAAGACGGCGGTGCGCCGCACGGAGTCGGCGACCCGCCCGACCAGGTCGTTCACGTCACCGACCCCGCCGTGGGGCCCGGAGGGAGCGGGACCGGGCTCGGAGGTGCCGTCGGCGGGGGCGGGCGGGGCGTCCTGCACCGACGCGGAGGGGGTGCTCGCCAGGTCTCCCGAAGGGGCGGGCGGTGCCTGTTCGGAGCCCTCGGTGGGAGCGGGCGGGGCCTGCGTCGAGTGCCCGTCCGGAGCAGGCTCCTGCGTGGCATCTCCCGTCGGGACGAGCCGGCCCCCCGACGGGCCTCCCTCGGGGGTGCTCGGCGTCTCCCGGGAGAGCAGGGCGGCCAGCGTCACCGCGTCGACGGGAGGGGCCCAGTCCGGGGCGGTGGCCACGTACGGGAGCCCGAAGCGGTGCCATCCGGTCGGGGACCAGTAGCGGACGGGAGCCAGGAGGACCGTGCCGGTCGCCCGGAGAGGGATGCGCAGGACGCCGTCGTCGGGGGCCGGGAGGTCGTTCTCGCGTACCCAGCAGCGCAGCAGGTTCTCGATGGCCGCCGCCTGGGCCGCCGTGTGCGGATCCGGGTGCTCGATCAGGTCCGTGGCCTCGCGCGACCGCGGGCTCTCGGCGGTCGGCGCCCCGTCCTTCTGCCGGGGTACCGACGCGGTCTCCGGCGCCGGTGCGGCCGCCTGGACGCCGTCGGAATCCGGCGCGGGGCCCTGCGGCGGGCCGTCGGATGCTGGGGTCGGATTCACGGGCGTTCCTCGTGTTCTGGGTCTGCGTTCGTGCGGTCGGTCTGTGGTGCGCCGGGACGGTGCCGGGGTGCGCGTCCTGCGCGGGTCTTCCGGGCCGCCCTGGTTGCCGGGGGACGGGCTGGGCGGGGGTGACGTCTCCGGGCGGGTTCCCGCCTGGGGTGCAGTCGGCGGCGAGGGGATCGCACGTGCCAAGCCCGACGGTGGCGACCGCACGTCCGGCCGAGGGCGACCGACGGCAGCCACCAAGTCGCCCTTGGCACCGGCCCCTTGCCCTCGTGAGCCGTACGCCGAGAGCGGTGGCCGGTCGCGTCGACACCGTGGCCGCAGCCCGGGACCGTCTCCGGTCGCCCCCAGCCGGTCGGCGCCTCACGTGGCCCACGCTCGCCGCCACGGCACTGCCCCGCACCGCCCCGAACTACCCCGTCCCGTCGGTCTCCCGCCCCTCGCTCGCACGGTCCCGTGCGTCGGGAGCGGGTCCGCCGCTCCCCCGCCCGGCGGCGGGGCCGGTCTCGGCGGGTCCGCGGGCCACCGCCTCCACCGCGTCGGCGAGCCGTTCCAGGACGGCGTTCGCCTGTTCGTCGGTGATCGTCAGGGGCGGGAGCAGACGTACGACGCTCTCGCGGCGGCCGCCGAGTTCGACGATCAGACCGCGTCGCAGGCACTCCCGCTGGACGGCGGAGGCGAGGTGCGGCGCGGCGGGGGGCGGGTCCGTGCCGGCGGCGTCCGGCTCGACCAGCTCCAGGCCGATCATCAGCCCCCTGCCGCGGACGTCCCCGACGCAGTCGAACTGGCCGCCCAGCGCGCGGAGTTGTCCGAGCATGCGGGCCCCCAGTCCGGCGGCGCGCTCGGCGAGACGGTTCTCGCGGACGTGTCCGAGGGTCGCCGTGCCCGCGGCCATGGCGAGCTGGTTCCCGCGGAAGGTGCCCGCGTGGGCGCCGGGCGGCCACACGTCGAGCTCCTCGCGGTAGACCACGACGGCCAGCGGGAGGCTGCCGCCGATGGCCTTGGAGAGGACCATCACGTCGGGGGTGACGCCGCTGTGCTCGACGGCCCAGAAGGCGCCGGTGCGGCCGACGCCCGTCTGGATCTCGTCGGCGATCAGCGGGATGGACCGGGTCCGGGTGATCTCCCGCATGCGCCGCATCCAGGCGTCCGGCGCGGGGATCACCCCGCCCTCGCCCTGGACCGGTTCGAGGATCATCCCGGCGGGGTGCGGCACGCCCGACTTGGTGTCGTCGAGGACCGACTCGGTCCAGCGGGCGGCGAGTTCGGCACCCCGGTCGCCGCCCACGCCGTAGGGGCACCGGTAGTCCTGGGGGTACGGCAGCCGCGCCACCCGTACCTCTGTCGCGCCCCCGGACGCTTCGAGCGCCCCCGCCGTCATGCCGTGGTAGGCGCCGGTGAAGGCGAGCATCGCGGTGCGTCCGGTCGCGGCGCGCACCAGTTTGAACGCGGCCTCCACGGCGTCCGTGCCCGCCGGTCCGCAGAACTGCACCCGTGCCCCGTCGGCGAACGCGGACGGCAGGGTGCGGAACAGCTCGGTGGTGAAGGCGTCCTTGACGGGGGTGGCGAGGTCGAGGGCGTGCAGGGGCGCCCCCGAGTCGAGGACCTTCCTGATCGCCTCCAGCACCACCGGGTGGTTGTGCCCGAGGGCCAGGGTCCCGGCCCCGGAGAGGCAGTCCAGGTAGCGGCGCCCGTCGGCTCCCTCGATCGTCAGCCCGCGCGCGCGGACGGGCACGACGGGCAGGGCGCGCGCGTAGGTGCGCGCGGCGGACTCACGCGCCGACTGGCGCCGCAGGATCCCCTCGTGCGCCGCGTGCGCCTCCGGGGAGCCGCCCTCCGTGTGTGCCCCGTCGGGCTCACGCCCCATCACCGCAGACTCCGTCACGGCCACGACTACCGGTCCTCCCGCTGTTCACAGGCGAGTTGGCGGGGGTTTCGAACGCACGCTGGACGCCCCCCGTACCTACCAACGACGCGGCGGGCAAGGGGAAGCGGGTGAACCGAAGATCCTTGCCGTGACGGAACCGTTGCCGTTCCGTGGGAAGTCCCCCACAGCGACCGCATAGTGTGTGGTGCCGTTCAGGAGTACGGAAAACGGGCCACCGGCCCCGCCGCCGCGTCCCACGGTCCCCCGGTCGGGGGGCCGCGCCGGCGGATCCGTGCCCGGCTGCATGTGTACGGCCGCTGCCTCGGCAGCGCAGATGTTTCTCACGCCCCAGGGGGAGTTCACACCATGCGATCCATACGCCCGCCCTTCACCGCCCGCCGAGGGGGGAGCAAGCGCCGCAGGACCTCCCCCGTACTGGTCGCCGTGGGTCTGACGGCGACGCTGGCGCTCACCGCGACCGCGTGCGGCTCGGGCGACGAGAAGACGAACGCCGAGGCGTCCGCGACCCAGAGCAGCGACGGCAAGATCAAGATCCCGGACAGCGTCAAGGACAAGCTCAAGGAACACGGCTTCGACCTGGACAAGTGGAAGGGCGGCGCCTGGAAGGACTGGGACCGGGACGACTGGCTGCGCGAGGCCGACGAGTTCATCAACCCGATCATCAAGGACCTGTGGGACCCGGACCGGATGCGGGACGCGGACGACCCGGACCAGGACAAGGGCGTCGACGAGAACGACATCTCCGGCGACCAGGGTGTCACCGACGCGACGCCGGTTCCGGTGACCGCCCGTTCCGTGCGGGCCGCTTACCACGACAGCGTGCCCGAGGCGGGCAAGGTGTTCTTCGACTCCCCCGAGGGCACGATGGTCTGCTCGGCGACCGTGGTGAAGGACCCGGCCCACCCGGGCAAGTCGAACATGGTGTGGACGGCGGGGCACTGCGTGCACGCGGGCAAGAAGGGCGGCTGGTACCGCAACATCGCGTTCGTGCCGGCGTACAACAACGCCGGTGAGAACGCCGCCCAGTTGCAGGACGCCAGTAAGACCGAGATCGCTCCGTACGGCGTGTGGTGGAGCGACTGGGCGCAGACCTCCGACCAGTGGATCGAGCAGGGGGGCGCGACGGGCGGCGAGGGCGCACCGTACGACTTCGCGGTGCTGCACGTGACCCCGGAGAAGGGCAGCGACGGCAAGTCCCTGGAGGAGACGGTCGGTTCGGCCCTGCCGGTGGAGTTCAACGCGCCGGCCGTGCCCGAGGTGTCGAGCATCACCGCGACCGGTTACCCGGCGGCGGCGCCGTACGACGGCCAGAAGCTGTTCCAGTGCACGGACGAGCCGGGGCGGCTGTCGATCGTGAAGTCCGACCCGACGATGTACCGCATCGGCTGCACGATGACCGGCGGTTCGTCCGGCGGCGGCTGGGTGGCGAAGGGGGCCGACGGCAAGCCCGCGCTGGTCTCCAACACCTCGATCGGCCCGGTGAGTTCGGGCTGGCTGGCGGGTCCGCACCTGGGGGCCGAGGCCAAGGGTGTGTACGACTCGGTGAGCGAGAAGTTCGCCGGGCGGTGACCGGGTCCGGTTGACCCGAGGCGGAGCGACGGCGATGGAGGGCGCGCGCCGGCCGGGGTGCTTCACAGCGCCGTGGCCGACGCGGCGGAGGGAACGGCCGGCGGGTGCGATGGGCGCACCGGCCGCGTCCGGAAACCTTCACCGTCCCGCCGTCGTCCGCCCGCGACTGCCCGGGCATAGTGGGGTGTCGCGTTCGAGCGGGTCCACGGAAGGCCGGCTCCGCGCCTGACAAGCACATGACAGCAACGCTTCAACGGGGGTTACCACAGCATGCGTTCCGTACGTACGTCCGTCGCGCGCCGGCCCGGCAGGCGCGGCGTCCTGCTCGCCACGGGGCTGCTCGCGGCCCTGTCCCTCACCGCCACCGCCTGCGGCTCGGGTGACGACACGGCGGGCGACAAGCCCGCCGCCACCGCGTCCGGGGCGGACGGCCAGGACAGCGCCCGGGTTCCCGGCGACCTCGCGGACCGGCTCAAGGAGCACGGCATCGACGTGGATCGGTGGAAGGACGGCGGATGGAAGAACTGGGACAAGGACAAGTGGCTCAGTGAGGCCAAGGACTTCGTCAACCCGGTGATCGACGGGCTGTGGAAGCCCGAGCGCATGAAGTCCGCCAAGGACCCCGACAAGACGATCTCGTCCAAGGACGCGACCGCCGACCAGGGCGTCAGCGACCCCGCGCCCGAGCCGGTCCCGGCCAAGGCGGAGAAGACGCCGTACCACGAGAACGCGGCGCCGGTCGGCAAGGTCTTCTTCGACTCCCCCGAGGGCTCGATGGTCTGTTCCGGGACGGTCGTCAAGGACGTCAACCACCCGGGCAGGTCCAACCTGGTGTGGACCGCGGGCCACTGCGTGCACGCGGGCGGTGGCGGCGGCTGGTACCGCAACATCGCCTTCGTCCCGTCCTACAACGACCTGAACAAGTCCGAGGCGCAGCTGAGCGGTGCCACGGCCCGGGAGATGGCCCCCTACGGCCAGTGGTGGGCCGACTGGGCGGCCACCTCCGACCAGTGGATCTCCGGCGGCGACGAGACCGGCGGCGCGGGCGCCCCGTACGACTACGCCGTGCTGCACGTGAAGCCGGAGCAGGGCGGAAAGTCCCTGGAGGAGACGGTCGGCAACGCGCTGGCCGTGGACTTCTCCGCGCCGTCCGCCCGCGACGCGGGTGCCATGGGCGCCTGGGGCTACCCCGCCGCGCCTCCGTACAACGGTCTGAGCATGTTCAAGTGCGTCGACCGGCCCGGGCGCCTCTCGCTCAGGCCGGGCCTGCCGACGATGTACCGCATCGGCTGCACCATGACCGGCGGCTCGTCCGGCGGCGGCTGGTTCCGCGTCGTCGACGGCAGGACGAAGCTGGTGTCGAACACGTCGATCGGCCCGTCCGACAACACCTGGCTCGCCGGACCGCAGCTCGGAAAGGGCGCCGAGGCGCTGTACCAGAACATGAGCAAGAAGTACGGCGGCCGGTAGCCGCCGCCCGCCCCGACAGCACACACGGCGAAGGCCCGCTCCCGAGAGAGGGAGCGGGCCTTCGCCGTGTACCGGTGGTGCGTACCGCCGGGCCTACCGGGTCAGGCGAGCGGTGCCGGGACGTACGGCGCGAGATCCGCCGCCAGCTCCTCGTGCACCCGCGCCTTGAGCAGCGTGCCCTCCGGGGTGTGCTCCTCGGAGATGACGTCGCCCTCGTCGTGCGCCCGCGCGATCAGCTGGCCCTGCGTGTACGGCACGAGCGCCTCGATCTCCACCGAGGGACGCGGCAGCTCGTTGTCGATGAGCGCGCGCAGCTCGGCGATGCCCCGGCCGGTACGGGCCGAGATGGCGATGGAGCGCTTCTCGTTGCGCATCAGCCGCTGGAGCACCAGCGGGTCCGCGGCGTCCGCCTTGTTGATCACCACGATCTCGGGCACCTTCGTGGCGCCCACGTCGCGGATGACCTCGCGCACGGCGGCCAGCTGCTCCTCCGGAGCCGGGTGCGAACCGTCCACCACGTGCAGGATCAGGTCGGAGTCGCCGACCTCCTCCATCGTGGAGCGGAACGCCTCGACCAGGTGGTGCGGCAGGTGCCGTACGAAGCCGACCGTGTCGGCCAGCGTGTACAGCCGGCCGCTCGGGGTCTCGGCCCGGCGCACGGTCGGGTCGAGGGTCGCGAACAGCGCGTTCTCGACGAGCACGCCCGCGCCCGTGAGGCGGTTGAGCAGCGAGGACTTGCCCGCGTTCGTGTAGCCCGCGATGGCGACCGAGGGCACCTTGTGGCGCCTGCGCTCCTGGCGCTTGATCTCGCGGCCCGTCTTCATGTCCGCGATCTCCCGGCGCATCTTCGCCATCTTCTCGCGGATACGGCGCCGGTCCGTCTCGATCTTGGTCTCACCGGGACCACGGGTGGCGAGGCCACCGCCCTTGCCGCCGCCCATCTGACGGGACAGCGACTGACCCCATCCGCGCAGTCGCGGCAGCATGTACTGCATCTGCGCGAGGGCGACCTGCGCCTTGCCCTCACGGGACTTGGCGTGCTGGGCGAAGATGTCCAGGATCAGGGCCGTCCGGTCGATGACCTTGACCTTGACGACGTCCTCGAGGTGGATCAGCTGGCCGGGGCTCAGCTCACCGTCGCAGATCACGGTGTCGGCGCCGGTCTCCAGGACGATGTCCCGCAGCTCGTTGGCCTTGCCGGATCCGATGTACGTGGCCGCGTCGGGCTTGTCGCGGCGCTGCACCACACCGTCGAGCACGAGCGCTCCCGCGGTCTCCGCCAGGGCGGCCAGCTCGGCCAGCGAGTTCTCCGCGTCGGTCATGGTGCCCGTGGTCCAGACACCGACGAGCACGACCCGCTCCAGGCGGAGCTGCCGGTACTCGACCTCGGTGACGTCCTCGAGCTCCGTGGAGAGGCCCGCGACGCGGCGCAGCGCGGCACGCTCGGAACGGTCGAACTGCTCGCCGTCCCGCTCTTCGTCGATCTCGTGGCTCCAGGCGACGTCCTCTTCCATCAGGGCATCGGCCCGAAGACCTTCGGGGTAGTTCTGCGCGAGGCTCTGCGCGTCCTGGGAAGGGGAAGAAGAGGAGGTCATTGGATCCTTACGTCGATGGGACCTGCGAGTCGGCGACGGACGTCACCCGACATGAGGGACAACGTCCGGGGGCCCGGGGAGATTCCCGGTGCCCGCGGCGCCGGCCCCGAGGGGCGGTGCCGCCGACCTGAAAGATGGTCGCACGGCACGCCCCGTCTCGTCACGCGACTTATCGCCTGCCCTGTCGCGCCGGCGGGGCGTCGCTCTTCCAGTCCGGGTGCCCCGGCATGGGCGGTGTCTTCGTGTCGTACAGCCACGCGGCGAAGAACCCGCCTAGGTCGCGTCCGGACATCGTCGAGGCCAGGCGCACGAAGTCCGAGGTGGACGCCGTGCCGTCCTGGTGGAGGGCCACCCAGGTCCGCTCCAGGCGCTCGAAGGCGGGGCGCCCGATCTCCTGCCGGAGCGCGTACAGCACCAGTGCGGCCCCGTCGTAGACGTTGGGCCGGAAGATGCTGATCTTCTGCCCCGGCTTGGGCCCCTTGGGCGCGGCGGGCGGCCCGCCGGTCGCCCGCCAGGAGTCGGAGGCGCGATAGGCGGCCTTCATGCGCGTCTCCATGGGCCGGTCGGCCTTCTCCTCGGAGTACAGGGCCTCGTACCAGGTGGCGTGGCCCTCGTTCAGCCACAGGTCGGACCAGGTGCGAGGGCTGACGCTGTCGCCGAACCACTGGTGGGACAGCTCGTGCACCATGATCGACTCGACGTACCACTTCGGGTACGCGGGCTCGGTGAAGACATCCTTCTCGAACAGCGAGAGGGTCTGGGTCTCCAGCTCGAAGCCGGTCTGCGCCTCGGCCATCAGCAGCCCGTACGTCTCGAAGGGGTACCGGCCGACCTTCTCCTCCATCCAGGCGATCTGCCCCGGCGTCCGCTTCAGCCACGGCTCCAGGCGGTCGCGGTCCTCGGTGGGCACGACGTCGCGCAGCGGCAGCCCGTGCGGTCCGCTCCGGTGCACCACGGTGGAGCGCCCGACGGAGACCTGGGCCAGCTCGGTGGCCATCGGGTGTTCGGTGCGGTACGTCCAGGTGGTGGCCCCGGTCCGGCGGTCCGTTCCGGCGGGCAGGCCGTTGGCGACGGCCGTGTACCCCTCGGGGGCGGTGACGCGGATGGTGAACATCGCCTTGTCGGAGGGGTGGTCGTTGCACGGGAACACCAGGTGGGCGGCGTCCGCCTGGTTGGCCATGGCGAGGCCGTCCCGGGTCCGGACCCAGCCGCCGTCCCGGCCGTCGGCGGAGACGGGGTCGCTGGTGTGCCGCACGGTGACGCGCACCGCGCTGCCCGCGGGGAGCGGCTCCTGAGGGGTGATCACCAGGTCCTCGCCGGCGCTCGTGAAGGCGGTCGGCACGCCGTCGACCTCGACGCCCCGCACGGTGCCGTGCGCGAAGTCCAGGTTGATCCGCTCCAGCGGGGCGGTGGTGCGCGCGGCGATCGTGGTCACGGCGGTGAGCGGCTTGTCGTTCGAGCCGGGGTAGGTGAAGGCGAGGTCGTAGGACGCGACGTCGTAGCCGGGGTTGCCCAGGTGCGGGAAGAGGCGGTCGCCGACACCGAGAGGCGCGGCCGGTGAGGGGGCGCTCGCGGCGAGGAGGCAGACGGACACGGCGGACGCGAGCAGCGCCGTCGTGACGCGTCGCGCGCCGGGGCGGGGGGTGAGCAGCATGGACCACCGCTACCAGCGCGCACGGGCCCCGCGGTGACGACGCGCACCGGGCCCACCCGAACGGGTTCCCGTCGGATGCCTTCTCCCGGGGTTCAGCGTGCGGCGGCGGCCTGGTGCTGCGCGCGGTTGACGTCGAAGACGCCCGGGACGTTGCGCATCGCCCGCATCAGGGCGGGAAGGTGCGCGGCGTCCGGGAGTTGGAGCGTGTACGTGTGGCGGACGCGCTGCTGGCTGGGGGGCTCGACGGTCGCCGAGACGATCGCGACGCCTTCCAGGGCGATGGCCTCGGTGAGGTCGGCGAGGAGGTGGGGCCGTCCGAAGGACTCGGCGACGAGCGTGACCCGGCACTCGGTGGTGTCGCCCCAGCTCACCCCGACCTCCGCGCGGCCCACGCTCTTCATGCGGTCCACGGCGGCGCAGCCGAGGCGATGGACGGTCACCACGCCGCCGCGTACGGCGAAGCCGGTCACCTCGTCGGGCGGTACGGGCGTACAGCACCCGGCGAGGCGTACGGACGCGCCGGGCTGGTCGACGACGGCGCTGGCGGAGCCGGGCCGGGCCGGGGGTGCCTCGGCGGCGGGCCTGGGGGCGGCCGCGGGGCCCTCGGGGGCCGCCGTGTCGCGGGGAGCGGGGTGGGCGGCCAGCCAGCGCTGGATGGCGATGCGGGCGGCGGGTGTGTGGGCGTGCTCCAGCCACTCCCGGGAGGGCTCCGAGGCGGGGTCCTGGCCCATCAGGAGCTGCACGGTGTCCCCGTCGCGCAGGACCGTACTCAGCGTCGCCAGGCGGCCGTTGACGCGCGCCCCGATGCAGGCGTGCGCGTCCTCGCCGTACTGGGCGTACGCGGCGTCCACGCAACTGGCGCCGTCGGGGAGCCCCAACGAGCCGCCGTCGGCCCGGAAGACGGTGATCTCGCGGTCCTGGGCGAGGTCTTCGCGCAGGGTGGACCAGAAGGTGTCGGTGTCCTGCGCGGCCTCCTGCCAGTCGAGGAGGCGGGAGAGCCAGCCGGGGCGGGTCGGGTCGGCGCGCTCGCCGTCGCCGTCCGTCTGCTCCTCCGCGGGCGCGGCGTAGGGGTTGCCCAGGGCGATGACCCCGGCCTCGGCCACCTTGTGCATCTGGTGGGTGCGGATGAGGACTTCGGCGACCTCGCCGTCCCCGCGGGCGACGGCCGTGTGCAGCGACTGGTACAGGTTGAACTTCGGTACGGCGATGAAGTCCTTGAACTCCGAGACCACCGGGGTGAAGCAGGTGTGCAGTTCGCCGAGGACCGCGTAGCAGTCGGCGTCCTCCCCGACGAGCACGAGGAGGCGTCCGAAGTCCGAGCCGCGCATCCGTCCGCGCTTGCGCGAGACCCGGTGCACGGAGACGAAGTGCCGTGGCCGGATCACCACTTCGGCCTGGATGCCGGCCTCGCGCAGGACGCCGCGCACCTCTTCGGCAATCTCCGCGAGGGGGTCGCCGCCGTGGGCCGCGTCGTCGTCGATCAGTTCCCGGGTGTGCTCGTACTCCTCGGGGTGCAGGATCGCGAAGACCAGGTCCTCCAGCTCGGTCTTGAGGGCCTGGACGCCGAGCCGTTCCGCGAGCGGGATGAGCACGTCCCGGGTCACCTTGGCGATGCGCTCCTGTTTCTCGGGGCGCATGACGCCCAGGGTGCGCATGTTGTGCAGGCGGTCGGCGAGTTTGATCGACATCACGCGGACGTCGTTGCCGGTGGCGACGAGCATCTTGCGGAACGTCTCGGGCTCGGCGGCGGCCCCGTAGTCGACCTTCTCCAGCTTGGTGACGCCGTCGACGAGGTAGCACACCTCCTCGCCGAACTCCGCGCGCACCTGATCGAGGGTCACATCGGTGTCCTCGACGGTGTCGTGCAGCAGGGAGGCGGTCAACGTCGTGGTCTCCGCGCCGAGTTCGGCGAGGATCAGGGTCACGGCGAGCGGGTGCGTGATGTACGGCTCGCCGCTCTTGCGCATCTGGCCGCGGTGCGAGGACTCGGCGAGCACGTACGCCCGGCGCAGCGGTTCCAGGTCGGCGTCGGGGTGGTGGGCGCGGTGGGCCTCAGCGACGTGCCCGATGGCGTCCGGCAGCCGGTCGCGGGCGGCGGGGCCGAGGAGTGCGGCCCGGCCGAGGCGGCGCAGGTCGATCCGGGGACGGCCCTTCCTGCGGTGCGGTCGCGCGCCCTGCTCGGCCGGGAGCCCGGGCGACGGCGTCACTGGGCCTGGCGTCGCGGGATTCGTCGCCTCCGCACTCATGGGCACCTCCGGCTGCGTAGACCGGCGGACGGGGCGCCCCATGGCGTACACGGCTCAGGGGCTGGCGTCGTTCCCCCGTCCGGGCCGGTGCTTGATGCTACCGAGCCCACCACGCCCGGCTGACCGCCTCTCGCCGAGCGTGAAACGGATCACCCATTCGAGCGATGATTGGCGGGTTTACGGTTTCGGATCTTTTGCGGGCGAGCCGGACCCGGTGGCCGGCCGCCGCCCAGGCCCCGTGCCGCGCCCGGCCGTGACCGACGATCGATGACGGCCGGATGCGGACGGCAGGGTCTAGGCGAGCGCGGCGGCGAGCCAGTCGGCGTCGATCTCGCCCTCGGCGACGATCACCGCGGGGCCCGTCATCTCGATCTCGCCGTCCGGGCGCTCGGTGATCACCAGGGTGCCGCCCGGCACGTCCACCGTGTACGTCGCCGGGGTGCCCGTCACGGCCGGGTCCGCGCCGTCGCGGCGGGCGGCCGCCACGGCGACGGCACACGCGCCCGTGCCGCACGAGCGGGTCTCGCCCGAGCCGCGCTCGTGCACGCGCATCGCGACGTGCCCGGGGCCGCGGTCGACGACGAACTCCACGTTGACCCCGTCCGGGTAGGCGGACGGCGGGCTGAAGGGCGGCGGGGTGAACAGGTTTCCCGCGTGTGCGAGGTCGTCCACGAAGGCGACGGCGTGCGGGTTGCCCATGTTCACGTTGCGGGCGGGCCAGCTGCGCTCGCCGACGCTCACGCTGACGTCCCCCTCGGGGAACCGGGCCCTGCCCATGCCGACGGTGATGTCGCCCGCGCCGGTGCCGCCGGACGCCTTGGCGATGTGGACGCTCTTGACGCCCCCGCGCGTGGCGATCGCGACGTCCCCCTCGGTCACGAGGCCGGCGCGCTGGAGGTAGCGGGCGAAGACGCGCACGCCGTTGCCGCACATCTCCGCGACGGAACCGTCGCCGTTGCGGTAGTCCATGAACCACTCCGCCTCGGCCGCCATCGCCTCGGCCTCGGGGTGCGCGGCGGACCGCACGACGTGCAGCAGCCCGTCGCCTCCGATGCCCGCGCGGCGGTCGCACAGGGCGGCGACGGCGGCCGGGGGCAGCTCGATGGCGTTCTCCGGGTCCGGGAGGATCACGAAGTCGTTCTCGGTCCCGTGACCCTTGAGGAAGGCGATCCGCGTGCTCATCCCTCGATCGTACGGGCTGGGCAGGACAGCGGGCGGCTCCGGTCCGGGTGGCGGACGGGACGGGTCAGCGCAGCCGGGCCACGCGCCACACGGCGAGCACCGCCACGGCCGCGACGACGACGGCGTACGCGATCACGACCCGCCAGTCCGGCCGACGGCCCGAGCCGCGCGGCGGCAGACCCGGCCAGGTGTAGCCGACGCGGCGGGCGGCCATCATGCCCCAGCCCGCGGAGCAGGCGCAGATCAGCAGGCCGAGCATGGCGACGACGGCGCCGCCGTCCCCGAACTCGAAGGCGAGCGGGAACGCGAACATCAGCGAGCCGACGGCCGCCAGCCCCACGATGGGCGCGAGCTGCCAGATCCGCAGCCGGCGCTGCGGGCGCAGCTCGACCACCTCGACCTCGTTCTGGGCGGACAACTCGTCGGGCCCGGGCCCGTCGGCGGTCACGCCGTCCGGGGTGTCCTCGGGTCCGTCGGAACTCAGGCTCACCACGTCCGGACCGTCAGCTTCCGGGTCGATGCCCAGACGCTCCCCGTCCGGACCGATGCCCGGAGGCTGTCCGTCCGGATCGGCGTCGTGCTCAGCGTCACGTGCGGTGTCACGAGGGCCGGCCTCCATCGCCACGCGCCCTCCCAACTCGGACTTCACTGGTCGATCGAAGCTCGATGATGGCACGGCGCCGGAGGCCGGGATGACGGCCGGAGCGTCCCGATGCCAGGACGTGATCAGGCTGTGACCGGTCGTTCGACCAACGCCAGTGCGAGCTCGGGGAGTTCTGTGACATCCGCCGCAGCCCCACTGAGCCAATGCACCCGGGGGTCGCGTCTGAACCACGAATCCTGACGGCGCGCGAAGCGTTTGGTGGCGCGTACGGTCTCGGCCCGTGCCTCGTCCTCGGTGCACTCCCCCGCCAGCACGGCGAGGACCTGCTGGTAGCCGAGCGCCCGGGACGCCGTACGCCCCTCGCGCAACCCCTGCGCCTCCAGTGCGCGCACTTCCTCGACCAGTCCCGCCTCCCACATCCGGTCCACACGGCGCGTGATGCGCTCGTCGAGTTCGGGGCGGGCGACGTCTACGCCGATCTGGACGGTGTCGTACACGGAGTCGTGACCGGGCAGGTTGGCCGTGAAGGGCTTGCCGGTGATCTCGATGACCTCCATGGCGCGCACGATCCGGCGCCCGTTGCTGGGCAGGATCGCGTGGGCGGCCCCCGGGTCGGCAGCGGCCAGCCTCGCGTGCAGCGCGCCGGGGCCGCGAAGCGTGAGCTCCTCCTCCAGGCGGGCGCGCACCTCGGGGTCGGTGCCGGGGAACTCCAGGTTGTCGACGGCGCCGCGGACGTACAGCCCGGAGCCGCCCACCAGGACCGGCCAGCGGCCCTCGGCGAGCAGCGCGTCGATACGGGCCCGCGCGAGCCGCTGGTACTCGGCGACGCTCGCGGTGACCGTCACCTCCCAGATGTCCAGGAGGTGGTGCGGGACGTCCCGGCGTTCCTCGGGCGTCAGCTTGGCGGTGCCGATGTCCATCCCTCGGTAGAGCTGCATGGAGTCGGCGTTGACGACCTCACCGCCGAGGCGCTGGGCCAGGAAGACGCCGAGATCGGACTTTCCGGCCGCGGTCGGTCCGACGACGGCGATGACGCGGGGGGCGGGGGGTGCGCTGCTCACCGCCCCAGTCTCGCAAACCCCGGGGCCGGCCCTCGAACGAGCTACGTGACGCGACGGGTCCGGGGTCGTTGCCTGTTGCGAGGTTTCAGCCGCCGGTTTCGAGAGCCGGTGACCCGGGCGGCGCAAACGGACGCACCGGTCGACGCGGGATTTCGCCCGCACGAGTAACGTATGGAGTGGATATGGGCGTTTTTGCACGACTTCTCCGGAGGTCGAAGGCAGCGGAGGAGGCGTCGACCGCCGAGGCGGAGACCGGTGCGGTGACGGCCGGTACCGACGCGGAGACGCCGGACGAGGCGAAGGGTTCCCACGGGACCGAGAGCGGGGCCGCGACGGAGGAGTCCTCCGAGGCCACCGCGTCGGACGGCGTGGACATCCCCAAGCAGCAGTCCGCCGACGAGGCCGCCGACAGTGAGGCCGGCGACGGCGCCCGCAAGTGACTGCCCCCTCGCGGGAAGGTGCACCATGGGTCTTCTGGACAACCTGAAACACAAGCTCGCCCCGGCCAAGGACAAGGTCTCCGACCTCGCGCACCAGCACGGGGGCAAGATCCATCACGGGCTGGACAAGGCCGCGCGAGTGGCCGACGAGAAGACCAAGGGCAAGTACAGCGACAAGATCCACACGGGCGCGGGCAAGGCCAAGGGCGCCATGGACCGGCTCGCGCACAAGGACGGCGGCTCGACGCCTCCGGACGCGCCGACGCCTCCGGCTTCCTGACCCGCAGCGGATCGGCGGACGGCCGCGGAGCACTCAGCGCTCCCGGGCGTCCGCCGCGCTGCGTCCCGGGCGTCCGCCCCCGCAGCCGTACGAGGCCGCGAACGCGCGCGGCCCCGTGGTGCCGGCCCCTACGACCAGGCCGCCACCAGATACCCCACGCCGTAGGGCGCCTCGTCGTGGAGCAGGGCGCCGCCGAGGCCCGCGCCGTCCGCCGCGCCCGCGAGGACCTGCCAGGGGGCGCGCCCCGAGGCCTTCAGCTCGTACGCCAGCTCGGCGTCCAGCGCCTTCAGGGCGGCAGCGTCCGCCGCTCCCAGCGCCCGCGCGACGCCCGCGTCGAAGTCCGCCGCGCGCTCGTCGAGATAGCCCGGCGCCTTGACCGTGCGGCACGCGCTGCCGTCGCCCATCACCAGCAGCGCCACGCGTTCGGCCCGGGCGGCGATGTCCTGGCCGGCCCGGAGGCACCGATCGGCCGCGAGGGGTTCCCCCACGCCGAGGCCCTCCAGCGGCGCGTCGGCCCAGCCGGCGCGCTCCAGCAGCCAGGCGGCGACGGCGAGGGACGGCGGAAGCTCCCGCTCCGCCGGGCCCGGTTCCCCTCCCCCGAGGCGTACCTCCAGGTCCACGCCGAACCCGCGGAAGGACCCGCGGGTACCGGCCGGATGCGGCCCGCGCGCGGTCTCCTCGGCCGGTCCGACGACGACCAGCAGGTCGGGACGCGCGGCGGCGAGCACGCCCAGCGCGTCGGTGCAGGCGGCGCGCAGGGCGTCCAGCTCGGGGGCCGCACCGGCGGCCACCTCGGGTACGAGCAACGGCGGACAGGGACAGACGGCGGCGGCAACAAGCATGATCGGCAGCGTACGCGCCGAACAGACGATCGGTCCGGGGGTCCCGCCGGTCCGGAACGGGACGCCGTGCCGGCGGCGCTTCGGGGCGCCGCCCGCCCATCAGTCGCAGCCGCAGCCGCTGCCCGTGGCCACCGGGAGCGGCGCGGGCACGCCGATCTTCGGCAGCCCCAGCAGCACTCCGGCCGGCTTCACGGCCTCGGCGGCGTTGCGCTTCTCCCAGGCGTCACCCGCGCGCGTGCGGCGGACGGCCAGGACGGCGCCCTCGGCGAGCAGGTGGTGCGGAGCTGCGTACGTGATCTCGACGGTGACCACGTCACCGGGGCGCACGTCTTGGTCCGGCTTGGTGAAGTGCACCAGGCGGTTGTCGGGGGCGCGGCCGGAGAGCCGGTGCGTGGCGCCGTCCTTGCGGCCCTCGCCCTCGGCGACCATCAGCTCCAGCGTGCGGCCGACCTGCTTCTTGTTCTCGTCCCAGGAGATCTCCTCCTGGAGGGCGACGAGACGCTCGTAGCGCGCCTGGACGACCTCCTTGGGGATCTGCCCCTCCATGGTGGCCGCCGGGGTGCCGGGGCGCTTGGAGTACTGGAAGGTGAACGCCTGCGCGAAGCGGGCCTCGCGCACGGCGTGCAGGGTCTGCTCGAAGTCCTCCTCGGTCTCGCCTGGGAAGCCCACGATGATGTCGGTGGTGATCGCCGCGTGCGGGATGGCGGCCCGCACCTTGTCGATGATCCCGAGGAAGCGCTCCTGTCGGTACGAGCGGCGCATCGCCTTCAGGACCGTGTCCGAGCCGGACTGCATCGGCATGTGCAGCTGGGGCATCACGTTCGGCGTCTCGGCCATGGCGGCGATGACGTCGTCGGTGAAGTCGCGCGGGTGCGGGGAGGTGAAGCGCACGCGCTCCAGGCCGTCGATCTTCCCGCAGGCCCGCAGCAGCTTGCTGAACGCCTCACGGTCGCCGATGTCGGAGCCGTACGCGTTCACGTTCTGGCCGAGCAGCGTGATCTCGGAGACGCCCTCGCCGACCAGGGCCTCGATCTCGGCGAGGATGTCGCCGGTGCGGCGGTCCTTCTCCTTGCCGCGCAGCGCCGGGACGATGCAGAAGGTGCACGTGTTGTTGCACCCGACGGAGATGGAGACCCAGGCGGCGTACGCGCTCTCGCGGCGGGTCGGCAGCGTGGAGGGGAAGGCCTCCAGCGACTCGGCGATCTCGACCTGTGCCTCCTCCTGGACGCGGGCGCGCTCCAGCAGGACGGGCAGCTTGCCGATGTTGTGCGTGCCGAAGACGACGTCCACCCAGGGCGCCCTCTTCACGATCGTGTCGCGGTCCTTCTGGGCGAGGCAGCCGCCGACGGCGATCTGCATCCCGGGGCGCTTCGTCTTCATCGGGGCGAGGCGGCCGAGGTTGCCGTAGAGCCGGTTGTCGGCGTTCTCACGGACGGCGCAGGTGTTGAAGACGACGACGTCGGCGTCCCCGTCGGAGCCCTCCGGCGCGCGGACGTACCCGGCGTCCTCCAGCAGTCCGGAGAGCCGCTCGGAGTCGTGGACGTTCATCTGGCACCCGTAGGTGCGTACTTCGTAGGTCTTGGATTCCTGAACGCCCACTGCCTGGCTCCGGTCGCTGCTGCTCATGTGACAAGGGTAGGCGGTGCCCGGAGCGGGTCCGGCCGCTATCCCCCGGCGGGCGTCCAGCCCTGGCGGCGGAGGATCTCCGCGACGTCCGGGGCGCGGTAGTGCTCGCCCTTGAGGACCTTCCCGTCGGCCCTGCGGTCGACCCGGCCGTCCGGGCCGAGCTTGGTCATGTTGGCGCGGTGGATCTCGGCGATCACCTGGTCGAGGTCGATCCCGTGGACGAGGGCCGTGCCGTACGCCACGTACACGACGTCGGCGAGCTCGTGCGCCAGCCGGTCCAGCGGGCCGGTGACGGACACCTCGGCGACCTCCGCGGCCTCCTCCGCGAGCAGCTCGCCCCGGTGGGCGGCCAGCTCCGGTGAGACCTCGGCGGGCACCGTACGCGCGGGGAGCCCGAAGGCACGGTGGAACTCCTGGACCAGGGAGGCGGGCGACTGCTGCATCCATCGAGCGTATCGACCTCCCGCGCGGCCCCGGCCGGGCGGCTCCGGGACGGGCCGGCCCGGTCCGGCCTGGTCAGCAGGGCGTCCGGACTGGCAGGATCGCGCGCATGTTCCAGGCACTCGCGCGCACCGGCCGACGCCCCGCCCTGCTGGGCGGGACGGCCGCCTTCGTCGTCGTCGCGCTGCTGCTGTGGTGGCTGCTGCCGCTGGGCGACGAGTCGCCGAGCGGGGAGATCAAGTTCAGCACGGGGACCCCGACCGGGGTCTACCAGACCTACGGCGACCTCCTGCGACAGGCGGCGGCCGAGGACATGCCCGACCTGAAGGTGCGACTGCTCAACAGCGACGGGTCGCAGGACAACGTGCGGCGGGTGGCCACCGGCGAGGCCGACTTCAGCATCGCCGCGGCGGACGCCGTCGAGACGTACAAGCACCACAGGGGCAAGGGCGCGGACCGGCTGCGCGGCTGCGCGCGGCTCTACGACGACTACGTGCACCTGGTGGTCCCCGAACACTCGAAGGTGCGCTCGGTGGCGGGGCTGCGGGGCAAGCGGGTGGCGGTGGGACCGGACGGCTCCGGGGTGCGGCTCATCGCGGACCGCGTGCTCAAGGCCGCAGGCCTCGACCCGCGGACGGACATCGTGCCGCTGCCGGACGGCATAAAGACCATGCCCGAGAAGCTCGAGAGGGACCGGATCGACGCCTTCTTCTGGTCCGGCGGCCTGCCGACGAGCGCGGTGACCACCCTGTCGGACCGTTTCCCCGTCCGGCTGGTCCCGATCGACGGCGAGGTCGTCAAGAACCTCCAGGCGCAGGCCGTGGCGGGGATCACCGCGGCCCGCTACTACCGGGCCGCGGTGATCCCCGCCAATGCCTACCCCAAGGCGCAGCAGGGCTCCCCGGTGCCGACGGTGGCGGTGGCGAACCTCCTCATCACCCGCGAGGACACGGACGAGGACCTCACCGAGGCGCTCACCCGTACCGTGATCGACAGCCGTGACTCCATCGGCGAGAAGGTGCACGCGGCACAGCGCGTGGACCTGCGCACGGCCCTGTACACCGACCCGCTCGATCTGCACGAGGGCGCGAAGCGGTACTACCGCTCGGTGAAGCCGTGAAGCCGTGACGCCATAGGGCCCGGGAGCCGCCCTCCGCGGCCCTCAGGAGGCCTGCCGGGTCCTCGGCACGGTGACCGTCACCCGCAGGCCGTGGGGCTCGTGACGGGCGTACGCGATCGAGCCGCCGCCGGCCGACAGCAGGGCCCGCGAGATCGACAGGCCCAGCCCCGAGCCCTTGACGTTCTGGTGTCCGGCACTGCGCCAGAAGCGGTCGCCGACACGGGCCAGCTCCTCGTCCGTCAGGCCCGGCCCCCGGTCGGTGACGACCACCCTCGACGTCTCGCCGTTCGACGCCACCAGCACCTCGACGCTCTCGCCCTCGGGCGTGAACTTCAGGGCGTTGTCGATCACCGCGTCCAAGGCGCTGGACAGGGCGATGGGATCGGCCCAGGCGGTGGTGGCCGGGCAGGTCCCGGTGAGCCGGACCCCCTTGCTGTCGGCGACCGGCCCCCAGGCCGCCACCCGCTCCTGAGCCAGCTCGCCGATGTCGGTGAGGCACAGGTCCGCCTCGGCGTGCTCGGCGAGCGCCAGATCGAGCAGGTCGTCCAGGACCTGCGCCAGGCGCTTGCCCTCGGTGCGGACGGAGGCGATCTCCTCGTTGCCCTCGGGCAGTTCGAGCGCGAGCAGCTCGATGCGCAGCAGAAGTGCCGAGAGCGGGTTGCGCAGTTGGTGCGAGGCGTCGGCGACGAACGCGCGCTGCTGTTCCAGGACGTCCTCGACGTTGTCGGCCATCTCGTTGAACGACCGTGCCAGGCGCCGCAGTTCGGGCGGTCCTCCGGCCGCCGCGACCCGCGACTTCAGCCGTCCGGTCGCGATGTCGTGGGTGGTCGCGTCCAGGACGCGTACGGGCTTGAGGACCCAGCCGGTCAGCCGCAGCGCGGCACCGAGGGCGAGGAGCATGGCGGCGATCTCGCCGGCGCCGATCCAGAGCCAGCCGTGCAGGGTCCGCGAACGCAGCTCCCCGGTGGGCGAGTCGGTGACGACGACCGCGACGACGTCGCCGTCGCGGATCACCGGGGACGCGACGACGAGCCGGCGCCGCTGCCAGGGCCAGACCTGCTTCGGGTCGTGGCTGCGGCGCCCCAGGAACGCCTCCGCGAACGCGTCGCGGCCCTCGCCCTTGACAGGTACGTACCAGTTCTTCGGAGCGTTGGCCATGGGGGCTTGGCCGGACCGGTAGAAGACGCCGGCTCTGATCCCGTAGACGTCGTTGTAGGTGTCGAGTTCGTCCTGCAGGATGTCGCGGCGCTCGTCGTCCCCGGCGCCGTCCGACCGGGAGCCGGTGGGAGGGTCGGTCACGAACTGGGCGAGGGCGGCGAAGCGCGCGGTGTCGTCAATGCGGTCGACGACCACCTTCTGCTGCTCGGCGGCCGCCAGGCTCGCGGCCAGCGGCACGCCGAGCGCGAGCAGCACGGCGGCCATCAGGACGATGAGCAGCGGAAGAAGGCGAGTGCGCACCGGTGCACGCTACGACGTGGGGGCGACGAGCCGGTACCCGACGCCGCGCACGGTCTCGATCAGCGCCGGCATGCGCAGCTTGGAGCGCAGGGACGCGACGTGCACCTCCAGGGTGCGCCCGGTCCCCTCCCAGCTGGTGCGCCAGACCTCGCTGATGATCTGCTCCCGGCGGAACACCACACCGGGGCGCTGGGCCAGCAGCGCGAGCAGGTCGAACTCCTTGCGGGTGAGCTGGACGACCGTGCCGTCGACGCTCACCTGGCGGGTCGGGAGGTCGATGCGCACGGCGCCGAGCCGCAGGGCGCTCTCGCCACCGGCCGCGGCGTCCTCGGGGACGGTGCGCCGGGCGACGGCGTGGATGCGGGCCAGCAGCTCACCGGTGTCGTACGGCTTGACCACGTAGTCGTCGGCGCCGAGGTTGAGTCCGTGGATCCGGGAGCGCACGTCGGCGCGGGCCGTGACCATGATCACCGGGGTGCTGGTGCGCTTGCGGATCTTGCCGCAGACCTCGTAGCCGTCCTGGTCGGGCAGTCCCAGGTCGAGCAGGACCACACCGAACCCGGCGCCCTCGGGAACCAGCGCCTGGAGGGCCTCCTCGCCGCTGCGGGCGTGCGTCACGTGGAAGCCGTGCCGGGCCAGGACCGCGGACAGGGCGGCGGCGACGTGGTTGTCGTCCTCGACGAGGAGCAGTCTCATCCCGGCCCCCTCCGGTTCATCGGTCGTACGGTCTGGGCTTGTATTGACCGGCACACATGTGTGCACCCTGGAAGTCACGCTGATGGACGACGACGGCGTCAAGGGCGTTCCGGTTCGGGGCGGCTTCCGTTACCCAGCCGGTACGCGCTCCGTCCGCGGCCGTCACGGTGAGTACCCGGACGCTACCGGATCGTTATGCTCAATATTCCCTCAGATGTAATGACGCTGGTCGTACGGGGTCACTACTGTCCACCGAAACCGAGGAGGACGGAGCCCCAGAGCGATGACCGAAGTATCGGTGGCCAAGGACGCCGTGGCCGCGACCGACGAGCTGGTCGTCCTGAAGAGCGTCAACAAGCACTTCGGCGCGTTGCACGTGCTCCAGGACATCGACCTGACGATCGCCCGTGGCGAGGTCGTCGTGGTCATCGGACCCTCCGGGTCCGGGAAGTCCACCCTGTGCCGCACCATCAACCGTCTGGAGACGATCGACTCGGGCCACATCTCGATCGACGGCAAGCCGCTGCCCGAGGAGGGCAAGGCGCTCGCCCGGCTGCGTGCCGACGTGGGCATGGTCTTCCAGTCCTTCAACCTCTTCGCGCACAAGACGGTGCTCGAGAACGTGATGCTGGGCCAGGTCAAGGTCCGCAGGGCCGACAAGAAGGTCGCCGAGAAGAAGGCCCGCGAACTGCTGGACCGGGTCGGTGTGGGCACGCAGGCGGACAAGTACCCCGCGCAGCTGTCCGGCGGCCAGCAGCAGCGGGTCGCGATCGCGCGGGCGCTGGCGATGGACCCGAAGGTCATGCTCTTCGACGAGCCGACCTCGGCACTGGACCCCGAGATGATCAACGAGGTCCTGGAGGTCATGCAGCAACTCGCGCGTGACGGCATGACCATGGTCGTCGTCACCCACGAGATGGGCTTCGCTCGTTCGGCTGCCAACCGAGTGGTGTTCATGGCCGACGGACGCATCGTCGAAGAGGCTGTGCCGGACCAGTTCTTCAGCAACCCCCGCAGCGACCGGGCCAAGGACTTCCTGTCGAAGATCCTGCACCACTGACACGGCCCGCATCTCTTCAGTACTGAAGACCTGTATCTCTTCACATCAAAGGATGTTCACGATGAAGCTCCGCAAGGTAACCGCCGCCTCGGCCGCCGTCCTGGCCCTCGCCCTCAGCGCCACCGCGTGCGGCGGCGACGACAAGGACGACTCCGGCTCGGGCTCCGGCGGGGGCAAGATCAAGGTCGGCATCAAGTACGACCAGCCGGGCCTCGGCCTGAAGGAGCCGGACGGATCGTTCTCCGGTTTCGACGTGGACGTCGCCACCTACGTGGCCAAGGAGCTCGGCTACAAGCCCGACCAGATCGAGTTCGTCGAGACCAAGAGCGCCGACCGTGAGAACGCGCTGGCCCGCGGCGACGTGAAGTTCATCGCGGCCACGTACTCGATCAACGACGAGCGCAAGCAGAAGGTCGACTTCGCCGGCCCCTACCTGCTGGCCCACCAGGACCTGCTGATCAAGGCCGACTCGGACATCACCAAGGGCACGGACCTCAACGGCAAGAAGCTGTGTTCCGTGACCGGCTCCACCTCGGCGCAGAACGTCCAGAAGACGATCGCCCCGAAGGCCCAGCTGAAGCAGCAGGCCGGCTACTCGGAGTGCATCGCGGGCCTGCAGAGCGGCGCGGTGGACGCGGTGACCACGGACGACTCGATCCTCGCGGGCTTCGCCGCGCAGGACAAGTACAAGGGCCAGTTCAAGCTCGCGGGCCTCAAGCTCAGCAACGAGAACTACGGCATCGGCATCAAGAAGGGCGATGCCGCGACCGAGAAGAAGATCAACGCCGCCCTCGAGAAGATGGTCAGCGACGGCGCCTGGGAAAAGGCCGTGAAGGACAACTTCGGTCCCGCCGAGTACAAGAACGAGCCGGCGCCGAAGATCGGCGTCATCGTCAAGTAACGCCCGCAGGTCCACAGCGCGCCGCCGCCCGCCGCGATCACGGCGGCGGCGCGCCGTGTCCGCCCCGTAGCCACGTACTCCACACACCCGGAAGCGCGGGAGATCGTGTTCGACTTTCTTGAAGGTTACGACGTCCTCGGGGCGTTCTGGATGACGGTGAAACTCACCGTCCTGTCCGCCATCGGCTCGCTGATCTGGGGCACGCTCCTCGCCGCGATGCGGGTCAGCCCGGTCCCGCTGATGCGCGGGTTCGGCACCGCCTATGTGAACATCGTCCGGAACATCCCGCTGACCGTCATCATCGTCTTCACCTCACTCGGTCTCGCCGACATCTTCGGCATGACGATGGGCGCACCCGACAACTTCGACGACCAGAGCTTCCGGCTCGCCGTGCTCGGACTGATCGCGTACACCGCGTGCTTCGTCTGCGAGGCGATCCGCTCCGGCATCAACACCGTGCCCGTCGGCCAGGCCGAGGCCGCCCGCGCCATCGGCCTGAGCTTCAGCCAGGTCGTGCGGCTCATCGTGCTTCCGCAGGCCTTCCGTTCGGTGATCGGCCCGCTGGCCAACGTCCTGATCGCGCTGACCAAGAACACCACCGTGGCCGCCGCCATCGGCGTCGCCGAGGCCGCTCTCCTGATGAAGAAGATGATCGAGAACGAAGCCCAGACCCTCGCCATCGGCGCGGTGTTCGCCCTCGGCTTCGTGCTCCTGACCCTGCCCACCGGTCTCATCCTCGGCTGGCTGAGCAAGCGACTGGCGGTGAAGCGATGACCTCCGTCCTCTACGACGCCCCGGGCCCCCGCGCCAAGCGGCGCAACGTGCTCCTCTCCGTTGTCTTCTTCGTGCTGCTCGCCCTGGTGCTGTGGTGGGTCTGGACGAAGCTGGACGAGAAGGGCCAGCTGAAGTGGGCGCTGTGGGAGCCGTTCACCACTGGTCAGGCCTGGACGACCTATCTCCTGCCGGGCCTCGCGGACACCCTGAAGGCCGCGGCGCTCGCCATGGTCATCGCCCTTCCGCTGGGTGCGGTCTTCGGCATCGCCCGCCTGTCGGACCACCGGTGGGTGCGTGTCCCGGCCGGCGTGGTGGTGGAGTTCTTCCGCTCCATCCCGGTCCTGCTGCTGATGCTCTTCGCCAACGAGGTCTACGTCCGCTCCACGGACGTCACCAGCGAGATCCGGCCCCTGTACGCGGTCGTCACCGGCCTGGTGCTCTACAACGCCTCGGTCCTCGCCGAGATCGTCCGGGCGGGCATCCTCTCCCTCCCCAAGGGGCAGTCCGAGGCCGCCATGGCGGTCGGCCTGCGCAAGAGCCAGACGATGACCAGCATCCTGCTGCCGCAGGCGGTCACGGCCATGCTCCCGGCCATCGTCAGCCAGCTCGTCGTCATCGTGAAGGACACCGCACTCGGCGGTGTGATGATCGGTTTCACCGAGCTGCTCAGCGAGCGCGCCACGCTGGCCGCGAACTACGCCAACGTCATCCCGAGCTTCATCGTCGTCGCGATCCTCTACATCGTGCTGAACTTCATCCTCACCAGCTTCGCGAGCTGGCTCGAGGCCAGGCTGCGCCGCAGCAAGAAGAGCACCGGCGCGGTCCTCGGCACCAAGGACGTGGAAGAGATCAACGCCGCCGAGGTGGGTGGCACCTTCGGCACCGGTGCCGGCGGTGGCGGCGGCTTCGCGTGACCCGCTGACCCGGATCGGGACATCCCGCTCGACCCGGGCCGCGTGGACGGTGCCCTCGGAGCAGGACACCGTCCACGCTGAGATCGCACCGGCCGACGGCCGGTCCCGGCGGCAAGGCTCCGGACGGGGGCGGCAGGACTCCTGCCGCCCCCGTCCGGCGTCCGCGTCGGCACGCCGAGCCCCTCGGCCGCCCGCACGGACAAGGCTCTCCCCCCACACGTCCTTAGAGCGGCACGAGTCGGGTCCCGCCGCCCGCCGGCCGCGGCTTCGCCGGCGTCCGAGCCGGCCCGGCGGGCAGGACCGGAGCGCGTGCCGGCTCGACGGCATGATCCGGACGACGCCCGGTGTCGTCCGGCCTCCGGTCGGGGACCCGCTGCCTCCGTCACTTGACGCAAGCACCGGCAATGGGTTGCATACGTTCTGTGATCGTGCACCCCGCTCCAACTGCCTGTTTCCGTACGTCTTCGAGGACTCCGCTCCGGGCAGGGGGCACCGCGTCATGGACCCGGTGATCATCGTCGGCGCGGGGCCCGTGGGGCTCACGCTCTCCCTTGCGCTGGCCCGCCACGAGGTCCCCTCCGTGATCCTCGACGAGAGCCCGGGCAAGGAAGAGCAGCGGTTGGCACGCACCGTCGTCCTGCGCGAGGACACCGCCGCGCTCGTCGAGCGGCTGACCGGATTCCCGCTGGACGCGGCCGGTCTGCGTTGGGCCGGATGGCGGTCGATGCGGCGCAAGCAGGTGATGCGCGAGATCAGGTTCGACGGGGACGGCACGGCCGCCACGGAGGGTGGCACGGGGCGCCCCGGCGGCGCCGTGGTGCCGGCCCAGAAGCCCGGCGGCGCGCGCGGCTCCGTCGGCGCGGGAGGCTACGGCGCCGCACACGGCCCGGCCGGCGCCCAGGGACCCGTCGAGTCCGGTCAGGCCCCACCGCTGCACCTCGCCCAGCACGTCCTGACCGCCGTTCTGCGCGAGGCCATCGCCCGCGAGCCGCTGGCCAGGATCGCGGTGAACAGCCGGCTCGACGCCCTGGAGCAGGAGAAGTCCGGCGTCACCGCCCACACCCGCGGCCCCGAGGGCACCTGGTGGCGCGGCAGCCACCTGGTCGCCTGCGACGGTCCGCGGTCGACCGTGCGCAAGCTCCTGGACATCCGCTTCCCGGGCCGCACGGCCGTGGAACGGCACGCCGTGGCGGCGCTGCGCACCGAGCTGCCCTGGCACGGCGAGGCGGTGCTGCACCGGATGCCGCCCTGGCGGACGACGGGCCCCTCGGCCGGTGAGGTGACCGGACGGCCCCTGCCGGACGGCGTGTGGCGTCTGGACTGGCTGCTGCCGCCGGGCAAGGACCTGGTCACCCCCGACCTGCTGGTGGCCCGTATCCGGGAGACCCTGGCCGGCTGGAGCGGCGGCCCCACACCCCCGTACGAACTGCTCGACACCGGTGTCCACACCGTCCACCACCGCCTCGCCCGCCGCTGGCGCGTGGGCCGGGTCTTCCTCGCGGGAGACTCCGCGCACCTGCTCGGCGCGCTGGGCACCCAGGGTCTGGACGAAGGTCTGCGGGACGCCGACAACCTCGCCTGGAAACTGGCACTGGCCTGGCACCAGGGCCCGCACGAGGCGCTGCTCGACAGCTACCAGGCCGAGCGCCGCGCCGTCGTCGCCGCCCGGCTCCGCGCCGCCGACCAGGCGCTCCCGCTTCTGCGCGGGGGCGGAGGACTGCGTTCGTACGTCCCCGGCTCGGCCCGCGGCCACGACGCGCTGCTCACCGACGGCCACCTGGGACGCGGTTCGCTGGGCGCGCCGGGGGCGTACGCCGATTCGCCGCTGGCCCCCGAGCCCAGCGAGGCGGCGGCAGCGGTCGCCACGGCGCCGGGCTCGCCGGTGACGGACGTACGGGTGACCGCCGAGGACGGCTCCTTCGTTCGGCTCCGGGACCGGCTGGGCCGGGCGGTGCTGCTCGTGGTGCTGATCGCGCCGGGAACGGGCGTGTGGGAACGCAAGCACTGGGTCTCGGCGGGCATCATGCCCCGGCTGGCGGCCGCCGTGACCGCGCTGCCGCATCCGGCCGAGCTGCTGGTCGCGGAGAGCTACCCGGGGGCGGCAGCGCACACCGTGCTGCTCGTCCGTCCCGACGGCCACCTGGTCACCGCGCTGAGCGGCGTCCGCCCGGCCGACCTCTACGCGGCGGCCGAGGCGACCCTCGGCGGACCGGCACGGACGGGGGCGCAGGCGACGGCGGGCAAGAGCTGAGGCGCGGGCGCGCCCGGGTCGCGGCGCGTTGGACGCCACCTCGTGCGGGCCTGGAGCGGGCGGCCTCCACGGCTGCGTGGATGCCCAGAGACGCCGTGCGTCCGTCCCGCCGCGCCCTCCTCGCGACCCCGCCACGGGTTCTTCTTGAACCGGAGCCGAGCGGGGCGCGGGCCCGACGCGAGCCTTCCTGGCGACGGGCCAGGTCACGCGGTGTCCGTCCGCCTCCCGGCTCACCGCGCGGTCCACATAGTGACAGTGAGTTGAACCGCCCGCGTCGTCGTGGTCTACTCCCGATCGTGACCGACACCTGCGTGCATCTGTGGCGGAGGGTCCACATGGACCTCGTCCGCTATGCGGGCTGCGTGTGTCGTCCGTCCTGCTGAATTCGCCTCCCTCCTCCCGCGTGCCCGCCTTCGTCGGCGCGGCGCGCCCCCACGCGAAAAGCCCAGGACGGTACCCGTGTCTGTGTCACCCTCTGTCTCCGCACCCGCGCACACCCCCACCCAGGCCGAACTGCTGGACTTCGTGCGCCGCGCGGCCGCTGACGCCGCACTGATCGACTCCCTGCCGCTCGACCCCGAGGGCCGTACCTGGGTACGCCTCGAAGGCCCCGGCGGCAGCGAGGCCTGGCTCATCGGCTGGCCGCCGGGCACCGGGACCGGCTGGCACGACCACGCCGACTCGGTCGGCGCCTTCCTCACCGCGTCGGGCGAACTCAAGGAGAACTCCCTTGCCGCCCGTCTGCCCACCGACGGCTGGCGCACCCTGGAACTCACCGAAGGCGTGGACCGGGAGCGGCGCCTGACCGCCGGCAAGGGCCGCTCGTTCGGCCGTCACCATGTGCACGAGGTGCTGAACGAGTCCACGGAGGAGCACGCGATCTCCGTGCACGCCTACTATCCGCCCCTGCCGCAGATCCGCCGCTACAGCCGTACGGGCCAGGTGCTGCGCCTCGAGCAGGTCGAACGTCCGGAGGACTGGCAGTGAGCACGCGTCCCGAACGACCCGTGGGAATCGACGAGTTGCTGGAGCGGGTCCGCGAGGGCCTCGACCGCGTGACGGCCGAGGAGGCGTACGACGCCACCCGCACGGACGAGGCCCTGCTGGTCGACATCCGGTACGCGGCCCTGCGCGAGCGCGACGGACTCATCCCGGGCGCCCTGGTCGTCGAGCGCAACGAACTGGAGTGGCGCCTGGACCCCCAGGGCAGCCACCGCGCCCCGGAGGCCACGAGCCATGACCTGCGGGTCGTGGTCGTCTGCAACGAGGGCTACGCGTCGAGTCTGGCGGCTGTGTCGCTGCGGCAGCTGGGACTGTGGCGGGCGACCGACCTGGTCGGCGGGTTCCAGGCGTGGAAGGCAGCCGGACTCCCCGTGACCCCTGCCTCGTAGGGGACCTGTAGGGGATGGCCCTGCGGCACCCGTGCAGGTCCCGACGCCGTGGGGCGGCCTCCGCGCCGGGGTGCGGTTGCGGGGATTACTCGGCGGCACCGGGGCAGGTCCCGGCGCCGTGGGGCGACCTCCGCGCCGGAGTGCGGTTGCGGTTGCGGCAGTCGTGCGCCGAAGTGGGCGCCCCTTGTCGTAAGGCGTCCGTGCACAGGTGTCTGTGCATCGCTGTGGCCCGGCGTCTCCCGCGGGGGTCAACCCCGCTTCGGCGAGCGGGAGTTGCCGCGACCTCGGCACCGGAGTCGTTTGCCCCCCGGGGTGCCACCGGCGCGGGGCAGATCCGCGTTACCGCCGTACGGGCCCCGAACGCGGTCGGCGCCCCCGCGCGTCCACCGAGTTCAGGGCCCGTGACCGGACAGCCGGTGCGGCACCGCTGAGCTAACGCTGACGGACCGGTCCGTCACCCACGGAGCGGACGGAGTCCGTGCGGCCGACCGCGCCGTCACGCACGCCCAGCCCAACGCGCCTACTCGGTCCCCCCACGCTCGCCTGATCGTCCCGCCCTTCCACCCTCCCCGCGCGCCCGGTCGTCACGTCGGCCGCGCCGTCACGCACGCCCGATCGTCACTCCGACACCCCCGACGCCCCCACCCGGTCCTCACGGCCACCCCCGCCGGGACAGAAGCCCGCCCGTCCCCGCCGCCCCCTGAAGCCAACCTCCCAGTTCTTCCCCGGAGATCAGAAAACCTCGTCCCCCAGCCCTTCCGTGTCCTCGCCCTCTTCCTCCAGGGCCTGTCGGACCACCCGGAGCGCCATGCCCTCGGAGTAACCCTTGCGGGCGAGCATGCCCGCGAGACGGCGCAGCCGCTTGTCGCGATCGAGGCCGCGAGTGGAACGCAGCTTGCGGGCCACGAGCTCGCGCGCGGTCGTCTCCTCCTGCTCGGAGTCGAGCCGGCCGACGGCGTCGTCGATCAGCGTCGAGTCGACCCCCTTGGTCCGCAGCTCCCGCGCGAGCGCCCGGCGGGCCAGACCCCGGCCGTGGTGCCGGGACTCCACCCAGGCGTCCGCGAAGGCACCGTCGTTGATCAGTCCGACCTCCTCGAACCGGGACAGCACCTCCTCCGCCACGTCGTCCGGGATCTCGCGCTTGCGCAACGCGTCGGCCAGTTGCTTGCGCGTGCGCGGGGTCCCGGTGAGCAGGCGCAGGCAGATCGCCCGTGCCTGCTCAGCCGGGTCCCGCGGGGGCTCCCCCTGCTCGGCCCTCGACGAGAAAGGGGGGCCTCCGTCCTGTGTGCCGGAGGTGTCACCGGGCGGGTCGCCGAATCCCCCGCGCCGCCGACGGCCCCGGTTTCGTCCGCCCCCGCGCGGACCCCCGTCACCCGCCCGCCGGCCACCGCCACGGCGCGGCCCGTCCCCCGACGGATCCCCACCTTCGGCAGGACCACCCTCGGCTCCGTCGCCGAACGGCCCCGCGGAGCCGTGAGCGTCGCCGTCGTACGGCCCTTCGGCGTCGTACACCTCACTGCCCTTCCACCCGTCGCCGTCCGGGGACGACATGCCGTCCCGTCGGGACGGCCGCCCTTCGGGGGCGACGGGTCGGGCGTACTCGGCCCAGTCGGTTCGCCGTGTCACGGACTAGCTCTTTGCCGCCGCGGCCTTGGACTTGGTGGTCTTGGCCGCGGGAGCGGGCACCGTCTTCGCGGCGTCGTCCGGAGCGACCGAGACCGCCGCGTCCGCACCCGGTTCGGCGGCGGGCTTCTCCGGCTTCACGCCGACGCCCAGCTTCTCCAGGATCTTCTTCTCGATCTCGTTGGCGAGGTCGGGGTTGTCCTTGAGGAAGTTGCGCGCGTTCTCCTTGCCCTGGCCGAGCTGGTCGCCCTCGTACGTGTACCAGGCGCCGGCCTTGCGCACGAAGCCGTTCTCCACGCCCATGTCGATCAGGCCGCCCTCGCGGCTGATGCCCTGCCCGTAGAGGATGTCGAACTCGGCCTGCTTGAAGGGCGGCGCGACCTTGTTCTTCACGACCTTGACGCGGGTGCGGTTGCCGACCGCGTCGGTGCCGTCCTTCAGCGTCTCGATGCGGCGGATGTCCAGACGCACCGAGGCGTAGAACTTCAGCGCCCGGCCACCGGTCGTGGTCTCCGGGGAGCCGAACATCACGCCGATCTTCTCGCGGAGCTGGTTGATGAAGATCGCGGTGGTCTTCGACTGGTTCAGCGCGCTGGTGATCTTGCGCAGGGCCTGGCTCATCAGTCGGGCCTGGAGACCCACGTGCGAGTCACCCATCTCGCCCTCGATCTCCGCACGCGGCACCAGGGCCGCGACCGAGTCGATGACGATGAGGTCGAGCGCGCCGGAGCGCACCAGCATGTCGACGATCTCCAGGGCCTGCTCGCCGTTGTCCGGCTGCGACAGGATGAGGTTGTCGATGTCGACGCCGAGCTTCTTCGCGTACTCGGGGTCGAGGGCGTGCTCCGCGTCCACGAACGCGACCTGGCCGCCGGCCCGCTGGGCGTTGGCCACCGCGTGCAGGGTCAGGGTCGTCTTACCGGAGGACTCCGGGCCGTACACCTCCACCACTCGGCCGCGGGGCAGGCCGCCGACGCCGAGAGCGACGTCGAGTGCGGTCGATCCGGTGGGGATGACCTCGATGGGCTCGTTCGGCCGCTCGCCCAGGCGCATCACCGCGCCCTTGCCGAATTGCCGTTCAATCTGTGCGAGCGCGGCGTCCAGCGCCTTCTCGCGGTCGGTTCCTGCCATGGGTTCCACCCGATTTGCTTGAGTCGATCGCTTCACGTCAAAGACGCTAACGCCTGCCACTGACAATGCGCCTCGACGCCCGCCCGCCCTGTGGATAACTCGGACACTTCTGCCTGAAATCCCCGTCGAAAGCCCTGCCGGAGACTCCATAAGAATGGATGTTCGATTTTAGTGTCAAGCGCACCACGCGGGCTCACGGGGTGCGAGTGACCCTGCTTCGGGTCTCTGACACAGAGCCCGGCATCGAACGCCCCGACCTCGGCACCGACCCGGCACCAAGGGCCCACCGCGCCCCGGACGCCGCGTCGGACCCGAGCCGACGAGGCCCAGGCCGGGGCCTCTTCCCGAGCCCTGCTCCTCCCTTTCCCGACCCCTACTCCCCGCCCCCCTACTTCCGTGGGCGTACGGCAGAAGACTTCGGCCGTAGGACGACCCCGGAGCCCCTCCCGCCGAAGCTGGTCCCATGCAACGTCGCAGTGGCTCCCGCGTCCCCGCCGGTATCGCCGTCACCGCCCCCGCTCCCCCGGCCGCACCGCTTCCCGTCCGCGCGGCCGCCGCCCGCTCCCGGTGGAGCACGGCACGTGCCGCCGAGCGCTTCTGCCACGCCACCGGCATCGCGCTCACCCTGTCCGGTCTGGCCCATCTGGTGGTGTTCGCCGTGGACGGCGGCCCTTGGGACGGCCCGGTCTCCTGGCGCAAGCCCGTCACCTTCGGGCTGACGCTGATGGCGGTCACCTGGGTCACCTCGTATCTGCGGATGGGGGCCCGGCTACGGACCGTGCTGCTCGTGGTCTTCGCCGCGGACTGCGTTCTCGAGGTCGGCGGGATCACCCTTCAGGCCTGGCGCCGGGTGCCCTCGCACCTCAACATGGAGACCGCCTTCGACACCGGGGTGTCGATGACGCTGGCGGTGGGCGGCGGCGTGCTCGTCGTGGTGCTCACCGCGTTCGCGCTCGCCTCGTTCCGGCGGCGGCCCGACGGCCCATCGGGAATGCCGCTCGCGCTGCGTTCCGGATTCGCGATCCTGCTCGTGGCTCTGCTGTCGGGAGCCGCGATGATCGCGCGCGGTGTCGTCCTCACCCGGACCGGCCACCAGACGGCGGCGTACGACTCGACGGCCCCGCTCAAGCCACTGCACGGCGTCAGCCTGCACGCCGTGCTCGTGCTGCCGGCGGTGGCCTGGCTCCTCTCGCGCACGTCGTGGAGCGACCTGACGAGGCGGAGGCTCGTGCTCGCGGCGGTGGCCTGTTACGGCACGGCGGTGGCCGCCGCGGGCGGGTGGGCGCTGCTCGGCCTCTGAGGACTACTCGTCCCCGGACTCCGTCTCCTCCTTCTCCCCCGTCTCCCGCCGGGTCCGCAGCCCGCGCGCGCGTCTCAGGAGGCTGCCCGGTCTGCGCCCCCGGTGCCCGTGGACCCGCGGGTCGTCCGTGACGTCGTACCGCTTCACGTACGCGCCCAGGAACGCCTGGAGCGTGGCGACCGCCGGGATGGCGACGAGCGCGCCGACGGCACCGAGGAGCGCGGTGCCCGCGATGACCGAGCCGAAGGCGACCGCGGGGTGGATGTCCACGGTCTTCGAGGTCAGCTTGGGTTGCAGTACGTAGTTCTCGAACTGCTGGTAGATCACGACGAAGAGCAGCACCCACAGCGCGTACCAGGGATTGACCGTGAACGCGATCAGCATCGGCAGGGCGCCCGCGAGATAGGTGCCGATGGTGGGGATGAACTGGGACACCAGGCCGACCCAGACCGCGAGCACGGGCGCGTAGGGGATACCCAGGGCCTGGAGGAGGACGTAGTGCGCGACGCCCGAGACCAGCGCCATCAGACCGCGCGAGTACAGGTAACCGCCGGTCTTGTCGACGGCGATCTCCCAGGCGCGCAGCACCTCGGCCTGCCGGGCGGGCGGGAGCACGGAGCAGAGCGCGCGTCGCAGCCGCGGCCCGTCGGCGGCGAAGTAGAACGAGAACAGCGCGATCGTCAGCAGCTGGAAGAGGCCGCCCAGCACCTGCGCGGACACGTCCAGGACGCCCGTGGCGCTGTTCTGCACGTACTTCCGCAGCCAGTCCGAGTGGACCAGGCTGTCCTGGATGTCCACCCGTCTGAGGTCGGTGTGGAAGGTCGCGTTGATCCAGTTGATGACCGAGTCGAGGTACTCCGGGAAGCTCTCGACCATCTTGATGATCTGACCGGCGAGCATCGAGCCCAGGAGTGTGACGAAACCGGCGGCCACGACCATCGCGCCGAGGAAGACGAGGAAGGTCGCGAGCCCCCTGCGCATCCCGTGCCCGGCCATCCAGCTCACCGCGGGCTCGATGGCGAGCGCCAGGAAGAACGCGATCAGGATGTTGATCAGCAGGCCGGTGAGCTGGTGGAACGCCCAACTGCCCAACTGGAAGACGGCGATGAGGGCGAGGGCGAGCACCATGGCGCGCGGCAGCCAGCTGGGCATACGTCCACCCCGTCCGGCGGCGTCCCCGGCCGGAGGGCCTGCGGGCGGCGTCGTACCGAACGGCGACGGGTGCTGGGCGACCTGCGAGGTCTCGTCTGTCGGGGCCACGGAGCAAGTCTCGCCCACACCACCGACAATCGGCTCCACTCGTCCGATCTCGTGACCCTTCAGCGGCTCAGGGGGCCGGGTCTCGGGGCCTCGCGGACTCCCGGCTGCCGGGTTCCGACGCCGGTTCCGACGCCGGTGCCGACGCCGGCACTGGTGCCGGTACTAGTGCCGAGTCCGCCATCCCCGCCCGCCGTCCGCCGTCCGCCGTCCGCCGTCCGCCGTCCGCCAGGCTCCACGGTCCTGCCCGGGTTCCGCTCCCGATGTGTCAGCGGTTCTCGTGCGGCACGTTCATGGCCGTGCAGACCACCCGCCACACGTCTTTGGCCTCCCAGCCCGCGTCCAGTGCCTCCTGCACCGTGCGCCCGCCGAGTTCCGTCATCACGTGATCGCGCGCGAAGGTGTCGGCGTACCCCGCCCCGAAGTGATCCGCCATCCGCTGCCAGAAGACCGTCAACCGCATGACACCAGTATCCCGCCCCTGAGGGTGGGCCCCGGCCGGTACCCCTTGCCGGAAACGCTTTCCGCCCTACGGTCTGACCCATGGCCGAAAACGGAGCATCCCCACTCCCCCCGACGCCCCCGGCGCGGACCCCGCTCTCGCGCGCCGAGCACTTCGTCTGGCTCACCGCGCGCGTGCTGGAGCAGCGGCGTTTCGCGTACCACTTCCTCGACGACGGCGACGGGAACGCGGACGCGGTGGAGACCGCGCTGGCCGCGTACCGCAACGAGGACGGCGGGTACGGTCACGCGCTCGAACCCGACCTGCGCGGTCCCGCGAGCCAGCCGCTGCACACCGCGCACGCGCTGCGCGTGCTCGACTCCATCGGGCGGTGCGGCGGACAGCGGGTGGAGCGCGTGTGCCGCTATCTGACCTCCGTGTCGACGCCGGACGGTGCCCTGCCCGCGATCCATCCCAGCCAGCGCGGCTATCCGGCGGCCCCGTTCGTGCCGGTGGTGGACGACCCGCCGAGCGATCTGCTGGCCACCGGGCCCGTGGTGGGCCTGCTGCACCGCAACGAGGTGTGGCACGCCTGGCTGTTCCGGGCCACCGACTTCTGCTGGCAGGCCGTGGAGTCCCTGGAGAAGTCCCACCCGTACGAGATCGAGGCCGCGGTCGCCTTCCTGGACGCGGCACCCGACCGCTCGCGCGCGGAGGCCGCCGCCGACCGGCTGGGCCGCCTGACGCGCGAGCAGCGGCTCGCGGTGCTGGATCCGGCCAGGCCGGACGCGTACCCGGTGGCGCCCGGTTACGCGCCCGGCGAGCACCACTTCCCGTACGACTACGCGCGGACGCCGGACTCCCTCGCGCGCGCGTGGTTCACCGACGACGAGATGGCCCGCTCACTGGACCATCTGACGAGCGAGCAGCGGGAGGACGGCGGCTGGCCGGTCCGCTGGCGCCAGTGGGCCCCGGGAACGGCCCTGGAGTGCCGCCCCATGGTGACGATCGAGGCGTTGCGCACGCTGCGCGCGTACGGACGGCCGTTGAGCTGACCGCGCCGGTGGGCGACGGCCTCGTCCGCCGAGGGGGCGAGGCCGTCCCGGCGTAGGCGCGGTGCCGCCGCTCGACGAGCGGACCGGAGGCCGAGAGGCGAGAGGCGAGAGGCGAGAGGCCGAGCATGGCGGGGATCGGCAGCCGTGACCGACCCCAAGGACTCAAGTCGAGCGGAGCGGCGATCGGGCGCCGTAGCCGGCCCCGAGGCCGAGGCCGAACACGGCGGCGGACCGCCACCCCGGCCGCCCTGCCGGCCGGCCCGCACGGCCGCCACCCCCGCCGCGTCAGCCCGTCACCGCCCGCACTCCGGCCGTCACCGCCACCGCCACAAGCACGACGAGCAGGAAGGGCGCACGCAGGATCAGGGCCACCGCGGCCGCCGCGAGTCCGGCGGCCTTGGCGTCCAGCACCAGCGCGCGCCCGTCCGCGAAGGTCTGCTGGGCCGTGAGGGCGGCGAGCAGGGCGACCGGCAGGAGCGCCGCGAGGCGCTGGACGAGGGGCCGTTCCAGGACGCCCGCGGGGACCAGCAGTCCGACGAGTTTGACGAGGTAGCAGCCGACGGCGGTGGCGCCGATCGCGATCCAGATGTTCAACGGTCTTCCTTCCGTTCTTCGCCGGTCTCGGTCATCCTCCGGCGGCCGGTCGCCCACAGGACGGCGGGGGCGGCCAGCGCGGCCACCAGGACGGGCACACCGGCGGGCAGGACCGGGAGCAGGCCGAGTCCCAGGACGACGGCGACGCCCGCCACCGCGCGCTCGGTACCGGACTTCAGCATCGGCGCGAGGAGCGCGAGGAAGACCGCCGGACCGGCGGCGTCCAGCCCCCAGGCGTCGGTGTCACCGATGGCCTCGGCTCCCATCGCGCCGAGCAGCGTCGTCAGGTTCCACAGCACGTAGAGCGTGAGTCCGGTGACGGTGAAGCCGATACGGACGCTGCGCCGCGTGGGCTGGGCGAGCGCCACGGCGGTGGTCTCGTCGATGACCCACTGCGCGGCGAACGGCCGCAACGCGCGCGGGAGGGCCAGCAGCTGCGACAGACGGAGCCCGTAGAAGGCGTTCCGCACGCCCAGGAAGAACGCTCCGGCCGCCGCCGTCAGCGGGTTGCCTCCGGCGGCCAGCGCGCCCACCAGCGCGAACTGGGAGGCGCCGGTGAACACCAGGAGGCTGAGTGCGCAGGTCTGCAGCAGTGTCAGCCCGCTGCCCGCCGAGGTCACCCCGAAGGCGAAACCGGACAGGCCGACGGCGACCCCGACTCCGAGTGCGTCTCGTACGACGGCGGCGTCGGGTTTCCCCGCCTGCCGTCCGTCCCCGCCTGTGTCCCGGTCGTCCTGCGTGGCGTGGATGTCCCGCGCTCCCCGGGTGTCCTCCGCGTCTCCGTCCCGTCGGGTCCGGCCGCCGGGTCGGTCCTGGTCGCGTGCGTCTGCGGTTGCTGGCTGTTCTCCCACGCCCCCGACGGTAGGAGAAGACCGTCCGGCGGGTCTTGTACGTTCTTGCGCGGCCCGTCGCTCCGCTGGTCCCGCACGCCTTCGCCCGCCTTCAGGCGCTCGCGCTGGTACGCGCCCGGCGGCACCCCCACGATCCGGGTGAAGTGGCGGTTGAGATGCGGCTGGTCGGTGAAGCCGACCGCGACGGCGGCCTCCACGGGGGCGGTACCGGCGTCCAGGAGGTGCCGTGCGCGCCGTACCCGGGCGTCAGTCAGCCAGGTGTGGGGCGGCATCCCGTAGGTGTCCCGGAAGGCACGCAGCAGCGCGAACGGACCGGCACCGAGGTCGGCGGCGAGCCGCTCCAGGGACGGCGGGTCGGCCATGCGCTCCTCGAGCACGGCACGCGCGCGTGCCGCGATCCGGGCGCCCGCGGTGCGTACCGCGCGGCGCGGCATCGGCCCGCCGTTCAGCCGCAGCAGCCGGGTGACGGCCACCCGCAGGAGCGTGTCGGCGGCGAGCGCGTTGCCCTCGTCGGCCGCCCGGAGCACCTGGTGGACCAGGCGGGCGGCGTACGGATCGTCCAGTACGGGGCTGGTGAAGCCGGGCGTGCCGTGGATCCGGGTGGTCTCCGCGGCGATCTCGGCCACCAGGTCCGGCGACGGGTACACGGCTCCGTACCGCCAGCCCTCGGGGACGCCCGCGCGGCCCGTGTGCGGGGTCTCCGGATTGACCAGCGCCAGGGAGCCAGGGCCCGCGTACTGGTCGGCGCCGCCGTGGTGGAAGACCTCGACGCCCTCGGAGATGGCGGCGATCACGAAGTTCTCGTGGGTGTGCCGAACGAAGATCTTCTCGACGTAGCTGGCGCGCAGCAGGTCGACACCGGGCAGCTCCGCGTACTGCCAGTGCCGTGCCCGCTCCCCGGAACCCGCCATGCACTCCATTCTGCGCCAGCCCTCGCCCCGCCCTTCTCCCGCCGCCGCACCGCTCCTCGTTTCCGCAGGTCAGGCGCGATGTCAGTGGCCGGGTGCAGGATGGACGCATGGCGAGCTCTGCACATCGAGCCCTCGAGGGCTTCTCCCCCGCGACCCGCGGCTGGTTCACGGGGGCCTTCTCCGCGCCCACCGCGGCCCAGGCCGGGGCGTGGCAGGCGACCCGTGAGGGCTCGGACGTGCTGGTGGTCGCCCCGACCGGTTCCGGCAAGACACTGGCCGCCTTCCTCGCCGCGCTGGACCAGCTGGCGTCGACCCCGCCGCCGGCCGACCCGAAGAAGCGCTGCCGGGTGCTGTACGTGTCACCGCTCAAGGCCCTCGCGGTCGACGTGGAGCGCAATCTGCGCAGCCCGCTGACCGGTATCCGGCAGGAGGCGGTCCGGCTCGGCCTGCCCGAGCCGGAGGTGAAGGTGGGCATCCGCTCCGGTGACACCCCTCCCGCGGAGCGCCGCGCCCTGTCCACCCGCCCGCCGGACATCCTGATCACGACCCCGGAGTCGCTGTTCCTGATGCTCACATCGGCCACGCGCGACGCGCTGACCGGCATCGAGACGGTGATCCTGGACGAGGTGCACGCCGTCGCGGGCACGAAGCGCGGGGCGCACCTGGCGCTCTCCCTGGAGCGCCTGGACGAACTGCTGCCCAGGCCCGCCCGCCGCATCGGCCTGTCGGCCACGGTGCGCCCGGTGGACGAGGTGGCACGCTATCTCTCGCCGCGCCGCAAGGTGGAGATCGTCCAGCCGCCGTCGGGCAAGGAGTTCGACCTCTCCGTCGTCGTCCCGGTCGAGGACCTCGGCGAGCTGGGCGGTTCCCCGGCCTCCGACGGCAAGGAGGGAGCCGAGAAGCCCTCCATCTGGCCGCACGTCGAGGAGCGGATCACCGACCTCGTCCTGTCCCACCGGTCGACGATCGTGTTCGCGAACTCGCGCCGCCTGGCGGAGCGCCTGTGCAACCGGCTCAACGAGATCGCCTACGAGCGGGCCACCGGCGAGACCCTGGAGGAGCACCACTCGCCAGCGGAGCTGATGGGCGGCTCGGGTGCGGCGCAGGGCGCCCCCACGGTCATCGCGCGCGCCCACCACGGTTCCGTCTCCAAGGAGCAGCGCGCCCTCGTCGAGGAGGACCTCAAGGCCGGCCGCCTGCCCGCGGTGGTCGCCACGTCCAGTCTGGAACTCGGCATCGACATGGGAGCGGTGGACCTGGTCGTCCAGGTGGAGTCCCCGCCGTCCGTGGCCTCCGGCCTGCAGCGCGTGGGCCGCGCCGGACACCAGGTGGGCGCGGTCTCCACGGGTGTCGTCTTCCCGAAGTACCGGGGCGACCTCGTCCAGGCCGCCGTCGTCACCGAGCGGATGCGCACCGGCTCGATCGAGTCCCTCCGGGTCCCGGCCAACCCACTGGACGTGCTGGCCCAGCAGATCGTCGCGATGACCGCCCTCGACACCTGGCAGTTCGACGACCTCCTGGCCACGGTGCGCCGTGCCGCCCCCTTCGCGGCGCTCCCGGAGTCGGCGTTCACCGCCGTGCTCGACATGCTCGCGGGCCGCTATCCGTCGGACGCCTTCGCGGAGCTGCGTCCGCGCGTGGTGTGGGACCGGGTCGCCGGCACGATCACCGGCCGCCCCGGTGCCCAGCGCCTCGCCGTCACCTCCGGGGGCACGATCCCCGACCGCGGTCTCTTCGGCGTCTTCCTCGCGGGCTCCGACCCCAAGAAGGGCGGCGGCCGGGTCGGCGAGCTCGACGAGGAGATGGTCTACGAGTCCCGGGTCGGCGACGTCTTCACGCTGGGCACCAGCTCCTGGCGCATCGAGGACATCACCCGCGACCGCGTCCTCGTCTCGCCCGCGCCCGGTGTCCCCGGCCGGCTGCCGTTCTGGAAGGGCGACCAGCTGGGCCGCCCCCTCGAACTGGGCCGCGCGCTCGGCGCGTTCCTGCGCGAGGTCGGCTCGCTGTCCAAGGACGACGCCCGGGTGCGGCTCCTCGCCGCCGGGCTCGACGACTGGGCCGCTGACAACGTGCTGTCGTACCTGTCCGAGCAGCGCGAGGCCTGCGGGCACATCCCGGACGACCGCACGATCGTCGTCGAGCGGTTCCGTGACGAGCTGGGCGACTGGCGGGTCGTCGTGCACTCCCCCTTCGGCGCCCAGGTGCACGCCCCCTGGGCGCTCGCGCTCGGCGCCAAGCTCTCCGAGCGGTACGGCATGGACGCCCAGGTGATGCACGCCGACGACGGCATCGTGCTGCGGCTGCCCGACGCCGACCTGATGGGCATGGACCTCCTCGACCAGGAGCCCGTCAAGCTCGGCCGGGAGTACGACGCGGAGCAGGCGCCCGTCGGCGCCGCGGACGTCGTCTTCGACAAGGGCGAGGTCGACCAGGTGGTCACCGACCAGGTCGGCGGGTCGGCCCTCTTCGCGTCCCGGTTCCGCGAGTGCGCGGCCCGCGCGCTGCTGCTGCCCCGCCGCAGTCCGGGCAAGCGCACTCCGCTGTGGCAGCAGCGCCAACGCGCGGCCCAACTGCTCCAGGTGGCGAGCGAGTTCGGTTCGTTCCCCATCGTCCTGGAGGCGGTCCGCGAATGCCTCCAGGACGTCTTCGACGTACCGGGCCTCACGGAGCTGATGGGCGACATCGAGTCGCGCAAGGTGCGCCTGGTGGAGGTCACCACCCCGGAGCCGTCGCCGTTCGCCCGCTCCCTGCTCTTCGGGTACGTCGCGCAGTTCCTGTACGAGGGTGACTCGCCGCTCGCCGAGCGGCGCGCCGCCGCCCTGTCGCTGGACTCGCGGCTGCTGGCGGAGCTGCTGGGGCAGGCGGAGCTGCGCGAGCTGCTCGACGCCGACGTCCTGACCGAGCTGGAGCGGGAGCTCCAGTGGCTCACCGACGACCGCCGGATCAAGGACGTGGAGGGCGTCGCCGACCTGCTGCGCGTACTGGGCCCGCTCACGGACGCCGAGCTGGCCGAGCGCGGCGCCGAGCCGCAGTGGGCCCAGGAGCTGGCCGGGGCCCGCCGCGCCATCAAGGTCAGGATCGCCGGTGCCGAGCACTGGGCGGCGATCGAGGACGCCGGCCGGCTGCGCGACGCGCTGGGCACGGCCCTGCCCGTCGGTGTCCCGGAGGCCTTCACCGAACCGGTCAAGGACCCGCTGGGCGACCTCCTCGCCCGGTTCGCGCGCACGCACGGCCCGTTCACGTCGCACGCGGCGGCGGCCCGCTTCGGACTCGGCACGGCCGTCACCGAGGGAGCGCTCCAGCGGCTCGCGGCCAACGGACGTGTCGTACAGGGTGAGTTCCATCCAGCGGGCATCGGCCAGGAGTGGTGCGACGCGGCCGTCCTGCGCCGCCTGCGCCGCCGGTCCCTGGCCGCCCTGCGCCACGAGCTGGAGCCGGTGCCGCCCGCCGCGCTCGCGCAGTTCCTCCCCCAGTGGCAGCACGTCGACAGCGGGCACGGCCTGCGCGGGGTCGACGGACTGGTGCGTGCCGTCGAGCAGTTGCAGGGTGCGTCCGTGCCCGCGTCCGCCCTGGAGAAGCTGGTCCTCCCGTCCCGCGTCTCGAACTACACGCCCGCGATGCTCGACGAGCTCACCGCGGCCGGAGAGCTCGTCTGGGCCGGCGCCGGCGCCCTGCCCGGCAAGGACGGCTGGGTCTCGCTCTACCTCGCCGACGCGGCCCCGCTCCTCCTGCCGCCGGCGCACCCGCTGGAGCTGACGGCACTGCACCAGTCCGTCCTGGACACCCTCTCCGGGGGCTACGGCCTGTTCTTCCGTCAGATCGCCGATCAGGTCCGCGCCACCACGCACCCCGACGCCACCGACCCCCAACTGGCCGAAGCGGTCTGGGACCTGGCCTGGTCCGGCCGCCTGACGAACGACACCCTGGCGCCGATGCGCGCCCTCCTGGGCTCGGGGCGCACCGCCGGATCCACGGCGCACCGCGCGAAGCGTGCCGTCCCGCGCGGAAGGTACGGCTCGTTGACGGCCGCGGCGCGCTCCCAGTCCCGTACGGGACCTCCGACCGTCGCCGGCCGGTGGTCGCTGCTGCCCGAGCGGGAACCCGACCCCACCGTGCGCGCCCACGCGCTGGCCCGCACCCTGCTCGACCGCCACGGAGTGGTGACCCGGGGCGCCGTCGCCGCGGAGGGTGTCGAGGGCGGCTTCTCGGCGGTGTACCGCATCCTGTCCGCCTTCGAGGAGACCGGCCAGGCCCGTCGCGGTTACGTGGTGGAGGGCCTCGGCGCCGCGCAGTTCGCGATGGACGGCGCGGTGGACCGCCTGCGCGCGGCGGCGAACGCACGGGACCGGGGCGAAGCCCTGCCCGCGGAGGGCTTCTCGTCGCCGTTCCCCGCAGCGGACCCCGGCTTCCAGCCCGACTTCACGGGATCGCGGGGCGCCCCGGACTTCGGGTCCGAGTTCCCCGCAGAGACGGGGCGCGGCCCCGCCGTACCCACGGTGGACGGCAGCGATTCCCGCAGCTCCCCCGCCGACTTCGGCACACCCCCGGGCGCCGGCTTCCTCGACGGCTCCGGCGCGGCGAGCGACTTCCGATTGCCCGGCGACGGCGACGGTACCTCGGACGACTTCCCCTTCCCCGGCGACTTCGGCTCGCGGAACGGCTCCGACCCCTTCGCCACCGGTCCCCGCTCGGGACGTCCGGGCCGCCCGACCGGGAACCGCGGGTGGGCGAACGGCGCCTCCCCGAGAGGCGGCGCCCCAGGCGGCCGCTCCCGGTCCAACGGCACCAGCCGGGCCGTGGTCCTCGCGGCCGCCGACCCCGCGAACGCCTACGGCGCGGCGCTGTCCTGGCCCGAGCCCCCCACCGGCGCCGGCCACAAACCGGGCCGCAAGGCTGGTTCCCTCGTCGTCCTGGTCGACGGCGAGCTGACGCTCTACATGGAGCGGGGCGGCAAGACGCTGCTCGCCTGGCCCTCCACCCCCGATTCCGAGGTCACCGACGACCCCCGCCTGCGGTCGGCCGCGGAGGCCCTGTCCCTGGCGGCCCGCGCGGGCTCCCTCGGCACGGTCACCGTGGAGAGGGTGAACGGCGCCTCCGCGCTCACCGCCCCACTCGGCACGCTCCTCGAAGCGGCGGGGTTCATCGCGACCCCGCGCGGCCTGCGGATCCGCGCGTGAGCGGGCCGACGCCTCCGGCGAACCCCTCGAACCCGTGCGACCCTTGAACCCATGCCCGAAGGAGACACCGTCTGGATGGCCGCGAAGCGACTGCACACCGCCCTCGCGGGCACCGTGCTGATCCGCTCCGACCTGCGCGTGCCCAAGTTCGCCACAGCCGACCTCACCGGCCGCACCGTCCTGGACGTGACGCCGCGCGGCAAACACCTCCTCACCCGCATCGAGGGCGGCCTGACGCTCCACTCGCACCTGCGGATGGACGGCTCCTGGAAGGTGTTCGAGAACGGCCGCCGCTGGACCGGCGGTCCCGACCACCAGATCCGCGCCATCCTCGGCAACGCCGACCGCACGGCCGTCGGTTACCGCCTCCCCGTACTGGAGCTGCTGCGCACCGCCGACGAGGAGCGGGCCGTCGGCCACCTCGGCCCGGACCTCCTGGGCCCCGACTGGGACCCCGACAAGGCGCTGGCCAACCTGCGGCGCGACCCCGACCGAGCCCTCGGCGAAGCCCTGCTCGACCAGCGCAACCTCGCCGGTATCGGCAACGTCTACAAGAGCGAGCTGTGCTTTCTCCTCGGCGTCACTCCCTGGCTCCCCGTCGGCGAACTCCCCGCGGACCGCGCCGCCCTGCTGACCCCGCTGGCCCAGAAGCTCCTCCAGGTCAACCGGGACCGCCCGAACCGCGTGACCACGGGCCGCCCCGAGCAGAAGTTGTTCGTGTACGGCCGCGCGGGCCGCCGCTGTCTGCGGTGCGGGACGCGCATCCTCGTGGCCGAACAGGGCGACGGCTCGCGCGAGCGGCCCACCTACTGGTGCCCGTCCTGCCAGCCCGGCCCCACACCGCCCGGCACGGCCCCCAGGACCGCGGGACCGACGTCGCGCAGCGTGCCCCGCTGACCCGGACCCCGTCGCGGAACGGCCGGAATGCCACCCCGCACGACTAATTGACGACCCGTCAGAAATGCTCGTACCGTCGTCACATGGCCCTGAAGGCGTACGACCTCACCGGACGCACGGCGTTCGTCACGGGAGCCGCCGGCGGCATCGGGCGGGCCTGCGCCGTCCTGCTCGCCCGCGCGGGGGCCGAGGTGCGCTGCGCGGACCGTGACGAGCAGGGCCTGCACGAGACGGCGGCCCTGATCAAGGACGAGGGCGGTACGGCCCGCACCCATCACCTCGACGTGACGGACCCGGCCGGGCTCCAGCAGGCCATGGAGTCCTGCGAGCGCCTCGACGTGATGGCGGCGGTCGCCGGGATCATGCACAGCAGCCCGGTCCTGGAGACCCGGGACGAGGATCTCGACCGGGTGCTGGGCGTCAACTTCAAGGGCGTGCTGTACGCCTGTCAGGCGGCGGCCCGCCACATGATCGCGCGGCAGGTGCGGGGCAGCATCGTCACGATGGCCTCGGGCGCCGTGGACACCGGCGGCCCCGGTCTGCTCTGCTACGGCGCCTCGAAGGCGGCCGTCGTGCAGCTGACAAAGACGCTGGCGACGGAGGTCGGCCCGCACGGGATCCGCGTGAACGCCGTGGCCCCCGGCTGGGTCCGCACCCCCATGACCCAGCGCCACGGGGAGGCCCAGGCGCACACCGAGGCGCTCATGGCCCGGCGGTCACCGCTCGGCCGGGTCGGCGAGCCCCAGGACGTCGCCCATGCGGTGCTTCACCTCGCCTCGGACGCGTCGTCGTTCACCACCGGCCAGATCCTCCGCCCGAACGGCGGCGTCGCGATGCCGTGGTGACTCAGCCCGCCCCGCGCGCCCCGTACCACCCCGGCCCCGCACCGGCGGGAGCACGCAAAGCCCGCCCATGCCGTTGACAGCAAGCGTCATGCACCGCGCGACATGCTGCCCGCCCAGGAGTCGCGTTCAACGGCAGCGTCGCGTTCCCGTGGAGACCAGGGACCACTCCCGCGCCGACGACGACGGGAACGCGCACAACCCGCCCACACGCCCACGGCAAGCAGCAGGCCCCACGCCGCGATCTGCCTGTCCAGGAGTTACACAACTGCCCCCTGACAAGGGCACGCCCGGACCAGCCTCACAGAACCCGGCGCATCACCCACCTCGTACGCCGCGCACGACAACGGCCAAGCGCCCCTGCGCCATCCCCGTACGAGGGACCGGGCCCCCCGAGTACGGCACACACGCGAGCCGGCGCGGTGCGACCCACACCGCGCCCAACCCTCGCGAACGGCGCCCCTCGACGCCGCCCCAGCGCACCCACCAGCCCCCTTGCCGGAAGAGCGGCTCCGCAGCCCACCCCTCCGCCACAGGACATCCCGGCATCAGCGCACCCCGAGGCCCCACGCACCCACCGGCACCCCCGCACGAAGAGGCGGCTCCGCAGCCCACCCCTCCGTCGCACGGCATCCCGGCATCGGCGCACCCCGTCGCCCCGCGCCCCCGTCCCCCGAAGTCGCGCCCCCTCGCTACACCCCCCGTCCCCGCTCCTCACCGGACCCGCGTCGCCATATCCCCGCGAGGCGAAGACTCCGCATCGCCCGCTGGTCCGAGTCCACGGCCCGGGCAGCCCGCGCCTTCGGCACGCAATGCACGGGCAGCAGGCTCAGCCCCCACCCTCCGGCCGCGACAGCCCCCTCCCACACCCCTGCGTCGGGAGCCAGCGCGAGCCGGAGGATCCCCCACCACCACAGCGCCCCCAGCGTCAGCGTCGCCCCCCAGCGCGCCGTCCGCCCTGCCATGGTCTGCCACCTCCAGCCCGACGCTAGACCGCCGCTCGAGGCGGCAGGGAGGGCGCACCACCGGCACAGAGGCGCACCGCACGCACACACACGCCTCACCCTGCCGGGATCTCGGGGCCGTGCCCCGCCGGGCGCCCCGCGTCCGGGGCCGCGCGCCCGCCACGCGCCCCGCCCACGGTCCGGCGCGGCCCGCCGCCCGCGCCGGCCACGCCACGGCACCGCACGTCGCGGTATGCAGCCCTCGGCGGCCCCCGGTGGTCCGGCCCGCCTGACCCTCACTCGGGCCTCAGCCGTTCTCCGCCTGGAACATCCAGTGGTGCTTCTCCAGATCCGCGGTGATGCCGATGAGGATGTCCTGGCTGACCGGGTCCGGGCTCTCGGTCGCCTTCACGCGCTCCCGCATCCGTGTGATGACCGCGCCCAGCGCGTCGACCAGCCTGCCCACGGCGTCCGCGTCCTTGACCCAGCCGTCGGCCACGGCGCCGATGCCGCTGCCGGCGGCGACCGTCGCGGCGCGTCCGTCGGGCGAGACGCCCAGCGCGGAGGCGCGTTCGGCCACCGTGTCGGAGTGCAGCCGCGCGCTGGCCACGACGTCGTCCAGTTGGAGGTGGACGGAACGGAAGCGCGGTCCGACGACGTTCCAGTGGACCTGCTTGGCCACCAGGGAGAGGTCCACCAGGTCGACCAGGGCGCCCTGCAGTGCCTCGGCCACGATCTTCAGGTCCGAGTCGGACAACGGGCTCTTCACCACGTACATCGAATCCTCCGATTCAAGATCATTCGCTACGGCCCCGAGCCACCGCCTCTCCACCATGACCGCCGGGGAACACACCGGCAAACGGGGTGGCACGGGGTACGCGGAAACACGAGAGCCCCGGCCGGTCCCCTCCGGGTCTCCCCGGAGAAGCCCCGGCCGGGGCTCTCGTGTACGTGGTTCAGTCCAGGACCGCGAGGCCGTGGACGCTAGGCCGCGACGACGTCGACCGCCTCGGCAGGTGCCTTGATCGTGACCCGTTCCGGTGGCACACCGGTCACGGACACGGAATTGAGCATCGGGCGACGCACCGGTGCGGGCACCGGTTCGGTGGCCGCAGCCGACTGTGCCAGCTCGGCGAGGGCGAGTTCATCGCTCACTTCCCGCATGAGCTCGGACATCCGTACGTCAAGCGCGTCGCAGATCGCGGAGAGCAGCTCGGAGGATGCCTCCTTCTGCCCCCGCTCCACCTCGGAGAGATAGCCGAGTGAGACTCGGGCGGACGAGGAGACTTCGCGCAGAGTACGGCCCTGGCGCTGGCGCTGCCGACGCAGCACGTCACCCAGCAGGCGACGGAGCAGAATCATCGGTGGCTCCCTCCTCGGACCGCGTAGCCGCATCCTTCACGCCCCACCGTACCGCCTCGCGCCGCGGCCGTGCGGGGAGCGATGTCGTGTTTACTCAGGGCTGCAAACATCAAGTCCCCCCGTTCTGTTCCGTATCCTGTGCCAGCTCGTTTCCGGTCTGTTCGCCCGCGAGCTCCTCCAGGAGCAGCGCGAGTACGCTCCGTACACTCTCCATACGAATTTCCGCCCGACCGCCGTTCAACCGCAGTGAGGCCACTTTCCCGCCAACATCGGCCGCGGATTCCGCCGTCGCCGGTCCGTCGACGGCGACGAAAACGGTACCGACCGGCTGCCCGTCCTGGGAATCGGGGCCCGCTACGCCGGTGGTGGCGATCCCCCAGTCCGCACCGAGCGCCTTGCGCACGCCGGCCGCCATCTGCGCCGCGACCTGCGGATCCACCGCGCCGCGCTCGGCCAGCAGAGTGGCGTCGACCCCGAGCAGCGCGTGCTTGAGCTCGGTGGCGTACGCGGTCACGGAACCCCGGAAGGCCTTCGACGCCCCGGGCGTCCCTGTGATCTCCGCTGCCACCAGGCCACCGGTGAGCGATTCGGCGACGGCGAGCGTCTCGCCTCTCACCGTGAGTAGTCGCAGCACGTCAGCGGCCGTGGAACTCACCGCTCCGCCTCCTCGGCGGACGCCTGACGGGCGGCGATGCCCTGTCGGCGCAGCACAATGGCCTGTCTCACGTAGTCGAGTCCCGTCACGACGGTCAGGACGACCGCCACGGCCATCATCCAGAACCTCAGGGTCGCCAGCGGCCCCGTCAGCGCCAGCACGTACATGCCGACGGCGGTGCCCTGGGCCAGGGTCTTCATCTTGCCGCCGCGGCTCGCGGGAATCACCCCGTAACGGATCACCACGAAACGCAGCAGGGTGATCCCGAGCTCCCGCCCGAGGATCACCCCCGTCACCCACCACGGCAGATCGCCGAGGTAGGACAGACAGATCAGCGCCGCGCCCATGATCGCCTTGTCGGCGATGGGGTCGGCGATCTTCCCGAAGTCGGTGACCAGGTTGTACGTGCGGGCGATGTGACCGTCGAAGACGTCGGTGATCATCGCGACGGCGAAGGCCGCCCAGGCCCACGCGCGCCACACGGGGTCGTACCCGCCGTCGGCCAGCAGCAGTGCCACGAAGCCGGGCACCAGCACGAGCCGGAGCATGGTGAGGAGGTTCGCGACGTTCCAGAGGCTGGCCTGGTCGACGGCCGCAGCGCCCAGCTTTCGCACCGGCTTCGTTCCTCCCGGGGTGCCGGACGCACCGGCCGCGCCTTTCGCGCTGGAGGAACTGCCCGCCGCGGATGCCGGGGCTCCGGTCATCTGCCCGCCTCCTCAGTCCCCGCGAACGAGCCCGGGAGCGGCTCGGCCACCAGGTCGACACCTTCCGTGCCGACCACCTTTGCCTCGACCATACGACCGACGGTCAGACCCGCGCTGCTCGTGAGCAGCACCTGTCCGTCCGTCTCGGGCGCCTGGTGGGCGGCGCGGCCGACCGCACCCTCCTCGTCGTCGATGGACTCGACCAGGACCTGCAGGCTTTCCCCGACGCGCTCCTCGGCGCGCTGGGCGACCAGCTCCTCGGCGAGCCGCGAGACCCGCGCGAGACGCTCGGCGACGACGTCCTCGTCGAGCTTGTTGTCGTACGTCGCCGCCTCGGTGCCGTCCTCGTCGGAGTAGCCGAACACACCGATGGCGTCGAGCCGCGCGCCCGTGAGGAAGCGCTCCAGCTCCGCCAGGTCGGCCTCGGTCTCCCCGGGGAAGCCCACGATGAAGTTCGACCGCACGCCGGCCTGCGGGGCCTTGGAGCGGATGGTGTCGAGCAGCTCCAGGAAGCGGTCGGTGTCGCCGAAGCGCCGCATCGAGCGCAGCACGTCGGGGGCGGAGTGCTGGAAGGACAGGTCGAAGTAGGGCGCGATGTTCGGCGTCGACGTGAGCACGTCGATGAGCCCGGGGCGCATCTCGGCGGGCTGGAGGTAGCTGACGCGCACGCGCTCGATGCCCTCGATCGCGGCGAGCTCGGGCAGCATCGTCTCCAGGAGGCGGATGTCGCCCAGGTCCTTGCCGTACGAGGTGTTGTTCTCGGAGACGAGCATGACCTCCTTGACGCCCTGCTCGGCGAGCCAGCGGGTCTCGTTCAGCACGTCGCTGGGGCGCCGAGAGATGAAGGAGCCGCGGAAGGACGGGATGGCGCAGAAGGAGCAGCGCCGGTCGCAGCCGGAGGCGAGCTTCACGGAGGCGACCGGGGAGCCGTCCAGGCGGCGGCGCAGGGGCGCACGGGGGCCGGAGACCGGGGCGACGCCCTCCGGCAGGTCCGCGGGCGCGCCGTGGCCGGGCAGGGCCACCTCGTCGCCGGCGGACTGCCGCTCGGCCGGGCTGATCGGGAGCAGCTTGCGGCGGTCGCGCGGGGTGTGCGAGGCGTGGATGCCGCCGTTCAGGATGGTCTGGAGGCGGTCGGAGATGTCGGCGTAGTCGTCGAAGCCGAGCACGCCGTCGGCCTCGGGGAGCGCCTCGGCCAGTTCTTTGCCGTACCGCTCGGCCATGCAGCCCACCGCCACGACGGCCTGGGTTCTGCCGTGCCCCTTGAGATCGTTGGCCTCCAGGAGGGCGTCCACGGAGTCCTTCTTGGCGGCCTCGACGAACCCACAGGTGTTGACGACGGCGACGTCCGCTTGCTCGGCGTCCTCCACGAGGTGCCAGCCGTCCGCCTCCAAGCGGCCTGCGAGCTCCTCCGAGTCCACCTCGTTACGGGCGCAGCCAAGGGTGACGAGTGCGACGGTACGGCGTTCAGGCATGGGCTCTAGACTACTTCGTCCCGCCGACAGCCCACGTCGACGGGGTTGGCCGATCCCGGCCAACCCCGTACGCGCCTTGCCCCGCGGGCCGTTTATCCGACCTCGGGGTCGCCCTTGGTGTAGGTCAGGCGCTCGACCTGGCCGGGCTGGAAGTCGTTCTCGATCTTCTTGCCGTTCACGTACAGCTGGATGGCGCCGGCGTCGCCCAGGATGAGGTTGATCTTGGTGTTGTCCTGGAAGGTCTGCGACTGGCCCTTCTTGAGCAGCCCGTCGAAGAGCATCCGGCCGTTGTGGTCCTTGGCGGAGATCCAGCTGCGTCCGTCGGTGGCGGTCACCTGGACGGTGACCTTGTCCTGCGGCGCGGCGGCGATGGCGCTGTCGGACGGGTCGGGCTTCGGGTCGGTGGGCTTGGTCGGCTTGGGCTTGTGCGCCGGCTTGCTGGTGGTGGGCGTGGAGCCCTCGGCGACCTGGGCCGTCGAGCCGTCCCCGTCGTCGCCGCCCTTGACCATGGTGAACCCGACGAAGCCGATCACCGCGACGATCGCGGCGACCATGGCGGCCGTCCAGTTCGGCCCGCGGCGCTCGGGACGGATCCGTTCCGCCTCGAACAGGGGGGCCGCCGGGGTGGGCGCGGGGCGCCCGCCGTGCTCGTCGTCGTACTGCGCGAGAAGGGGGTCGGGGTCGAGGTGGACGGCGCGTGCCAGGGTCCGGATGTGACCGCGCGCGTAGACGTCACCGCCGCAGGGCGCGAAGTCGTCCTGTTCGATGGCGTGCACGATGGCGATGCGGACCCGGGTGGCGCTGCTGACGTCGTCGACAGTCAGCCCGGCCTCGATGCGCGCCTGCCGCAGGGCGTGACCGATCGAGGGGCGTTCCGCCTCGCGATCGTCTTCGAACGGACGCTCGTCTTCGGGGGAGTTGCCGTCAGGGGAGTTGCCGATGGACACGGGGGCGCCTTTCGAGCGTGTAGCCACCTGTGCTGGAGGTTCAGTCTAGGGGGGGTACGAAAGGGTGGGGCAACCGGGCGGTGGGACTTTGTACGCCATCAGAATGGCCGGTCATCCTGATGATGGGACAGGTGATCGTCCCCTCGCTCAACTTGACGTGCGAGGAAGGGAAACGGTTGCTCACAGATCCCTTACAGCTGAGTCACGTTCGAATACCCGCTCGTCGCGGATCCACCCCTGCGGCGGCTCGTGTGCCCCCGTTTCCCTACGCTTCGGTCTCCCCGCGGATCACGGCCAGTACGCCGTCCAGTTCGTCGGCCTTGACGAGGACGTCGCGCGCCTTGGAGCCCTCGCTCGGGCCCACGATGTTGCGCGACTCCATGAGGTCCATCAGCCGCCCCGCCTTGGCGAAGCCGACGCGCAGCTTGCGCTGGAGCATCGAGGTGGACCCGAACTGCGTGGAGACGACCAGTTCGGCCGCCTGGCACAGCAGGTCGAGGTCGTCGCCGATGTCCTCGTCGATCTCCTTCTTCTGCTTGGTCCCGACGGTGACGTCGTCCCGGAAGACCGGCGCCATCTGATCCTTGCAGTGCTGGACGACGGCCGCGACCTCGTCCTCGGTGACGAAGGCGCCCTGCATACGCGTGGGCTTGTTGGCGCCCATCGGGAGGAACAGTCCGTCGCCCTTGCCGATCAGCTTCTCCGCGCCCGGCTGGTCGAGGATGACCCGGCTGTCGGCGAGCGAGGAGGTGGCGAAGGCGAGCCGGGACGGCACGTTCGCCTTGATCAGGCCGGTGACGACGTCCACGGAGGGCCGCTGCGTGGCGAGCACCAGGTGGATGCCGGCCGCGCGCGCGAGCTGGGTGATGCGCACGATGGCGTCCTCGACGTCCCGCGGGGCGACCATCATCAGGTCCGCGAGCTCGTCGACGATCACGAGCAGGTACGGGTACGGGCTCAGCTCGCGCTCGCTGCCCTCCGGCAGCTTCACCTTGCCGTTCCTGATGGCCTCGTTGAAGTCGTCGATGTGCCGGTACCCGAACGCCGCGAGGTCGTCGTAGCGCAGGTCCATCTCGCGGACGACCCACTGGAGCGCCTCGGCGGCCCGCTTCGGGTTGGTGATGATCGGCGTGATCAGGTGCGGGATGCCCTCGTACGCGGTCAGCTCGACGCGCTTGGGGTCGACGAGGACCATGCGCACGTCCTCCGGGGTCGCCCGCACCATGACCGAGGTGATCAGGCAGTTGATGCAGGACGACTTGCCGGAACCGGTGGCGCCGGCGACCAGGACGTGCGGCATCTTCGCCAGGTTGGCCATCACGTAGCCGCCCTCGACGTCCTTGCCGAGCGCGACCAGCATCGGGTGGTCGTCCTCGGCCGCGTCCGCGAGGCGCAGCACGTCACCGAGGTTGACCATCTCGCGGTCGGTGTTCGGGATCTCGATGCCGACCGCCGACTTGCCGGGGATCGGGCTGATGATCCGCACGTCGGGGCTGGCGACGGCGTACGCGATGTTCTTGGTGAGCGCGGTGATCCGCTCGACCTTCACGGCGGGGCCGAGCTCGACCTCGTAACGCGTGACCGTCGGACCGCGCGTGAAGCCGGTGACGGCGGCGTCGACCTTGAACTCCATGAAGACGTTGGACAGCGAGGCGACCACGGCGTCGTTGGCGGCGCTGCGCGTCTTGCCGGGTCCGCCGCGCTCCAGCAGGTCCAGGGACGGCAGCGCGTAGGTGATGTCGCCGGAGAGCTGGAGCTGCTCGGCCCGGGAGGGCATCTCGCGCGGCGTATCGGGTGCGGCCTTGGTCAGGTCGGGCACGACGGCCTCGGCCTTGAACGGGTCCTGCTTGGCCTGCTTCGGCTGCTTGGCACCGGCGGGGGGCTTGGCGGCCGCCGGAGCGGTCCTGGCCCGCGCGGCCGGCACCGGCGTCGTCTCCTCGTAGTCGTCCCGCTCCGGGTGGACGCCCTGGGTGAGGTCGGCGACCAGCGGCGAGGGCGGCATCCCGTGCAGGACGGCGCCGTCCAGCGCGGCGGCCGCCGCCGCGGCGACGTCGACCGCGTCCATCGGCCGGTCCATGTCGGGCTGCTGCACGGCACGCCGGGGGCGGCTCCGGCGCTTGGTGAGCGCCTCCTGCTCGGCTCCGTCGGGGTCGTACGCCTCGGGGGCGCGCGGGCGCCGGGAGCGCGCCGGCAGGGCCTCACGCCACTGCTCGTCGTAGCGCTCGTCGTCCTCGGCCCAGTCCTCCGCGTCCTCGGGGGACGCGAGGATGCCGAGCTTCTCGCCGAGCAGGCGCAGCCGCTGCGGGATCGCGTTCACCGGGGTCGCCGTGACGACGAGGAGCCCGAAGACCGTCAGCAGCACCAGGAGGGGGACGGCGAGGACGTCGCCCATCGTGTACGTCAGCGGGGTCGCCACGCCCCAGCCGATCAGCCCGCCGGAGTCCCTTATCGCCTGCATGCCGTCGCTGCGGGCGGGCGCGCCGCACGCGATGTGGACCTGGCCGAGCACGCCGATCACGAGCGCGGACAGGCCGATGACGATGCGGCCGTTGGCCTCGGGCTTCTCCGGATGCCGGATCAGGCGGGCGGCGACGATGCCGATCAGTATCGGGACGAGCAGGTCGAGGCGCCCGAAGGCGCCGGTCACCAGCATCTCCACCAGGTCGCCGACGGGGCCCTGGAGGCTCGACCAGGTACCGGCCGCGATGATCAGCATGAGGCCGAGCAGCAGCAGCGCGACGCCGTCCTTGCGGTGCGCCGGGTCGAGGCCCTTGGCGCCCGCCCCTATGCCGCGGAACAGCGCTCCGACGGCGTGCGCGACTCCGAGCCAGACGGCGCGCACCAGTCGGTACACGCCTCCGGTCGGGCTGGGCGCCGGCCTGGGAGGGGCCTTCTTGACCGCGGCCTTCCTGGCGGGCGCCCTTTTGACGGCGGCCTTTTTCGCGGGGGCCTTCTTCGCCGGAGCCTTCGTCGGGACGACCGCCTTCTTCGCGGGCGGCTTCTTGGCTGCGGACTGACGTGAGGCCATGGGTATGAGGTTACCGGTGGAGACGACAGCGGACACGTGTGCCTACCGCTTCACCCGTTCGTGTCGCCCTTCACGGGGACCACAACTGACGCCGTTTCACCGCTTTTGCACCTCGACGGGCGCGAAGTGACGGTCCGTCCGCCGCCGGAAAGGGCACCCCTGGACGGTCGGCGGTCTCGGTCAGTACGGCGGCGGCGGAGGGCCCGCTCCCCATGACGGGAACAGGCCGACGCGGCGCGGGAGTTCCGGCCCGCGTCAGTTCTGCGAGGGCAGCGACGGCGCCCCGCTGCCCGCGCCGGGCTCCAGGGCGTCCAGCGCTCTGCGCAGGCCCGTCAGTTTGCGTTCGAGATGGGCCGCGGTCGCCACGGCGGCCGCGTCGGCGGAGTCGTCGTCGAGCTGCTTGGACAGCGCCTCGGCCTGCTCCTCGACGGCCGCGAGCCGCGCGGACAGCTCGGCCAGCAGCCCGGCGGGCTCCTTGGTGTCGGCCGCCGCCTTGCCGCCGCCCTCCAGCTGGAGCCGCAGCAGCGCCGCCTGCTCCCGCAGTTGGCAGTTCTTCATGTAGAGCTCGACGAAGACCGAGACCTTCGCGCGCAGCACCCACGGGTCGAACGGCTTGGAGATGTAGTCGACCGCGCCCGCCGCGTACCCGCGGAAGGTGTGGTGCGGACCGTGGTTGATCGCGGTGAGGAAGATGATCGGGATGTCCCGCGTCCGCTCCCGCCGCTTGATGTGGGCGGCGGTCTCGAAACCGTCCATCCCCGGCATCTGCACATCCAGCAGGATGACCGCGAAATCGTCCGTCAGCAGCGCTTTGAGCGCTTCCTCCCCGGACGATGCCCGCACCAGTGTCTGATCGAGCGCGGAGAGGATGGCCTCCAGCGCCAGCAGATTCTCCGGCCGGTCATCGACCAGGAGGATCTTGGCCTTCTGCACCATGGCCCGCCCTCCTCGCCCCGGCAGTGCACCGGGCGCCGCCCCAGAGGACGACTCCCTTGCGCCGCCCGTCCTTGTGCCGGTCATGGTAGCCGCACCCCGCCTGTCGCCACACCCTGTCACCGTGATGTCACTGTGCACATAGCAGAAACGTAGTGGGAGACCAGAAGGTTCCCCGAATCCCGGGTTTCTACACGGCCTCGGCCACCCTCGGTCATGCCACGTCGGGCGCGCCCCGCCGCCCCGCAGGGCGGTCCGGCCGGCCGAACGGACCGCCCGGCGGACGGGACCCGCCGGCCGCCCCCGGACGCGGGGCGCTGACACCGCGTAGCCGCCCGCACGTCACTGCCCCCGCATCCACTGCTCCATCACCGACAGCAGGTGATCGGGGTCGACCGGCTTCGTGACGTAGTCGGAGGCACCCGACTCGATGGCCTTCTCCCGGTCGCCCTTCATCGCCTTCGCGGTGAGGGCGATGATCGGCAGACCCGCGAACTGCGGCATCCGCCTGATCGCCGTGGTCGTCGCGTACCCGTCCATCTCCGGCATCATGATGTCCATCAGGACGACCGTCACGTCGTCGTGCTGCTCCAGCACCTCGATGCCCTCGCGGCCGTTCTCGGCGTACAGCACGGACAGACCGTGCTGCTCCAGCACGCTGGTGAGCGCGAAGACGTTGCGGATGTCGTCGTCGACGATCAGCACCTTCTCGCTGTCGAACCGGATGCCGGACCGCGGCTTCGGAGCCGTGTCCTGCTGCCCTTCGGCCGGCCACTGCTCATGCCCCTGCCCGGCGGCCGACGGGCCGGTGAGCCCCGGCCGCTGCTCGACCGCGGGCACCGCCCGGCGGCGGCGCCGGAACAGCGCGGCGGGCCCGTTCTGGGTCTCCTGGTACGACTTCACCTCGGCCGGCGTCTCGATGCCCGGCCCGGCCGGCTCGGCCTCGGAGGCGAGCAGTTCCCCGGCGCCGAGGGCCGGCGCCAGCTGCCCGTAGCCCTGCGGCGGCAGTTCGCTCGGGTGCAGCGGCAAATACAGCGTGAACGTCGAGCCGCGCCCCGGTTCGCTCTGCGCGTGGATCTCCCCGCCCAGCAGCCGCGCGATCTCCCGCGAGATGGACAGCCCCAGACCCGTACCGCCGTACTTGCGGCTGGTGGTGCCGTCCGCCTGCTTGAACGCCTCGAAGATCACCCGCATCTTGCTCGCGGCGATCCCGATGCCGGTGTCGGTGACCGAGAAGGCGATCAGGTCGCCGTCCGCGTCCCGCAGCGAGCCGGACTCCAGCAACTGCTCCCGGATGGCCACGGGGACGTCCGCTGCCGCCGGCCTGATGACCAGCTCCACCGCTCCCGAGTCGGTGAACTTCACCGCGTTGGACAGCAGGTTGCGCAGCACCTGGAGCAGGCGCTGTTCGTCGGTGTGCAGCGTCGCGGGCAGCTCCGGCGAGACCCGTACCGAGAAGTCGAGCCCCTTCTCCGCCGTCAGCGGGCGGAACGTGGCCTCCACGTAGTCGACGAGCTGCACCAGCGCGATACGGGTCGGCGAGACGTCCATCTTGCCCGCCTCGACCTTCGACAGATCGAGGATGTCGTTGATCAGCTGGAGCAGGTCGGAGCCCGCGCCGTGGATCGTCTCGGCGAACTCGACCTGCTTCGGGGTGAGGTTGGAGTCCGCGTTGTCGGCTAGCAACTTGGCCAGGATCAGCAGGGAGTTGAGCGGCGTACGCAGCTCGTGCGACATGTTGGCGAGGAACTCGCTCTTGTAGCGCATCGACACCGCGAGCTGCTCGGCACGCTCCTCCAGGACCTGCCGCGCCTCCTCGATCTCCGTGTTCTTCACCTCGATGTCGCGGTTCTGCTGGGCCAGCAGCTCGGCTTTCTCCTCCAGTTCGGCGTTGGACTCCTGGAGCGCCTTCTGCCGGTTCTCCAACTCGGCCGACCGCTCGCGCAGTTGCTCGGTCAGCTCCTGCGACTGCTTGAGCAGCACCTCCGTCTTGGTGTTGACGGAGATGGTGTTGACGCTCGTCGCGATCATCTCGGCGATCTGGTTCAGGAAGTCCTTCTGGATCTGCGTGAACGGCGTGAACGACGCCAGCTCGATCACGCCGAGCACCGTGCCCTCGAAGAGCACCGGAAGGACGATCACCTGCGCGGGCGGCGCCTCGCCGAGACCGGAGGAGATCTTCAGATAGCCGCTCGGCGCGTTCTCCACCAGGATCGTGCGCTTCTCCTGCGCGGCCGTCCCGATCAGCGCCTCGCCGGGCCGGAACGACGTCGGCATGGAGCCCATCGAGTAGCCGTACGACCCGAGCATGCGCAGCTCGTACGCCTCCTCGTCCTGGGTGCCCGCGTCCTTGCCGTCCATCAGCGGCATCGAGAGGAAGAACGCGCCGTGCTGCGCGGACACGACCGGGGTCAGCTCGCTCATGATCAGCGAGGCCACGTCGTCGAGGTCGCGCCGCCCCTGCATCAGGGCGGAGATGCGCGCCAGGTTGCCCTTGAGCCAGTCCTGCTCCTTGTTGGCGATGGTGGTGTCGCGCAGGTTGGCGATCATCTTGTTGATGTAGTCCTGAAGTTCCTGGATCTCGCCCGAGGCGTCCACGTCGATCTTCAGGTTGAGGTCGCCGCGGGTCACCGCGGTCGCCACGCGCGCGATGGCGCGCACCTGCCGGGTCAGGTTCCCGGCCATCTCGTTCACCGACTCGGTGAGGTCGCGCCAGGTGCCGTCCACGTCACGCACCCGCGCCTGGCCGCCCAACTGCCCCTCGGTGCCCACCTCGCGGGCGACGCGGGTGACCTCCTCCGCGAAGGACGACAGCTGGTCGACCATCGTGTTGATGGTGGTCTTGAGCTCCAGGATCTCGCCGCGCGCGTCGATGTCGATCTTCTTGGTCAGATCGCCCTTCGCGATGGCCGTCGTGACCATCGCGATGTTGCGCACCTGGCCGGTCAGGTTCGACGCCATCCCGTTCACCGACTCGGTGAGGTCCTTCCACGTACCCGACACCCCCGGTACGCGCGCCTGGCCGCCGAGGATGCCGTCCGTGCCCACCTCGCGGGCCACCCGGGTCACCTGGTCGGCGAACGAACTCAGCGTCTTCACCATGGTGTTGACGGTGTCGGCGAGCTGCGCGACCTCACCGCTCGCCTCGACCGTGACCTTCTTGGTGAGGTCGCCGTTGGCCACCGCCGTCGCGACCTGCGAGATGTTCCGCACCTGGTTGGTCAGGTTGTTGGCCATCACGTTGACGTTGTCGCTGAGGTCCTTCCAGATGCCCGTCACGCCCGGCACCCGGGCCTGACCGCCCAGGTTGCCCTCGGTGCCCACCTCGCGGGCCACCCGGGTCACCTGCTCCGCGAAGTTGGAGAGCTGGTCGACCATCGTGTTGACGGTGGTGACGAGTTCGAGGATCTCGCCCTTGGCGTCGACGGTGATCTTCTTCGACAGGTCGCCCTTGGCGACGGCGGTCGTGACCTCGGCGATGTTGCGGACCTGGATGGTCAGGTTGTTCGCCATGAAGTTCACGGACTGGGTGAGGTCCTTCCAGGTGCCGGAGACACCCTGCACCTCGGCTTGGCCGCCGAGCATGCCCTCCGTACCCACCTCACGCGCGACCCGCGTCACCTGCTCGGCGAAGTTCGAGAGCTGGTCCACCATCGTGTTGAGGGTGTTCTTCAGCTCCAGGATCTCGCCGCGCGCGTCCACGTCGATCTTCTGCGACAGGTCACCCCGCGCCACCGCCGTCGCGACCTGCGCGATGTTGCGGACCTGCGCGGTCAGGTTGCCGGCCATGCCGTTCACCGAGTCGGTCAGGTCGCGCCACACACCGGCCACGCCGGGCACCTGCGCCTGACCGCCCAGCCGGCCCTCCGTACCCACGTCACGGGCGACCCGCGTCACCTGGTCCGCGAAGGCGGAGAGCTGGTCCACCATCGTGTTGATGGTGTTCTTCAGCTCCAGGATCTCGCCGCGCGCGTCCACGTCGATCTTCTGCGACAGGTCACCCCGCGCCACCGCCGTCGTCACCTGGGCGATCTGCCTCACCTGAGAGGTCAGGTTGCCCGCCATGAAGTTGACGGAGTCGGTGAGTTCCTTCCACGTACCGGACACGCCGTCCACGCGGGCCTGCCCGCCGAGCCGGCCCTCGGTGCCCACGTCCCGGGCCATCCGCGTCACCTGGTCCGCGAAGCTCGACAGCTGGTCCACCATCGTGTTCACGGTGTTCTTCAGCTGGAGCATCTCGCCGGACACGTCGACGGTGACCTTCTGCGACAGGTCGCCGTTCGCCACCGCCGTCGTCACCTGCGCGATGTTGCGCACCTGACCGGTGAGGTTGCGGAACGCCGTGTTGACGGAGTCCGTGAGGTCCTTCCACGTACCCGCCGCGCCCGGCACCTGCGCCTGCCCGCCCAGTTCGCCCTCGACACCGATCTCCCGCGCCACCCGCGTGACCTCGGCACCGAAGGACGACAGCTGGTCGACCATCGTGTTGACGGTGTTCTTCAGCTCCAGCATCTCGCCGGCCACGTCCACGGTGACCTTCTGCGACAGGTCGCCGTTCGCCACCGCCGTCGTCACCGCGGCGATGTCCCGCACCTGCGTCGTCAGGTTCCGGAAGACCGTGTTCACCGAGTCGGTGAGGTCCTTCCAGGTGCCGGCCGCACCTGGCACGTTCGCCTGGCCGCCGAGCCGTCCCTCGCCGCCGACCTCGTTCGCCACCCGGGTGACCTCGTCCGCGAACGTCCGCAGCGTCTCGGTCATCTGGTTGATCGTCTCGGCGAGCTGCGCCACCTCGCCGCGCGCCGACACCGTCACCTTCTGCGACAGGTCACCGCTGGCGACCGCCGTCGTCACCTGCGCGATCCCGCGCACCTGGGCCGTCAGGTTGCCGGCCATCAGGTTCACCGAATCGGTGAGGTCCTTCCACACACCCGCCACACCGGGCACCTGGGCCTGACCGCCCAGCTCACCCTCCGTGCCCACCTCGCGGGCGACCCGCGTCACCTCGGAGGAGAAGGAGGACAGCTGGTCCACCATCGTGTTGACGGTGTTCTTCAGCTCCAGCATCTCGCCGGCCACGTGAACCGTGACCTTCCGGGACAGATCACCCTTGGCCACCGCCGTCGTGACGAGCGCGATGTCCCGTACCTGGGCGGTCAGGCGATACGCCATCGTGTTGACGGAGTCCGTGAGGTCCTTCCACGAACCGGACATCCCGCGCACCCGGGCCTGCCCGCCCAGCTTGCCCTCGGTGCCCACCTCGCTGGCCACCCGCGTCACCTCGTCGGTGAACGTGGACAGCTGGTCGACCAGGTTGTTGACCGTGCGCCCGACCTTCAGGAACTCCCCCCGCAGCGGATGTCCGTTCCCGTCCGGCGCCTGCGCCCGCAGCTCCATACGCGGCGACAGATCGCCCTCCGCCACCGCGGACAGCACCCGGCCGACCTCGGCGACCGGCCGTACGAGATCGTCGACCAGGGCGTTCGACGCGTCGATCGCGGCCGCCCAGGAACCCTCGCAGGCCCCCGTCTCCAGCCGCTCCGTGAGCTTGCCCTCACGCCCGACCATGCGCCGCACCCGCGACAGCTCACCCGTGAGGTGCAGGTTCCGGTCGGCCACCTCGTTGAAGACGGCCGCGATCTCGGACATCACACCGTCGCCCGAGACGGTCAGCCGCTTGCGGAAATTGCCGTCCCGCATCGAGACCAGGGCCGTCAGCAGCCGGTTCAGGGCAGCCGTGTCCACCGCGGTGGTCCCACCCCTCGGTTTCCGCTCGTTGCTCGGGGACTGTCCGCCCTTCGCGCGCGTCTTCGTGCCCCGCGTCGCTGCGCCAGACTCCACTGTGTCCCTCCCGCAGGGGTCGACCATTACTGCTCTGCGTGCTCAGTACTTCCACTCGGTGTACCGGGCGGGCTTCCGCTCGGCATACTCGGAAAGGCCCTCTGCCTGCCCGGACCTTCCCATGGAGCCTGCCCAGTGTTTCACCCCGACCGAACCAGGCCATAACAGTTCGGCAGCTTCGCACATCGTCCGCACACCCTCTGGACGGAAACACTGGCGACCGGCATCCGCACGGGCGGCGAAGGTAAGTAACCTTGCATGCGGCTGTCCAGCCACGCCGGTTCCGTCCGGACTGGGCGGTGGCACGAGCACGAGCGGGCAGGCATCGGAGGGGCGCCGCACCATGACCACCGGACTGCATCCTGGGGAAGCGCCCCGGGATCCCCGGCCGACGGGGAACCAGCCCCTGCCCCGGCAGGAGCGAGTCGACCCCGCATCCGTGCACGCCGACAACCGGACAAGGAGATCTGTGATCACCGCGCGCGCGGCCGCCAGCTTCGAGCCCTTGGGGCGATCGGTCGCGACCGCCCGCGCCTTCGTCCGTGACACCCTCCAGGGCTGGGGCTTCGCCGATGTCGTCGACGACGCCGTGGTCCTCACCAGTGAACTGGTCACGAACGCCGTGGTGCACGCCGGCACGTCCGCGGACGTCCTGTGTCTGCGCAGCGACGACGGCGTACGTATCGAGGTGGCGGATCGCTACCCCGAACGCGAGATCCCACTCCAGGGCTCCGTCGCGAACATGGGCAGCCCCGACCGCGAGGGCGGCCGCGGCCTCCAGCTCTGCGCCGCCCTGGCCGACCGCTGGGGCGTCGACTACACGCCCACCCAGAAGCAGGTCTGGTTCCAGCTCGACCTGCCCGAACGCGCGGTGGGCACCCGCACCGCCGGCCCGTCCCTGCCCGCCGCCCTCCTCCCGCTCGCCGACGGCCGCGTACGCGTCGCCGTCGTCCAGATCGACCGCGTCGGCGCCATCACGGCGTGGAACGAGGACGCCGAGGAGCTCTTCGGGTACACGGCCGAGCAGGTCACCGGCAAACCGCTCACCGACCTCGCCGCCTGGCCGCACACGCCGGGCACCAGCACCGGCATCGTCGAGGCCCTCCAGCTCTCGCGCTGGGAGGGCAGCTACGGCCTGCGGGGCGCCGACGGCCGCGTGACCGCCGTGTACGCCTCCCACCTCCGCGTCCGCGACACCGGAGGCGAGCCCTCCACGGTCTGCCTCCTGGTCCGCAACCACGAACGGGCCGTCCTCCAGACGCCGTTGCGCGGCGCCTCCCCCGACTCCGGCACGATGGCCGAGGGCCAGACCACCGACCCGTTCGAGGTCTTCATCGGCTCCCCCGCCCCGGACGACCTGGACGGCCTCCTCCAGCGCACGGTGGAGCGCGCCCGCGACATGCTCGACGCCGACTCCGCCTTCCTGCTCCTCGCCACCGACGACGAGACGGAACTCGAGGTACGCGCCTCCACCGGCCTGCCCTCCGCCCGCCAGCGCTTCGCCCGCGTCCCCGTCGAAGCGGGCCCCGGGCGCTACGGCTCGGCCCGGATGCCGGCCGTCCACGACGACCTCTCGGCCGTCCCGGGCGCGGTCCCGCTGCTCAACGGCACCGGCATGCGCTCGGTCGTCACCGTCCCGCTGAAGGTCGAGGGCCGCCTCACCGGCTCCCTCGGCGTCGCCGCGGAGGCGCCGGGCCGGTACTCGAACGAGGAGGCGCTGCGCCTGCAGTTCGCCGCCGACCGCATCGCGCTGGCCGTCGAGTCCGCCCGCCTCGGCGAACTGGAGCGCCTGCGCCGCGGTTCGCTGTCCTTCCTCGTCGAGGCCTCCGACCTCCTCGCCGGCACCCTGGACCGCGACCAGACGCTGGCCCTCATGGCCCAGATGACGGTCCCGACGCTGGCCACCTGGTGCGCGGTCTACACGATCGCCGACCAGTCCTCGGACCCCTACCTCTCGTACGTCCTGCACGAGGACGAGGAGCGCATCGACGGCCTCAAGGCGCTGCTCTCCAAGATCGACCCGCCCGACCCGGTGCCCACGCCGGGCGCCCGCGTCTGGTCGGCCCCGGCCGAGGCGGCCCACCAGGCGGCGCTGCGCACCTCCATGCGCAGCCTCGGCCTCGGCGAGTCCCCATCGGTGGGTTCGGGCATCGGCACGACGCTCGCGACGGCCGCGGCGGTCGGCGGCGAGACCGTCGTGCTGCCCCTGGTGGCCCGCAACCGCGTCATCGGCATGCTCACCCTCGGCAAGCCGTCGGACGAGCACTTCCGCCAGGAGATCCTGGAACTCGCCGAGGACCTGAGCCGCCGCGCGGCCCTGGCCCTGGACAACGCCCGCCTGTACTCGGAGCGCACGGCGATCAGCCAGTCCCTCCAGCGCAGCCTCCTGCCGCCCGAGCTCCCCGTGATCGACGGCGTCGAGGTCGAGGTCATCTACCGAGCGGCCGGCGAGGGCAACGAGGTCGGCGGCGACTTCTACGACGTCTTCCCGATCCGCGACGGCGCCTACGGCTTCGCCATCGGCGACGTGTGCGGTACGGGCCCGGAGGCGGCGGCGGTCACCGGCCTCGCCCGGCACGCACTGCGGCTCCTGGCCCGCGAGGGCTTCGGCGGTCCCGCGGTCCTGGAGCGCCTGAACTCCGCGATCCTCGACGAGGGCGCCCGCAGCCGCTTCCTGACGCTGCTGTACGGCGAGTTGTGGCCCCAGGAGGACGGCTCGGCGGTGCTGAAGGTGGTCTGCGCCGGGCACCCGCTGCCGCTCCGCCTGCGCCAGGACGGCACGGTCGAGCCCGCCGCGGAACCGCAGCCGCTCCTCGGCGTCATGGACGACCTGGAGCTGTACGAGGAGACGGTGACGCTGGATCCCGGCGACGTGCTCCTGTGCGTGACGGACGGCGTCACCGAACGCCGTGAGGGCACCCGCATGCTCGGCGACGACGGCCTGGCCGACGTGCTGACCACCTGCACCGGGCTGACGGCGGGCGCGGTGGCGGCCCGCATCATGCGCGCCGTGGAGCGGTTCGCGTCCGACGCCCCGTCCGACGACATGGCGATTCTCGCGATGCGTGTTCCAGGACTCCAGAAGGACTGACCGAAAAGCCCGGATTTCCGGACTCCCGGAAGTCCGGGCAATGCAGAAAGGCCCCCCACCCGAATGGGCGGAGGCCTTTTCTTTCGGAGCCCCCCAACGGAATCGAACCGTTGACCTTCTCCTTACCATGGAGACGCTCTGCCGACTGAGCTAGGGGGGCCGGTCGCCTTTTCGAGGTTTCCCTCGCGGCAACGGAATAGATCATACCCCGAACAGCGGGGTGGTCCCAACCAGTCCGGCCGAATCAGAAGGCCGGCTGAAGCAGTCCCCCGAGCGCATTGCACGAGGACACGATGCGCTGCATCTCGCGCTTGGTCAGGGACGCGTCCACGGGCAGCGCGAGTGTCTCGTCCGCGGCCCTCTCGGTCTCGGGAAGGCACACGTCGCGACGGAAGACGGGCATGCGGTGCACCGGCGTCTTCACGGGCACCCGGCAGTCGACTCCCCTGGCCCGCACCGCCCGCGCGAAAGCGTCCCGGTCCGGCCGCCCGTTGCCGGGCACGCGCACGACGTACTGCTGGTAGGTGTGCCCGTCACCGCCGTCCGGCGTCCGCACCCCGCTGAGCCTGGAGTCGAGGTACGAGGCCCGCGCCCTGCGCTGGGCGATCTCGTCGTACGGCGCCTCGGACTCCCCGTGTTCCAGTACGAGGAGGCCGTGCCGCTGCCCGAGCGCGTGCAGCGGAGCCACGGCAGCCGGCCGTCCGAACCGGTGCACCACGACGACGGCGGCGGTCCGCGAGGTCACCGCGTACTCGACCGCCAGTGCGTCGAGGCAGTACGTCGTCGGGTCTATGTCGGCGAACACGGGCGTCGCCCCGGTGAGGGTGACGGCCTCGGCGACCTCGACGTTCCCGAAGGCCGGCACGACGACCTCGTCACCGGCGCCGACACCCGCGGCCCTGAGCATTGCAGCAGTACCCATGCCTCGGATGGTGGTCGCGCAACGTGAACGACAAGTGACGCACAACAAAAAAGAGCTGGTCCCCGAACCGAAGTTCGGGGACCAGCTCTATTAAAATTTGTTCGGCGGCGTCCTACTCTCCCACAGGGTCCCCCCTGCAGTACCATCGGCGCTGTAAGGCTTAGCTTCCGGGTTCGGAATGTAACCGGGCGTTTCCCTCACGCTATGACCACCGAAACACTATGAAACTGTCAACCGGAGCCGTGGCATAGCTACGACGGTTGTTCGTGGTTTCAGAACCAACACAGTGGACGCGAGCAACTGAGGACAAGCCCTCGGCCTATTAGTACCAGTCACCTCCAGCGGTTGCCCGCCTTCCAGATCTGGCCTATCAACC
>NZ_JBIAJQ010000002.1:0-13456 GCF_042872045.1 Streptomyces sp. NPDC005496
TCCGCACGCATCAGCAGCGCCATGACGCCACCGATGCAGAAGAACGCGAACGACGTGATCAGGTACAGCGAGCCGATCGTCTTGTGGTCGGTGGTGGTGAGCCACTTGACCACGACGTTGCCGGGCTGCCTGCGCCGGACCGGCACCTCGTTCTGGTAGTGCTCAGCGTCCGCCCCGGCAGCACCCTGAGGTTCGTTGAGGATGCTCACAGTACGTTGCTCTCCCGGTTCTTCTCGTGGTCCGTCTGCTCGATGCCGGCCGGGACGTAACCGGTCTGCCCCTTCTCGGCGAGCTCCTTGAGGTGGGCCTCGTAGCGCTCGGGAGAGACGACCTTCACGTTGAACAGCATCCGGGAGTGGTCGACGCCGCAGAGCTCGGCGCACTTGCCCAGGAAGGTGCCCTCCTTGTTGGGGGTCACCTGGAAGGAGTTGGTGTGCCCCGGGATGACGTCCTGCTTCATCAGGAACGGCACCACCCAGAAGGAGTGGATGACGTCACGCGAGGTGAGGACGAACCGGACCGTCTTGCCCTTGGGGAGCCAGAGGGTCGGGCCGGGGTTCTTGGTCTGCGGGTTCACCGTGCCGGGCGTACCGACGTCGTAGACGCCGCCGGCGTTCGCCGGGAAGTCGTCCTTGTACTTGCGCGGGATCGCGGCCAGGTTCTTGTCGGTCTTCGCGTTCCCGGTGGAACCGTCGACGTTCTCGATGTAGTTGAAGCCCCAGCTCCACTGATAGCCCACGACGTTGACAGTCACGTCGGGCTTCTTGTCGAGACTGAGGAGCTTCGACTCGTCGCGGGCTGTGAAGTAGAACAGCACGGAGACGATGATGAGCGGGACCACCGTGTACAGCGCCTCGATGGGCATGTTGTACCGGGTCTGCGGGGGAACTTCGACCTTGGTGCGGCTGCGCCGGTGGAACATGGCGCTCCACAGGATCAGGCCCCACACCAGCACGCCAACGGCGAGCGCGGCCGCCCACGACCCCTGCCACAGGGAGAGGATCCGCGGAGCCTCTTCCGTGGTCGGGGTGGGCATACCAAGGCGGGGGAAGTCCTTGTATGTGCAACCGGTGGCGGTCGCCAGGACCAGGCCCGCAGTCAGTGCCTGCAGCAGCTTCCGCCGCATCGGGCGCCGCGGCGAGCGGTCGGAGCCGTTGGGACTCACGTAGCGCCTTCCCGAGAGTCTCGCCCGCGCGGTCGGCTGCGGCCTTCTCGCTGGTCGGTCGCCGCCCTGCGTCGGGCAGGGGTTTGGATGTTTATGCGGACCAAACCCTACTGGACGCTATTTGGGGTCGCGCGGGGAGGGTGCCCAACGCGCCGTCGGGCACCCCGAAGGGGTGTCGTTCGCCCCGAAGAGCACTCCGGGAAGCTCCGGAATGCCCCGCTCCGGCCGTTTCTGACGCTCTCTCCGGACGGGTCACGGAAGAGTTAGCGTGTGGGCGTGTCCTACTTCGACGCCGCGTCGTCCGCACCTCTGCACCCCGTCGCCCGCCAGGCCCTGCAGGCCTCCCTCGACGAGGGGTGGGCCGACCCGGCCCGGCTGTACCGCGAGGGGCGGCGGGCCCGGCTGCTGCTCGACGCCGCCCGCGAGGCGACCGCGGATGCGGTGGGCTGCCGCCCCGACGAGCTGTCCTTCACCTCGTCGGGGACGCGGGCCGTGCACACGGCGGTCGCGGGCGCCCTCGGGGGCCGGCGGCGCGTCGGACGCCACCTGATCGTGTCAGCGGTCGAACACTCTTCGGTGCTCCATTCGGCCGAGCTCCACGAGTCGGGCGGCGGGACGGTGACCCGAGTCCCGGTACGGCGTTCCGGTGCCGTCTCCGCCGAGGCCTTCGCTGCCGGGCTGCGTCCCGACACCGCGCTCGCGTGTCTGCAGTCGGCCAACCACGAGGTGGGCACCGTGCAGCCGGTGGCCGAGGTCGCACAGGCGTGCGGGGAGTCGGGCGTACCGCTGCTGGTGGACGCGGCGCAGTCGCTGGGCTGGGGTCCCGTGGAAGGCGCCTGGTCCCTGCTCGCGGCGAGTGCCCACAAGTGGGGCGGGCCCGCGGGGGTCGGGGTGCTCGCCGTGCGCAAGGGTGTCCGGTTCGCGCCACAAGGGCCGGTGGACGAGCGCGAGTCGGGCCGGGCGGCCGGGTTCGAGAACATCCCCGCGATCGTGGCCGCGGCGGCCTCGCTGCGCGCCGTACGGGCCGAGGCGGCCGCGGAGGCGGCCCGGCTGCGGGAACTGACGGAGCGGATCCGGGCCCGGGTCCCCGTGCTGGTCCCCGACGTGGAGGTGGTCGGCGACCCGGTCCACCGGCTGCCGGGCATCGTCACCTTCTCCTGTCTCTATGTCGACGGGGAGACTCTGCTGCACGAGCTGGACCGGGCGGACTTCTCGGTCTCGTCGGGCTCCTCGTGCACGAGCAGCACGCTGACCCCGAGCCACGTCCTGAAGGCGATGGGCGTGCTCAGCGAGGGCAACGTCCGGGTGTCGCTGCCGCCGGGCACCTCAGCGGAGGAGGTCGAGCGCTTCCTGTCGGTGCTGCCGGGCACGGTCTCCGCGGTCCGCGAGAAGCTGGGCGCCCCCGCCGGGCCGACGAAGACGCCCGCCGCGTCGGACTCCGTCGTGGTGGACGCGCTGGGCCGGCGCTGCCCCATCCCCGTCATCGAACTGGCCAAGGTCATCGGCGACGTACCGGTCGGCGGCACCGTCCGGGTCCTCGCGGACGACGAGGCCGCCCGGCTCGACATCCCGGCGTGGTGCGAGATGCGCGGGCAGGAGTACGTCGGCGAGGAGCCCGCGGACCGGGGCTCGGCCTACGTGGTGCGCCGCCTGTCGTGACGCCCGGTCGCGCGGGGGCCGCCGGGTGACGGAACGGCAGGACATACGGGAGCCCCGCCGGATGACGGTGTCATCCGGCGGGGCTCCCGTCCGCGGCCGCTAGGCGAGGTGCGCCTGGACGTCGGCGGCGGCCTCGTGGCCGTACGCCTTGGTGAAGCGGTCCATGAAGTGGGCGCGGCGCAGCTGGTACTCCTGGGTGCCGACGGTCTCGATGACCAGGGTGGCGAGCATGCAGCCGACCTGGGCGGCGCGCTCCAGCGAGACGCCCCAGGCCAGGCCGGACAGGAAGCCCGCGCGGAACGCGTCGCCGACGCCCGTGGGGTCGGCCTTGCGCTCCTCCTCGGGGCAGCCGACCTCGATCGGGTCCTCGCCGGCGCGCTCGACGCGCACGCCGCGCGAGCCGAGCGTCGTCACGCGGTGGCCGACCTTGCCGAGGATCTCCTCGTCGCTCCAGCCGGTCTTGGACTCGATGAGGCCCTTCTCGTACTCGTTGGAGAAGAGGTACGTGGCGCCGTCCAGCAGTATCCGGATCTCGTCGCCGTTCATCCGGGCGATCTGCTGCGAGAAGTCGGCCGCGAACGGGATCCCGCGGGAGCGGCACTCCTCGGTGTGGCGCAGCATCCCCTCGGGGTCGTCCGCGCCGATCAGGACGAGGTCGAGACCGCCGACCCGGTCCGCCACCGACTTGAGCTCGATGAGGCGGGCCTCGCTCATCGCTCCGGTGTAGAAGGAGCCGATCTGGTTGTGGTCGGCGTCGGTCGTGCAGACGAAGCGGGCGGTGTGCAGCACCTCGGAGATGCGCACGGACGCGGTGTCGACGCCGTGGCGCTCCAGCCAGGCGCGGTACTCGCCGAAGTCGGAGCCGGCGGCGCCGACCAGGACCGGTGACGTACCCAGCTGGCCCATTCCGAAGGCGATGTTCGCGCCCACTCCGCCCCGGCGCACGTCGAGGTTGTCGACCAGGAAGGAGAGGGAGACCGTGTGCAGCTGGTCCGCGACGAGCTGGTCGGCGAAACGGCCGGGGAAGGTCATGAGGTGGTCGGTGGCGATGGAGCCGGTGACTGCGATACGCACGGCGAGGACACGCTCCTGCGGGAGGGAGGGGCTGACAGTTCACGCTACCCGGTGGACCGGCCGCCCTGAAGCGGGCAAAACTACCCGATAGTAGATCTTTCTTCGTGCCGCGCCCGTGCATACGGTGCCCCTATGACGAACCTCAAGGTCCACGGTTCCGCCCCGCTCGACCTCGAAGGCGGTTTGGCGTCGCTGCGCGGCGACTGCGCCCGCATGGCCGGGCACTGGGCGGCACCCGACCAGGCCGCCCCCCTGCCCGTCTCCCCGTCCCTGATCCACGGCGTGACCGTCCCCTCCACCTCCGCCCGGCTGCTGGACGCGATGTCCGACTACGGCGACTGACGGCACCGGCCGGACCGGGCCCGGCGCCCGGGAGGGAACCGTGCGCTCCCCCGCTGCGTCTCATCGCCGTCCCCCGTCGAGGGGACGGGGTATACGACCCCTGAGCATCCGCCTTTGACAGGGCCGGGTCATCAGGGACAGCAGCGGATCCGAAGGAGCGATGCGGTGAGCACCGAGCGACCCGACAACGACGCGACCGAACCCACCGAGGACGCCTCCGGTACGGCCGGGACGCGCCGCCGGCACTCCCCGGTGGCCGTCGTCTCGGTCGCGGCCGCGGTGCTGCTGGTCGGCGGCGGCGGGGCGTACGTCGCCACGACCGCCTCCGACGGCGACGACCGGAGCACGGCCGGCGCGGGCGGCGACGGCACTCCCCCGCCACTGGTCCTGGACGGCTACACGGAGGGCGGCGCCGGGGACAGCGAGGGCATCGCGCCCGGTGAGCCCGACCCGTACGGCGTGACCTACCGCGCGGACGGTGAGCTGCCCGGCGGCCCGGACTCCGCGCCCGTGTACCGGGCGAAGGGCCAGGTCACCGAGGGCGAGGTAGCCCGGCTGGCGAAGGCTCTCGGTCTCGCGGGCACACCGAGCCTCGCCGGGGAGACCTGGAAGGTGGGACAGGACAAGGACGGCTCGGGACCGGGCCTCCAGGTGAACAGGCGGGCGCCGGGGACCTGGACGTTCAGCCGGTACGCGCCCGGCACCGACGACTGCGGGAGCGCCGTCAGGTGCGGGAGCGCGCGGGGCTCCGGGAACGGGAACCCGGTGGGCGAGGCCGCCGCGAGGAAGGCCGCGGCGCCGGTGCTGAAGGCGGTCGGGCAGGACGACGCGAAGCTCGACGCGCGGCAGCTCATGGGCGCCGTCCGCGTCGTGAACGCCGAGCCGCGGGTCGGCGACCTGCCGACGTACGGCTGGACGACCGGTATCCAGGTGGGCACGGACAGCCGGGTGGTGGGCGGCAGCGGCCAGCTGAAGGCGCCGGTGAAGGGCGACACGTATCCCGTGATCGGGGCGCGCCGGACGCTGGACCTGATGAACGGGTCGGCGCCGGAGGGCGGGCGCAAGGGCATCGGGGGCTGCGCGAGCCCCGTACCGCTGAAGGACCGCGACGAGACTCCCTGCGAGCGGTCGGCGGCGACGCCCGAGCGGCAGTCGGTGACCGTCGAGAAGGCCGTCTTCGGGCTCGCCTCGCACTTCGTGGACGGCCGGCAGGCCCTGGTGCCGTCCTGGCTGTTCGAGGTGCGGACCGAGGGGGCGAAGGACGGGTTCACGGTGACGCATCCGGCCGTCGACCCGCGGTATCTGGCGTCGCCCGATCCGGCCGGGACCCCCACGGAGCAGCCGAGTCCGCGGCCGACCGGACCCGGTGACGAGCCGACCTCGCAGCCGGCCGAGCGGGACGTGCGGGTGCAGGGGTACACCGCGAAGGGCAAGGACCTGACCGTGAGCTTCACGGGCGGGGTCTGCGCCGACTACTCGGCCACCGCGAAGGAGACCTCGGGGAAGGTGGAGGTCGCCGTGACCGAGAAGCCGCACCGGGGCAAGGCGTGCATCCTGATCGCGAAGGTGTTCCGGCAGACGGTCCACCTGGACGCGCCGCTCGACGGCCGTGAGGTCGTGGGGACGGACGGCAAGGAGGTCCGGGAGGGCAAGGTGACCACACCCGAGGGCAGCGCGAGCCCCCGGTGACGTCCGGCCGGTCCCGGTGACGCCCGGCGCGGGACGACGGCAGGACCGGGTGACGTGCCAGGGCCGGGTCGCGACACCGGGAGGTCCCGGTCGTGACCGGAGACCGGTCCGCGGACACACGAAGGCGGCGTCCCTGTCGGGGACGCCGCCTTCGTCATGTGTCCTGGCGTACGACCGGGCCGCACCACCGGCTGCGCCCAGCCGGGAGGCCGGCTAGCTGAAGGAGTCGCCGCAGGCGCAGGAGCCGGTCGCGTTCGGGTTGTCGATCGTGAAGCCCTGCTTCTCGATGGTGTCCACGAAGTCGATGGAGGCACCGCCCAGGTACGGGGCGCTCATGCGGTCGGTGACGACCTTGACGCCGCCGAAGTCCTTGACGACGTCGCCGTCGAGGGAGCGCTCGTCGAAGAAGAGCTGGTAGCGCAGGCCGGAGCAGCCGCCGGGCTGAACGGCGACGCGCAGCGCCAGGTCCTCACGGCCTTCCTGGTCGAGCAGGGCCTTGACCTTGGCCGCGGCGGCGTCGGACAGGATGATGCCGTCGCTCACGGTGGTGGTCTCGTCCGATACGGACATCTGCTTCTCTCCCGGGTTGTACGGAGACTGCTTGCCGACGGTTCCAACCGGCGGGGCCGCGGATTCATTCCGGGCCGATGCGTGTCTTTTCGCTTCTCTGCTCTTCATGCTCGCACATGCGCGGGGGACGCGGACAGCGCCTGTGGACAACGCCCGCCGGGATTCACGTCACATCGACGCTATGGGCATCGTCAACGTGACGTGAAGCAGTTATCATAGATAGCGTCATTTAGACGAGAAGGCTTGTCCCACATGTCCCGCCGGAACGGTCGAACGATCCGGCGAGCCGCAGAACAGAAAGGGTGCGTGTGGTGACCACCGCCCAGCCCCAGGAGCTCGACGTACAGCCGACGCCTCTCGCCCTGCTGCTGCTCGGCCGCGAGGCCGACCCGCGCAGCGAGCGCGGCGTCGAGTGCCCCGGCGACCTGCCCTCCCCGTCCGACCCGGACCTGGTGGAGCGCGCCCGCGCGGCCAAGGAGAAGCTCGGGGACAAGGTCTTCGTGCTCGGCCACCACTACCAGCGCGACGAGGTCATCCAGTTCGCCGACGTCACAGGTGACTCGTTCAAGCTGGCCCGGGACGCGGCCGCCCGCCCGGAGGCCGAGTACATCGTCTTCTGCGGTGTGCACTTCATGGCCGAGTCCGCGGACATCCTGACCTCCGACGACCAGAAGGTCGTCCTGCCCGACCTCGCCGCCGGCTGCTCGATGGCCGACATGGCGACGGCCGAGCAGGTCGCCGAGTGCTGGGACGTGCTGACCGAGGCCGGCGTCGCCGAGCAGGTCGTGCCCGTGTCGTACATGAACTCGTCGGCGGACATCAAGGCCTTCACCGGCAAGCACGGGGGCACGATCTGCACCTCGTCGAACGCTAAGAAGGCGCTGGAGTGGGCCTTCGAGCAGGGCGAGAAGGTGCTGTTCCTGCCCGACCAGCACCTCGGCCGCAACACCGCCGTCCGCGACATGGGGATGTCCCTGGAGGACTGCGTCCTCTACAACCCGCACAAGCCGAACGGCGGTCTGACCGCCGAGCAGCTGCGCGACGCCAAGATGATCCTGTGGCGCGGCCACTGCTCCGTCCACGGCCGCTTCTCGCTGGAGTCGGTGGAGGACGTACGGGCCCGGATCCCCGGCGTGAACGTCCTGGTCCACCCGGAGTGCAAGCACGAGGTCGTGGCCGCCGCGGACTACGTGGGCTCCACGGAGTACATCATCAAGGCGCTGGAGGCGGCCCCGGCCGGCTCGAAGTGGGCGATCGGTACGGAGCTGAACCTGGTCCGCCGCCTGGCGAACCGTTTCGCCCCCGAGGGCAAGGAGATCGTCTTCCTCGACAAGACGGTCTGCTTCTGCTCGACCATGAACCGCATCGACCTCCCGCACCTGGTCTGGACCCTGGAGTCCCTGGCCGAGGGCAACCTCGTCAACCGCATCGAGGTGGACAAGGAGACGGAGGCGTTCGCCAAGCTGGCGCTGGAGCGGATGCTGGCCCTGCCGTAGCCCTCGCACTGCGCGTACACGCCGAACGGGGCGCCCTTCCTTGTGGAGGGGCGCCCCGTTCGTGTGCGGTGACTGACGGGTCAGACCTGGGCGGGTTCCGGGTCCTCGGCGTCGGACCGCGCGGAGGACTGCGGCGGGACGCCGGCCTTGTCCGCGCGCTTCGCCGCCCTCTTCTTCGCCCGGCGCTCCTTGCGGAGCTCGATCATCGCGTAGAGCGTCGGGACGAGGAGCAGGGTGAGCAGGGTCGACGTGATCAGGCCGCCGATGACGACCACGGCCAGCGGCTGGGCGATGAAGCCGCCCTCACCGGTGACGCCGAGCGCCATCGGGAGCAGGGCGAAGATCGTCGCCAGCGCCGTCATCAGGATCGGGCGCAGCCGGTGCCGGCCGCCTTCCAGCACGGCCTCGACGACGCCGTACCCCTGCCGCCGGTACTGGTTGATCAGGTCGATCAGCACGATCGCGTTGGTGACCACGATGCCGATGAGCATCAGCATGCCGATCATCGCCGGGACGCCCATCGGGGTGCCGGTGACGACCAGCAGGCCGATCGCGCCGGTCGCCGCGAACGGGATGGACACGAGCAGGATCAGCGGCTGGACCAGTGAACGGAACGTCGCGACCAGCAGCATGAAGACGATCGCGATCGCCGCGAGCATCGCGAGGCCGAGGGACGCGAACGCGTCGTCCTGGTCCTGCGAGACCCCGCCGATCTCCGCCGTCGCGCCGGCCGGCAGCTTCAGCTTGTCAAGCTTCGCCGTCAGGTCCGCGCTGACCGCGCCGGTGTTGTCCCCCGTCGGCTTCGCCGTGACGGTGGCCGCCCGCTGACCGTCGATCCGGGTCATCGAGACCGGGCCGTCGACCAGCTTCACGGTGGCGATGTCGCCGAGCTTCACGGCGCCGAGCCGCAGGCCCTTCAGCTCGGCGAGGGTGTCGGCGGGCTTCGCCGACCTGATGACGACGTCCCGCTCGGTGTCGTCCAGGATCGCCTTGCCGCTGGTGGTGCCCCGGACCGCCTGGGCGACGGCGGCACCGAGGGTGCTGTCGTCGAACCCGGCCGCGGCCGCCTTGGAGTTGGCCTTCACCGAGATCCGCGGCACGCTCTGCGACAGGTCGCTGGTGACGTCCGTGACGTGGTCCAGCTCCGCCACCTCGGCGCGGACCTGCTCGGCCGCCTCGCGCAGGACGTCGCCGTCGGCCGCCTTCACGACCACGCTGAGGTCCTGGTTGCCGAAGCCGTCACCGGCCGCGACGGTGGTCGTGCCGGTCCCGGAGAGCTTGCCGAGCCCCTTCTCGATGCGGTCCTGGACGTCCTCGTACGACGCGGAGTCCTTCAGCATGACCTGGTACGAGGCCTGGTTGGTGTCCGTGCCGCCGCCGAAGGCCGCGAGGAAGCCGGACGAGCCGATGGTGACCTGGTAGTCCTTGACGCCGTCGACATCGTCGAGCATCTTCTCGACCTTGCGCGCCGCGGCGTCGGTCGCCGCCAGGCTGGTGCCCGGCTTCAACTCCTGCTTGACGGTGAGGACTTCCTGGTCGCCCTGGTCGAAGAAGTTCGTCTTGAGCAGCGGCGCCATGCCGAACGTGCCGACGAGGACGACGACCGCGATCGCCACGCTCGTCAGCCGGCGACGGGTCGCGAAGCGCAGGACGGGGACGTAGAACCGCTGCAGACGGCTGCGTGCCTCCTTCTCCTCCGCCTCGCGGCGGGCCTCGTCGGCGTCCTCCGGGGTGCCCTTGGGGGCGCGCAGGAACCAGTACGACAGGACCGGCACCACCGTCAGCGAGACCAGCAGCGACGCCAGCAGGGCGGCCGTGACCGTAAGGCTGAACGAGCCGAACAGCTCGCCCACCATGCCGCCGGTGAGCCCGATCGGCAGGAAGACGGCGACCGTGGTGAGGGTGGAGGAGGTGACGGCGCCCGCGACCTCGCGCACCGCCTTGAGGATCGCCTCCTCGCGCTCCTCGCCGTAGCCGAGATGGCGCTTGATGTTCTCCAGGACCACGATCGAGTCGTCGACGACGCGGCCGATGGCGATGGTGAGCGCGCCCAGCGTCAGCATGTTGAGCGACAGGTCGCGGGTCCACAGGACGATCAGGGCCAGCACCACCGACAGCGGGATGGACACCGCGGTGACCAGCGTCGAGCGCACCGACGCCAGGAAGACCAGGATGACGAGGACCGCGAAGAGCAGACCGAGGGCGCCCTCGGTGGTCAGTCCCTTGATGGACTTGGAGACCGCCGGGCCCTGGTCGCTGACGACGGTGATCGTCGCCCCCGAGCCGAGGTCGCTCCGCAGGTCCGGCAGCTTGTCCTGGACGGCGTCGGAGATGGCGACCGCGCTGCCGTCGTGGTCCATGGTGACCATGACCGCGAGGCTGGGCCGGCCGTCCGTACGCGTGATGGAGTCGGCCTTCGCCTGCTCCTGCCGGACCGTCGCCACGTCGGCGAGGCGCACCGGCTTCCGCACGCCCTCGCCGGTGACCCTGAGTTCCTCGATCTGCTTCAGCGACGTGAAGCCGCCGCCGACCTGGACGGTGCGGTTGGCGCCGTCCTCGTCGAAGGAGCCCGCCGGGACGGTCGCGCCGCCCGCGCGGAGCGCCTGGCCGAGAGCCGCCGGGGTGAGCCCGGCCTTCGCGAGCTTCCGGTCGTCCGGGGTGACCGTGACCTGGAGGTCGCGGACGCCGTCGACGGTGACCTGGCCGACGCCGTCGATGTCCTTCAGCGCCGGGACGACGGTCCGGTCGAGCTGGTCGGAGAGGGCCTGCTGGTCCTTGCCGGAGGTGACGGCGAGGACCACCGTCGGCATGTCGTCCGTCGAACCGGCGACGACCTGCGGGTCCACGTCGTCCGGGAGCTGGACGCGGGCGCGGTTGACGGCCTGCTGGACGTCGGCGACGAGCTGCTTGGTGTCGTTGCCGTAGTCGAAGGACGCCATGATCACGGCGTTGCCCTCGCTCGCCGTGGAGGTGACACCGGTGATGCCGTCGACGGATTCGAGGTTGTCCTCGATGGGCTCGACGACCTGCTTCTCGACCACGTCCGGGGACGCACCCTGGTACGGCGCCAGGACGGACACCATGGGCAGTTCGATGGTGGGCAGCAACTGTTGCTTGAGCTGCGGGATCGCTATCGCCCCGAAGGCGATGGCGATGATCGACATCAGTCCGATCAGGGCCCGTTGCGCGAGGCTGAATCTGGACAGCCAGGACATGGGTGGCGGGTCTCTCTTCCGTGGTGTGAGCGGCAGGAGGGGCACATGTGAGCGCCCCACGTCACACCCTGAGCCATCGCCGGAAGCCGATCCGTAGCCCCCAGGTCCATTTCCTCGTCCGGCGCCTACTGCGGGCGCAGTACACCGCGGTGGAGCTCAGTCCACCCTCGGACGGACCAGCCCCGACTCGTACGCGATCACGACCAGCTGTGCCCGGTCGCGCGCGCCCAGCTTGGCCATGGCCCGGTTGACGTGCGTCTTCACGGTGAGCGGGCTGACCGTCAGCCGCTCGGCGATCTCGTCGTTGGAGTGCCCGCCGGCCACCTGCACCAGCACCTCCCGCTCCCGCACGGTGAGCGTGTCCAGCCGCTCGGAGCGGGCCGGGTCCCGCCCGTCGTCCGACGGGTCACCCTGGGCGAGGAACTGCGCGATCAGTCCCTTGGTGGCGGCCGGCGACAGCAGCGCCTCGCCGCCCGCCGCGATCCGGATGGCGTTCAGCAGCTCCTCGGGCTCGGAGCCCTTGCCGAGGAACCCGGACGCGCCCGCCCGCAGCGACTGCACCACGTACTCGTCGACCTCGAACGTCGTCAGCATGACCACGCGGACGTGCGTGAGGCCGGGATCGGCGCTGATCAGCCGGGTGGCGGCCAGGCCGTCGGTGCCCGGCATGCGGATGTCCATGAGCACCACGTCCGCCCGCTCCTCGCGCGCCAGGCGCACCGCCTCCGCGCCGTCGGACGCCTCTCCCACGACCTCCATGTCCGGCTCGGAGTCGACCAGGACGCGGAAGGCGCTGCGCAGCAGTGCCTGGTCGTCGGCGAGCAGGACGCGGATGGTCATGCGGGGTCCCCCGTGACGGATGGGCGGTTCTTGACCGGAAGGATCGCATGGACCCGGAAACCGCCTCCGTAGCGGGGACCTGCGGTGCAGGTGCCGCCGAGCGCGGTGACCCGCTCGCGCATGCCGAGGAGGCCGTGTCCGCCGCCGTCCCGCGGCCCCTGGTCCTGGCCCGGTCCGTCGTCGAGCACGGTCACCTCGACGTTCGGCCCCACGCGTACGACGCTGACCTCGGCCTTCGCGTCGGTGCCCGCGTGCTTGCGGACGTTGGTGAGGGCCTCCTGGATGACCCGGTACGCCGCGAGGTCCACGGCGGCGGGCAGGCTGGTGCCGTGGTCGGCCCGCGCGACCTCCACGGGCAGCCCGGCGTTGCGGAAGGTGTCGGCCAGTTCGTCGAGGCGGTTCAGGCCGGGGGCCGGTTCGGTCGGCGCCTCGGGATCGCCGCTCTGGCGCAGCAGCCCGACGGTGGCCCGCAGCTCGTTGAGCGCCGAACGGCTGGCCTCGCGGACGTGCCCGAGCGCCTCCTTGGCCTGGTCGGGCCGCTTGTCCATGACGTGCGCGGCGACGCCCGCCTGCACGTTGACCAGGGCGATGTGGTGCGCGACGACGTCGTGCAGGTCGCGGGCGATGCGCAGCCGCTCCTCGGCGACGCGGCGGCGCGCCTCCTCCTCGCGGGTGCGTTCCGCGCGGTCGGCGCGTTCCCTGATCGCGTGCACGAAGGCCCGCCGGCTGCGTACGGCGTCGCCCGCGGCGGCGGCCATGCCGGTCCAGGCGAAGATGCCGAGGTTTTCCTGGGCGTACCAGGGCAGCGGGCCCGCGAGCATGGCGGACGCCGTCAGCACGGTCATGGTGAGCAGTCCGACGCGCCAGGTGGTGGGGCGGTCGGTGGCGGAGGCCACGGTGAAGAGGGCGACGACGGCGGACATCGCCACCGGGGCGCGCGGGTCGCCGGTCACGAGCTCCACGAGGGAGACGGCGACGGTCCCGGCGAGGACGGCCATGGGGGCGCGGCGCCGGAAGACCAGGGCCGCCGCGCCGAGCACCATCAGGGTCAGGCTCATGGCGTCGGGAGTGCGCGCGCCCCAGGTCGCGCCGTCCTCGCCGTGCGGGTCGACGAAGGAGCCCGCCACCATGCAGGCCAGGACGCCGGCGGCCAGGGCCGCGTCCAGGGCGAGGGGGTGGGCCCGGAGTCTGCACCGGGTGCGCTCGAGGGTGCTCACGCGCCAAAGGTACGGGGGGTGGCGCTCCGGGGGGCGCCCTCTCTCCTGCCCGAGGGGGCTCGTGCGGGTTCGTCCGGCGTGCGGGCACCGGGGGCGCCGTTCCCCGCGCCCCCGACGAGGCGCCACCGGGGGTCGTGGAATCCCCGGACCGCCGTCGTGGCTGCTCGCGCCGTTCCCCGCGCCCCCGAC